>NZ_JWTB01000024.1 GCF_000813845.1 Pseudarthrobacter phenanthrenivorans
CTTCGGCTTCTCCGACACCCGCGCAGCAGCCCGCCGCTACTTCAAGAACGACACCCACTCCATCGTGGTGCGCGCCCTTGAAATGCTGGCGCGCCGCGGCGAAGTGGACGTGGACGCCCCGGTGAAGGCGATTGAGAAGTACAAGCTGCTCAACGTCAACGCCGGCACCACCGGCAACGCGGGCGGCGAGGCTTAGCCACCCCGGCAGCTGCGGACGCCAGCACTGAACGACGGCGGTCCCCTCCACAAGGAGGGGGCCGCCGTCGTTCGTTGCCGGAACGGGGCCGGGACGCTGTGAGCCGCGACAAGCCGGATTGTAGCCTTCGCACAAATGGAGCTTGCGCGGCGGTGGCCGTATGCTCAAAGAATGCCAGCACCAGCCACCCCGTCCCAGAAGCGGAAACCGGCCCCGCCGAAGGTCACTCCGGAGAAGTCCGAGACCCTCAAGCAGCTTCGCGCCAATGTGGGGCAGCTGTCCACCAGCACCATGCGCAAACTCGAGCAGTCCCTGCCGTGGTACAGCCGGCTGAGTGCGGATGAGCGGTCGGCGCTGGGCATGGTGGCGCAGAACGGCATCGCGGCATTCGTCACGTGGTACGAGCGGCCCAGTTCCCCGTCATGGATCCTTACGGACGTCTTTGGCACAGCGCCCACGGAATTGACCCGCTCGATCAGCCTGCAGAAGGCGTTGCAGCTGATCAGGATCGTGGTGGAAGTGGTGGAGGACCAGGTTCCGGTCATTGCGCCGGAAGCCGACCAGCCCTCCCTGCGTGAAGCGGTCCTGCGCTATTCCAGGGAGGTGGCTTTCGCCGCCGCCGACGTCTACGCGCGGGCCGCGGAGTCCCGCGGTTCCTGGGACACCCGCCTGGAAGCCCTGATCGTGGATGCGATCCTGCGCGGTGAAAACACCGATGCCCTGCGCTCCCGCATCGCAGCGCTTGGCTGGAAGGCCCAGGAGCGCTTCACCGTGATGGTGGGGAATTCGCCGTCCGAGCCCAGTGCCAGCTACGTCAGTGAACTGCGGCGGATCGCCGGCCGGTATGCCGAGGACGCGCTCGTGGGGATCCAGGGCGACCGCCTCATCCTCATCCTGGGCGGCGTGCAGGACCGCGAAACCGCCTACGTGAAGCTCAGTGACATGTTCGCCCCCGGACCTGTGGTCTACGGCCCGGAGGCCAGCTCGCTGGTGGAGGCCAGCGGCTCTGCCCAGTCGGCCTTTGCAGGATTGACGGCCGCACGCGCCTGGCCCTCCGCGCCGCGCCCCGTGGCCGCCGACGACCTGCTGCCGGAACGGGTCATCTCCGGTGACGACGCAGCCCGCCGCTCGTTGGTCAAGAACATTTACCGGCCGCTCCTGGCGGCTTCCAACGGGCTCGTGGAAACCCTGGGAACCTACCTGGAGCTGGGCCATTCCCTGGAGGCCACGGCACGCGAACTCTTCGTCCACGCGAATACGGTGCGCTACCGCCTGAAGCGCGTCTGCGACGTCACGGGCTGGGATCCGCTGCTGCCCAGGGAGGCCTTCGTGCTGCAGGCCGCGCTGGTGGTGGGCCGCCTGTCGGCTCCGCCGAAGGCCGCCACGGAGCGCCAGGTGTCCCGGAACCAGCCCTGAGGCATTGTAGACTTCCTACAACCTGACCCCGTGAGCTTGGTGCGGTGAAACACCGCTGGATCACACAGTAATTTGGAAAGCTGGTTACGTGCTTGCAATAGTCTGCCCTGGACAGGGCTCACAGACCCCGGGTTTTCTGGCCCCCTGGCTGGAACTTCCTTCGGTGGCAGGCCAGCTGGCCGCCTTGAGCGACATCGCAGGCATCGACCTGATCGCCCACGGAACCACCTCCGACGAGGAAACCATCAAGGACACTGCCGTGGCGCAGCCCCTGATCGTTGCCGCCGGCCTGGTGACCGCGGCCTCCCTCTTCGACGTCGAACTCAATTCCCTCCCCGTGATCCTGGCCGGCCATTCCGTCGGTGAAATCACGGCAGCCGCCCTCGCCGGCGTACTGACGGAGCAGGAAGCAATGACCTTTGTCCGCGAACGTGCCAACAGCATGGCCGCTGCGGCTGCGGTCACCCCCACGGGCATGAGCGCGGTTGTTGGCGGCGACCCTGCCGAAGTGCTGGCGGCCATCGAGGCTTCCGGTGCGGCCCCTGCCAATGTCAACGGTGCAGGACAGACCGTGGCGGCCGGGACCTTCGAGCAGCTGAAGGCCCTGGCGGACAACCCGCCGGCCAAGGCACGCGTCATCCCGCTGAAGGTGGCAGGCGCGTTCCACACCAGCCACATGGCTCCCGCGGTGGACGCGCTGAAGGCGCTTGAACCGGAGCTGAACCCGCTGGCACCGAAGGTGCCTTTGCTGTCGAATTACGACGGCGGCGAAGTCACCGACGGTGGTGCCGCCGTCGAAAGCCTCATCGCCCAGGTGTCCCGCCCGGTCCGCTGGGACCTGTGCATGGAGACCATGGCCAGCCGGGGCGTGACGGGCTTGATCGAGCTTGCTCCGGCCGGCACGCTGGCCGGCCTCGCCAAGCGCGGCATGCCCGGTGTCAAAACCGTCGCAGTCAAGACACCTGATGACCTGTCCGCCGCACTGGCGCTCTTTGCAGAACTGGAGGGCGACGCATGAGCGTTCCCACGCTGAAGCAGGCTCCCATTCAGGAGAACACCCGCATCCTTGGCCTCGGGGCCTACCGGCCCGACGTCATCGTCACCAATGAGGACGTCTGCCAGTGGATTGACTCCTCGGACGAATGGATCCGCCAGCGGACCGGCATTGTGACCCGCCACCGGGCTCCTGCCGACGTCAGCGTCATTGACATGGCTGAAGGCGCCGCCCGGGAAGCCATGGAGAAAGCGGGGATCGACGGCTCGCAGCTCGGCGCCGTCATTGTCTCCACCGTCACCCACCCGTACGCCACTCCCTCCGCGGCCGCGAGCCTGGCGGACCGCATCGGCGCCACCCCCGCCCCTGCCTTTGACATCTCCGCCGCCTGCGCCGGTTACTGCTACGGAATCGCGCAGGCCGACGCACTGGTCCGCTCCGGCACCGCAAAGTACGTCCTGGTGGTTGGCGCCGAAAAGCTCTCCGACGTCATCGACAACCGGGAACGAACCATCTCCTTCCTGCTCGGCGACGGTGCCGGCGCCGTGGTCATCGGTCCTTCCGACACCCCCGGTATCGCTCCCTCCGTGTGGGGCTCGGACGGCAGCAAGTGGGACGCCATCGGCATGACCCGGTCCCTCCTTGACGTCCGCGACCTGGGCCTGGCGGCACGCCAGTCCGACTCCACCGGCGACCTCGCACTCCTGGAAGAAGCCCAGGAGCTGTATCCCACGCTGCGGCAGGACGGCCAGACGGTGTTCCGCTGGGCCGTGTGGGAAATGGCCAAGGTGGCCCAGCAGGCACTCGACGCCGCCGGCATCGAGGCTGAGGACCTGGTTGCCTTCATCCCGCACCAGGCCAACATGCGCATCATCGATGAAATGGTTAAGAAGCTGAAGCTGCCCGAGACGGTTACAGTGGCACGGGACATTGCCGACGCCGGCAACACCTCCGCTGCATCCATCCCGCTGGCAACGCACCGTCTCCTGCAGGAGAACCCGGAACTGAGCGGCGGGCTGGCCCTGCAGATCGGGTTCGGCGCCGGGCTGGTCTTCGGCGCACAGGTAATTGTCCTTCCCTAGATACGACCAAGGGCCGCAACCGCGGCCCGGACCGTTTCCGGCAGCCCCTGCCGGCAATACAAGAAAAGGAGCCACCAATGGCTAGCAACGAAGAGATCCTGGCCGGCTTGGCTGAAATCGTCAACGAAGAGACCGGCCTGGCCCCCGAGGCTGTCGAGCTGGACAAGTCCTTCACTGAGGACCTGGACATCGACTCCATCTCCATGATGACCATCGTGGTCAACGCCGAGGAAAAGTTCGGCGTGCGCATCCCGGACGAAGAGGTCAAGAACCTCAAGACCGTTGGCGACGCCGTCAGCTTCATCGCCGGAGCACAGGCCTAGTCACAGGTCTCTGCCGTCTCACGGCTTGGCAGGGCTGCCGGTCCGGACTGACCGGACTGGCAGCCCGCCGCATTTATCCGGCACAGTACCCGGACCGGGACTGGCCGATCATCAACATGTGCGGGACCCTGCGACAGGCGCAGGCGGATTCCCCACCGACGAAAGAGTGATCCCATGACACGCAAAGTAGTCATTACCGGTCTGGGTGCCACCACGCCCATCGGCGGCGATGTACCCACCATGTGGAACAACGCCCTTAAGGGGGTCTCCGGTGCCCGCACCCTGGAGGACGACTGGGTCGCCAAGTACGAACTCCCCGTCCACTTCGCCGCCCGGTGCAGCACCCCTGCCCTGGACGTGCTGTCCCGCGTTGAAGCCAAGCGGATGGACCCCTCCACCCAGTTCGGCGTCATCGCTGCCCGCGAGGCCTGGGCTGACTCCGGCATCACCGAGTTCGACCAGGACCGCCTGGCCGTTGCCTTCGCCACCGGCATTGGCGGGGTCTGGACGCTGCTGGATGCCTGGGACACGCTGAAGGAAAAGGGTCCGCGCCGCGTCCTGCCCATGACCGTTCCCATGCTGATGCCCAACGGCGTTGCTGCCGCCGTCAGCCTGGACCTGGGTGCCCGGGCCGGTGCCCACACCCCCGTGTCAGCCTGCGCCTCCGGCACCGAAGCCATGCACCTTGGCCTGGAGCTCATCCGCTCCGGCAAGGCTGACGTGGTCATGTGCGGCGGTGCGGAAGCCGCCATCCACCCCATGCCGCTGGCAGCGTTTGCCTCCATGCAGGCCCTGTCCCGCCGCAACGACGATCCCCAGGGCGCCTCCCGCCCGTACGACACCGGCCGCGACGGCTTCGTCATGGGCGAAGGCGCCGGCGCCCTGGTCCTGGAGGCCGAGGAGCACGCCCTGGCCCGTGGAGCACGGATCTACGCCGAACTGGCCGGAACGTCCGTAACCGCGGACGCCTACCACATCACCGCCCCGGACCCCGAAGGGCTTGGCGCCACCCGCGCGCTCAAGGCTGCCATGTTCGATGGCCGCATCCAGGCAGAGGACGTGGTGCACGTCAACGCCCACGCCACGTCCACCCCCGTGGGCGACAAGCCGGAGTACACAGCCCTGCGCGCGGCACTGGGTACCCACGTGGATAACGTGGCTGTCTCCGCCACCAAGTCCCAGATGGGCCACCTCCTGGGCGCCTCGGGCGCGGTTGAGGCGGTCCTGACCGTGCTTGCCGTCCACGAGCGCAAGGCACCGGTCACCATCAACCTCGAAAACCAGGACCCGGAGATCCCGCTCGACGTGGTCACCTCCGCCCGCGACCTTCCCGCAGGGAACATCGTGGCACTGAGCAACTCCTTCGGCTTCGGCGGCCACAACGCCGTGGTGGCCATCCGCAGCATCTAGCCCCACCAGGGAAGACGCCCGGACACCAAAGGAGGCCCCGCCGGCTTGGCGGGGCCTCCTTTGTGCTATGGAGGGGTTCAGTGGACTGCGGCGCCGGAGAACATCGGCGGCCGGCCAGGGGTGGAACGGACGACGGCGGTCAGCCCACCTGGTGCAGCCAGCGCACCGGGGCGCCCTCGGCAGCGTGGCGGAACGGTTCAAGTTCCTCGTCCCAGGCTTCGCCCAACGCGAGGGAAAGTTCGTGGTACACGGCAGCGGGGTCGCCTGCACCCGACTCATAGGCATACCGGATCCGGTCCTCGGAGACCATGATGTTGCCATGAACGTCAGTAACGGCATGGAAGATACCCAGCTCAGGGGTGTGCGACCAGCGGCCGCCGTCGACGCCGTGGCTGGGCTCCTCCGTTACCTCATAACGGAGGTGCGCCCAACCGCGAAGGCAGGACGCCAGTTTTGATCCCGTGCCGGGGGCTCCGGTCCAGGACAACTCCGCCCGGAACATTCCGGGCGCCGCAGGCTGCGGGGTCCACTCAAGGTCCGTCCGCTTGTCCACCACGGCACCAACCGCCCACTCAACGTGGGGGCACAGCGCTGTAGGGGCCGAGTGAACGAACAGCACACCGCGGGTCATTGCAACAGACATTCCATCCTCCATAGCTCTAGGTACGTCTTCCCCAACGACCTCTGCCTGGATGGAACTGCCGTGCCCTGCACTGCGGCGGTGGTTCCCTGCCTTTATTCAGATGTATCAAATGTAGCTGTGTCCGGACTTGCACTGCCGCCGAAAGCTCCGGGGAGCTTCAAGCGGCACTTGAAAGTTGCCGGACGTGACTCTTATTGTGCCGTACCCCATGGAATTACGCCAGTGCGATTAGCCACACCATCAGGCCCTTGGATGGGCCTGCTGGTAACTCCTGCGCAGCCGGTCGACCGAGACGTGGGTGTAGATCTGGGTGGTGGCCAGGCTGCTGTGGCCCAGGATCTCCTGCACGGCCCGAAGGTCGGCTCCGCCGTCGAGCAGGTGCGTGGCCGCCGAATGCCGCAGGGCGTGCGGGCCGGAGGCGGACGTATCGCCCAGTGCCTCGAACAGGGCGTTGACGAGGGCACGGACCTGGCGCTGGTCCACCCGCTTGCCCCGTGCGCCCAGGAAAAGGGCTGGCCCGCTGGAGTCTTTCGCCAGCGCCGGACGGCCACGCCGGAGCCAGTCGTCAATGGCTACCGCGGCAGGAACGCCGAACGGGACCGTGCGTTCCTTGTTGCCCTTGCCGATGACCCGCAGCGTGCGGCGGTCCGGGTCCAGGTCGTCGATGTCGAGCCCGGCGAGTTCACCCACCCGGACGCCCGTGGCGTAGAGGAGCTCCACGATGGCCCGGTTCCGCACGGCCAGTGGCTCGCCCGCAGCAGCCGAGGCGTCCAGTCCGTCCAGCAGGCGCGTCAGCTGGGATGCCTGCAGGACGGCGGGCAGGGATCCCTCCCGCTTGGGCGCCTTCAGGCGCAGGGCAGGGTCCACGTCCATGAGGTCCTCCCGGAGCGCCCAGGCGGTGAATGCCCGTGCCGTGGCGGACCGGCGTGCCAACGTGGCCCGCGAGGCGCCGGCGGTACTTTGGCTGCCGAGCCAGCGGCGGAAGTGGCCGAGCTCAAGGTCTTTCAGCCCTGCGACGCCGTCCGATGCTGCATGGGCCAGGAGGCTGCGCAGGTCGCCCAGGTAGGCGCGCCTGGTGTGCGCGGACACCGCGCGTTCCCCCGACAGGTAGCCGGCGAATGCGTCCAGCGCCTTGCCGAGTTCCGCGGGCAGTTCTCCATCTTCCACTCCTCTACTTTCCCAGTTGAGGCGCCTCCAGCCATGGGCGACACGGTCATGCCTTGCCGCGTTTCCACCCACCCCGTTCCGACGCCGCCAGGCCCAGCAGCCCCAGCCTGCCCAGGCCCGCCCGCACCGACTCCAGCCCCAGCCCCGCTACGGCCGACAGCTTTTCCACCGACGTGGTGGAGCGAAGCGGCAGGGCATCCAGCAGGATCAGGTCCTCAAGCGTCAGCCCATCCTGCACCGCCGCCTCTCCCGTCCTGTGATCGGGCAGGGACGTTCCGCTGGGCGAGGCGAGCTCGGCAACTTCCGAGGCGTCAGTCACGCAGACTGCTCCCCCGTCGCGGAGAAGCCGGTGGCAGCCCGCGGAGTTGGCACTGTGGACTGAACCCGGAACGGCACCGACGGCACGGCCCAGGGTTTCTGCGTGGTGCGCCGTATTCAAGGCCCCCGAGCGCCACCGGGCCTCCACGACAACGGTGACCGACGAGAGGGCCGCGATGAGGCGGTTCCGTTGGAGGAAGCGGTACCGCGTGGGCGCCGATCCTGGCGGCACCTCCGCCAGAACCGCTCCCTGATTGGCCACGGCGCGCAGGAGGTCATCGTTTCCTGACGGGTAGAAGCGGTCCACTCCCCCGGCCATCACGGCAATCGTGGGTACTGCGGAGGTGCCGCCGGCGAGGGCGGCACGGTGGGCGTGGGCGTCGATTCCGTAGGCTCCGCCGGAGACAATCGTGAAGCCGCGCTGCCCCAGCGAATACGCGAGGTCGCCCGTGACCGCCGCCCCATAGCTGGTGCTGTCCCGGGATCCCACCAGGGCGATACACCTGTCCGCCCCCGGCAGTGGCTGCGCCTGGCCCCGCCACCACAGACAGATGGGTTCCTGGATTCCGAGGTCGGCCAGCTGGGCCGGCCACAGTTCATCGGAGGGAATGATGAGCCGCCCGCCAATGCGGGCCATGGTGGCCAGGTCCCGTTCAGGTGCCAGGTCGGGGATCCTCGGCTGCCAACGCTTCAATGCCGCGGCAAGCCCCGCCCAGCTGCCGGTTCCGTTCTCGGCCAGCATGGAAGTGATCCGGTGCTCCAGCCCCGGCCCCGCTGCCATCCCGCCCGTGGCGATGCGTAGCGCGTCAGTTGCCCCCACAGTCTGCACCAGGGCCAGGCCGGCGGCATCCTGCGGTTCCATCAGCCGGGAAAGCGCGGCCCGCGCCAACCGTTCCTGGTCCATGCCCGGTTCCTTCCACCGAGGATCCTTCAGTTCGCTCATGCCTGCCATCCTTTTCATGCCGCGGCAGCGGCGGCCTGCCGCAGGCCGAGTGCCTGGCCGATGTCGTTGGTGTCGGGCGCTTCCCGGTGCCCAAGGTCTGCCAGCGTCCATGCCAGCCGCAGGACGCGGTCGTAGCCCCGCGCGGTCAACACACCGCGCTCCAGGGACTGGTCAAGGATTCGGGTGGCGGCCGGGGGCAGCCGCAGTTCGCCGCGCAGGATGCGGCCCGGCACCTGCGAATTGGTTTCCAGGCCAAAGCAGCCGAGCCGTTCGGCCTGGCGGGCCCGGGCATCACGCACCCTGGCCGCCACCGATGCGGTGTCCTCCTCCGTTCTGGCCTGGCCGAACTCCGCAAGCGACACCCGCTCCACCTGCAGCTGGATGTCCACCCGGTCCAGCAGCGGACCGGACATCCTGGCGAGGTAGCGGCGGCGCATCATGGGCGTACACGTGCACTCAAGCCCCTTGCCCGAGGCCTTCCCGCAGGGGCAGGGGTTGGCGGCGAGCACCAGCTGGAACCTGGCCGGGTAGGCTGCGGTTCCGGCAGACCGGTGGATCACCAGCTCCCCGCTCTCGAGCGGCTGCCGCAGGGCGTCCAGGACCCGGCGTTCGTATTCCGGCGCCTCGTCGAGGAACAGCACTCCCCGATGGGCCCGGGAGGCGGCACCAGGCCGGGGCAGCCCCGATCCGCCGCCGATGATGGCCGCTGCGGTGGCTGAGTGGTGGGGATTCTCAAACGGTGGGCGCCGCAGCAGCTGGACCGTGGATGACGGCAGGCCGCACAGCGAGTGGATGGCGGTGACCTCCATGGATTCGTGGTCGCCGAGGTCGGGCAGGAGGCCGGGAAGGCGCTCGGCCAGCATGGTCTTACCGGCACCTGGAGGCCCGGTGAGCAGCACGTGGTGGGCTCCGGCGGCGGCCACCTCAAGCGCCCGGCGTGCGTCGCCCTGCCCGGAGACATCCGCCATATCAGGGCACGGTCCCACCGCCGCAGGGCCGTCACCGGCATCGTCCGGGTCGTCCGGTTCGAAGTCGAGGGCAAGCTCCTGCGGATCGGCTCCGCAGTCGAGTGCCAGCCGGGCCAGCGTGCGGTAGCCCCGGACCCTGGCCCCGGGCACGAGGGAGGCCTCGGCAAGGTTGGCGTGGGCCACCACGATATCCGGGTAGCCGGCCTGCACTGCTGCCATGACCGCGGGCAGGACGCCGCGGACCGGCCGTAACCGGCCGTCCAGCCCGAGCTCGGCGATGAAGACGGTGCGTCCGGTAGGTTTGATGTCGTTCGCGGCCCTGAGCACGGCCATGGTGACGGCCAGGTCGAACCCCGAGCCACGTTTGGGCAGCGAGGCGGGGATGAGGTTTGCGGTGATCTTCCTGCGGCTGAGGGGGATCCCGGAGTTCTTTGCGGCCGAGCGGATGCGCTCCTTGGCTTCGTTGAGGGCTGCATCGGGCAGCCCCAGGATGACGAAGGCCGGCAGCGTCTGGCCGATGTCCGCCTCGACCTCCACCATGTATCCGTTGAGCCCCACCAGGGCGACGGAGTAGGTCCGGCCGAGCACCATCACCCCACCCCCTTGAGGTGTTCCACCACGGGTTCCCCGCCGCCGTCGTCAACGACAGCAATGACGTCCACGCGGCGCAGCGGCATGCGCAGCTCCCGGTCACGGCACCACGCCGCGCCCAGGCGGTGCAGCCGCGCCAGCTTTTCCGGGCCCACGGCTTCGAAGGGATGGCCGTAGTCCAGGGTGCGCCGGGTCTTGACTTCGGCGATGACCAGCGTGTCGCCGTCGAGGGCAACGATGTCGATCTCGCCCTCAGCGCACCTCCAGTTGCGCTCCACCACCAGCATGCCCAGCGTCTCAAGATGGCCGGCCGCAAGGTCTTCGCCGTGCCGGCCCAGCAGGTCTTTCGATTTCATGTCTACCTCCGCAACCAGCCTGAGGGCCGGTGGCCGCGGACGACAGGAGGCCCCTGCCGTATGTGGACAGGGGCCTGTGTGGAGGGTAAGTGGAGAAGGTCCTAGTTGCCCAGGTCCACGTCCTTGGGCAGCGCCAGTTCCTCGCTGCGGGGCAGTTCCTCGACGTTGACGTCCTTGAAGGTCAGGACCCTGACGCTCTTGACGAACCGCGCCGAGCGGTAGACGTCCCATACCCAGGCGTCCTGGAGGGTCAGGTCGAAGTAGACTTCGCCGTCAGCGCTGCGGGCCTGGAGGTCCACATGGTTGGCGAGGTAGAAGCGCCGCTCGGTCTCGACGACGAAGCTGAAGAGGCCGACGACGTCGCGGTACTCACGATAGAGCTGAAGCTCCATGTCGGTTTCATAGTTCTCAAGATCTTCAGCACTCATGCTTCCATCTTGCACCATGTCCGGCACGGCTGCCGCCGCGGGGCGGGGTCAGTCGTCGAACGGTTCATCCCCGTCGGGCACCTCGACACCCTGCAGTTCCCCGCCCAGCAGCCGCCAGCTAACCCGGTGGTAGGGCGTGGGCCCGGCGGCACGCAGGACGTCGCGGTGCGTCCGGGTGGCATACCCCTTGTTGACGTCCCAGCCGTAATCCGGGTACTCGGTGTGCAGGCTGCGCATGATGCGGTCCCGTTCCACCTTGGCAATGACGCTCGCAGCCGCCACGCTGAGGCACTGCATGTCCGCCTTTACCTTGGTGTGGACGGGCGCGTTACAGGAGGCCTCGACCACGGGCTGGTCGAACAGGGAGGGCTGTTCCGCCGGGGAAAGCCAGTTGTGGCTTCCATCCAGCAGCACGGCGTCCGGAACGACGCCGGCGCCGAGGATACTGCCCCAGGCACGGGTTCCGGCGAGCCGCAGGGCGGCGATGATGCCGAGAGAATCGATCTCGACGGCGGTTGCGTGCCCCACAGCCGAGGCCACGCTCCAGCGCCGTACCAGGGGATCCAGCCGTTCGCGTTCCGCGGGGCTGAGAAGTTTGCTGTCCCGCACACCGGCCAACGGCTTTTGGCGTTCCAGGTCCACCACGGCAATGCCCACGCTGACGGGTCCGGCAAGGGCGCCGCGGCCCACCTCGTCCACTCCGGCCAGCAACCGGATGCCCTGGGCCTTGAATGTGCGCTCATGCCGCAGGGTGGGAGCCTTGCCGCCACGGGCGGCTGGCTTGGTACCGGAACGTGACGTGGCCGCCGGCGGGGCCTGCACCGCGGAGGACATGGTCAGCGCGCCGCCGGCACGTTGCGGAAGACGTCCGGGTAGTTGTCCAGTGTCTTGATCCGGTTCAGCGGCCACGCGATGACGGCGGCCTTGCCTTCCAGGTCCTTCAGGTCGATGAAGCCGCCGTCGGTCTCCATGTGGGCACGGGAATCGGCCGAGTGGTTGCGGTTGTCGCCCATCACCCACACCTTGCCTTCCGGGACGGTGACGTCAAAATTGCGGACCTGCGGCACTTCGGCGGGATTGATGTAGGTCTCGTCGATGGCGGTTCCGTTGATGGTCAGTTTACCGCCGGCGTCGCAGCACACCACGTGGTCGCCGGGGAGCCCGATGACACGCTTGACGAGGTGCTGGTCCGTGTTGTCCGGCAGGAGTCCGACGAAAGTCAGGCCGTCCTGGACCCAGGTGAACGGGCCCTGTTCCTTGGCCGGGGCGGGCGGCAGCCAGCCCTTGGTGTCGCGGAATACCACCACGTCACCCCGGCTGAGTGCGAAGGGCTCCGGCACCAGGAGGTTGACGAAGATCCGGTCATCGACGTCCAATGTGTTCACCATGGACTCCGAGGGAATGAAGAAGGCCCGGAACAGGAAGGTCTTGATCAGGAAGGACAGCACCACCGCGATCACCACGACAGTGGCGATTTCCTTCAGCCATCCCAGCAGCGGGTTGCCGCCGGACTTTGCGGCGGCTTTCGACGCCGGCCGGTTGCGGCGATGGACGGTGCCGGCTGTTTCACCGGCGTCAGGGGTCCCGGAGGCTGGAACGGCCGGTGACTCTGCGGGGCCGTCGTGGCGCGGGTCGGGGTTCCGCGCTTGGTTCTCGGGCATTTACCGTCCGTTCTGTGTTGTGGGCACCGCTGCGGGCGGCCGTGCTACTGGAGCAAATCTATCAAGGGGCCAAAGGATCCGGACTGGCCGGCCGATCACCCGGTCCACCGGGACCAGGCCGCCGCCGGGGGCACCCAGCAGGCTGCGCGAATCGGCGGACACGGAGCGGTGGTCCCCCATCAGCCAGAGCCTGCCCTGCGGGACCACCACGCTGAACTTTTGGGTGCTCGGGGCGTCCCCGGGGAAGATGTAGGGCTCGTCCAGGGCGGATCCATTGACGGTGACGTGCCCGGCGGAATCGCAGCAGGCCACCGCGTCACCGGGGAGGCCTATGACGCGCTTGACGTAGGTGGTGTCACTGCCTGTGAGCCCGACCCATTGCAGGGCCGAAGCGGCGGCGTCCACCACAGGGCCCTTGCCGCTGTTGAGGGGCGCAAAGCTGCCGCGGCCGTCAAAGACAACCACGTCGCCGTGCCTGATCGGTTCGCCCTGGAAATCGGTGCGGGACACCAGGATGCGGTCCCCGCCCTGCAGGAGCGGTTCCATGGAATCGGACGGGATGAAGTAGACATCCAGCCAGAGGGACCGGACCAGTCCGCTGATGGTGGCCGCCAGGAGCAGGGCCACCACAACAAAACGCCAGCCCTTTTTGCGGGGCTGGCGTTTTGTCTGGTGCATGGTCCGTATCCTGGCGCTGGTGCATTGCTCCGGCGTTTGCCGGCTACGGCCGGGCTCCTGCCTGGCAGTAAGTCCGGGAGGACTTACTTGGCGGAGCTGAAGTCGCGCTTTTCCTTGATCTTGGCGGCCTTGCCACGCAGCGCACGCATGTAGTACAGCTTGGCGCGGCGGACGTCACCCTTGGTGACAACCTCGATCTTTTCGATGATCGGGGAGTGCACCGGGAAGGTACGCTCCACACCGACACCGAAGGAAACCTTGCGGACCGTGAAGGTTTCGCGCACGCCGTCGCCCTGGCGGCCCAGGACGAAGCCCTGGAATACCTGGACACGGGTGTTCTTGCCTTCGATGATGTTCACGTGCACCTTGAGGGTGTCACCCGCGCGGAATTCGGGAACATCGTTGCGCAGCGAGGCTGCATCGACGGAATCGAGAATATGCATGATTGCACTCCTGGTGAACGCCACAGGTCATTCACTTTGGGTCACGGCGGTCAAGTCCAGCTGCTGGTAGGCAGGCCGGGTCTCACCGCCGAAGAAAAAGTGGTCCGGCCTCTTCAAGGATTGACGGGCCGGTTGTCCGGCTGTTGGCCGCGCTACCCCCTGTGGCAGGTGCGGACCCAGCAGACACAAAGCTTAATTTTGCCACAGCGGCAGGGTTACGCCAATTCCGCCGGGATCAGTCCTGTCCACCGGCCGCCGCATCCGGGCGACGCACCAGCCTTCCGTCCACGATGTCGTAGCCCAGGCTGTGCAGTTCGGTGCGGTCGGCACGCGGCAGGCTGCCGGCGTCGAATTCCTCAAGCAGGTCCGGCCGGCGCTGGGCTGTCCGGCGGTATTGTTCGTGGCGCCGCCACTGCGCAATCCGGCCGTGGTTGCCGCTGAGCAGGACCGGGGGCACCTCCCGGTCGCGCCAGACCGAAGGCTTGGTGTAGACGGGGTATTCCAGGAGCCCGTCGGAGTGGGACTCCTCCACGAGGGATTCGGGGTTGCCCACCACGCCGGGAAGCAGCCTGCCGATGGCTTCGACCATGGCCAGGACGGCCACTTCCCCGCCGTTGAGCACGTAGTCACCGAGGCTGACGGGCCGGACAGTGAAGTGCTCCTGCGCCCATTCGATGACCCGCTCGTCAATGCCTTCGTACCGGCCGCAGGCAAAAGCCAGGTGCGGCTCCTCCGCCAGTTCGTACGCGAGGGCCTGGGTAAAACGTTCACCTGCAGGGGATGGGACGATCAACACGGGCCGGCGTGCGGGGTCCGGACGTCCTTCCGCGACGGCGGAGAGTGCCTGCGCCCAGGGTTCGGGCTTCATGACCATCCCGGCGCCGCCGCCGTACGGGGTGTCGTCGACGGAGCGGTGCTTGTCCGTGGTGAAGCTGCGCAGGTCGTGGACGTGAAGGTCCAGGATCCCGTCCTGCCGCGCCTTGCCAATCAGGGAGAGGTCCAGCGGAGCAAGGTACTCGGGAAAGATGCTGACGACGTCGATCCGCATCTAGTCAGTGCCTTCCGTCGCGGAGGGGGCGGCGTCGTCGGCGTTGAGTTCGAACAGGCCGTCCGGCGGGGTCAGGACGATGAAGCCTTCCTCAATGTTGACCTCGGGGACGATTTGCTCAACGAACGGGACGAGGATTTCAGCCCCTTCCGGGGTAGTCACCAGAAGCAGGTCCTGGACGGGCATGGTGTTCAGTGCCGTCACCTTGCCCACCACCCGTGTTCCGACCCGTGCCTCCAGGCCGACGAGTTCGTGTTCGTACCAGCCCTCGTCGTCGTCCCCGTCAAGTTCTTCCGTTTCGATGAACAGCTTGGCGCCGCGGAGGGTTTCGGCCGTGTTGCGGTCCGCCACTTCCTCAAAACCGAGGAGCAGGATGTCCTTGTTCCAGCGCGCACTGCTTACCGTCAGCGGACCGGACGCCGCGGGCTCGACAAGAAACTCCGTGCCGGGGACGAAGCGGTCCTCCGGAGCGTCGGTCAGCACCTGGACCGTGACTTCCCCGCGAATGCCGTGCGGCTTGCCAATCCGTGCCACCTGAAGCTGCATCTGTTCCTCTGTTTCCGGGTTGTGGTTCTGTTGGAGCTTTTTCTTGGTAAAGCACTCCGGCCCCTCCACCTGGTGGTGGAGGG
This sequence comes from Pseudarthrobacter phenanthrenivorans, assembly GCF_000813845.1. GTDB lineage: Bacteria > Actinomycetota > Actinomycetes > Actinomycetales > Micrococcaceae > Arthrobacter > Arthrobacter phenanthrenivorans_B. Next base: position 15,295 of record NZ_JWTB01000024.1, read on the forward strand.
GCCGGAGCAGGAACTGAATGTTGCCGAGCGCTCAGCGGCGGCGGTCGGTGTCGACGACGTCGACCCTTACCGGTTCGCCGCCGGCCAGCGCCGCCACGACGGTGCGCAAAGCGCGCGCCGTCCGGCCCTGCCGGCCAATCACCCGTCCAAGGTCGTCCTGGTGAACGCGCACCTCGAGGGTGTCCCCGCGGCGGTTGCTCTTTGAACTGACCTTGACGTCATCAGGGGAATCCACGATTCCCCGGACCAGGTGCTCCAGCGCTTCTGCCAGCAACTTACTCAGCCTCGGTGGTCTCAGCTTCGGCGTCGGCCGGGGCCTCGGCAGCGTCAGACTTGGATGCCTTCTTGGTGATGGCTTCCGGGATGATGACCGAGCCCTTCTCCGGGGCAACGAAGGCTTCCTTCTCGACCTTGGTCTTGAGGGTGCCTTCCTGGCCCGGCAGGCCCTTGAACTTCTGCCAGTCACCGGTGATCTTCAGGATCGCGGCAACCTGCTCGGACGGCTGGGCGCCGACGGAGAGCCAGTACTGGGCACGCTCGGAGTTGACCTCGATGAACGAAGGCTCCTCGGTGGGGTGGTACTTGCCGATTTCCTCGATGGCGCGGCCATCACGCTTGGTGCGTGAGTCCGCAACGACGATGCGGTAGTACGGGGCGCGCATCTTGCCGAAGCGCTTAAGGCGAATCTTTACGGCCACTTTTGTGGTCACTCCTGTTTCAGAAAAGGGGTGAACCCGGCTTTCTGCACCCGTGGGGCGGGCCGTACTTGCGGGCTCGAAGGACAGGATCCGGACACGGAGAGAGGGGCCGCGCGGATCGAGTACCTGTCCATTGTGCCAGATGGGCGGCGTTATTTCGAACTTCGAACCGCCGGACCCGCAGCGCTTGAGGCTGCGGGAGTTCCGGACGGTTCCGCAGGACCAGGCGGGAATCGTCAGGCGGACCAGACGTACAGGCCGGTGCGCTCCGAATCGTCGATTCCGGCAGCGAGTTCCGCCAGCTGCTGCACGTAGGTGCGCGCCTTGCCGGCGCCGAACGGCATGTCTTCCTGCCCCGCCCACTGTTCGGCAACATCGTCAAGGACGTTGCCGTCGCCTTCGGTCTCATAGGTCAGCAGGTCCGCGAGGGCGCGCACCATGGCCGGCGGCACCGCCAGGAGGGAATCGCTGGCCACGTCCACCAAGGTCAGCTCATAGTCGGCGCCGCCGGCGTGCACGGCTTTTCCGGCGAGATCGCCGAGCTGCTCCACTTCAAAGTCGCTGACGTCCTGGATGCGGACGGCCTGGCCGGCGGGACCGGCATTTGCGGCCGCAGCGCTGCCTTCATCAAGGATGCCGGCGCGTTTCAGCGCGGCGTCATGGGTGGCGACAAAGATCTCGGTGAAGCCCATGGCGGGTGTCCTTCTTCCGTTGGCGGAACTGCGCGCCGTCCGCTGCCTGCGGTCCGGCCGTACGGGATCAGCCTAGTAGTTTCCGAGCTGCCGGCGCACGCGGGCTGCCGGTCCACGCGGGCGGTCAGGGCCGCCGGTCAGCGGACCGCCACCCGCAGCCTGTTCCGCCACGGATCCTCGAAGCGAAGCTCCGCGCCGGTGTGGTGGGCGGGCACGCCGGCGACCTTGAGCCGGTCAGCCAGCGCTCCGACGTCGTCCCCGGAGGGAACTTCGATGAGCACCTCGCCCAGCCCGAGCGTGTCCTTTCGCGGCCCGGCGCCGCGGCTGTTCCAGACGTTCATGGCCATGTGGTGGTGGTACCGGCCGGCGGAGACGAACAAGGCCTGGCCGTGCCAGCCGGCGGTCTTTTCGAAACCCAGGGTTCCGACATAGAAGTCCCGGGCCGTCTGGACGTCGCCCACCTGCAGGTGGACGTGGCCCACCCCGGCGGACGTCTGCCGCTGGCCTTCCAGCGACGCCTCGGTGAGGTGCTGCTCAAGGTAGCGCTGGGGCGGCAGTGCGAGGCTGTCCATGACTACGTCGGTCCCGTTCCAGGACCAGTTGCTGCGCGGCCGGTCCCAGTAGAGCTCGATGCCGTTGCCTTCGGGGTCGGTGAAGTAGAAGGCCTCACTGACCAGGTGGTCGGCGCTGCCGGTGAAGGACCGCGGCTCATACTGGGCCGCGGTGGCGATCGTGGCGGCAAGGGAGGCCTGGTCCTCGAACAGCAAGGCGGTGTGGAACAGGCCGGCCTCTCCCCTGCCGGGAAGGTTCAGCCCAGGGGCCAGCGCCAGGTGGACCAGGGGGCGGCCCAGCCGGCCAAGGTAGAGCCCGCCATCCTGTTCGGCGACCACCTCGAGGCCCAGCGCCCGCTGGTAGTAGTCGGTCATGACCTTCATGTCGCCCACCTTGAGCATCACCGTGCCCATGGCGAGGTCGGCAGGAAGAAGATCCTGGCTGCTGGGTGCTGCGGTCATCTGAAGCTCCTTGAATTGGAAGGCCGCCCGGTTGCCGGCCTGTCACATATTAAAATTACTTGAAGCTTCAATTTATTCCAAGTCCTCTGCCGACGCTCTCAGCGGATGATTCGTCCGCCCAAAACCACGTGCGCGAGTGTCCTGATCGTGTCCGGCACCGCCCGCGGATCGTCCCGGCACACCACCACGTCGGCGCGGGCCCCTTCCGCCAGGCCTTCCGCACCAAGCCACCTCCGGGCCGCCCAGCAGGCGGCGTCCAGGGCGGCTGCCATCGGGAGGCCTGCGGCATGCAGCGCAAGGATCTCGTCGGCAATCCTGCCGTGCCGGATCACACTGCCCGCATCGGTTCCGGCAAAGATCCGCACGCCCGCGGCGTGGGCCTGCGCCACCCGCTCGCGGCGGCCCTCCCACAGGGCACGCATGTGGGCCGCGTAGCGGGGGAACTTTGCATCAGCCTGCGCTGCGATGTCCGGAAAGGTGGCGATGTTGATAAGCGTGGGCACGATCGGCACCCCTTGTTCCACGAACCGTGGCAGGTGCCGGGGCAGGAGCCCGGTGGCATGCTCCACACAGTCGATCCCTGCGTCCAGCACCTGGTCCAGGGTGTCCTCGGCGAAACAATGCGCGGTCACCCGGGCGCCTTCGTCGTGGGCTGCACGGACGGCGTCACGGACGACGGCGGCAGGAAAGGACGGAGCCAGGTCACCGGCGTTCCGGTCGATCCAGTCCCCCACGAGTTTGACCCAGCCGTCACCGTCGCGTGCCTGCTTCCGGACCGCCTCCACGAGGCCCTCCGGCTCGACTTCCTCGGCGAAGCCGCGCAGATAGCGGCGGGTCCGGGCCACGTGCCGGCCCGCGCGGATCAGCACCGGGAAGTCCCGGCCGCCCTGCATCCACCGGGTGTCCGCCGGCGAGCCGGCGTCCCGCACCAGCAGGGTTCCGGCGCTGAGGTCGGCGAGCGCCTGGTCGCGGGCCGCAGCGGGCTCCACCGGGCCGCCAGGACCCAGACCGATGTGGCAGTGGGCGTCCACGAACCCGGGCAGGACCCAGCCGTCGAGGACGCGGTCGGGAGGGGCTGCCGGCTGCGTGAACGTCAGTCTCCCGTCCACGGCCCAGAGTCCGTGGCTTACCCGGTCCGGCGCGGTGAGGACGGGCCCGCGAAAGTGAATGATTCCTGCCATCCCGGCTCCTTTCAGTGCCCGGTCAGGCTAGCACCGCATTTGTGACACGGCTCTTCCAGGTGCCTGTGGTAGCTTCGTTGCTGACCACACGGGTGCCCCTGCAGGGGCTGAGATCGGGCTGAGGCAGCCTGCGACCGTCGAACCTGTCCGGGTAATGCCGGCGAAGGAAGTGAGTATTCCCTTGAGTACGCAAAACACCCAGTTGAACCCTGCCCACCAGCCGTCCACCGGAGAGCCCGGGGACACCACCGCCCGCGGGGTGACCCACTCCCTGGCGTCGCATTCGCTGGCCTTCATCGAAGATGCCGGCGCCGGAATCCGGGTGCCCGTGACGGAGATCGCCCTGGAGCCATCACCCAACGGACAGCCGAACGAACCGTTCCGGACCTACCGGACCGCGGGCCCCGGCAGCGACCCGGTCCGCGGCCTGCAGCCCTTCCGCGCCGAGTGGATCGTGGCGCGCGGGGACACGGAGGCCTACAGCGGCAGGGAGCGCAACCTGCTCGACGACGGCCGCTCGGCCGTGCGGCGCGGCGCTGCGTCCGCGGAGTGGAAGGGCGCGCAGCCGGTGCCCCGCCGCGCCGTCGACGGCCGGACGGTGACGCAGATGCACTATGCCCGGCAGGGGGTCATCACGCAGGAAATGCGCTTCGTGGCGCTGCGGGAAAACTGCGATGTTGAACTCGTCCGCAGCGAATTGGCCGCGGGCCGGGCCATCATTCCCAGCAACATCAACCATCCCGAGTCCGAGCCGATGATCATCGGCAAGGCCTTCCTGGTGAAGATCAACGCGAACATCGGCAACTCCGCGGTGACCAGCTCCATCGCCGAAGAGGTGGACAAGCTGCAGTGGGCCACCCAGTGGGGCGCCGACACCGTCATGGACCTCTCCACCGGTGACGACATCCACACCACCCGGGAATGGATCATCCGCAACTCCCCCGTGCCGATTGGAACGGTGCCGATCTACCAGGCGCTGGAGAAAGTCAACGGCGAGGCCAATGCGCTCACCTGGGAGATCTTCCGGGACACCGTGATCGAACAGTGCGAACAGGGCGTGGACTACATGACCATCCACGCCGGCGTGCTGCTCCGGTATGTTCCGCTGACGGCCAACCGCGTGACGGGAATCGTCTCCCGCGGCGGGTCCATCATGGCCGGCTGGTGCCTGGCCCACCACCAGGAGAACTTCCTGTACACGCACTTCGATGAGCTGTGTGAAATCTTCGCCAAATACGACGTCGCGTTCTCCCTCGGCGACGGCCTGCGCCCCGGCTCCACGGCCGACGCCAACGACGCCGCGCAGTTCGCGGAGCTGGACACCCTGGCGGAACTCACGCAGCGCGCCTGGGAGTACGACGTGCAGGTCATGGTGGAGGGGCCAGGCCACGTGCCGTTCCACCTGGTCCGGGAGAACGTCGAGCGGCAGCAGGAGCTGTGCAAGGGGGCGCCGTTCTACACCCTTGGGCCGCTGGTCACGGACGTTGCCCCCGGCTACGACCACATCACCTCCGCCATCGGTGCGACCGAAATTGCCCGGTACGGCACCGCCATGCTCTGCTATGTCACCCCCAAGGAGCACCTGGGCCTGCCCAACAAGGACGACGTCAAAACCGGCGTGATCACCTACAAGATCGCGGCCCACGCCGCGGACCTCGCCAAGGGCCACCCCGGGGCACATGAACGGGACGACGCCCTGTCCAAGGCGCGGTTCGAATTCCGCTGGCGGGACCAGTTCGCCTTGTCCCTGGACCCGGTCACCGCGGAGTCGTTCCATGACGAGACCCTCCCGGCCGAGCCTGCCAAGACGGCGCACTTCTGTTCAATGTGCGGCCCGAAGTTCTGCTCGATGCGGATCAGCCAGGACATCCGGGACGAATTCGGATCCGCGGAGGCGCAGGCAGCGCTGGCCGGAGCAGCCAGCGGGATGCAGGAAAAGAGCCGGGAATTCCTTGCCGCCGGCGGCAAGGTCTACCTGCCGGAGCTTCGCGTTCCCGCGGACAGCTAGGACGCCTGGGCGGGCCGGCTGCGGCTGACCCCGCCGATGAACTGCCGGATGGCCCGGTCGCCGTCCGGCGAGTCATGGGGCCGGTGCCCGCCCGCGGCGACGCGGTGCAGGGCGCCGGTCTCCCGGAGGTAGCCGGCAATTTCCTCATAGAGGGGTTCCCACCCGCCGGTCAGCACCAGGGTGGGGACGCCGGGGACGATATGGAGCGGCGCCTCCCACGAGGGGGCCTGGAGCCGCAGCCTGCGCGCAGAGCGCTTTTCTTCCGTGGTGGCGGGCTGCTGAAGGTCGGTGGCGTACACCCGCCGGACGAACTCGCGCTGGAAGTCTTCGTCGCTGAGCTGGTGCCGGACCTCGAACAGGGGCTGCATGAGGCTGATGTGGGCTGCCGTGGCGGGAAGTTCCGCCGTCAGTGAGAGGCAGGCCGGCTCCACCAGGGTCAGCGAAAACACCAGGTCCGGGCGTTCCACGGCGGCCATCATCGCCGCGATGGCGCCTTGTGCGTGCGCCACTACATGGCCGCCGGCGGCGCCACGGCCGTCATCGGCCAGGGAGCGAAGGATGATCGCGGCATCCTCCGTGAAGGACGATTCCAGGGGCTCGGCCACGGGGTCAAAACCGTGCCGGCGGAGGAAGAGGGCGTCATAGGTCAGTGTCATGCCGTGCTGGCGCGGCCATGCGGCGGCACCAAAGGTTCCGGCGCCGTGCACGAACACTACCCTCTGCTTGAACATGTCCCAACCCTATTCCACGGTACCGACATCCCAAGTAAGCAGCGCCAGGTGTCGTTTTGACCCCTCAAAACGACACCTGGCGCTGCCCAAATGGGTTGTTACTTGCCCAGGAACTTGTCGAAGCCCTTGGGAAGGTTCAGCTGTGACGGATCGAAGTCGCCGCCCTGCTGGCCGAAGGCTGCACCGGTGGGCAGGGCCTTGGCTGCATTGGCGCGGCGGGCCTCCATCTCCTTGCGTTCCTGCGCAGCCTTGGCCGGGTTGCCCGACTTGGCCTTCTTCTTGGGGGCGTTCTTGGCGTTTTTCCGCGCCCCTCCGCCGGCACCGGGCATCCCCGGCATCCCGGGCATTCCCGGCATGCCGCCCTGGGCCATTTTCTTCATCATCTTCTGGGCCTGGGCGAAGCGTTCCAGGAGGCCGTTGACCTCGGAGACGTGGACGCCGGAACCGCGGGCGATGCGGGCGCGCCGTGAACCGTTGATAATCTTCGGCGCAAGCCGCTCGTGCGGCGTCATGGACCGGACAATGGCTTCCACGCGGTCGATTTCACGCTCGTCGAACTGCTCCAGCTGCTGCCGGATGTTCTGTGCGCCCGGCATCATCATGAGCATCTTCTTCATGGAGCCCATGTTGCGGATCTGCTGCATCTGGGCCAGGAAGTCTTCGAGGGTGAAGTCTTCCTGGTCGGCGAACTTCTTCGCCATCCGGGCGGCTTCGTCTTTGTCCCAGGCCTTTTCGGCCTGTTCGATGAGGGTGAGGATGTCGCCCATGTCCAGGATGCGCGAGGCCATCCGGTCCGGGTGGAACAGCTCGAAGTCGTCCAGGCCTTCGCCGGTGGAGGCAAACATGACGGGCTTGCCGGTGACCGACGCGACGGAGAGCGCGGCACCGCCGCGGGCGTCGCCGTCGAGCTTGGACAGCACGATGCCGGTGAAGTTGACGCCTTCATCGAAGGCGAGCGCCGTGTTGACGGCGTCCTGGCCGATCATGGAGTCGATCACGAACAGGACTTCGTTGGGCACGATGGCACGGCGGATCTGGCGGGCCTGCTCCATCATGTCGGCGTCGACGCCGAGGCGTCCGGCGGTGTCGACGATGACGACGTCGTGCAGCTTCTGGCGCGCTTCCTCGACGCCGGCACGGGCGACGGCGACCGGGTCACCGGCGGGCTGGTCCAGCTCCGTGGAGGTGGCTCCGGGGTGCGGGGCGAAGACCGGCACGTTGGCGCGCTGGCCCACCACCTGGAGCTGCGTGACAGCGTTGGGGCGCTGGAGGTCGCAGGCCACGAGCATGGGGCTGTGGCCCTGGGCCTTCAGCCACTTCGACAGCTTGCCGGCAAGGGTGGTTTTACCGGCGCCCTGGAGGCCGGCGAGCATGATGACCGTGGGACCGTTCTTTGCCAGCCGGATCCGGCGGGTCTCCCCGCCCAGGATCTCCACGAGTTCCTCGTTGACGATCTTGACGATCTGCTGGCTCGGGTTGAGGGCAGCCGAGACCTCGGCGCCCAGCGCACGTTCGCGGACCCGCCCGGTGAACTCCCGGACCACCGGGACGGCAACGTCCGCGTCCAGGAGGGCACGGCGGATCTCCCGGACGGTGGCATCAACATCGGCCTCCGTGAGGCGGCCCTTGCCGCGGAGATTCTTGAAGGTTGCTGTCAACCGGTCAGAGAGTGAATTGAACACGCGCCGTGAACTTCTTTCAGGAGATGATCGGGACTCGACTATCTAGGGTACCAAGTCGGGCGCGGTAGGTGGCATGCTGGCAAAATGACGAGCCAAACAACAGTGAAGACCCTGCTCATCCTTGGCGCCTCCGGCGACCTCACCGGCCGTCTCCTCCTGCCGGGCCTTGCCCGGCTTGTTGCGGCGGGCCGGGCGGACGGCCTGCGCCTGGTGGGGGCCGGTTCGGATCCGTGGACGCCGGAACAATGGCGGGAACGGGTTCAGTCCTCCTTTGGTGCCGCCGCCGGAACAGCCGATGCGCACGGAAGGGAATCCCTCGAGGCGATACAGAAGGACTCCGTTTACCACCAGGTGGATGTCACTGCAACGGGTGCCCTCGCGGCATTGCTGGCCGCCCTGCCGGGCCCGGTGGCGGTCTACTTTGCGCTTCCGCCCCGGATCAGCCAGCGTGCCTGTGAAACTCTGCAGCCGGAGGAAGTCCCGGATGGAACCCGCCTGGTCATGGAGAAGCCGTTCGGCTCCAGTGAGGAATCGGCCCGGTCGCTGAACCGTACGCTGGCGCGGCTGGTCCCCGAGGACCACATCCACCGCGTGGACCACTTCCTGGGCAAGGCCACGGTCCTGAACATCCTGGGCCTGCGGTTCGCCAACAACTTCCTCGAGCCGGTGTGGAACAGGCAGCACGTGGAGAAAGTGGAGATCTTCTTCGACGAGGACCTCGCCCTGGAAGGACGCGCCCGATACTACGACAACGCCGGCGCCCTCCGCGACATGATCCAGAGCCACCTGCTGCAGGTCATGGCGATCATGGCCATCGAACCGCCGGCCACTATCGGCGAACGCGACCTCCGCGACGCCGTGTCCACCGTCCTGCGGGCCAGCAGCGTCAGCGCACCCTTCACGGAATCAACCCGGCGGGCCCGTTACACGGCAGGCTCCGTGGCCGGCAAGGACGTCCCCGACTATGCCAGGGAGGAAGGCGTGGATCCCGGACGGGAAACGGAGACACTGGCGGAAATCCAGGTAGGAATCGACAACTGGCGCTGGCGGGGCGTGCCCTTCATCCTGCGCTCGGGCAAAGCCTTGGGCGATAAGCGCAAGGAAGCAGTGGTGACCTTCCTGCCGGTGCCCCACCTGCCCGAAGGATTCACCGGCGTGGACTCCCCCAACCAGCTGCGGATCGGTTTCGGTCCGGACACCCTGGAGTTCGACGTCGACGTCAACGGCCCCGGAAACATCTTCAGCCTGGGCCGGGTCACCCTGGAAGCGGAACTGAGCGCCTCGGACCTCCTGCCCTACGGCGAAGTGCTGGAAGGCGTCCTGGCCGGCGACCCGCTGCTGTCCGTCCGGAGTGACACGGCGGAGGACTGTTGGCGGATCGTTGAGCCGGTCCTGAAGGCATGGGAAAAGGGTGAGGTGCCGCTGGAGGAGTATGGAGCCGGTTCGGCGGGTCCGGCGTCCTGGCCCACCAACCGCCAGCCCACCCCCGCCGCCGGGGACTGAGGCGGATACCTGCGCTTCGGATGGACACAAAGACAGGTGGGGCGGGAACCACCCGGTTCCCGCCCCACCTGTCTTTTCTGCAGTTGCCCTTCAACCGCGAAGGCGGCCTTTGAGCCGGTGCCCGCCTAGATGGCGGCCACTCCCCGCTCCCCGGTCCGCACCCGGACTGCCTCATGGACGTCGATGGTCCAGACCTTGCCGTCACCGGCCCTGCCGGTGTTGGAGCTGGCGATGATCACGTCCAGGATGTCGTCTGCCTGCTCATCCGTGGCCAGCACCTCCACCCGGATCTTGGGCAGGAGGTCCACGTTGTATTCCGCTCCGCGGTAGACCTCGGTGTAGCCGCGCTGGCGGCCGTAGCCGCTGGCCGCGCTGACGGTCAGGCCCTGTACGCCGTAGGCTTCCAGTCCTTCACGGATCGCTTCGAGCTTTTCCGGCCTGACGATTGCAGTGATCAGTTTCATGCCCCCACGCTTTCCTTACCTGTTGCTGGCTGTGCCTTCTGTGCCCCCGCGGCCAGCTGGCCGGCCTCGTGGGACTGGCCCTTGCCGGTGATCATGTCGTGCAGCGGCTGGAAGCTTCCGCCGTGTCCGCTCACGCCGAACTCGTAGGCAGTCTCGGCGTGCAGGCTCAGGTCCACACCCACCGTTTCCTGTTCCTGCGAGACGCGGAAGCCCATGGTCTTGTGGATGGCCAGCGCGATGATGGTCGTCAGGACTGCGGAGTAGGCGATGGCGATGCCTGCCGCTGCAAGCTGTGCCCAGAGCTGCGTCAGTCCGCCGCCGTAGAAGAGGCCGCCGCCGACACCGTCAGTGGGCAGGGCGATGAAGCCCAGGGCCACGGTGCCGATGATGCCGGAGACGAGGTGGACGCCGACGACGTCCAGCGAGTCATCGAAGCCCCAGCGGAACTTCAGGCCGACTGCCAGGGCGGAGGCCACCCCGGCCACGACGCCCAGGCCCAGCGCGCCCACCGGGCTGACGTTGGCGCAGGCGGGGGTGATGGCCACCAGGCCTGCCACCACACCGGAGGCGGCACCCAGGGAAGTGGGGTGTCCGTCGCGGATGCGTTCAGTGACCAGCCAGCCGAGCATGGCTGCCGCCGGCGCTGCGAGGGTGTTGATCCAGATCAGGCCGCCCTGCTCAGCAGTGGTGGCCGCGCCGCCGTTGAAGCCGAACCAGCCGAACCACAGGATGGCTGCGCCGAGCATGACGAACGGGATGTTGTGCGGGCGGTGGTTCGGGTCCTTGCCGAAGCCCTTGCGGTTGCCGATGATCAGGACCAGGATCAGCGCCGCCACACCTGCGTTGATGTGGACCACGGTGCCGCCGGCGAAGTCGATGGCCGGGCCGAGGGCCTTGCCGATTGCGCCTTCAGGGCCGAAGAGGCCGCCGCCCCACACCATGTAGGCCAGAGGGCAGTACACCAGCGTCACCCAGATGGGGACGAAGACCGACCAGGCGCCGAACTTGGCGCGGTCGGCGATGGCGCCGCTGATCAGCGCCACGGTGATGATGGCGAAGGTGGCTGCGTAGCCCACCTTGATCAGGCCGTCGGGGGTGGTAATGCCCTCGAGGCCGAAAGTGGCGAACGGGTTGCCCACGATTTCCAGGAACCCTTCACCGGAGCTCATGGAGGCACCCCAGAGAACCCAGACCACACCCACCATGCCGATGGAGATGAAGCTCATCATCATCATGTTCAGGGCTGCTTTGGCGCGGGTCATGCCGCCGTAGAAAAATGCCAGACCGGGTGTCATGAACAGCACCAGGGCTGCCGCCACCATCACCCAAACGTGACCTGCGGTAAGTTCCATGGTGCACGTCCTCTCTCATCGAATCTTGCGGAGTACTCCGCCTGCCAACGCCTTTTTGCGTCCTGTAAAGAGTTTGTGGGTGGCGTGTTTCGCCCGCGGAGGATTTAGATTGCCGGCCTGTTACAACAACCTCTAGGAAGTAAATGGTGCATATCCGCCTTGTTACGGTTATGTTTCCGCACCCGCGCAGCCACCCGGCTACCCTTCCAGCAAGGACACCTGCACCATGACGGCACCACCCCGCGCAAGCGGCGCCACTTCCAGGTTTTTCGCCCGGCTCAGGCCGCAGCGGGAGAAGCTTCCGCGCGACATCAAGGTGATGCTGGCCGCGGCGTTCCTCATCGCGCTGGGATTCGGGCTTGTTGCACCCGTATTGCCGCAGTTCGCAACAACCTTTGGGGTGGGCAACACCGAGGCCGCCGTCATTGTGGCGATCTTCGCGTTCATGCGCCTGGCGTTCGCGCCCGCCGGCGGCGCCCTGATCGGCAAGCGCGGCGAACGGCCCGTCTACGTCGCCGGGCTCCTGATCGTCGCCGCGTCCACGGCGGCCTGCGCGTTCGCCCAGGACTACTGGCAGTTGCTGCTGTTCCGCGGCCTCGGCGGAGCGGGCTCGGTGATGTTCACGGTGGCATCGATGGCCCTGGTGGTGCGGCTGGCTCCGCCAAGGAGCAGGGGCCGCGTCTCGGGAGCGTACGCATCGGCGTTCCTGATCGGCAATGTGTGCGGGCCCATCGTGGGCGGGCTGCTGGCCGGCCTGGGGCTTCGCGTTCCGTTCCTTGCCTACGCAGCGGCCCTGCTCGTTGCCGCGTTCGTGGTGCAGACGCAGCTCAGCCACCAGCGCCGGGGCGGAGAGGAAGCAGCCGCCCGCGCGCCGGACATGCCCTTCCGGGAAGCACTGCACGCCGGAACCTACCGGTCGGCCCTCGCCTCGAGCTTTGCCAACGGGTGGGCCACCTTCGGTGTACGGATGGCCACGGTTCCCCTGTTCGCCGCGGCCGCCTTCGGGGCCGGCCCGCAGGCGGCGGGCCTGGCCCTGGCGGTGTTCGCCGCCGGCAACGCGGCCGCCCTCACGATGTCGGGGCGGCTGGCGGATTCGCTGGGCCGCAAGCCCATGATGATCTCGGGCCTGCTGGTGGCGGCCCTGGCAACGGCGGCGATCGGCGTGACCTCGGATCTGCCGTGGTTCCTGGCGGCGTCAACGCTTGCCGGGGTGGGCTCCGGGCTTTTCGGCCCCGCCCAGCAGGCTGCCGTCGCCGACGTCATCGGCAATGGCCGGTCCGGCGGCAAGGTGCTGGCGGTGTACCAGATGACGTCCGACGTCGGAGCGATCGTTGGGCCGCTCGTGGCGGGGATGCTGGCCGACGGGCTGGGGTTCGGCTGGGCTTTCGGCGTGACCGGCGGGATCATGCTGCTGGCCGCCGTCGGATGGCTTCCCACCCGCGAAACCCTGCGGACGGCCGCCAGCCAGCGCCCCACGGTCAGTTAAGCAGGGCGTCGACAAAGCCTTCGGTGTCGAACGGTGCAAGGTCGTCGGCGCCTTCACCCAGGCCGATGAGCTTGACCGGCACGCCCAGGGTTTTCTGGATGGCGACCACGATGCCGCCCTTGGCGGTTCCGTCCAGCTTGGTCAGGACGATGCCGGTGATGTTGACCACCTCGGAGAAGACCCGCGCCTGGTTCAGGCCGTTCTGCCCGGTGGTGGCATCCAGCACCAGCAGGACCTCGTCCACCTCGGCCAGCTTCTCCACCACGCGTTTGACCTTGCCCAGTTCATCCATCAGGCCCACTTTGTTCTGCAGCCGGCCTGCGGTGTCAATCATGACCACGTCGACTTCCTGCTCGATGCCGGCCTTCACGGCCTCGTAGGCGACGGAGGCGGGGTCGGCGCCGTCGATATCCGACTTCACGGTGAGAACGCCCACCCGCTGGCCCCAGGTGGCCAGCTGTTCGGCCGCAGCCGCGCGGAAGGTGTCTGCGGCGCCCAGCAGGACGTCCTTGTCCTCGGCCACCAGCACACGGGCCAGCTTGCCCACGGTGGTGGTCTTGCCCACACCGTTCACGCCCACCACCATCATCACGGCGGGCTTGTCGGCGTGGCGGGTGACGTTGAGGCTGCGGTCCATGGTGGGGTCAACGAGCTTGATGAGTTCTTCGCGCAGCATCGCCTTGACGTGTTCCGGCGTCCGGGTGCCCAGTACCTTGACCCGCTCGCGAAGCGCGTCCACCAGCTGCATGGTGGGCTCGGTGCCCAGGTCCGCGAGCAGGAGCGTTTCCTCCACCTCGTCCCAGACGCTCTCGTCGATCCGGTCGCTGGACAGCAGGGCCAGCAGGCCCTTGCCCATGATGTTGTTGGAGCGGACCAGCCGTTCGCGGAGGCGGGTGAGGCGGCCTGCCACCGGCAGGGGCGTCTCGACCGGAATGGTTTCCAGTCCGGCAGCATCGTCCGGGACCGTGGTGGTGTCGAGTCCCTCAAGGTCGGCGTAGCCGGGGGCCTTCCGCTCCAGGGTTTCATCCCTGTCCGCCACGGCAGTGCTCCCGCCGGAACGGATCTCGGGGTCGTTGGCGTCCCGGGTTCCGGGGTACCGGGTGATGTTCCTCCGCGTCTTGAGCAGGACCGGAATCAGCCCGCCGATGACCACCAGGGCAGCAAGAATGGACAGGACAATGGGAAGGATGTCATTCACTCCCCTAGCTTCTCACAAACGGCTGCGCCGCTTCCGGCCGCCGCAAGGCAGCTGACCTGCCCCGATGCGGGCAGGGGCGATGGCTACGCCTCCACGCCCAGGCGCTGGCTGATCACGGTGGAGACGCCGTCGCCGCGCATGGTGACCCCGTAGAGCGCGTCCGCAACTTCCATGGTGCGCTTCTGGTGGGTGATCACGATGAGCTGGCTGGACTCCCTGAGCTCCTCAAAGATGGTGATCAGCCGGCCCAGGTTGGTGTCGTCCAGGGCCGCCTCCACCTCGTCCATCACGTAGAACGGCGACGGCCGGGCCTTGAAGATCGCCACCAGCAGCGCCACCGCGGTCAGGGACCGCTCGCCGCCGGAGAGCAGGGACAGCCGCTTGATCTTTTTGCCTGCGGGACGGGCTTCCACTTCGATCCCGGTGGTCAGCATGTCCGAAGGGTCGGTCAGGACCAGGCGGCCCTCGCCACCTGGAAAGAGCCGCTCAAAAACCCGGATGAACTGGGCCTGGGTGTCCTCGAATGCTTCGGCGAAGACCCGCTGGACCCGGTCATCCACCTCTTTGATGATGTCCAGCAGGTCCCGGCGGCTGGCTTTCAGGTCCTCCAGCTGCGTGCTGAGGAACTGGTGGCGTTCCTCGAGCGCGGCAAACTCCTCCAAAGCCAGCGGGTTGACTTTGCCCAGGCTGGCGAGGTCCCGTTCTGCCTTCCGCAGCCGCTTTTCCTGTTCCTGCCGGACGTAGGGCTTTCCGTCCCTGATGTCCTGGCCGTCGGCGTCGACGGGGGCGCGCAGGGCTGCCCATTTGTCGCCGGACTCCTCCACGGGAACGGGAACCGGTACGTGCGGCCCGAATTCGTCGACCAGTGCTTCGGGGCTGATGCCGAGTTCGTCCACGGCGCGGGTTTCCACCGCCTCTATCCTGGCCCGCTGCTGCGCCCGCGCCAGTTCATCCCGGTGCACGTTGTCCGTAAGGTCTGCCAGTTCCCGGGCCAGGGCGTCGTTGGCTTCCCGGATCTGCCGCAGGCCGCGGTCACGCCGTTCGCGGTTTTCCTCGGCCAGGTCCCGCTCGTGCCGGGCAAGGTCAACGGAAACGTCCACGTAGCCCAGGGCCACGTCCACACCGGCGGAAACGGCCGCCGCGCGGCGGGCCTGGATGGCACGCCGGCGGGCCCGCTCCGCCGCTTCCTCCCGGGCCCGGCGCTCGGTGGCGGCGGCGCGTTCCAGGGACGCCACCCTGTTCCTGGTTGCCACCTGCTGCTCTTCGGCGCTGCGCAGCGACAGGCGCGCCTCCACCTCGGCCGCGCGGGCGGCGGAAGCCGCCTTGGCCAGGGCATCACGCTGTTCGGTGGAGGGCTCCTCTTCCTCGGGGGCTTCCTGTGCGGCCGCCAGCCGGGCGGTGACCGCGGCGAGCGCTTCCTCCTCCGACGCTACGTTGTGTTCCGCCCGGGACAGGGACGCCTCCAGCCGTTCACTCTCACCGACGGCGCTGCGCAGGACGGAGTTGAGGTGGCCAAGGCGTTCCGCCACGGCGGCGAGGCGGGCATCTGATTCATGCAGCCTGTCCAGGGCGGCGTCCGCTGCCTCCTGCGCGTCCGTACGCCGGGCCTCGGCGGCGGCCAGGGCGAACCTGTTCCGCTCCAGGTCCGCTGTGACCCCTGAAAGCCCGCGTTCGGCGTCGTCCACTGCCGCCTGCACCTCCAGCAGCGAGGGTGCCTTGGCCGAGCCGCCGGCGGCAGACAGTGCGGTGAAAACGTCCCCTTCCCGGGTGACGGCCCGAAGCGCAGGCAGCGAGGCCACAAGCTCTGCGGCGGCGTCGATGCCCGTGACGACGGCGGTCCCGGAGAGCAGATGCCTGACCAGCGGAAGGTGCGCCTCAGGCCCGTCCACCAGGTCGGCCGCCCATTGGGCCCCGTTCGGCAGCAGGGCTACGTCCGGCAACCGGGCGTCTTCCGGCGACGGCGCACGGCCGGCCGGCTGTGCCTGGCCAGTGCCGCTCCCGTGGCCCGCTGCCGGTGCGGCGAGCAGCAGCGCCGCCCGCCCGGCGTCGTCATCCTTGAGCCGACGCAGCACTGTTACTGCCGCGTCCGGATCTTCCACGAGGACTGCCTCGGACGCCTCCCCCAGCGCCGCGGCAATGGCGGCCTCATACCCTCCCTGCACGGTGATCGCGGCTGCAAGGCTTCCCTGGACCCCCGGCAGTCCGGACTCCAGCACATGCCGGGCGCCATCCTTGCGGTCCAGGCCGAGCTTCAGCGCTTCGAGGCGGGCTGCAAGGGCGTCCCGTTTCCGGACCCCTTCATTGACGGCTGCCTTGAGCCGGGCAATATCCGCAAGCACCGCATCCAGGACTTCGCTGGCGGCCTCGTAGTCGGCGTCGAGGGATTCTTCCCCTTCCTCCACCCCGGCGACCTGGTTTTCCAGGGCCGTGAACTCTGCCTGGGCACGGGCGCGGCGGTCCGCGCCCGCGGCGAGGGATTCGCGCAGCCGTCCCAGTTCGGCCTGGGCAGACTCCACGCGGGATCTGGCCGCACCGACCTGTCCGGCCAGCCGTGCCATGCCTTCGCGCCGGTCTGCCGCGGCACGGAGCCGGGCCGTGAGCCGCCTGTCCTCCTCCGAGGCAGCCTGTTCCGCTGCCGCCTTGGCGGCGCTGGCCGCTTCCAGGGTGCCGCGCCTGGCCTGGATGTCCTGCTCAAGCCCGGCCAGTTCCTGCCGCACCCTGGCCGCCTGGCGTTCAAGCTGCTCGGGATCCCTGCCCGGGGGCGGCGCCGCATCCTCGGAGCCGAGCAACCGGCTGCGTTCGCTGGCCAGGGAGCCCAGGGAACGCAGCCGCTCGCGGGCCGTGGAGAGCCGGTACCAGGTGTCCCGGGCCGCGTTGAGCCGGGGGGTGGCCTCCGCTGCCAGCTGTTCCAGGGCGGCCTGCTGCCGGCGGCCCGCTTCGAGTTCCTGCTCGACGGCGGCGCGCCGGGCCTTGAGCGCTGCTTCGTCCGCCACGTCCTGCTCCAGTGCGCCACGCAGCTGGACAAGGTCGTCGGCCAGGAGGCGGGCGCGGGCATCCCGGACGTCGAACTGGACGCGCTGGGCGCGCCGGGCCACCTCCGCCTGCTTGCCCAGGGGCGTGAGCTGGCGGCGGATCTCCGCCGTGAGGTCGGTGAGGCGCTGGAGGTTGGCCTGCATCGCCTCCAGCTTCCTGACCGTCCGCTCCTTGCGCCGGCGGTGCTTAAGGATCCCCGCGGCTTCCTCGATGAAGCCGCGGCGGTCCTCCGGCGTGGCGTGCAGGACCCGATCCAGCTGGCCCTGGCCCACAATGACGTGCATTTCCCGGCCGAGCCCGGAGTCGGAAAGGAGTTCCTGGATGTCGAGGAGCCTGCAGCCGGCGCCGTTGATGGCATATTCGGAGCCGCCGCTCCTGAACAGTGTCCGGGAAATGGTGACTTCGCTGTACTCGATGGGAAGGGCGCCGTCGGTGTTGTCGATGGTCAGCGAAACGTGGGCGCGTCCCAAAGGGGGCCGCCCGGACGTCCCGGCAAAAATGACATCCTCCATCTTGCCGCCGCGCAGGGTCTTGGCCCCCTGCTCCCCCATGACCCAGGCCAGGGCGTCCACGACGTTGGACTTCCCGGATCCGTTGGGACCGACGACGGCGGTGACGCCGGGTTCGAAGTCGAACGTGGTGGCAGACGCAAACGACTTGAACCCCCGGACGGTGAGGCTTTTGAGGTGCAAGGCTTTTCTGGTCTCCTGGAGCGGGTTGGGCACATTGCTGGATCCGGCTCACTACAATCTACTGCGCAGGACCGACATTTCCCCGCAGCAGCGCCCGGGGCAGGTTCCGGCGCGACGCCTGGATATGCGGGTTACGGCGTGGCAAAGGCATAGTTAAGCTCTTGGGCCTGCGTTTAAGTGGGTACAGTCACCGCATGAATGCGGGACGGAAACGAAGAGGGGCTTGAATTGGCAGGTAATGCAACCTTCCGCCACAGCAACACCGCGCTGCTCTCGGTGAGCAGCGTCGAAGCTCCCAGGATTGTGAGCTCCACCGATTTTGACCGCCGGCTGGCGTCAACCCTGCAGCGGCTGAAGTTTCCGCCGCGGCTGCTGGAACGCGTCGCGGGCATCACGCACCGCCGCTGGTGGGCTGCCGGAACGTCATTCGACGACGCCGCGGTGGAAGCAGGCGCCAAGGCCCTGGCCGAGGCCGGCATCGAAGCGTCGGACGTGGGACTGCTGATCAACACCTCGGTGACGCGGCGCAACCTCGAACCGTCCGTTGCGGTCAAGATCCACCACGGCCTCGGCCTGCCGTCGTCGGCGATGAACTTCGACCTCGCCAACGCCTGCCTGGGATTCGTAAACGCCCTGACGCTGGCAGCCAACATGATCGATTCCGGGCAGATCAGGTACGCCGTCATCGTCAATGGCGAAGACGCCCAGCTGACCCAGGAGGCCACCCTGGCCCGGCTGCAGCGGCCGGAAACCACCCGCGACGACTTTAACCGCGAATTTGCCACCCTGACACTGGGGTCCGGTGCTGCCGCGGCCGTCCTGGGACCCGCCGACGAGCACCCGGGGGCACACCGGGTGGTGGGCGGCGTGATGCGCGCCGGCACCGAGCACCATGAGCTGTGCGTGGGCGGCATCGACGGCATGCACACCGACACGAAGGGACTGCTCGACGGCGGCCTGCAGCTGGTGGTGGATGCCTGGCATGAAGCCCAGCCCGAGTGGAACTGGACGGCCATGGACCGCTACGTCACGCACCAGGTCAGCAATGCGTACACGCAGGCCATCATCGATGCGATCGACCTGGACCCGGCGAAGGTGCCCATCACCTTCCCGCACTGGGGCAACGTGGGACCCGCGTCGCTGCCCATGACGCTCGCCGCCGAATCACAGTCCCTCGGGGCCGGGGACCGCGTCCTGTGCATGGGCGTCGGTTCCGGCCTGAACACTGCCATGCTGGAAATCGTTTGGTGATCGCCGACTGGCCCGGCGTTGCCGCCGAATGGTCACGTGAGATCGATGTACCCTCCACATCGCCTGCCGATGCCCCCGGCTCGGTGCGCCGCTGGCACCTGCTGGACAACGGGGCGAACCTCGCCCGGCAGGGCCTGGCACCCGCCGGGACGCTGCTGTGCGTGCACGGCAACCCCACCTGGTCCTACCTGTGGCGGACCCTGCTGGCCGCCGGATGCGATCCCGCCCATCCCTGGCGGGTGGTGGCGGTGGACCAGCTGGACATGGGCTTTTCGGAGCGCACCGGCACCTTCCGGCGCCTCGCGGACAGGATCAACGACCTGGGCGACCTCACCGCTGCGCTCGGCCTGGACGGGCCCGTGGTCACCGTGGGCCACGACTGGGGCGGCGTGATCAGCCTCGGCTGGGCTTTGGCGCACCAGGAGCAGCTGGCGGGCGTGGTGCTGACCAACACCGCCGTCCACCAGCCAGCCGGTGCCGCCATCCCGCCGGCGCTCCGCCTTGCCCTGCATCCTGCGGTGCACCGGTGGGGCACCACGACGTCGGACGCCTTCCTCCGGGTGACGCACTCGCTGGCCCATCCGCCGCTGCCGGCGGATGTCAGGAGCGCCTACATGGCGCCGTACCGCGACGCTTCGCGCCGGACCGGGGTGGGCAACTTCGTGGCAGATATCCCGGTGGACGCCACGCACCCCAGTTTTGCCGCACTCAACGCCGTGGCGGACGGGCTGCACGGGCTTACGGTCCCTGCCCTGATGCTCTGGGGCCCGCGGGACCCCATCTTCTCCGAGCGGTACCTGAAAGACCTCCTCACCCGGCTCCCGCACGCCGCCGTGCACCGCTACGAAGGCGCCGGACACCTGGTGGCCGAGGACCGGGACATCGCCACGGCTGTTTTCGACTGGCTGGCCGCGGAGGTTACAGGAAGTGTTGAAGATTCCGGGGGTGCGGCCCAGGCCCCCGGCGCCCCGCCCCTGGCCACGGCTCCGGAGGCCGGACAGGCCGCATCCCCGGCTCCCGGCTTCCGGCCCCTTTGGGCGCACCTTCGTGAACGGGCAGCCGGAGCCTCAAGAGGTGAGCAGGCCGTCGTCGAAATGGCTGACGACGGGACCATAGCCCGCTCCCTGACCTGGACGCAGCTGGAAGAGGACGTTGACCGCCTCGCAGCAGGTCTGCGGACGGCGGGAGCAGGGCCGGGAACCCGCGTCAGCCTGATGGTTCCGCCGGGGGTGGACCTCACTGTTGCCCTGTACGCCTGCCTGCGGCTGGGAGCGGTGGTGGTGGTGGCTGACGCCGGCCTGGGCACCCGCGGCCTGAGCCGTGCGGTCAAGGGCGCCACCCCCGACTTCCTGATCGGCATCGACAAGGCCCTTGTTGCTGCCCGGGCCCTGGGATGGGCAGCAAGGCGGATCAGCGTCCGGGACCTGCCGGCCGCCCGCCGCAGACTCCTGGGCGTGGAGACCTCCCTCGAAGCCCTGTCCCGGGCCGGTGCAGCTGCCGGGAAGGGCGATGCGGCCGGTGCAGGTGCCACAGAATGCAAGGATCCGGACTCCCCCGCCGCGGTCCTCTTCACGTCCGGGTCCACCGGGCCTGCCAAGGGTGTGCTGTACAGCCACCGGCAACTCGCCGCAATGCGGGACACCGTGGCGGCAACCTTCGGCCTCCACCCCGGGCACCGCCTGGTGGCCGGCTTTGCGCCTTTCGCCCTGCTGGGCCCGGCACTCGGTACGGTCTCCGTGACACCGGCCATGGACGTCACTGCGCCACGCACCCTTACCGCGCGTGCCCTGGCGGACGCGGCGGCAGCCATCGATGCAACAGCGGTCTTCGCCTCCCCGGCTGCGCTGCGGAACGTCGTGGATACCCGGGCCGGCCTCACCACCGGCGGCGCAGCAGCACTCGAGCGCATCGGGCTGCTCCTCTCCGCCGGGGCCCCGGTTCCGGAGCGGCTCCTTGCAGAGGTGCAGCTGCTGATGCCGTCGGCTTCGCTGCACACCCCCTACGGGATGACCGAGGCCCTCCCCATCACGGACATCAGCTATGGGCAAATCCAGGCCGCTGCGGCGGACGCCGCCGCCGGAACCGTGCCAGGAGCAGGCAACGGTGTGTGCGTGGGCAAGCCCGTCCACGGCGCCCGCGCGGCGGTCATTCCGCTGGCTCCGGACGGCACGGCGCCCGGTACGGTGCCGGTCACCGGGGCCGGGGTCACCGGCGAAATTTTAGTCAGCGCGCCGCACGTCAAAGAGGCCTACGACCGGTTGTGGCTGACGGAACAGCTCAGCGCCGGCCTGGCAGGGTGGCACCGCACCGGCGACGTGGGACATTTCGACGCCGAAGGGAGGCTGTGGGTGGAGGGCCGCCTTGGGCATGTCATCACCGCTCCAGGTGCCGTAGTCACCCCCGTAGGCGCCGAGCAGGCGATCGAACGCCTCGACGTGGTGCGCATGGCCGGGATCGTGGGGGTGGGACCGGCCGGCACGCAGGCGGTCGCCGCCGTCGTCGAGACCCTTCCCCCGGCACGCAAAGCCGGCCCTGCCGGCCCCGAGCTGGCAGGACAGGTGCGCGACGCCGCCCGTGCCGCGGGCGTCGCCGTGGCGGCTGTCCTGGTGGTGCCCGCCCAGCCCACCGATATCCGCCACAACGCGAAGATCGACAGGGCACGGCTGGCCCGGTGGGCCTCTGCCACGCTGGCCGGCGGCCGGGCGGGCACTCCGTGAGGTTCCTGGTCACCGGCGCCAGCGGACTGCTGGGCCGGGCAGTCGCAGGACTCCTGGTGGTCAGGGGCCACGCCGTCACCACGCTCCAGCGGCGTCCCTCGGGAGTAGTCGGCGCTGTGGACCGCTGCGGCTCCCTCTCCGACACTGCCGCGGTCGCCGAAGCCGTCCGCGACGCGGAGGCGGTCATCCATCTGGCTGCCAAAGTCTCCTTCACGGGCCGGGCCGCGGAATTCGACGAGGTGAACGTCCAGGGGACGCGGGGCCTGCTTAAAGCCGCGCGCGGGGCCGGGGTCCGGGACGTTGTGTTCGTGTCCTCCCCCTCGGTGGCCAACTCCGGCGCCGCCATCGCCGGACGGGATGCTGAGCCAGCTGACCCTGTGCATGCCCACGGTGACTATTCCCGGACCAAGGCCGAGGCGGAACTGCTGGCCCTGGCCGCGGATGCCCCGGACTTCCGCGTGGCGGCGGTCCGGCCGCATGTGGTGTGGGGCCCCGGGGATACCCAGCTGGTGGAGCGGGTGCTGGCCCGCGCCGCCAGGAAACGGCTTCCGCTGCTGGACGCCGGCGCTGCCCTGATCGACACCACGTACGTGGACAACGCGGCCTCGGCAATCGTTGCCGCGTTGGACCGGATGGAGCATATCCACGGCCAGGCGCTGGTTGTCACCAACGGCGAACCGAGGCCGGTGGGCGAACTGATCGCAGGAATCTGCGCGGCCGGCGGCGTTCCCGCGCCCTCG
Organism: Pseudarthrobacter phenanthrenivorans; assembly: GCF_000813845.1. Classification (GTDB taxonomy): domain Bacteria; phylum Actinomycetota; class Actinomycetes; order Actinomycetales; family Micrococcaceae; genus Arthrobacter; species Arthrobacter phenanthrenivorans_B. The sequence goes on from NZ_JWTB01000024.1 coordinate 37,736, forward strand.
TGGTCCGTGCCGGGAAAGGTTGCCCGGCTCGCGGGAACCGTGGTGGAAAAGGCATGGCTGAGGCTGGGCAAGCAGGACGAACCGCCCATGACCAGGTTCCTGGCCGAGCAGCTCTCCACGGCCCACTGGTTCGACCAGCGCCGCACCCGGCAGCTCCTGGACTGGACGCCCGCCGTGTCGATCGACGAAGGACTGGCCCGGCTGGCCGCCCACTACCGTTCCCGGTAACCCAACCGGCGGGGCTGGCCGGGCCCACTCCCTGACCTACCGGCTGGAGGGCGCTACCAGCGGCCGTTGCGGGGCCGCGGCTGGCACACCGGGCAGGTGTGGGACGAGCGGTTCATGAACTGTTCCCTGCGGATGACCGAGTGGATGCCGGCTTCAGCACAGCGCCGGCAGGGCTCACCCTGGCGGCCGTAGGCATTCAGGGACCGGTCGAAGTAGCCGGAGGCACCGTTGACGTTGACGTACAGGGAATCGAAGCTGGTTCCACCCGCTGCAAGGGCGTCAAGCATGACATCGCGCGTGCTGTCGAGGACCCGCTGGGCCTCACCGCGGCGCAGGGTGTCGGTGGCGCGGGCGTAGTGCAGCCGGGCGCGCCAGAGGGCTTCGTCCGCGTAGATGTTACCGATCCCCGAGACAAGGCCCTGGTCCAGCAGCGCGCGCTTCAGACCGGTCCGCCGCTTGCGCAGGCGCTGGTAGAAGAGGTCGAAGGAGAAGGCCGGGTCAAGGGGGTCCCGCGCGATGTGTGCCGCTTCCTCCGCGATCAGGGGCAGCGGCGATTCGGCGAGTCCGCCGGGACCGCCATCGTCCGTGGGAACCATGGCAGTGACGAACAGGCCGCCAAAGATCCGCTGGTCCACGAACCGCAGCTGCTCCGGCATGCCTTTCCGGGGACTGAGCCGGAACCGGACTTTGAGGTGCTTTTCGTCGGGAACCCCGGGGTCCTGCATCAACAGCTGGCCGCTCATGCCCAGATGGGCCATGAGTGCCACGTGCGGGGTGCCGGAGGTGCGGCCGGCTTGCGTGTTGTCCAGCAGCGGCAGCCACAGGAATTTGCCCCGGCGCACGACGTCGGCCACGGTGGCGCCCTGGAGGTTGCCGATGAAGTCTTCGGTGCCAAGGGCGTGGCGCCGGATCGAGCGTGGATCAAGGACCTCGACGGACGTGATGGTCCGCCCGCGGACCCAGTTGACCAGGCCCCGGCGCACCACTTCGACCTCGGGCAGTTCAGGCACGGGCGCTACTTGGCGGCAACGGAGCCCGTGGAGGGGCTGGCGGCGTCCTGGGCCGAAGTCCCGGTCAGGACCCGCCAGGCGTCCGCAGCCGCTTCCTGTTCCGCTTCCTTCTTCGAGTGGCCGGAGCCCCTGCCGTACGCCGTGCCGCCGATGTTGAGGACGGCCGTGAAGGTGCGGGCATGGTCAGGTCCGGAGCCGTCCACCGCGTAGTGAATGCTGCCCAGCTGCCTGCTGGCCGCGAGTTCCTGGATGCTGGTCTTCCAGTCGGTGCCGGCGCCCAGGACTGCGGCGTCCTTCAGCAGCGGTCCGATCAGCCGCATGACCAGCTGGCGGGCGGTTTCAATGTCGTTGGAGACATAGGTTGCCCCGATGAGGGCTTCCATGGTGTCGGCGAGGATCGAGGCCTTGTTCTTCCCGTGGGTCAGCTTTTCGCCCTGGCCCAGATAGATGTACTCGCCAATGCCCAGGCTCCGGCCGATGCCCGCCAGGGCACGCGTACTGACGACGGCGGAGCGCCGCTTGGCCAGTTCACCTTCAGGCAGATCCGGGTTGTCCCGGTACAAGGCATCGGTGACGGAGAAGCCCAGGATGGAGTCGCCCAGGAATTCAAGGCGCTCGTTGGTGGGAATGCCGCCGTTCTCGTACGCGTACGAGCGGTGGGTAAGCGCAAGACGAAGCGTCCCGGCGTCAATAGAGACACCGAGACGCTTCAGAAGCTCTTCAGTTGAAGACATCAGTCAGCCTGTGGGGCCGATTAGACGTCAGCGACCTTGCGGCCCTTGTACTCAAGGAACAGCGCGGTGCCAGCAGAGTCGGTAACGACCTTTGCCTGGTGCGGCAGGCTGTAGGTGACCTGGCCGTTCTCAACGGTCTTCACCAGGTGGGGGGCGGTCGCCTTCCACTGCGAGCGGCGGGCGCGGGTATTCGAGCGAGACATTTTCCGCTTGGGAACAGCCACGGCTAACTCATTTCTCTCTAGACAAACACGTACAAATCAATTTTGCCGGTCAGGCTTAGCCATATCAGCTAGGGCAGCCCAGCGAGGATCCAGGACCTCGTGGTGGTGCCCCGGCTCGTCTTCCAGGCGTACTCCGCATTCGGAGCAAAGGCCCTGGCAGTCTTCCCGGCACACCGGCTGGAACGGCAGATTGGTGACAACCGCGTCCCGCAACACCGGTTCAAGATCGATTACATCGTGCTCGACTCGACGTTGCTCTTCATCTTCTTCTCCGTCCGAGAGCTCAGCGCCCTCGTAGAAGAAAAGTTCTTGCACATTGACCTCGAGGTCATACGCAAGGGGATCCAGGCATCGGCCGCATTCGCCGGTTACTTCGGCGACCACGGTACCTGATACCAGAATTCCTTCGTGTACGGCCTCCAGCCTCAGATCCAGCTCGACATCCGAGCCTTCCTGAACACCAATGAGCGCCACACCAAGATCACCCGGTGCGGGTACATGTTCCTTCAGTGTCCGCATGCTTCCCGGGCTGCGCCCGAGGTCCTTGACGTCGAACGCCAGGGGCGAACCAGCATCTCTGTTAATGAGAACTCCTGTTGAACATATGACCGACGTACCATCTTAGCCCGAAGAGCCACAGGGACTCAAACCGGCACGAGGCAGCGCCGAAGTACCGATCCAGCCTACCGTCTTGGCTGCTGATCCTGCGAAGGCTCGCCGGTGGCCATGCGCCGGTGCACCGACCGGGGGACGTAGTCCGACACGCTGCCGCCAAGCACCGCGACCTCCTTGATGAGGGTGGAGGACAGGTGCAGGTAGCTTGCCTCCGCCGGAAGGAAGACGGTTTCAACGCCGCTCAGCTGCCGGTTCATGGTGGCCATGGGCAGTTCATAGTCAAAGTCGGACGACGAGCGGAGCCCCTTGACGATGGCGGACACGCCGCGCTGGCGGCAGTACTCGGCCAGGAGCCCTTCTCCCACCGGTTCCACCACGATTCCCTTGAGCGATGCCAAGGTTTCACGCGCCATCTCCAGCCGCTCCTCGAGGCTGAACATGTACTTCTTGGCGTAGTTGGTGGAGATGGCGACGATGACCTCGTCAAAAAGACCGGCGGCCCGCGCAATGACTTCGAGATGGCCGTTGTGGATGGGGTCGAAGGAACCGGGGCACACAGCGCGTCTCATGCTCCGAACCTACCGCATCGAAAGGCCGGGATACCATGACTGGATGCATCCACCACGGGAACTTTCCACGCCCCTGGCACCTGCTCCCTGGCAGCGAACGGCGCTCGGAGCCAACCTCCTGGCACCCGACGGCGGGCTGGGGGTCACCATCTTCGAAGAGATGACCACGCTGGCTGTCCAGACCGGCGCCATCAACCTCGGACAGGGCTTCCCGGATGAGGACGGCCCGGCAGAAATCCGTGAGGCCGCACGGGCCGCCATCGCGGCCGGTGCCAACCAGTATGCGCCCGGCAAGGGCCTGCCCGAACTCCGGGAAGCCGTGTCGGCACACCAGGAGCGCTTCTACGGGCTCACTCCGGACCCCGCGGCCGGTGTCATCATCACCACGGGGGCCACCGAGGCCATCGCGGCTTCACTCCTGGCGTTCACCGGCCCGGGCGACGAGGTCCTGACATTCGAACCGTTCTACGACTCCTACGGCGCAGTCATCGGGCTCTCCGGCGCGTCCCATACCACCGTGCCGCTCGCCGCCCCCGACTTCATGCCGGACCCGGCGGCCCTGGAAGCGGCCTTTACTGAACGGACCAAAGTGGTCCTGCTGAACAACCCGCACAATCCCACCGGCGCCGTGTTCCCGCCGGCCATCCTGCAGCGCGTGGTCGACCTCGCTGCCCGGCACGGCAGCATCATCATCACCGACGAGGTGTACGAGCACCTTACGTTCGGCGTGGCCCACACTCCCGTGGCCACCCTTCCCGGCGCCGCCGCCCGCACCCTCACCATCTCGTCCGCCGGCAAGACCTTCTCCCTGACCGGATGGAAGGTCGGCTGGCTGAGCGGACCGGAAGAGCTGGTGGCGGCCGTCCGGACGGTGAAGCAGTTCCTCACCTACAGCTCGGGCACCCCCTTCCAGGCAGCGATCGCCAAGGGGCTGGCACTGCCGGACGCGTTCTATACGGGCATCGCCGCAACTCTGCAGCAGAAGCGCGACATCCTCAGCGCCGGGCTCCGTGCCGCGGGTTTTGACGTGTTCACGCCGCAGGGAACCTACTTCGTCAACGTGGATACCGCACCGCTGGGCATCACCGACGCCCTGGACCTGGCGAGGCGCCTGCCGGCGCTGGTGGGGGTCGCCGCCATCCCCGTTCCTGTCTTCTGCCATCCGGAGGGCGCCGAACGGACACGAAGCCTCCTCCGGTTTGCCTTCTGCAAGAAGACGGAAGTCCTGGAGGAAGCCGCCTCCCGGCTGGCCACCCTGCGCGGCCGGCTCTGATGCCCGCCGCCAGCGGGTTGCCGGCCAGCCGGTTCCTGCGGACCACCGGCCAGCACGCCACGATCGAACCCGACGCCTTTACCGATGGCGGCTACGTCCTCAGCATCGGTGGCGCTGAACAGTCACACGTCAACCTTGACCGGCCGGAAGACATCTTCTACGAGTACCTGCGAAGGATCGGGCACCTCGTGGACTTCGTGTCCCCGCCCGGGGAGCCGATCAGGGCGCTCCACCTCGGCGCCGGTGCACTGACGCTCGCCCGGTACGTCCAGGCCACCCGACCCGGCTCTGTCCAATACGCGGTGGAATTGGAACGCGAGCTGCTCGACTTCGTCCTCCGGCACCTTCCCATGCCGAAGGGCACCGACCTGACCACGATCATCGGTGACGCGCGCGCAGCCCTCGGAGAGCTTCACGCTGACGCTCCGTTCGACGTCGTCATCCTGGACATCTTCTCCGGCCCGGACGCGCCCGCCCACATTGCCGAACGCGGGTTCTACCGTGAGGCACGTGAGCGCCTGGCTCCCCACGGCCTGCTGATCGTCAATGTGGGCGACGAAGCGGCGCTCACACTGGTCCGCAGCCAGGTGGCGGCCATGCGCGGGGCCATGGCGGACGTGGCAGCCTTCGCGGAGGCCGGCATGTTCGAGGGCAGGTACCCGGGCAACATCATCCTCGTGGGGACGCAGGGCCCGTGGCCGGAATCCTGGACAGCTGACCTTACCGCCCGTGGCCCCCATCCTGCCCGGGTCCTCGCCGGAGTGGACCTGGACCCCTTCTCAGGCTAGGCCCCCGGCGTCCGGCCCCGGAGCATCGGCAAGGTCATCGGGAGCAATCGCATCGGGCACGGCCGGTTCGGCGAACCACAACCGGGTTTCGCCGTACTTTTTCTCCGCAAACCGTGCCATCCCTTCCGGCCATCCCGGTTCCGGGGAGCGGGACGAGCGTTCCACCACCACCACTGCGCCCGGGGCCAGGTGGGCGGCCAGCTTCTGCAGCACCGCGGACAGCGGCCCGTCCTCCAGCGGGTAGGGCGGGTCGAGGAAGACCAGGTCCCAGGCTGCGTCCGGGGCGGCACGGTCAAGGAAGGGCTCGACCCTGGAACGGTGCACGGTGACGGTCTTGCGGCCCAGGACGCCATTGATGAGGTCGGCGTTGCGCTGGCACACGGCACTGGCTTTGGCGTCGGATTCCACCAGGTCCACGGTCCGCGCGCCCCGGCTGCCGCTTTCCACCCCAAGGGCACCTGAGCCTGCATAAAGGTCCAGCACCCGGGAGTCCGCGACGACGTCGAAGGCGTCAAGGCGGGAAAAGAGCGCTTCCTTGACGCGGTCGGTGGTGGGCCTGGTCAGGGACCCCGGGACAGCGGCCAGCGTGGTTCCGCCGCCCGCGCCGGCGATGATCCGGGTCACCGCACCCACCGCAATCCGGGCGCGTCCGCCGCGCTGTTGTTGCTAACCGCGTTCAAGGAACGCCTCCTTCTCGGGGTTGAGGTACTTCTCAATCGCATCGGCGAGTTCCAGGTGGCCGGACAGCAAGGGATCGCCGCCGACGATGGCCTGTGCGTCGTCCCGGGCCCGGGCAATCACGTCCTCGTGGTCCAGGACCCGCAGCAGTTTCAGGGTGGAGCGTCCGCCCGATTGGGAGGCGCCCAGGATGTCGCCCTCGCGCCGCAGCTTGAGGTCCTCCTGGGAAAGGACGAAGCCGTCGGTGGTGGCGGCGACGGCGTCCAGCCTGCGGCGGCTTGGATGCCCGGGGTCGAGGGCGGTCACCAGCAGGCAGGTTCCGGGCAGTCCCCCGCGCCCCACCCGGCCGCGCAGCTGGTGCAGCTGGGAGATACCGAACCTGTCGGCGTCGAGGATGACCATCAGGGTGGCATTGTGCACGTCCACCCCCACTTCGATCACCGTGGTGGACACCAGGAGCTTGACCTCGTTGGCGGTGAACCCCGCCATGGTCTCCGTTTTCAGGTCCGGATCCTGGCGCCCGTGGAGCGGGGCCAGCGGAACACCGGCCAGTGATGGTTCGGCCAGCAGGTGTTCGACGACGGCGGTGACCGACGCGAGCTCCCGCCCCTCTTCGGCGTCCGCGCCCGGAGGTGCCGCTTCCCCCGGACTGAAGTCGCCGTCGTCGTCCGTCCCAATCTTGGGACAGACGACGTACACCTGGTGGCCGGCGTCGATCTCTTCCCGTGCGCGCGCCCAGATCCGCGCCGCCCACGCAGGGTTTTCGGCCAGCCCGACGAGATGGGTGGTGATGGGCGCCCTGCCCTTGGGCAGTTCATCGAGGGTGGAGGTTTCAAGGTCGCCAAACACGGTCATGGCCACCGTGCGGGGAATGGGCGTGGCGGTCATGACCAGCAGGTGGGGAGGCTTCCTGGCCTTGGCCCTGAGGGCATCGCGCTGTTCCACGCCGAAGCGGTGCTGTTCGTCCACCACGATCAGGCCGAGGTCGTAGAAGGACACGTTGTCGCTGAGCAGCGCGTGGGTGCCGATGATGATTCCGGCAGTCCCGGAGGCGGCGTCGAGCATGGCCTGTTTACGTGCAGCAGTTGGCATGGACCCGGTCAGCAGGGTGACCTGGACGGAAGGGCCGTTGCCGCCGGCCAGGCCGCCCAGGAGTCCGTCGCTGGACAGCGGTCCCAGCGTGCGGCGGATGGAATCGTAGTGCTGGGCTGCGAGGACTTCGGTGGGGGCAAGGAGGGCGGCCTGTCCGCCGGCGTCCACCACCTGCAGCATTGCCCGCAGCGCCACGACCGTCTTGCCGGAACCCACTTCACCCTGCAGCAGGCGGTTCATGGGGGTATCCTGCGCGAGTTCCCCGGCCAGGGTCCTGCCGACGGCGGCCTGGCCGGCCGTGAGCGTGAAGGGCAGGTTCCGGTCGAACGCGGCCAGGATCCCGTCACCGACCGGGCGCCGGGCAGTGGCCTCCTCCGCGGCAAGCTGGGCCCGCCGCCTGGCGAGGGCGGACTGGAGCACCAATGCTTCCTGGTAACGGAACCGGTCCCGCGCGCGCTTCCAGTCCGACGGCGTTTCAGGCGCATGGATGAGCCGGTAGGCGTCCGCCACGGGCAGGAAGCCTTCCCTGGCGGCCACGGCCGGCGGAACCGGGTCCGGCAACGAGCCGAGGTCCAGGGTCTCGAGCAGGGTGCCGATCACCTTCTGGATTCTCCAGGAGGGCAGCTTCGCCGTCGCCGGATACACCGGAATCGGCATCGCGGCCAGCTTCTCCGGGTCGCCGCTGCCGTGGACGAAGGGGTCCTCGTCCAGGACCTGGAAGTCCGGGTTGGTGAGGCCCAGCTGGCCCTTGAAGCTGGTGACCTTGCCCGAGAACAGGGCGCGGCGCCCCTGCAGCAGCTCGTTCTTGGCCTTGAATCCATTGAAGAAGCTGATTTTGAGGGTGCCGGGCACTTTGCCGTGGAAGTCCCGGCCGCCCACCAGCCGGAGCCCCTGCTGCCCGTCGTCGTCGGACACGATGACGTCGGTGATGGTGCCGCGGCGCGCCTGCATGCTCCGGGTGCTGCTGGACAGCACGCGGGCGATGAGGGTGACTTCCTCGTTAAGTGGCAGTTCGCTGATGGCAGTCAGTTCGCCCCGCAGAAGGTAACGGCGGGGAAAGTAGGTCAGCAGTCCCTCAACGGTGGTGATGCCGAGGTGTTTCTCGATGACCGCGGCGGAACGTTTTCCGATCCGCCGTTCCAGGGCCAGGTCCAGCTCAGCGTTCATGCCCGCCGGAGTTCACTGCATCGGCATCCGGGTCGCGCGGCAGGGCCAGTTCACTGATGCTGATCTGGGCCGGCTCGCCGATGGACCGGATGGTGTCCACGGCCTGGCCGGGCTCCGGGACGTGGACATGGACGCGCCACCGGTAGTTGCCTTCGGGGTCCGGGCCGCTGCCTACCTGGCTCATGATGACGGACTCACCGATCTCGTCCAGGCGCTGCCGGAGGGTAGCCGCGTTCAGCGGCGAGAGGCTGATGGTGCACATGACTTCCACGCCGTCATCGTCCGGCAGCGTGGTGTGGATGTGGGGGTCGGAGACGTCGTAGCCGTGCAGGCCATCCAGGAGTTCGTTCTGAAGTTCCTCGCCGAGGACCGCGGAGCGGAGGCAGTCGAGGATCAGGAGCATACCCACGCCCCCAGCATCGACCACATGGGCGGACTGCAGCGCGTCCAGCTGTTCTTCCGTGTGGATCACGGCGGCCAGGGCCCCCTCCACTGCTGCATCCAGGGCCAGCCCCAGCGCGTGGTTGCTGTCATCGCCGTCCTGCCCGGCGTCGACCGCTGCCGCGGCACGGGCGGCCGCCTCCATGACCGAAAGCATGGTTCCGGGAACGGGATCGCTCAGGGCTGACCAGGCCCGGATCTGGGCGCGGTTCAGCGCCGCCGAGAGGAGCGTGGACGTCAGCCGGGTGTGCCCGGCCAACGGTTCGGCGGCAGCGCACAGGAACACCGAAAACAGCGTTCCCGAGTTTCCCCGCGCTTCCTCCATGGCCGCCTGTCCGGCGATGGCGAGGACTTCGCCGACGTCAACGGGAGCGGGCTGGTCGTCGCCGAACACCAGTGAACGGGCGGCGGCGCGGACCGTGAGGTAGAGGTTGGTGCCGGTATCGCCGTCGGCCACGGGAAAGATGTTGATGGCGTTGAGCCGGTCACTGTGGTTCCCCAGGGCAGTTTCCGCCTTGCCCAGCCACCTCTTCATCGCCAGCGCGTTGGCGGCAACCTTAGTGTGCAAAGTGATCCCATCCCCCGGTGTCCGCGGGCCGGCCCGCCATCAGGACACCCGGGCCGTCGTCGGTACCGAATGCATGTATCGAGCCTATCGCAGTGAATCCGGGTGGCAGCTGAACGCCGGCAGGGAATGTGGCAAGCAGGCCGTGGTCCTCGCCTCCGCCCAGCACCCACTGCCCGGCATCCGCGCCCAGCAGGTCCGCTGCCGGAGCCAGGCGGGCAGCCAGCTGTTCCAGCCGGCCGGGGTCGAGCGCCACCATGACGTTGCTGGCCTGTGCCAGCCGGCGGCCGTCGCGCAGGAGCCCGTCCGATATGTCGAGCATGGCCGTGGCGCCTGCCGCACGCGCTTCGGGGCCGGCATCCAATGGGGGCCGCGGGCGGGACTGCAGGTCCAAGAAGACACGCTCCGCGGGGCCGAGGCTGTCCACCGGAACGTCAGACTCCAGCAGGGCGAGGCCGGCCGCTGCGTGGCCGGCTGTTCCGGCCAGCGCCAAGGTATCCCCCGCCCGGGCTCCGGAGCGCAGGACCGGACTGCCGCCGTCGAGCGTTCCCAGCACCGCGACCGTCACCGAAATTTCGCTTCCCCGGCCAAGGTCCCCGCCCGCGACCGAGCACTGCGTTGCCCCCAGACCGCGGATCGCCGCCGTCAATCCATCCGCGAGATCCTCCACCCACTTCACCGGGGTGTCGACGGGAAGGGTCAGGCTGACCACCATCGACGTGGCCCGCGCCCCCATGGCGTTGATGTCGCTCAGGTTCTGCGCGGCAGCCTTCCACCCGACGTCGAAGCCCGTGGTGCGGTAGCCGTTGGGCCACTGGAGACGGAAATCCTGGTCCTGGACCTGGGTGTCGATGCTGATGAGGGTCCGGCCATCCGGGGCTGCCACGATGGCTGCGTCATCCCCGGGCCCGAGCAGGGTGCTGGAGGTGTGGGACTCCGCCATGCGGAGGCGCGGGAAGATCCGGGCCAGCAGGTCTGCTTCGGACAGGCCGGCAATGGTGGGCTGGCGGTCAACGCGGTTACGGAGGTCTTCTGGCACGCCACTACGCTACCGCGCCGGACCGACATCGTGTCCGTGCGGGGACCGCGGCGGCGATAGGCTGGAACCATGCACCATCCCCACCTGCCCCTGTCCGCCCGTGCCGCCAGGATGGCGATGGTGGGGGGACTCGCCGCCCTCTCCTTGACTGCCTGCTCCGCAGCGGTGGACGTCACCGCCGCCAAGGACGCCGCCAATCCGGCCTGCGCGCCCATGATGGTGGCCCTTCCCGACGCGATCGGCGATTCGAAACTGCGCAAGACCAACAGCCAGGCAACCGCGGCCTGGGGCGATCCGTCGCTTGTCATCCTGCGCTGCGGCGTCAATGTGCCCGGGCCGACGACTGACCGGTGTGTCACCGTCAACGGCGTCGACTGGGTGATCAAGGAAGGCGACCCGGTCTGGACGCTGACCACCTACGGCCGGGAACCGGCCACGGAAATCCTGATGGACCCGGACAAGATCAGTTCCGCAACCGTACTGGCGGATCTGGCAGCAGCAGCCGCCAAGGTCCCTTCCGTGCGGAACTGCGTGGGCCAGGAAGACCTGCAGAACCTGCCGCAAAGCCAGTAGGTTTCGACAGGCTCAACCACCGGCTCAATCACCGGTGGGTGGGCCCACGCCGGCGGGGTTCCCTGGCCGAAGCGAAGCGAGGTTAGGGCGCCGGTGGGTGGGCCCACGCCGGCGGGGTTCCCTGGCCGAAGCGAAGCGAGGTTAGGGCGCCGGTGGGGATTAGCGGAGCCCGGTCTTGCGGTGCAGCGCGAGGTAGATGAGTTCGTCGATCAGTTCGGCGTAGCCCAGCCCTGAGGCTGCCCACATCTGCGGGTACATGCTCTTGGGCGTGAAGCCGGGCATGGTGTTGATCTCGTTGATGATCAGCTCGCCCTCGGGCGTGTAGAAGAAGTCCACCCGGCTCAGGCCCTCCGCGCCCACGGCGTCGAAGGCGGCGGCGGCCAGTTCCCGGACCCTCGCGATGGCTTCCGCGGGAATGTCCGCCGGGCAGCTCAGGGATGCGGCATCGTCCTCAACGTACTTGGCGTTGAAGTCGTAGAACTCATGCGTTCCGCCGGCTACCGAGATCTCACCGGGCATGGACGTCCGGGGCGCATCGGTGCCCCTCCCCTCCAGGACGGCGCACTCGATTTCGCGTCCGACGATCCCGGCCTCGATGACGAGCTTGAGGTCGTGGCGGCGGGCTTCCTCGATGGCGGCGTCCAGCTCCTCCAGGGAATCCACCTTGGAGATGCCCATCGACGAGCCGGCACGCGCCGGCTTGACGAAGACGGGGAACCCCAGCCGGTCCACCTGCTTCCGGACAGCTTCCGGGTCCTTTTGCCACTGCCGGTCGGTCACGGCCACGTAGGGTCCAACATGCAGCCCCGCGGCTTCGAAGACCACCTTCATGTAGTGCTTGTCCATGCCGATGGCGGAGGCCAGGACCCCCGCGCCGACATAGCGGGTATCCGAGAGCTCGAGCAGGCCCTGGATGGTGCCGTCCTCGCCGAAGGGGCCGTGCAGGAGCGGAAAGACAACGTCGACGGCGCCCAGTTCCTGCGGCACCTGGTTGGGCGATGCCACGATCAGCTGGTGCTCGCCGCCGATCTCCGCCAGGGTGACGGTCTCTGATGACGGCACGACTTCGGGAAGCGAGGATGCCGCGAGGGACCACTGGGCGGTTTCGGCGGGCGCGAGGACCCACTGTCCGGTCTTGGCGATCCCGATGGGGATCACCTCGTATTTCTCCTTGTTGATGGCGCCCAGCACGCCGGCTGCGGTGACGCAGCTGACGGCATGCTCACTGGAGCGGCCGCCAAAAAGTACGGCTACGCGCGGTTTCCTGGTGGTGGCCGTTTCCCGGGTGGTGGCTTCGTCGTGGGACATGGTCAGTAATCGCCTTCAGGTTTCAATTCCCGGGACAGCAGGACGGGCCCCAGTTGGTCAACGGACAGTTTGCCTGCCAGCACCGCGACAACAGCGGCAGTGATGGGCATTTCGACGCCGAGCTTGCCGGCAAGTTCGTGGACGGCCTGGCCTGACTTGATGCCTTCGGCAGTCTGGGTCATCTTCCGGCCCACCTCCTCCAGCGTCAGGCCCTGGCCGAGGAGCCTGCCGGCCGTATGGTTGCGCGACAGCGCGGACGAGCAGGTGGCCACGAGGTCGCCGAGCCCGGCGAGTCCGGCCATGGTCTTGGCCTCGCCGCCCAGTGCCAGCGCCAGGCGCGACGTTTCGGCCAGGCCCCTGGTGATGACGGAGGCCTTGGTGTTGTCCCCCATCTCCTTGCCTTCGCAAATGCCCACTGCCAGGGCGATGACGTTCTTTACGATGCCGCCGATTTCGACGCCGACAACGTCAGCTGTGGTGTACGGCCGGAAGTAGGGTGCGGTGCAGCTCCGGGCCAGCCACCCGGCGGTGGCCGGATCCGTGCAGGCAACCACCGATGCGGTGGGCTCCTCGCGGGCAATTTCCATGGCGAGGTTGGGACCGGACACCACGGCGATGCGGTCCGGCGGGAGGTTGAGTTCCTCGCTGATCACCTCGCTCATCCGGGCGTCGGTCCCGAGCTCAAGGCCCTTCATCAGGGAGACGACGACTGCTCCGGGGGCGATCATGTCCTTCCATTCCCGCAGCTGCGGGCGCAGGGACTGGGCCGGAACGGCAAGCACCACCAGGTCGGCTCCGGCAAGGACGCTGCGCACGTCTGTGGACGCCGTGATGCTCCCCGGCAGGACGATGTCCTTCAGGTAATCGCTGTTGCGGTGGCTGGCGTTGATTTCGTCCACCACTTCGGCCCGCCGGCCCCACAGCCTGATGCTGCGTTCGGCGCCGGTGGCAATCGCGGCGTCGGCTAGGATCTTGGCGAACGTGGTCCCCCACGACCCCGCGCCGAGGACGGCCACGGTGCGGGCCGCTCCCGGCTTTGCGTCAGCGGTCACTGGGCTTCCGTTCCGGTGCCTGGCTTCTGTCCGCGGTCCACGAAGCGGCCGTGCTTGGCCTGCTGCTGCTTCGCCGGGTCCCAGCGCTCCGCGGGGGGCTGCGCGCCGCGCAGGCCGGCAAGGAGGCTGGTGATGGCATCCATGATCACTTCGGTGGCCTCGGTCAGCGTCGCCTTGTCCAGCGGGCGCCCGCGGAAGGCGCTCAGGTCCACCGGATCGCCCACCACGACGCGGGACCGTTTCCGGGGAAACAGATGGAATGACTTGCCGTACCGCGGGAACACCTCGTGCGCACCCCAGTGCGCGATGGGAACCACGGGGATGTCGCCTTCGAGGGCCAGCCGGGCAGCCCCGGTGTGGCCCTTCATCGGCCACAGGTCCGGGTCGCGGGTCAGCGTGCCCTCCGGGTAGATGATGATCGCGCCGCCCTCAGCCACGATCTCCTGGGCCACCTGCAGCGACCGGTTGGCGCCCGCCGTCGAGCGTTCCACGGGCACCTGCTTGGTGGCGCGCAGGAGCGCACCCAGGCCGGGGACCTTGAACAGCGCAGCCTTCGCCAGGAAGTGCGGGGCGCGCTTCTGGTTGTACAGCATGTGCCCCACCACGAGGGGGTCGATCTCGGTGCAGTGGTTGGGGGCGGCGATGAAGCCGCCGGCGGGAAGCTTTTCGGTGCCTTCCCAGGTCTTGGACATCATGAGGTTCAGCAGCGGCCGGGCGATGCCGGCGATGAACACAAATGTGGCCCTGCTCTTGGCCGATTCCTTCACGGTCCCGCGCTACTTCGTGGTGGTGATGTCGAAGTCGGCGCCGAGGCCCGCGAGCTTTTCAGTGAACCGCTCGTAGCCGCGGTTGATGATGTCAATGCCGGTGACGCGCGAGGTCCCGGTGGCGGCGAGGGCCGCGATCAGGTGGCTGAAGCCGCCGCGCAGGTCGGGGACGTCGATATCGGTTCCCTTCAGCTGGGTGGGGCCGCTGATCACGGCGGAATGCAGGAAGTTGCGCTGGCCGAACCGGCACGGCACGCTGCCCAGGCACTCCCGGTGCACCTGGATGCTGGCGCCCATCCGGATCAGGGCGTCGGTGAAGCCGAACCGGTTTTCGTAGACCGTTTCGTGGACGATGGAAACGCCTTCGGCCTGGGTCAGCGCCACCACGAGCGGCTGCTGCCAGTCGGTCATGAACCCGGGGTGGACGTCCGTTTCGAGGACCAGCGGGTTGAGCTTTCCGCCCTTGTGGTAGAACCGGATCCCGTCCTCGCCGATGTCCATGCCGCCGCCCACCTTGCGGTAGGTGTTCAGGAAGGTCATCATGTCCCGCTGCGAGGCACCCTCGACGAAGATGTCGCCGCGGGTGACCAGCGCCGCCGAAGCCCAGGACGCCGATTCGTTCCGGTCGGACAGTGCGCGGTGGTTGTAGCCGCCCAGGTCACGGACGCCTTCGATGCGGATGGTGCGGTCCGTCTGGACGCTGATGATGGCGCCCATCTTCTGCAGCACGGCGATGAGGTCGATGATTTCCGGCTCGGTGGCGGCACCTGACAGCTCGGTGATGCCTTCGGCACGGGTGGCGCTGAGCAGGACCTGCTCGGTGGCCCCCACGGACGGGTACGGCAGCGAGATCTTGGCGCCGTGCAGGCCCTTGGGAGCCGAGATGTGGATGCCGCCGGGGCGCTTCTCCACTACGGCGCCGAACTGGCGCAGCACATCCAGGTGGTAGTCGATGGGACGGTCGCCAATCTTGCAGCCGCCCAGGTCCGGGATGAAGGCCTCGCCGATCGCGTGGATCAGCGGCCCGCACAGCAGGATGGGAATGCGGGAGTCGCCGGCATGGGCGTCGATGGCGGTGCTCGGCGCCGTCTTGGCGGCCTTGGGATCGAGGGTGAGATCGCCGTTGACCGGGTCCTTCTCGACTGTCACGCCGTGCAGCTGCAGCAGGGAGGTGACAACCTCGACGTCCTTGATTTCCGGCACGTTCCGCAACACCGAGGGTTCGTTGCCCAGCAACGCCGCCACCATTGCCTTGGGGACCAGATTCTTTGCCCCACGGACGGTGACGCGGCCTGTAAGCGGGACACCGCCGCGGATTGTCAGAACACTACTCATATACCGGTTTCCTCACGATCACTAGCCCCCAAAACCTTGCAAAGGCTCCAACCAAGCATAGGAGGTCGCGTTACCGAACCGAAATAAGGGCGCACCGGCGGCGGGGCGTGGCGAAGCCGCCCCCCGCCGCCGGTGCGCCCAGGCTCAGGAAAGCTTTGCCGGCAGCGTCTTGGGCTTGAACGGCGGCCGCGTGGCCTCGTAGGCCGTGATGTCGGCCTCGTGCTGGAGGGTCAGCCCGATGTCATCCAGGCCTTCCAGGAGCCGCCACCGGGTGTAGTCGTCAATGTCGAACGGCGCCACGATGTTGCCGCAGACCACCGTCTTAGACTCGAGGTCTACCGTGACCTGGGTACCCGGTGCGTTCTCGAGTTCCTTCCAGATGAGCTCGATGTCGTCCTGGGCCACCTGCGCGGCCAGCAGTCCCTGCTTGCCCGAGTTGCCACGGAAGATATCCGCAAAACGGGAGGACAGGACGGCCTTGAATCCATAGTCCTTGAGGGCCCAGACGGCGTGCTCGCGGGAGGAACCGGTGCCGAAATCAGGACCTGCCACGAGCACCGATCCGGTGCTGTAGGGCTCCTGGTTCAGGATGAAGGACGGGTCTTTGCGCCAGGCCGAGAACAGGGCGTCCTCGAAGCCGGTCCGGGTGATGCGCTTGAGGTACACCGCGGGGATGATCTGGTCGGTGTCAACGTTGCTCTGGCGCAGCGGGACGCCGATGCCGGTGTGCTTGGTGAACTTTTCCATGGTGTAGTCCTAGGCTGCGTCGATGCGGATGGCGGCGGGTTCGGGAGCCGGTTCAAGGTCCGACGGCGAGCTGAGCGTGCCGCGCACTGCCGTCGCGGCTGCCACCACCGGGGAGACCAGGTGGGTGCGGCCGCCCTTGCCCTGGCGGCCTTCGAAGTTGCGGTTGGACGTGGAGGCGCACCGCTCCCCCGGTTCCAGCTGGTCCGGGTTCATGCCCAGGCACATGGAGCAGCCGGCGAAGCGCCATTCGGCACCGAAGTCCTTGAACACGCGGTCCAGGCCCTCAGCCTCGGCTTCGAGCCTGACACGGGCCGAGCCGGGCACCACGAGCATCCGGACCTGGGGGTCCTTCTCGCGGCCGCGGATGATGTCAGCGGCGGCGCGCAGGTCCTCGATGCGGGAGTTGGTGCACGAGCCCAGGAAGACGGTGTCCACGCGGATGTCCTTCATCGGCGTGCCGGCTTCCAGCCCCATGTACTGCAGCGCACGTTCCGCGGCGGCCTTGGCGTTCTCGTCAGCGAAGTCCTCCGGCGACGGCACGGACTCGGACAGGGACACGCCCTGGCCGGGGTTGGTGCCCCAGGTGACGAACGGCTCCAGGGTGTCGGCGTCCAGGTCCACCTGGGCGTCGAAGACCGCGTCGTCGTCGCTTGCCAGGGTGTTCCAGTATTCGACGGCGGCATCCCAGTCTGCGCCCTGGGGCGCGTGCGGGCGGCCCTGCATGTAGGCGTAGGTGGTTTCGTCGGGAGCCACCATGCCGGCGCGCGCGCCGGCTTCGATGGACATGTTGCAGATGGTCATCCGCGCTTCCATGGAGAGGGCGCGGATGGCGGAGCCACGGTATTCCAGGACGTAGCCCTGGCCGCCGCCGGTGCCAATCTTGGCGATGACGGCGAGGATAATGTCCTTGGCGGTGACGCCGGGGCGGAGCGTGCCTTCGACGTTGATGGCCATGGTCTTGAACGGCTTCAGCGACAGCGTCTGGGTGGCCATGACATGCTCCACCTCGGAGGTGCCGATGCCCATGGCGAGGGCACCGAAAGCGCCGTGCGTAGAGGTATGCGAGTCGCCGCAGACCACGGTCATGCCGGGCTGGGTGAGGCCCAGCTGCGGACCCACCACGTGGACGATGCCCTGCTCGGCGTCGCCCAGGCTGTGCAGCCGGACGCCGAACTCCGCGCAGTTGTTGCGCAGGGTCTGGATCTGGGTGCGGCTGGTGAGGTCGGCAATGGGCTTGTCGATGTCCAGCGTGGGGGTGTTGTGGTCCTCGGTGGCAATGGTCAGGTCCGGACGGCGCAGCTTGCGGCCGGCCAGGCGCAGGCCTTCGAACGCCTGCGGGGACGTGACTTCGTGGACCAGGTGGAGGTCGATGTAGAGAAGGTCCGGCTGGGCGTTGGCACCGTCGCCGTCACCTTTGCGCACCACATGTGCGTCCCAGACCTTCTCGGCCAATGTCTTTGCCATGGCCATCTCCCTTCACTGCTGTTTGGCTGATGAGTCCAACTGAATCAGGACGGCTCCGCGGTGCGCCAGCCGAAAGATTTGCATCTCAGATATTGAGACGGCAATATCATTACATGGACAATTCTAGTGGAGTCGGTGTCATTGATAAAGCAGCCCAGGTGCTCGATGCCCTGGAGGCCGGCCCCACCACGCTGGCGCAGCTCGTCGCCGCCACCGGCCTGGCCCGGCCCACGGTCCACCGCCTCGCCCTCGCGCTGGTCCACCACCGCCTGGTCAGCCGCGACATCCAGGGCCGCTTCGTGCTGGGCAGCAGGCTCGTCGAGCTCGCCTCCGCCGCCGGCGAGGACCGCCTGATCGCCTCCGCCGGGCCGGTGCTGATGCAGCTTCGCGATGCCACCGGCGAAAGCGCCCAGATCTTCCGCCGCCAGGGCGACTGGCGCGTCTGCGTCGCGTCCGCCGAGCGTCCCATCGGCCTGCGCGACACCATCCCCGTCGGCACCCAGCTGTCCATGAAGGCCGGATCCGCCGCCCAGGTCCTGCTGGCATGGGAGGACCACGACCGGCTGCTTGAAGGACTGCAGCAGGCACGCTTCACGCCCACCGTCCTGGCGGGAGTACGACGGCGGGGCTGGGGCCAGAGCCTTGGCGAACGCGAGCCGGGAGTCGCCTCCGTGTCGGCACCCGTGCGGGGTCCGTCCGGCCGGGTGATTGCCGCCGTCTCCATTTCCGGGCCCATCGAGCGGCTGACCCGCCAGCCCGGTCGCCTGCACGCCGAAGTCGTCTGCAATGCCGGCCGCATCCTGACCGAGGCCCTGCGCAAGAACAACGACTAGCGCAGGAACAACGAGGCTTCATTCCGCTCCCCCGGCTTCCTGCGCCGCTAGGCTGTGCCCATGGGCAGCTACGCAGTGTTCCTCCGCGGCATCAACGTCGGCGGAATCAATATCAAAATGGCGGATCTCAGGGACGCCCTGAAGAACTGCGGTTTCGCGGACGCAAAGACCCTGCTGGCGAGCGGGAACGTGGTGCTCTCCAGCAGCCTTGATGCGGCAGCCGTGAAGCGCGGGTGCGAACAGTGCCTCCGCGCAGCTTTCGGCTACGAGGCATGGGTGGTCGTCATGGACGCCGGGCGGGTTGCCGGGCTCGTCGACGCCTGCCCTTATCCGGAGGACGACAGGTCCACCCATACCTACATCACCCTGTCCTCAGACACGGCCGTGCTGGATGAACTGGAAGCGGCAGGGGCTGCCCTTGGGGGCCACGACCAGCAGCGGCTGGGACCCGAGGCGCTTGCCTGGCTGGCCCCGGCCGGCGGAACCCTGGAGAGCCCGTTCAGCAAGATCAGCGCAAAGTCGAAATTCAAGGCCGCCACCACCACGCGCAACCTCCGCACCCTGATCAAGGTCCGGGATGCCGCGGCCGCCCTGGCGGACTCCTAGGCGGCGCCCGCCTTCTTCAGGGCTTTGTTGAAGGCTGCCAGCCGGGCAATTTCCTCCGCCACCGGCGTCACCACCAGTTCCTGGGCCGCTGCCGCAACGGCACTGTTGAGCCGCCGTCGTGCCCTTGCCGCCCGCGCCCGGGCAGCTCCTGCCGCAATAAGCCGGCCCGTGACGGCCAGGAGGATTCCCAGCGCCAGGCCGAGGGCAATCATCAGGGTGGGCACCGGCCACCCCTCAACGCGCGGCACCGCGGGGACCGGCAGCTGGAGGTAGCCCAGGCCGGCCAGGACGCCCAGCCAGCCCAGGCCGCCCACGAGGGTCAGCAGCGCCAGCCACTGGACAACGTTGAAGGCGCCCCACCACCAGGCCCTGCGGTTGGCGCCAAGGTCGATCCCGGCAATCGCCTGGTCCAGGGCATCGGGCAACCGGTCCCGGCCGGTGCGCGCGGCGTTCCTGATGGCCGCCCGCCAGGGGCCCGGCGCACCCTCACTGGCCGAATCCGCGAATTCCCGGACTGCCGCATCGGCGCGCGCCCGTTCGGGGGCGCCGGCGGGCGGCAATGAGGTCCTGTTCACGGCGGCTGGAGAGGTGCTGCGCAAATTGAGCCGCCGCAGCGGGTCTGCCCGGAACCTGGCGAGCCAGCGGGTCACGGGCCAGCCGGTGCGCCGGACGGACTCAAGGCGGTAGGACTGCCCCACGGCCCGCACCACGGCAGGGACGTTGGCCGCCACGGCAAGTTCCTCCGCCAGGCGCGTCCTTGCCCCGGGGCGGACACCGGCAGCATCGCCTTCACCGGAAGCACGCCGCAGGACCTCCGCCGCAGCCGTGACGTCGGCCTCCAGCCGCCGGGACTGGGCCTGGCGCTGCACGGCCACCTTCCGGATGGCTGCCCGGACGTCCTCAATCCCCGCCCCGGTGAGTGCGGATGTGGCAAGTACGCCCACCTGTCCCAGCCCCTCGCCGGCGAGGATCGCGTGCAGGGAATCAAGCACCGGCTGGACATCCTCGGCGGCCAGCCGGTCTATCTGGTTCAGGACCACGAGGGTCACGGCACCGTGGGAAGCGTGCGGTGCCAGGAAGCCGTGGTGGACGGCAGCATCCGCATATTTTTGCGGGTCAAGCACCCAGACCATGACGTCCACCATGCCCACCAGGCGCTGCACGATCTCCCGGTTGGACGTATGGGTTGAGTCGAAATCGGGCAGGTCCAGCAGGATCAGTCCTGTCTGCTCGTCGGCGAAGCCGTCCACAGGAGCCGCGTGGTGCCGGTTTCCCACCTCCAGCCAGTCCAGGAGGGCCTCGCTGCCCGCTGCTCCCCAGACACCTGCCAGCGGTTCCGATGTAGTGGGCCGGCGGGCTGCCGCCGTCGCAATCTCCGCCCCGCTGACGGCATTGAACAGGGAGGACTTGCCGCTGCCCGTTGCCCCGAAGAAACCCACCACGATGTGGTCGGCAGACAACGACCGGCGGGAACTGGCGCGCTCCAGGACGTCAAAGACCTGCCGCAGTGCGTCATCCGGAAGGATTCCCTCTCCCAGCTCCCGGGCGTCCTCGAGCGCCTGGAGCCGGCCGTCCAGCCGGGTGGACTCCCGGGCTCCGGAGTGGCGGCTCACGCGCTCTCCGCCAGCCGGGCGAGGTCCCTGGCCTGGGCGGCCAGCCGCTGGGCCCGGGCCGGGTCCTCGGCAGGCAGTCGCTGCAGGAACTTTTGCTGTTCATCCGCCAGGAGTTGCCGGCAGCGCCTGGCAAGGTCCTCACGTGCCTTGTCTGCCATGCGGCGAACGGCATCCTCCCCGAAGACAGCCTCCAGCAGGCGCTGGCCCACCACGGCAGTTCCCCCCGCCACGCCGATTTCGAGGCCGGTCAGTCCGGCGGTCATCGAAAACACCACAATCATGAGTGCAGCCCCCAGCCCGTTGATGCCGAAGGACAGCCACCGCGCCTGGGTCCGTTTTCCCTGGCCCTCGGTGCGGATCAATTCCATGAGCGCTTCCTGCCAGGCGCGGATTTCGGCTGCCGCGCGGTCCGCGAAACCCGGTCCCGTTCCGGAGAGGTCCTCCGCACCCAGCAACTGGCGGCCGGCAGGGTCGGAACGCCAGCGCCGGTCGGTATCTTCCGCGGCGTTTGCTGCTTCGTCCACGATTACCGCCTGCAATCCGGTTTCGATGGCAGCCTCAACGCGCACTGCCGGGGCAGGCTCGCCGCGGAAGAAGGCTCCGAGCCGGTCCCTGAAACGGCCCACGTTCTGTTCAAGGGCGCGGAAGAACTCCCCCGTGCCCACAAAGTCCTGCCAGCGGGCCAGCACTTCCCCCCGCAGCAGGGCACCGTCGCGGGTGGCTTCCAGGATTCGGTTGGCGGCATCCGCGTAGGCCGCGGCGGCGTCGGCTTCGAGGCGGGCAGCCGCATTGTCCTGTTCACGGACCGCCCCGGCGATTCCGGCCACGCGCCCGGCCAAGGCCCGGACGGTGCCGTTCAGCGTCCGGCGCGCCACCGAGGCCCGCCCGGCGGCGTCGGCAGCCAGTGCCGCCAGCCACTCCCGCAGTTCATTGGCCGCGCCGGCAGGCAGCATTCCACCCGGCTCCAGGACGGTTTCGGCGATGGTGAACAGCCGGCTTCCGCCCAGCCCTTCGCGGTCGAGGAGTCCGCGGAGGTCCTGGCCCACCTCCTGCCCGGCTCCCGGCGGCACGCGGTCCAGCACCACGGCAACGGTGATGTCCCGGGCAGCGGCGTCGAGCAGGAGCTTCCACGGGACGGCGTCTGCATACCGGTTGGCGGTGGTGACGAAGATCCACAAGTCGGCTGCAGCCAACAGTTGACCGGCCAGCAGGCGGTTCTGGTCTGCGATGGAATCGACGTCGGGGGCATCGAGCAGGGCGATCCCTGCAGGGACGGCGGGGTCGGCGAGCAGCACCAGCGACGCGGCGGCACCGGCCGGTTCACCGGGCGGGTTGGCCGGGACGGGACTGCCGGCGAGGGTTCCGCGGATCCGGGCCAGGCCAGGCAGGACGCGCGGGCCCTCGAACCACGTGGCCTCCGCGGGGTTGTGCAGCAGGATGGGCTGGCGGGTGGTGGGCCGGATGGCGCCGGCCCTGGTAACGGAATGCCCCACGAGGGCGTTCACCAGGGTGGACTTGCCGGCGCCGGTGGAACCGCCGACGACGGCGAGCAGCGGGGCGTCCAGGCTGCGGTACCGGGGAAGGATGTAGTCATCCAGCTGGGCCAGTGCTGCCGTGGTTTCCCTGCGCACCCGGTCCACGCCGGGCAGGGCAAGCGGCAGCGACACATTGTCCAGGCCGCCGCGGATCTCCTCCAGCAGCGCCAACGCCGCCGCGGTGTGCTGCTCCGGCAGGATAGGGCCGTGCTCGTTGTGGGAGGTCACAGCAACATCATGCCATTGGGGCGTTGAGGGGACCGGAGCCGGCGTGTCGACCGGCGGGGATTTCCCGCGCGTCTCCAGACGGACGTGATGGGGCGTTCCCAAAAACACGGCGGGACGTGATGGGGCGTTCCCAAAAACACGGCGGGACGTGATGGGGCGTTCCCACAAAGCCGGCAGGAACTGATGGGGCGTTCCCAAAAATACGGCGGGACGTGATGGGGCGTCTGGGCCAACAGGCTCTGTTTTTGGGGATAAAAAAATGGTCCCGGGCTGTTGCCCGGGACCATTCTGTTGGTGACCCCAGCGGGATTCGAACCCGCGTTACCGCCGTGAGAGGGCGGCGTACTAGGCCGCTATACGATGGGGCCAGGTACTTTTGACAGCCTTTCCGCTGTTCAAGCTCAGTGAGTATTTCACACACCTCGCTATGGTTTCAAATCGGCGGACCGGCTGGAAACCTGCTGCTTTGGGGCTGAAAATCAGCCTTCAAACCAGAGCTGGGATACCAGGACTCGAACCTAGAATGACGGTACCAGAAACCGTAGTGTTGCCAATTACACCATATCCCAATGGCACTTTCGGGCCGGTTTTCAGGGCATTTTCCCTGCTCCGTGCGCCTCAGCACGAGAAATTACTTTACCCGAGACTTTCGGCTGGCACAAATCGGGACGCGCCCGGGCAGAAGATTCCTTCGGCGGCCGATCCGCCGCAACCCTTGCGACCGGCCCGCGGCTATGGTTACCCTCGAGTAAGTTACCCATCGGTAACAACTCCCCCGGCCCTGTTGAGCGGGCCCCCACGAGGAAACGGGAACGCCTTACCACCCACGGTCCATACCCCCGGGCAGCGTCGTCCGGCGGAAAGTTAGGAAGTGTCAGCGTTGACAACCCGCACTGAAACCATGGCAGTAACCAAGCCCGGAACCCGGTCCAGACCGATCGCCATCATCGCGCTCTCCGTGCTGCTGGCCCTGTTCATAGCCTTCTACACCTACCTCACAGGCCAGATCTCACACGGAGCCGCCCAGCTGATGGACGGCGCCGAGCAGGCGGCCTCCGGAGCTGCCCAGCTCAAGGATGGTTCAGGCCAGCTTGCCACCGGCGCGGGGGCAGCAAACAAAGGTGCAGCCCAGGTGGAGGACGGCGCCGCCAAAATCAAGGAAGGCAGCTCTGCACTCAACGCCGGGGCATCAGCCCTCCAGGCGGGCGCCGGCAGGATTTTCTCCGGCGTCAGGGACCAGCTTGCCCCAGGGGTGGACAAGCTGCACGCCGGCACCACGAAGCTTCAGAACGACGTCCTGAACAAGCTGGTGCCCGGCGTCTACCGAGTGGATGACGGGGCTCGGAAACTGCAGGCAGGCGCCGTCGCCCTCTCCGCAGCCCTGACGCCCACGCAGGCCGGCAACGCGCCGGACAACCTTGCCGACGGTGCGGGGCAGCTGGCGGCGGGCAGTGGGCAGCTCGCGGCGGGTGCGGCCCAGCTGGACGCCGGCGCAGCGGGCCTGGCCGCCGGGACTGCAACACTGAAAAACGGCACAGCCCAGCTGAAGGGTTATCCCGGAGCCGGCAACGACCCCACCAAGGGCGATGGACTCGCCGCGCTCAGCCAGGGCCTGGACCAGCTCGAGGCCGCCGCCAACGGCCCAGGGGGCCTGGTGCCGCTTGCGGTGGTCAAGGACCAGATTGCCAAGCTTGCCGACGGCGGGCGGCGGGCCTTCGCAGGGGCGGCCCAGCTTGATGCGGGGGCAGCAAAGCTCAATGACGGCGCTGGTCAGCTGAAGTCAGGAACGGCCAGGGTGAGCACGGGAGCCAGCCAGCTGGACACTGGTGCGGGGCGGCTGAAGGCAGGCTTCGCAACCCTGGCGGAAAAGCTTAATGCGACAGACCCGCAGAACCCAGGCGTGGTGCTGGGTACCTCCATGCTGGCCGAGGGAACGGCGAAGATCCGGGTGGGTATGGACGGCGTGCCGGGCGATCCGGACCGCCCCGGGCTGATTTATGCCGCCAACAACCTCCAGGACGGGACTATCAGGCTCAGCGCGGGAATCAATGGCGGCGGCGATCCGGCGGACCCCGGCCTGCTGGCGGGAACCCAGGCGCTCGCGGACGGCACCGTGGCCCTCAGTGGTGGAACCGGCCAACTGCAGTCAGGTTCAGCGCGGCTGGCCGATGGAACCGGGCAGCTCGCCGACGGCAACAGCAAGCTGGATGACGGGTCGGGCAAACTCGCTGACGGGGCCGGAAAGCTCGCCGACGGCAATGCACGGATCGCCGCCGGCACCAAGGAACTGCACACCAAGGTGGCGGCCGTGTCGCCGTCATCATGGCTGGACAACCCGGCCGTGGCGCTGTTGCTGGTCGGGTGCCTGGTGGCCGTTGCGGCCGTGGCGTACCTGGTCCTGCGGCGGCGGGCCCTGCGGCCCCGCGCGTAGCCCGGGGCTGTTATCGAAGGAACAGCGGGAGAAGATCGGCCAGGGTGCTGACGGCGGTGCCGTCGAAGCCCTCAACAACTTCACCCGCCCTGTTGAGCCACACGCCTGCCAGCCCTGCCGCCGTCGACCCTTCCGCATCCAGGAGGCGGTTGTCACCCACGTAAAGTGTTTCGGCAGGGCTGGTGCCGAGCAGGCGGACGCCTTCGAGGTAGATCGCCGGGTCGGGTTTGGCGACGCCGAGGGTGTCCGTCCCCACCAGGTGCTTGACGCGCTCCAGGCCGGCACCGTCCAGCTTGGCCCGCTGGTAGTCGTGGACGTTGTTGCTCACGGCACCGTAGGGGATCCCGGCGCGGTCCAGTGCATCCAGCAGGGGCGCCACATCCGGAAACGGCTTGACGTAGGCAGGCTGCTTTTCCATATAGGCGGTCAGCCACTGGTGTGATTCCTCGCCGTCGGAAAGGTCAACGCCGAAGTGGCCCAAGGCTGCCCTGCCCCGAAGCAGCCGCTGCTCGTTGAACGTGATCTCCCCGGCCAAGTACCGGTCGTAGTAATGCGTTGTTTCGTGGGTGAAAATACGCCCGAACCGCTCCCACCCGGCCTGGTCCAGGCCGGGCAGGAGATGTTCGCTGACCTCCCGCAGGGCGGTGGTCATGGAGTACTCGAGGTCCACCAGGGTGTCGTCAATATCGAACAGGACACCGCGGACAACGCCGAAGCGGATATCCGGGGTTCCGGCCGGTGCCTCGCTGGGAGCCGTCATCAGCCGCGGAAGGCGCGGAGCCGGCGCAGGGAAGACTCCTTGCCCAGGATCACCATGGACTCGAACAGCGGCGGCGACACGCGGCGGCCGGAGACTGCGGTCCGCACGGGGC
Source organism: Pseudarthrobacter phenanthrenivorans (assembly GCF_000813845.1). Classification (GTDB taxonomy): domain Bacteria; phylum Actinomycetota; class Actinomycetes; order Actinomycetales; family Micrococcaceae; genus Arthrobacter; species Arthrobacter phenanthrenivorans_B. The sequence continues at coordinate 63,523 of NZ_JWTB01000024.1, forward strand.
CGAAGGCAAGGCGCGGCTTGATCCCCATGTCTTCCACGAGGGCCTGCTTCAGGGCGGACTGGATGTTCTCCGCCGTCCATTCCGCCAGCGGTTCCAGTGCGGCGATGGCGGCATCGAGCACCTCGGGAAGGTTGGCCGGCAGGCCCTTGCGGGCGTCATCGGCAATATCGATGGCGTCGTCGGCCTTGAACAGGAAGGCGAGCATGTCCGGGGCTTCACCCAGCAGCGTGATGCGCTCCTGGATCAGGGGCGCGGCCTCGGTGAGGATCTCTTCCTCGCGGTCCGTCAGGATTTCCCCCACCAGGTCCGCTTCGCGCAGGTAGTGCGCCACGCGGTCGCGGAACACCGTGGGCTCGAGCATCCGGACGTGGGTGCCGTTGATGGCTTCGGCCTTCTTCAGGTCGAAGCGGGCCGGGTTGCCCAGGACGTCGTGGATGTCGAAGTGCTCCACGAGCTGCTCGACGGTGAAGATGTCCTCGTCCGCGCTCAGGGACCAGCCCAGCAGGGAGAGGTAGTTCAGCAGGCCTTCGGGGATGAAGCCCCGCTCGCGGTGCAGGAAGAGGCTGGACTCGGGGTCACGCTTGGAGAGCTTCTTGTTGCCCTGGCCCATCACGTAGGGCAGGTGGCCGAACTCCGGCATGTACTCGGCAACGCCGATGGCGTAGAGCGCCCGGTAGAGGGCGATCTGCCGGGGCGTCGAGCTGAGCAGGTCCTCGCCGCGCAGGACATGGGTGATGCCCATGAGTGCATCATCCACCGGGTTGACCAGCGTGTAGAGCGGGGCGCCGTTGGCGCGCACCACGGCGAAGTCGGGCACGGATCCGGCCTTGAACGTGATGTCGCCGCGGACCAGGTCGGTGAAGGTGATGTCCTCGTCCGGCATGCGCAGGCGGAGGACTGCCTGCCGGCCCTCTGCCCGGTACTGCGCCAGCTGCTCTTCGGTCAGGTGCCGGTCAAAGCCGTCGTAGCCAAGCTTGGGGTCCCGGCCGGCGGCACGGTGGCGCGCCTCGATCTCCTCCGGGGTGGAGAAGGATTCGTAGATGAAGCCACCGTCGTGCAGCCGCTTGATGACGTCCTGGTAGATGTCGCCGCGCTGGGACTGCCGGTACGGCTCGTGCGGGCCACCCACCTCAACGCCCTCGTCCCAGTCGATGCCCAGCCACTTCAGCGCGTCCAACAGCTGGTGGTAGCTCTCCTCGCTGTCCCGTGCCGCGTCCGTGTCCTCGATCCGGAAGACCAGCGTGCCCTTGGTATGGCGGGCGTAGGCCCAGTTGAACAGCGCGGTCCGGATCAGCCCCACGTGCGGGGTGCCCGTGGGAGAGGGGCAGAAACGCACCCGGACGGGGGTTTCTGCGGTGACGGGCGGGATGGAGGCGGCAGGTGACGAAGAAGCGATACTCATAGTGGCTTCAACTTTACCCGCCTGCCCGGGTGCCTCCTTCCCGCCGGCGGCCCTGCCTAGCGGCGGACGATGGGGTTGGAGAGCCGCCCGATCCCTTCGATTTCGACCTCGAAGCGGTCGCCCTCCTTGACCAGCCCCACTCCGGCAGGGGTACCGGTCATGATCACGTCGCCAGGGAGCAGGGTAAACGCCTGCGAGACGATGGACACCAGTTCGCGGACGCCGCGGATCATCTGGCTGGTGCTGCCGTCCTGGCGCACCTCGCCATTGAGCCTGCCCTGGATCTGCAGGTCCTCCGTGTCCAGGTCGGTCTCGATCCAGGGCCCCAGCGGGGCGGACGTGTCGAAGCCCTTGGCGCGCGTCCACTGCAGGTCCGTTTTCTGCACGTCGCGTGCGGTGAGGTCGTTGCCGCAGGTGTACCCGAAGATGACGTCGTCCACGCGGTCTTCCGGAACGTCCTTGCAGATGCGGCCGATCACCACGCAGAGTTCGGCTTCGAAGGAGACTTCCTCGGAGAATTCGGGCAGCACGACGGGGTCGTTCGGACCCACGACGGCGGTGTTCGGCTTGAGGAACAGCAGCGGCTGGGCGGGCAGCTCGTTGCCCAGTTCGCGGGCGTGCTCCACGAAGTTCCGGCCGACGCCAATCACCTTGCTACGGGGGATGATCGGGGCCAGCAGCCGGACGTCCTCCAGCTTGTGCCGCACGGAGGTGCGCTCCACTCCGTTGAAGAAGGGGTCGCCGTGGATGACAGTGATTTCCTCACTGCCCGGTTCACCTTCCACAACGCCGTACAGGGGATCGGAATCGACTACAAACCTGGCAATACGCATGGCTCCTACCCTACCGTCCCAGCGGCAGCGCCCTGCCCGTCGCCGCCGCGCAGGTAGGAAAGCTGCGCGGCCACGGAGAGTTCGGCAGCACGCCGGACGGAAGGCCCGACGTCGGCATAGACGGCGTCAGTGACGTCGCCGACGGACGCGTCGCGGCCCAGCCGGTGCAGCACCGCGCGGATCTGGGCCAGCCGTTCCTCCCGGTGTGCCCGATAACTGCGCGCGATGGCTTCAAGGGACGGCAGGGCCGGGCCGTGCGCCGGGAGGACGGTGGCCGGCCCGAGCGCCTCGAGCCGGTCCAGCGAGGCAAGGTAGTCGCCCAGCGTGCCGTCGGGATAGTCCAGGACGGTGGTTCCGCGGCCCAGGACGGTGTCGCCGGTCAGCACCGAACCGGCCGGTCCGTCCGCGGGCAGGTGGAAGCAGACGGAGTCCGAGGTGTGGCCGGGCGTGGCCAGGACTGTGATCTCCACCCCGGCTGCCCGGAGGACATCCCCGTGGGCCAGGGGCTCTCCCCCGCCGTGGCAGCGGGTGGGGTCCGCGGCCCGGACCGGCGCCCCGGTCACTGCGTGCAGGCGGGCGGAGCCGGCGGTGTGGTCGGCATGGCGGTGGGTCACCAGGATGAGTTCGACGGCGCCGGCACCGGCAAGTGCCCGCAGGTGCGTTTCGTCCGCCGGGCCGGGGTCGACGACCACCACGGTGGCTTGGCCGGGGGCGGCCAGGACGTAGGAGTTGGTGCCGTCCAGGCTCATGGGGCCTGGGTTCGGGGCAAGGATGAACTGCGAGAGCGGGGAGCTGCGCTGCAGGCCGGGGCCGAAAACAGAGGTCACTGACCCATCCTTGCAGACGGAAACGGCGCCTGCCGGGACCAAAGCCCGGCAGGCGCCGTCGTACGTCCTGCGAGGAGGACTAGGCCAGGCGGGTCAGCCAGCCGTGGGTGTCCGGCTCTGCGCCGGTCTGGATGCCCAGGAGCTTTTCCCGGATGGCCATGGTGGTCTCCCCCGCTTTCGCGTCCTCGGAGCCGATGAACTCGGTGGCGTCCTTGAGGACGCCAATTGGGGTGATCACGGCTGCGGTGCCACAGGCGAAGACCTCGGTGATGTCGCCGGAGGCAACGCCGTCGCGCCACTCGTCCAGGGTGATCTTCCGCTCCGCGACCTCGCGGCCCATGTCCTTGGCCACCTGGATCACCGACATCCGGGTGACGCCTTCCAGGATGGTGCCGGTGAGGGCAGGCGTAACGAGGGAAGCGTCCTTCATCACGAAGAACACGTTCATGCCGCCCAGTTCTTCCACGGCGTCATCATTGAAGTGGTCAAGGAAGAGGACCTGCTTGCAGCCGTTGGCCTCCGCCTCCTGCTGCGCGATGAGCGAGGCCGCATAGTTGCCGCCGCACTTGGCGTCGCCGGTGCCGCCGCGGCCGGCGCGGGCGTACTGCCGCGAGATCCAGATGGAGACGGGCTTCAGCTCGCCGCCGAAGTAGTTGCCGGCGGGTGAGGCGATGACGCGGAAGGACACCTCGCGGGCGGCGCGCACGCCCAGGAAGGCCTCGGTGGCGATCATGAAGGGCCGCAGGTAGAGGGCCTCGCCGTCGCCGGAGGGCACCCATTCCTTGTCGACGGCCACCAGTTCACGGATGGCGCCGAGGAAGTACTCGGCCGGCAGTTCCGGCAGCGCCAGGCGGCGGGCGGACTTGTTCAGCCGCGCCGCGTTGGCCTCCGGCCGGAAGGTCCAGACGGAGCCGTCGGCGTGCCGGTAGGCCTTCAGCCCTTCGAAAATCTCCTGGCCGTAGTGGAAGACGGCGGCGGAGGGGTCCAGGACGATCGGACCGTACGGTTCGATCCGGGCATCGTGCCAGCCGCCGTTGCCGTCCGCGTCAACGCTGTAGTCGACGACGGCGGTGTGGTCGGTGAAGTAGTTGCCGAATCCCGGGTTTGCCAGGATGGCTGCACGCTCTTCGGCGGACTTCGGGTTGGCCGAAGGCTGCCGGGTGAATTCGACGCCATGGGCGGTCTGGGTCATGGTTCCTCCACGATCGGCCGCCCTTGGTTCAGCGCTGAACGGCGGGGCGGCATTTGGTGATTCGAGACAAGCTTACGCCCGATGCCGGAGGCCCCGGCGCGGGCTAGAGGCCGGCGGCGATGGCGTCGCCGATGGCGCTGGTGCCGCGTGCGGTGCCGTCGCGCTTTTCGACGTCGGCAACCACGGCGGCTTCGATCCTCCGGGCGGCTTCGGTGTAGCCCAGGTGGTCCAGCAGGAGGGCCGCGGAGAGGATGGCCGCGGTGGGGTCGGCCTTGCCCTGGCCGGCAATATCCGGCGCGGAGCCGTGGACCGGTTCGAACATGGACGGCGCGGTGCGGTCCATGTTGATGTTGCCGGAGGCCGCCAGGCCGATGCCGCCGGTGATGGCCGCGGCGAGGTCGGTGATGATATCGCCGAACAGGTTGTCTGTGACGATGACATCGAAGCGGGACGGGTCCGTCACCATGAAGATGGTGGCGGCGTCCACGTGCAGGTAGTCGTGGGTGACCTCGGGGAACTCCTGTGCCACGGCTTCGACGGTGCGCTTCCACAGGTGGCCGGCGAAGACCAGGACGTTGTGCTTGTGCACCAGGGTGACGTGCTTGCGCTCCCGGGCGCTGGCGCGGCGGAACGCGTCGCGGACAACGCGCTCCACGCCGTGCGCGGTGTTCAGCGAAACCTCGGTGGCAACCTCATGCGGGGTGCCGGAGCGCAGGGTGCCGCCGTTCCCGACGTAGGGGCCTTCGGTACCTTCGCGGACCACGATGAAGTCGATGGTGCCGGGGTTGGCGAGCGGGCTGCCGACGGTTCCGTACAGCCGGGAGGGGCGCAGGTTAACGTAGTGGTCCAGGCTGAAGCGGAGCTTGAGGAGCAGTTCACGCTCGATGATGCCGGACGGGATCCGGGTGTCACCGGGAGCGGCCCCGACTGCGCCGAAAAGGATGGCGTCGCGGGTCTTCAGGTCCGCCAGCACATGGTCCGGAAGGGTTTCGCCGGTGCGCAGCCAGTGCTCGGCACCTAGTTCGTAGTGCGTGGGCTTGAGCTCCACACCCTCCGCGGCCACAGCCTTTTCCAGAACTTTGAGGGCTTCGGCAATGACCTCGGGGCCGATGCCGTCGCCGGGAATAACTGCAAGATCGATGGAGGATGCGCTCATGTTTTCAGGGTAGCCAAGATATCCATATGGTGAGCAAGCCATCCCATATTTCGGACACTCGACACTCGGCCACGGTGGAGTCCGGCCGAGGTGCCCAGAGATCAGCCCCAGGCATGAGGCACGCGCCACCGTAACGGCATAGAGTTCCGGGGTGGAATTACGGCACAAGGCTTATCACTGGCTCCGGGTCAACACGTTCCGGGTGGACCTGGTTTTCATGCTGGCGCTCCTGCTCTTCTGCGGCCCGGTGTACCTCCTGGCGGACCGCCCCTGGCACTTCGTGCTGTCCAGCGCCCTGGTGGTGCCGCTGGCATGGCGACGCACCCGGCCGGTGCCCGCGGCCGCCGCCACCGTGCTGGCGTCACTGGCACTGTGGGCAACCGGGCTGGAGCCCCTGGCGGGATTGATGGCTGTTCCGCTGATCATCTACGCCGTTGCCGCCTACGGTCCTGCCTGGGCCAGCCGCCCGGTCCTGGGCCTGGGCCTGCTGGGCGGCGTGCTGCTAACCACCCGAAACGTCAGCAGCACCGCCGAGACGGGCGTGCTGGGCCTCACCATCAGTGCCGTGTACACCGTCCTCATCTGGATGCTGGTGCTGTTCAGCTGGACCCTCGGGGACTTGACACGTGTCCGCCGCCAGCAGCTGCAGACCCTCGCGGACCGTGCCCGCCGGCTTGAAATCGAACAGCAGCAGGAACGCTCCCTGGCCGCCGCCGATGAACGCGCGCACATTGCCCGTGAGATGCACGACATCGTGGCGCATTCCCTGTCCGTGATCATTACCCAGTCCGACGGTGCACGGTACGCCGCAGCGGCCAACCCGGCCGTGGCCACGGAAACGCTGGGCACGGTCGCCGCCACGGCACGGGCATCGCTGGCGGAAATGCGCCGGCTGCTGGGTGTACTGCGGCACGGCGATGAATCCAGTACCCGCCCCTTGCCCGGGCTTGCTGACCTCGATGACCTGTTCCAGGGGTTCCGCGCGGCCGGACTGCCGGTGGACGTCGAACAGCTGGGATACCCCCGGCGCACGCTGCCTCCGGGAGCTGAACTCACGGCATACCGGGTCCTCCAGGAATCCCTGACAAACGTCCTCAAGCATGCAGGCCCGCAAGCCCAGGCACGGGCGTCGGTCCGGTGGCAGCAGCGGGGGCTCCAGATCGACGTGCACGACGACGGCCGGGGCGCATCTGCCGATCGCGCGGCCAGCGGCGGGGAAACCTCCGGCAACGGGCTGCGCGGCATGCGGGAGCGCATCAACCTTTACGATGGATCCTTGGTGGCCCGCCCGGCCGCTGGCGGGGGCTTCCAGGTTTCGGCCTTCCTCCCCTACACAGAGGCTTGAGCATGGCAGTGGCAGTAGAACTTGGCGCAGCGTCGCCGATCCGGGTGGCGCTGGTCGATGACCAGCAACTGGTGCGCTCGGGATTGGGCATGCTGATCAATTCCCAGCCGGACCTCGACGTTGTGGTCGAGGCGGGCAACGGCCTCGAAGCACTCCATGCCCTCGGCGCGGCAGCCGCGGACGTTGTCCTGATGGATGTGCGCATGCCCGGAATGAATGGCATTGAGGCCACCCGCCAGCTCATGGAGCGCGCCGCGGCCGCTCCCGCCGGGTCCGCCTGGGCTGAACTTCGCGTCGTGGTGCTGACAACCTTCGATTTGGATGAGTACGCGCTGGCCGCCATCGAGGCCGGAGCCAGCGGCTTCCTCCTGAAGGATGCACCGCCGGAGGAACTGTTGGACGCCATCCGGACGGTGCACCGAGGGGACGCCGTCATCGCACCCTCCACCACCCGCCGGCTGCTGGACCACGTGGCACCTCTGCTGCGCGCGAAGGGCAACGAACGCCCCGAAGACTACGAGGCCGTGGAACGGCTCACGGCCCGCGAGCGTGAAGTGTTCATCCTCATGGCACAGGGGCGTTCCAATCCTGAGATCGCGGCCGCCCTGTTCGTCTCCGAAGCGACCGTCAAAACCCACGTAGGGCATATCCTGGCCAAACTTGGTGCGCGTGACCGGGTCCAGGCGGTGGTGATCGCCTACGAAACCGGGCTGGTCACCCCGGGAGGCTGATACTGGGCGCGATGGTGTCAGACCTGGGTATGAGGCCGGACCGCGCACGACCAGACTGAGGGCCGATTCCCCGGCGCGGCTCCGGCCATAGCGTGGAAACATGACAACATCCGCGGACCCCCATGCCGCTTTGACCAGCCATAACATCAACTCCGCTCCCGCCGTCCAGGCGCTGTCCCTCACCAAGACCTACGGCCGCGGCGCTACCCGCGTCAGCGCCCTGCGCGAGGTCAGCGTCAACTTCGAGGCAAGCCGCTTTACCGCGATCATGGGACCCTCCGGCTCAGGCAAGTCGACCCTGATGCACTGCCTCGCCGGCCTGGACACCGCCGACTCGGGACAGATCCTGGTGGGTGGGACGGACATCACGGCCCTGAACGACAAGCAGCTCACCACGCTCCGCCGCGACCGGATCGGATTTGTCTTCCAGGCCTTCAACCTCGTGCCCACCCTGACCGCTGAACAAAACATCACCCTGCCGCTGGCACTGGCAAACAAGGCCACCGATGCCGCCTGGTTCGACACTGTGGTTGGCACGCTTGGCCTCAAGGACAGGCTCCGGCACCGGCCGCACGAGCTCTCCGGCGGCCAACAACAGCGGGTGGCCGTAGCCCGGGCCCTGCTGACCCGGCCCGACGTCGTGTTCGGGGACGAACCTACCGGCAACCTTGATTCGACCGCAGGCGGCGAGGTCCTGGCACTGCTGCGCCGCAGCAGCCGGGAAATGGGCCAGACGATCATCATGGTCACCCACGATCCGGTGGCGGCCAGCTACGCCGACCGGGTGGTCCTGATGAGCGACGGCGGCCTGGTGGGCGAGATCGCCGAGCCCACCGCCGGGTCCGTCCTCGCTGCCCTCGGCAAGCTGGGGGGTTGATCGTGCTGCGCGTTGCCCTCTCGCAATTCCAGTCCCACAGCCGTCGGTTCATTGCAGTCGGCCTGGCGGTGATGCTGTCAGTGGCTTTCCTGTCCACAACCCTGATGGTGGGGGCGAGCACCCGCGCGTCGCTGGGCGCCAGCCTCGGGGAGGCCTACAGCAAGGCAGGCCTCATCGCCACCCCGGACACGGGGACCTTCAACGATGCCGCTTTGTCAGCGGTGCGTGCGGTGCCTGGCGTGACGGAGGCTTACGGCCGGCTGCAGGCCTATGCGGAGTTCACCGCCGGGGGCCAGGAGGTGTTTGCGCAGGCCCGGAACCTTGCGCCTGTGGCCCTGGAAGCCGCCGCCGTGACCGACGGCGCCCTTCCCGAACGTGCTGACGGCGTCGCCGTGGACGGGGCCACGGCCGCCCGCTACGGGCTGCGGGTCGGCGACTCGCTGCTCCTCAGGGCCCCGGACGGCGCGGTATCCGTGGCGATGACCGTCACAGGGATCCTGCGTGGCAGCAGCGACCCCTTCGCCTCGGCCCTCCCACAGGTCCTCGCCGGGACACCGGCCGTCAGCGCCCTGGCGGCGGCCACACCTGGCCGGGGCGCCGTGACCGGCGGTGCTGCCGGGTACGGGAGCATCCAGCTCGCCCTGGCTCCGGGCGCGGACCCCGCCGAAGCGTGCAGGAACGTGCTTGCAGCCCTTGCCGGCACCGGCGCCGACTCCCAGGTCAAGACCGCAGATGAGCAGGTTACCGCCCAGGTGGCAATGATGACCGGCGGCCAGGATGAACTGACAATTATTTTGCTGGCTTTCGCCGGGGTTGCCCTGCTGGTCTCCGGCCTGGTGGTGTCCAACACCTTCGCGGTTCTGGTGGCGCAGCGCACCAGGGAACTGGCACTGCTCAGGTGCCTGGGCGCCGGCCGCAGCCAGGTACGCACGTCAGTCCTTGCCGAAGCCCTGGTGGTGGGCGTGGTCTCCTCCGCGGCGGGCGTGCTTGCCGCGGTTGGCCTGATGGCTGCCCTGATCGGCTGGGCCGGGACGCAGCCGGACATGGCCTTTGCCACCATGGCCGTCCCGCCGTCGTCCATCATCGCGGGGCTGGCAGTGGGTACTCTGCTGACCCTGGGGGCCGCCCTGGTGCCCGCGAAGTCCGCCACGGCGGTGGCGCCGCTTGCTGCACTGCGTCCGGCTGACGATGCCGGAATCCGGAACCGGCGCGGCCGCGTGCGGCTGGTACTGGGCCTTGGCGGCCTCGCCCTCGGCATGCCGCTGCTGGCCTTCGGCGCCGCGGCCGTGATGCTGGTGGTCGCTTTTGCCGGCGGGGTGATGTCCTTCGTCGGAGTCCTGCTCTGCGCCACCCTGTTCGTGCCGCGGCTGGTGGGGCTGGCGGGACGGCTGGCCGCCCCTGCAGGCGTCCCCGGGAAGCTGGCAGCGCTCAACGCGGTCCGCAACCCTGCAAGGACCTCCGTCACTGCTGCCGCCCTGCTGATCGGCGTCACGCTGGTGTCCCTGATGATGACCGGGGCGGCCACGGCCCGCCAGGCGTTTGACGATGCCCTCGCCGGGACCTACCCCGTGGACATGGCTGTCACCGGGAATGCCTTGACCGCCGCTCAGCGTGACGCGGTGGCGAGGATCGACAGTGTTGCAGCTGCAGCCCTGCTGCCGGAAGCAGGCATTATGCACGCCGGGGACGTGGAGAGCCCCGTCTACGCCCTTGACGCGGCGGAGGCCGGCCGGCTGCTCCGCGACACTACGATCACGCTTGAGCCGGGCAGGATCTACCTGCCGGAGGGCTCCCCGGGCGGATCCGTTGAGGTCACCGGCGCTGCCGGACGGGCCACCTTGGAAGCAGTGGTGCTGCGGACGCGCAACATTCCAGCCCTCGTGTCCACCGACACCGCCAGCCGATTCGGCCTGCCGGGCGGCGGTGCCTCAACAGACAGCCCCGGCAGTGGGGTCACCGGACCGGCGGCAAGTTCCATCTGGCTGCGCCTCGCGGACGCTCCGGGCGACGGGCCACTGTCCGCGGATCGGATCAAGGACATCCAGTCCGCTGTTGCCGGGGCCGCAGGCGTATCCGCCGGATCTGTCAGCGGTGCGGCCATCGAACGGGTCACCTTTAATGAAGTCATCGACGTGTTGCTACTCGTGGTGACCGGCCTGCTGGGGGTTGCGGTGCTGATCGCACTGATCGGGGTGGCCAACACCCTGTCGCTGTCCGTGCTCGAACGGACCAGGGAGAACTCCTTGCTCAGGGCGCTTGGCCTTACCAAAGCCCAGTTGCGGGGAATGCTTGCCCTTGAGGCGGCCCTGGTGGCCGGCGTCGCAGCGCTGCTCGGCTCTGTCCTGGGAAGCCTCTACGGGTGGCTGGGCGCCAGGTCTGCCCTCGGCAGCCTGGCCGAGGTCACGCCTTCCGTCCCCTGGCTGCAACTGCTGGGCGTGCTGGCCGTTGCCGTCGTCGCCGGCCTGCTGGCGTCGGTCATTCCTGCCCGGCGGGCGGCACGGCTGTCACCCGTCCAGGGGCTCGCCACAGCATAGCGGCCGCGGCCGGCCCAAGCGCCAGGGGGCTGGCACTTGGGCTTGGAATGGGAAAGGGGCAGGTGCCGCGGAATCCGCGGCACCTGCCCCTTTCGGTGCGCCGGAAACTCAGGCTTCGGCCGGTTCCTCGAATTTGGGGAAGACGGGGGCGGGCGCCGGCAGCGGGGTGCCCGGGACGATCGGGGCGGCGATCGCCGCGAACAGCCGGGCATCGCCGTCCGCCTGGCCCAGGGCGTCAAGTAGTTTCGCGGCGGCGTCCGGCATGACGGGCTGGGCCAGGATGGCCACGATCCGCAGCACCTCGAGCGTCACGTACAGGACGGTGTTCATGCGTTCGACGTCGGTCTTCCGCAGCACCCAGGGAGCCTGCTCGGCGAAGTAGGCATTGGTGTGGTGCAGCACGGCCCAGATGGCCTCCAGGGCGCGGCTGAATTCCTGCTTGTCGAAGGCGGCCCGTGCCGCTTCCAGCAGTCCGTTGGCCTGGGCGAGGATGGCAGCGTCCGCAGCCGTGAACTCCCCCGGAGCGGGCACGGCTGCACCGCAGTTCTTGGCCACCATGGACAGGGACCGCTGGGCGAGGTTGCCGAAGTTGTTGGCCAGGTCGGCGTTCATCCGGCCCACGATGGCCTCATGGTTGTAACTGCCGTCGGCGCCGAACGGCACCTCGCGCAGGAAGAAGTACCGCACCTGGTCCAGGCCGTACCTGGCCACGAAGTCCGCCGGGGCCACCACGTTGCCCAGGGACTTGGACATCTTGACCCCGTTGTTGTGCAGGAATCCGTGGATCATGACCCGCTTGGGCAACTCCAGCCCGGCGCTCATCAGGAAGGCCGGCCAGTAGATGGCGTGGAAGCGGGAGATGTCCTTGCCGATGATGTGGACGTCGGCCGGCCAGTACTTCCGGAACTTCTCCGACTCCGTATCCGGGTAGCCAACGCCGGTGAGGTAGTTGGTCAGCGCGTCCACCCAGACGTACATGACATGCTTGTCGTTCCCGGGGACCGGCACTCCCCAGTCGAAGGTGGTCCGGCTGATGGACAGGTCCTCCAGACCGCGCTTGACGAAGCTGATGACCTCGTTGAACCGGTACTGCGGGGCGCCGAACTCGGGGTGGGACCCGTACAGGGCCAGGAGTTTGTCCTGGTAGGCGGACAGCCGGAAGAAGTAGCTCTCCTCCGCCGTCCAGGTGACCTCGGTGTCCGTCTCTTTCGAGTAGCGCACGCCGTCGTCCTTCACCACCGTTTCATCCTCGGCGTAGAACGCCTCGTCCCGGACGGAGTACCAGCCCTCGTACTTGTCCAGGTAGATGTCGCCGTTGGCTTCCATCTTCTTCCAGATGGCCTGGGACGCCGCGTAGTGGTCCTCGTCCGTGGTGCGGATGAAGCGGTCGTAGCTGATGCCCAGGGCGGCATGCGCCGCCTTGTAAACCTCAGCGTTCCGGTTCACCAGCTCCTTGGGCGTGATGCCTTCCTTTTCGGCGGTCTGGGCAATCTTCATGCCGTGCTCGTCCGTGCCGGTCAGGAACATCACGTCATAGCCGTCCAGGCGCTTGAACCGCGCCATGGCATCGGTGGCTATGTACTCGTAGGCGTGGCCGATGTGCGGCACCCCGTTGGGATAGGTGATGGCCGTGGTGATGTAGAACGGCGTTTTCTCTGAAGCTGTCACGGTCGGACGGTTACCTTCGGTACGGAGGGGTGGGCTAGATCAGTTCTGTCAGGGTATCGCTGAGCCGGACCAGTTCGTGGTCGTGCGAGGCCACCAGCACGGCAATGCCGTCATTGGTGGTGTCCTTCAGGATGCTGATGATGCGGTTGGCGGAGGCGCGGTCCAGGGATGCGGTGGGCTCATCCACCACCAGGACCCTGGTGCCAAGGATCAGGGCGCGGGCAATGGCCACCCGCTGCCGTTCACCGCCGGACAGCTGGGCCGGGCGGTGCCGCATGCGCCGGCCCAGTCCCACCAGGTCCAGCAGGTCCTTGGCCATGTCGCGCCTCTGGTCCACTTCGCCGTCGGGGACGGCGGGCAGGAGCACGTTTTCCAGGGCGCTCATGCCGTCGATCAGGGCACCGCCCTGATCGACGTAGCCGATGAGGGCACGACGGCGGTCGGCGATTTCGTCGTCGCCCATGCTTTCGAGGGAATCGCCTTCCCAGAAGACCCGGCCCGACGTCGGCAGGGTAAGTCCCGCGCCGACGGTGAGGATGCTGGTCTTGCCGGAGCCGCTGCGGCCGGCGACGCAGTGCATCTCGCCCGCGTGCAGCGTCAGGTCGAAGCCTTCGACGACGCTGACGGCCTCGGCCCCGCCCTTGCCGCCGCCGTAGCGGATGGTGATGTCGCGCATCTCCAGCGGGGTGGCGTGGTCCGCGGACTTGACGATGGTGTTCGCACGGGTCTGCAGGGGGACCTCGTTGGAGCCGCTCCTGCGGCTGCGCTGGACGTTCGTCGGGTTTGTCATTGGACTACTTTCGTTGCAATCGGTATCCAGCAAATTACAGCCAGCAGGCCGGCCACCGCAGCCCAGATGGCTGCGTAGGGCGCCAGCAGCAGGCCGATGCCCAGGGCGCCCAGCACGCCCAGGGGCAGGGCCACTGTTCCCACCAGCGCGTTTTCGAACAACCGGACCTGGCGGAGCATGTCCGGGTTCCAGCCCATGGCCTGGAGGATTCCCAGGTACTGGCGCTTGGCGTTGAGCTCGAAGCGGCCCGTCACGAGGGTCAGCACAAGTCCCACGGCCACGCCCGCAAGCGCCAACAGGATGCTGGGCAGGGTGACGCTGGCAGCGGCCAGGCCGCTGAGGGCGCTGGCTCCAGCTGCCCGCGGGATGTCGATCAGCAGGGCGATGAGGCCGCCCACGGCCGCGCCGAAGACGCCGACGGCGACGGCCAGGGCAAGGGTGTTGAACTTGTTCGTGGACAGCTGCCGGTTGGCGAAGGTCAGCGGGGAGTCAACCGGGATGAGCCGCTCGTCATGCTGCGGCTCCTGGTCGATCTCGTCGCGGTGGCGCAGCTGCTGGGCCGCAAACAGTGCGGCGCCGCAGTACAGGACCAGGACGGCCGCGCACACCAGCGCGGTGGCCAGGCTCCAGCTCAACAGGCTCAACAGGATGCCGGCTGCGGCAAGGAGCACTGCCCCCACGCCGAATTCCTCCAGCACCCAGCTGCGGATCCGCCGCTGCGTCCATCCCATGGCCCGCAGGGTGCCCGCTTCGCTGCGGCGCTTCCGGATGTAGCTCACGGTGGACGCGCCGGTCAGCAGGGCCGCTCCGCACAGCGTCAGGAAGAGCAGGGTGATGTTGGTTCCGGAAAGCGCCCCCGTGACAGCTTCGGCGGCGTTCTGCCGGACCCAGGACTGCTTCACGGTTCCGAGCGCGGACTCCTTGCCGGCTCCGTCCTTCGAGTAGCCGGGGACGAAGATACTGGTGTCCTCGCGGGCCGACCCGGCCACCACGGTGGCGTCCAGGCCCATGTCGCGGATCTCGGCGGCAAGCTTCTCAACCTCCGGCTGGGCGTCCTTCCAGCTGCCCGGCGCCTTGGCGCGGACGCGGACGGCATCGATGACGGCGGCGTTCTGCTTGTAGCCGCGGGCAGCTGCCAGGCCGTAGTAGTCGGTGATGGCGCCGGCGGACTGGCTGGCCAGCCCCGTGGCGCTCAGCGAAGGCTTCAGCTCTGCCTGCGGCACGTCCTTGCCGGCGGCATCCTTGACCAGGGAGAACGGCGTGGGGTCGTACCCGCCCAGCGGGAGCTTGTTAACGTCGCCTGATGCTGCTTCCACGGCTGCCGGGTCGAAGGTGCCGTACACCATGGGAAGCGGTGTTGCTGCCTGCTGCTGGCCGGTGGAGAGGTTGTCCCGGTAGGACCGTTCGTCCACCGGGTCGCGCTGGGTCTGGTCAACGGGCGCGCCGTTGGCTGCCTTGTCCGGCAGGCGGTTGACGGTGACCCATTCGCCCGGCACGGCGGCCTTGTCCACGGCGCCGTTGGCCGCGGTGTCACCGTCCGTGTACTTGGGGGCACCGGCGAAGTCGGTGCTCCACTTGGCCGGCGTGTACAGGCCGGGGTTGAAGTTGCCGTTGTTGCCCAGCAGGGACGAGTGGTCGGTGGAGCCCGGCCAGGACAGCACGAACGGGTCCTTGGAGACGAACGGCAGGTAATCCTTGCCCAGGGACTTCGACACGGTGCCGACGTCCTTGACCACCTTGCCGGCGTCGTCGATTTCCTCGATCTTGACGTTGTACTTCAGGTCCAGGGACGTGCCCGAACGCACGATCAGCGGAACAGCCTGGGAGCCGCTGGTCAGCTGGCCCGTGCGCTTGGCCTGCTGGTACTGGGTCATCAGGGGGGCCCAGTACTTGAGCTTGACGCCCAGGAAGTCCGGTCCCTCCTTGAGCTGGTCCATGCTGATGCCGTTGGTGAACAGCCCTTCCAGGTAGCGGCCCACGGCGCCTGCGTCCCGGGCGTCTGCGGGCGGCGCCTTCTCCAGCGGGGCCAGGAAGTCGCCGGCGGAGCCCAGCAGGGCGCGTTCGGCGGCCGGGTCCACGGCCACGACGGATTCGGTGACCTCGGGTGCCAGCGGCAGGGCCACGGAGAGGTTGAAGAGGTTGTGTTCGGATCCTCCGGCGGGGGCGGGGAACTTGATGCCGGTCTCCCCTGCCGGGGCGGCGATGCGGATGCTGCTGCCGCCCTGGGCCTTCTCCTCCACGAGGCGGGCCTTGCCGAGGGTTCCTTCGGCGGTGGTCTTGAAGAGCGTCTGTTCGGAGTTGCCGTCGGAGCTGACCGCGCTGGCGGTCAGGCGGTACTTCTTGGCAGCATCGGTCAGCACCGATTCAGCGGCGGGCCACTTGTCCGGCGCGGTGGCGCCGGCCGCCTGGTCCGCCGTGGCGGTGCCCGCGAGTCCGGCGTTGTAGCCGAGGTAGTCCATGGCGTCGAGCCGGGGTGTTTCCAGGTTCTGGGTCACCCGGGACACGAGGCTGATGGGGGCGGCCACCGAGGTGCCGGACAGCTTCCGGATGGAATCGAGCTGGTCGAAGCCTATGCCGCCGGCACCGTTGGCGATCTCCGGCTGAAGGAGGGCGCCGGCGGGGGCCTTGGCCTGGACCAGGATGTCGTAGAGCCCCCTCGAATTTTCATCAACCGTCCGGTTGAGCGCAGCCTGTGACTGGCTTTGGACGAGGACCGACAAGCACATGGCTGCGATCAAGATGGCCGCGGTCAACAGCAGCACCCTGCTTCTGATGAACCTCTGGACGGCGTTCATGGAACTCCCTGAAACCTGGATTGCGTGCGCACACTTCCATCCGCCCGGGCAGACGTGGAGCATGGCGGACGGATGTGCAAAAGGTATTGGCCGGCCTGCCGGCTACGGTCCTGAATCAGGACCAAGCCATTGTAAGCAGACCGGCCAATCATACGTGGCTCCGCGTGGAGGCACCCCAGCGGAGATGCGGTTACGGCGTTTCGGCCGGTGTGTCGCGTTAGTCTTCCAGGTCCACTTCCCGGACCATCTCGGCGCCAATACCGGCCTTGATGGCGTCCAGCACCTGCTGGGGAACGGAGCTGTCGATCGTCAGCAGGGCAAGGACCTGGCCGCCCTCGTTGGAGCGGGCCACCTGCATGCCGGCGATGTTGATGTTGTTCATGCCGAGGATGTGGCCAATGGTTCCGATGACGCCGGGCCGGTCGGTGTAGGCCACCACCACCAGGTGCTCGCTGATGGGGATTTCCACCTCGAAGCCGTTGATGCCCACCAGCTTCTCGATCTGCTTGGGGCCGGTCAGGGTGCCGGCCACGGAGATCTGGCTGCCGTCGCTGAGGGCGCCGCGCAGGGTCAGGACGTTGCGGTAGGACTCGGTCTCCGGGGTGGTGATCAGGCGGACGTTGATGCCGCGCTGTTCGGCGATGACGGGGGCGTTGACGTAGGACACCTGCTCGGTGACGACGTCGGCGAAAATCCCCTTCAGCGCGGCCAGTTCCAGCACCTTGACATCGAGGGAGGAGATTTCGCCTGCCACTTCGACGTCGAACTGAGTCAGGGATGCGTGGGTCAGCGCCGTGAAGATGCGGCCCAGCTTCTCGATCAGCGGGATGCCCGGGCGGACGTCGGGGGCGATGACGCCGCCGGCGACGTTGACGGCGTCCGGCACCAGTTCGCCGGCGAGGGCCAGCCGGACGGATTTGGCCACGGAGACGCCGGCCTTTTCCTGGGCTTCATCCGTTGAGGCGCCCAGGTGCGGGGTGACCACGACGTTGTCGAGCTTGAAGAACGGCAGGTCGGTGCTGGGCTCCTTGGCGAAGACGTCGACGCCGGCGCCGGCGATCTCGCCGTCCTGCAGTGCGGTGAAGAGGGCTTCCTCGTCGACGAGGCCGCCGCGGGCGACGTTGACGACGTAGGCGGTGTTCTTCATCTTCCTGAAGGCGTCCGCGCCCAGCATGCCGACGGTTTCCGGCGTCTTGGGCATGTGGATGGTGATGAAGTCGGACTGGGCCAGGAGTTCGTCCAGGGTGACCAGCTGCACGCCGAGCTGCGCGGCGCGGGCGGAGGTGATGTAGGGGTCGTAGGCGAGGATCTTGGTGTCGAAGCCCTTGAGCCGGGCTGCCACCAGGGCACCGATGCGGCCCAGGCCGATGATGCCGATCTTCTTTTCGAACAGTTCGATGCCCGTGTACTTGGAGCGCTTCCACTCGCCGTCCTTCAGGGCGGCGCTGGCCTGCGGGATGTGGCGGGCGAGGCTGAGGATGTGGCCTACGGTGAGTTCTGCCGCGGAGACGATGTTGGACGTGGGGGCGTTGACCACCATTACGCCGGCCTGGGTGGCGGCCTTGATGTCCACGTTGTCTAGCCCAACGCCGGCGCGGGCGATGACCTTCAGGTTCTTGGCCGCAGCGATGGCCTCGGCATCAACCTGGGTGGCGGAGCGGACCAGGATGGCGTCCACGTCACTGATTGCCGAGAGCAGCTGGGAACGGTCGGCGCCGTCGGTCTGGCGGATCTCAAAGTCCGGGCCGAGGGCCTCGACGGTGGCGGGGGAAAGTTCTTCGGCGAGCAGTACTACGGGTTTTGACACGGCTGATCCTCTGCGTTGCAGTCCTGGGGATGGAAACAAGTCTAGGCCGACGGAAAGGCCGGGCTCACATTGTTAAGTGTGAACCCGGCCTCACCGTTGCCATCTAGGGGGTTGTCCCGGCCGCCTTAGCGGGCTGCGGAGCCTTCCACGTAGTCAGCGTCCTGCTGCTGCCAGGAGAAGAGGGCGCGCAGTTCACGGCCGACTTCCTCGATGGGGTGCTGCTCAGCCTTGGCGCGGAGCTCCTTGAACTCCACGCCGCCGTTGTCCTGGTCCTCGATGAAGCGCTTGGCGAAGGCACCGGACTGAATGTCGGCCAGGACGGCCTTCATGTTTTCCTTCACCTCGGGCGTGATGACGCGCGGGCCGGAGACGTAGTCGCCGTATTCAGCGGTGTCGGAAACGCTCCAGCGCTGCTTGGCGATGCCGCCTTCCCACATGAGGTCAACGATGAGCTTGAGCTCGTGCAGGACCTCGAAGTAGGCGATCTGCGGCTGGTAGCCGGCCTCGGTGAGGGTTTCGAAGCCGTACTGGATCAGCTGGGAAACGCCGCCGCAGAGGACCGCCTGCTCGCCGAAGAGGTCCGTTTCGGTCTCTTCGGTGAAGGTGGTCTTGATGACGCCGGCGCGGGTGCCGCCGATGGCCTTGGCGTAGGACTTTGCCAGGTCCCAGGCCTTGCCTGATGCGTCCTGTTCGACGGCGATGATGTCGGGGATGCCGCGGCCTGCTTCGAATTCGCGGCGGACGGTGTGGCCCGGAGCCTTGGGGGCGACCAGGATGACGTCGACGCCTTCCGGAGCCTGGATGTAGCCGAAGCGGATGTTGAAGCCGTGGGCGAAGGCCAGGGCCTTGCCGGCGGTCAGCTTGTCCTTGATGGAGTCGTTGTAAATGGCGCGCTGGTGCTGGTCCGGCGCGAGGATCATGATGACGTCGGCCCATTCGGCGGCGTCGGCGACGTTCTTGACTGTGAAGCCGGCGTCCTGTGCCTTGGCGGTGGACTTGGAGCCATCCTTCAGGGCGATGACGACCTCGACGCCGGAATCGCGCAGGTTGAGCGCGTGGGCGTGGCCCTGGGATCCGTAGCCAACAATGGCAACTTTGCGGCCCTGGATGATCGACAGGTCGGCGTCGTCGTCGTAGAACATTTCAGTCACTTGCGTAACTCCTCTTGAGTGGTTGTAGATAGTGGTCTTGCGGTGCTGCGGTTACGGGCGCGGTCCCGCCGTGGCTGGACGCCTAGGCGGAACGGAGCGCCCGGTCACTCATGGAGCGGGATCCCCGTCCAACGGCCAGGGTGCCGGACTGCACAATTTCGCGGATGCCGAAGGGCTCCAGCACTGAGAGCAGTGCCGTGAGCTTTTCGGGATGGCCGGTGGCCTCAATGACGACGGAGTCGGTGGACACGTCCACCACTGAGGCGCGGAACAGGTCTGCGGCCTGGGTTACCTGCAGGCGTGTTGCGGCATCCGCACGTACCTTGACCAGGATGTGGTCGCGCTGTACGGAAGATTCTGGGGTGAGCTCAACGATCTTGATAACGTTGACCAGCTTGTTGAGCTGCTTGGTGACCTGTTCGATGAGGTCGCCGTCGGCGTCGACCACCACGGTCATGCGGGAAACGCCCGGCACTTCGGTGGGGCCAACGGCCAGGGAGTTGATGTTGAAGGCGCGGCGGGCGAAGAGGCTGGCCACGCGGGTCAGGACGCCGGGCTTGTCCTCAACCAGGACAGAAAGTGTGTGGCGGCTCATGCTCAGTCTTCCTCTTCCCATTCCGGGGTCATGTTGCGGGCAACCTGGATCTGGTCGTTGCTCACGCCGGCGGGCACCATTGGCCACACCATGGAGTTGGGGCTCACCACGAAGTCGATGACCACGGGGCGGTCGTTGATTTCGAGGGCCTTCTGGATGGTGGCGTCGATGTCCTCTTCGCGTTCAACACGGAACGAGGCGCAGCCGTAGGCCTCGCCCAGCTTGACGAAGTCCGGGATGCGGACGGTGTCGTGGCCGGTGTTGAGGTCGGTGTTCGAGTAGCGGCCCTCGTAGAAGAGGGTCTGCCACTGCCGCACCATGCCCAGCGAGGAGTTGTTGATGACAGCCACCTTGATGGGAATGTTGTTGATGGCGCAGGTGGCCAGTTCCTGGTTGGTCATCTGGAAGCAGCCGTCGCCGTCGATGGCCCAGACCACGCGGTCCGGCTCCCCCACCTTGGCGCCCATGGCCGCCGGGACGGCGTAGCCCATGGTGCCGGCGCCGCCGGAGTTCAGCCAGGCGTGCGGGCGCTCGTACTTGATGAACTGGGCAGCCCACATCTGGTGCTGGCCCACGCCGGCCACGTAGACGCCTTCGGGTCCGGTCAGTTCACCGATGCGCTTGATGACCTTCTGCGGGGCGATCAGGCCGTCGTCGGGTTCGGTCCAGCCCAGCGGGTAGGTTTCCTTGAGGTTGTTCAGGAAGGCCCACCAGGTGGTCAGGTCCGGGGTGCCGGACGCCTCGAACTGGCTGCGCACTGCCTCGGTCAGTTCCGGGATGATTTCCTTTACGGAACCGACGATGGGCACGTCCGCGGTGCGGTTCTTGGAGATTTCCGCGGGATCGATGTCGGCGTGGATCACCTTGGCGTTGGGCGCGAAGGTCTTCAGGACGCCGGTGACGCGGTCATCGAAGCGGGCACCGAGCGTGATCAGGAGGTCTGACTGCTGCAGGGCGGTCACGGCGGAAACGCTGCCGTGCATGCCGGGCATGCCGACGTGCTGTGGGTGCGAGTCCGGGAAGGCGCCCTTGGCCATCAGGGTGGTCACGACAGGTGCGCCGGTCGCTTCGGCGAGGGCACGCAGTTCGGCGGAAGCATGCGCCTTGACCACACCGCCGCCAACGTAAAGGACGGGCCTGGTGGAGGCCGCAATCAGCTTGGCCGCCTCCCGCACCTGCTTGTTGTGGCCCCGGGTGACGGGACGGTAGCCGGGCAGGTCGATCTTCGGCGGCCAGGAAAACGTCATCTGGCCCACCTGGGCGTCTTTCGCGACGTCCACCAGCACCGGGCCGGGGCGGCCGGTGGAGGCCAGGTGGAAGGCTTCAGCCATGACATGCGGAATGTCGTTGGGGTCGGTCACCAGGAAGGAGTGCTTGGTGATGGGCATGGTGATGCCCACGATGTCCGCTTCCTGGAAGGCATCGGTGCCGATGACCCCGCTGGAGACCTGGCCGGTGATGGCCACCAGGGGCACGGAGTCCATGTGGGCATCCATGATGGCGGTGACGAGGTTGGTGGCGCCGGGGCCGGAGGTGGCGATACAGACGCCCACCCGCCCCGTGACCATGGCGTAGCCTTGCGCGGCGTGGCCGGCTCCCTGTTCGTGACGGACCAGCACGTGGTTCATGGTGGAGGCCATCAAGGGGTCGTAGGTGGGCAGGATCGCGCCACCGGGCAAACCGAAAATGTCGTCGACGCCGAGTTCTTCGAGCGAGCGGACGATTGCTTGCGAGCCGGTCATCACCGTCGGGGGTACGACGTTGTTCGGCCCAAGGACAGGAGAGACGGCAGCAAGGTCGGCGACGACGGCGGCATGGTCAGCCGTCCGGTCGGCGCGTTCCGGAGCCTTGGCGGCTCCAGCGGACTTGGTGGCCATCAGCGAGGGGCTGATGGGCGATCCTTTGCTCATCGGACTCTTCCTTGTGGATCTTCTGTTGGTTGTTGAACTGGTTAAAGCGGAGGAAATAAAAAAACCCCTCAGCCTGGTGGCTCTGTGAGGGGTTCGCGCGTGACGGTTCGTTACCAGTGGAGGCTAATGTGCCACGCGCTTGGTAAGGACGACGACGGTGCCGGCGGTAACGAAAGTCATGCGTTCAGTTTTCCCTCTTGGCAAGACGGGTGTCAACGAGCGACCACCCAATCTCACCATGTGGACAGAGGAGTCCACGTTGTGATCCCTGGACGGGATCCACCCCTCCAGCCTTACTCTAGCCGACCGCAAAAGGCGGGTTGGCTCAATACGTGGGATCCAGAGCGCCCCAGCCGATGCGGCGGCCCCGCCGCATCGGTTGGGAAGGGATCACACGCCGGTGTAGGCGCCTTGGCTGGCGCTGTGGACCAGCTTGGCGTACTTGGCCAGCACGCCCTTGGTGTAGCGGGCCGGCAGCGGCTCCCAGCCCACCTTGCGGGCTTCGAGTTCGGCGTCGTCAACCAGCAGGTCAAAGGTGCGCGCGGCAATGTCCACGCGGATCCGGTCGCCGTCCTTCACGAAGGCGATGGGGCCGCCGTCGACCGCTTCCGGTGCCACGTGGCCGATGCACAGGCCGGTGGTGCCGCCGGAGAAGCGGCCGTCGGTGAGGAGCAGGACATCCTTGCCGAGTCCCGCGCCCTTGATGGCGCCGGTGATGGCGAGCATTTCGCGCATGCCCGGTCCGCCCTTGGGACCTTCGTAGCGGATGACGACGACGTCGCCGGCCTTGATCTCCCCCTTGTCCAGGGCGTCCAGGGCGCCCTGCTCGCGCTCGAAGACGCGGGCGGTGCCCTCGAAGACGTCGGCGTCGAAGCCGGCACTTTTCACGACGGCGCCTTCCGGAGCCATCGAGCCGTGCAGGATGGTGATGCCGCCGGTCTTGTGGATGGGGTTGTCCAGCGCGCGCAGGATCTTGCCGTCCACGTCGGGCGGGTTGATGGCCGCGAGGTTCTCCGCGACGGTCTTGCCCGTGACGGTGAGGCAGTCGCCGTGCAGCAGCCCGGCGTCCAGCAGCGCCTTCATGATGACGGGCACGCCGCCGATCCGGTCGACGTCGGTCATGACGTAGCGCCCGAACGGCTTGAGGTCGCCCAGGTGCGGGATCCTGTCGCCGATGCGGTTGAAGTCGTCCAGTGTCAGTTCGACCTCTGCCTCGCGGGCGATGGCCAGCAGGTGCAGGACGGCATTGGTGGAACCGCCGAATGCCATGGTGACGGCGATGGCGTTCTCGAAGGCCTCCCGGGTCATGATGTCGCGGGCGGTGATTCCCTGGCGCAGGAGGTTGACCACCGCCTCGCCGGACTTGCGGGCGAATTCGTCACGACGGCGGTCTGCCGAGGGAGGGGCGGCGGATCCGGGGAGTGACATGCCCAGGGCCTCGCCGACGCAGGCCATGGTGTTGGCCGTGTACATGCCGCCGCAGGCCCCTTCGCCGGGGCAGATGGCTTTTTCGATGCGGGTAAGGTCCTCCATGCTCATCTTGCCGGCCGCGCAGGCGCCCACCGCTTCGAAGGCATCGATCAGCGTGACTTCCTTCTCGGAGCCGTCCTCGAGCTTGACCCAGCCCGGCATGATGGAGCCGGCGTAGAGGAAGACCGAGGCGAGGTCCAGGCGGGCAGCAGCCATGAGCATGCCGGGGAGGGACTTGTCGCAACCGGCCAGCAAAACGGAGCCGTCGATCCGCTCGGCCTGCATGACGGTTTCCACGGAGTCGGCGATGACCTCGCGGGACACCAGCGAGAAGTGCATGCCCTCGTGCCCCATGGAGATGCCGTCGGAGACGGAGATGGTGCCGAACTGCATGGGGAAGCCGCCGCCGGCGTGGACGCCTTCCTTGGCGCCCTGGGCGAGCCGGTTCAGCGAGAGGTTGCAGGGGGTGATTTCGTTCCACGAGCTGGCCACACCCACCTGGGGCTTGGCGAAGTCGTCGTCCCCCATGCCCACAGCCCTGAACATGCCGCGGGCGGGGGCCGCGTGGATGCCGTCGGTCACCACCCGGCTGCGGGGTTTGATGTCGGGCTTGGTCGCAGTTTCGGTCTGGGCGTCGCTCATGGGGAAAGTCTAGGGCTCCGGCGCCCGCGAAAACGACCGTGAAATCCCGGAGCGGGCCCGATGCGGCGGAACCGGCCGGGGAACCGGCAGTCCACCATCCGGAACGCTTCCGCCCGCACCGCCTCTCCGGCGCCCCCTCCATGAAGGGCCCTCACCCCGCCACCTGCGCCGTCTCTGCACAGCGTCTCTGCACAGCGTCTCTGCACGGCGTCTCTGGACAGCGGTGGTGACCCCACGTAGCGTCGGGGACAGGACACCCGGCCATCTGGATCGAAGGGCTTGCCATGGACATTGTTTTCTGGATCATTCTCGTAGTAGCCATTGCCGCCGTCATTTGGTGGCTGCTCAACCGCAATAAGTCAGCCGGTACCCCGGACGCGCCGGCAGACCGCACCCGCAGCGACAGGCCCCGCAGAGACGGAGCCCTGGAAGGCGGCAGTGCCGCGGCATCCGCCGCTGCCGCGGGCACCACGGGCATTCCCACGGCAGCGGGCTTTGGCCGGCCTGCCGAGCCTGCCGCGCCGGCCACGGCGGAGGAACCCCTCGACTCGTCGGCTTCATCCCGGCCGGCGGCAGCGTCTTCCGGCAGCAGCACCGGCCGGGTGGAACACCTGGCCTCCGACCCGGACACAGGCGAAGGCCCCGGCCAGGACCAGGCGGAGCAGGCCCGGGCCGAGGACCAGGCTGAGTGGGAGACCCAGTGGTCCGAGGCCGGCAGCGGCCCCCGCTCCGGATCCTCTGCGACGGGTAACGCAGACGCTGCCCCGGCAGCGCCCGGCTCGGCTGCCCGTGATGAAGCGGAGCCCCGGGCGACAGCCTCAACGGAACAGGAAACGCAGCCGGCGGCTCATCCCGTCCACCATGACGAATACACCGCACCCCATGCCCCCACGCTCCCCGGCGCCGAGTCCGCGGCAGTTGAAAGCGCCGACGACGACGGCGGGGCAGCCGCGGAGCAGGCCGGCGGACCGGCCTCCGGGCACCAGGCGGAGACGCCGGTATCCACCACCCCACAGGAACCGGCGGTATCCACCACCCCACAGGAACCGGCGCCACAGGAACGGGCGCCACAGGTATCCCACGGCATCCAGGGCGGTGCCGCGGAAGCTGAAACGCTGGACCGGACACAGTCCTCCGCGCTGGTGGAGAACGGGGCGGACCATAGCGAGCCATCCGGGCAGGGAGATGGCCTCACCGCCACATCGCCTGCCGGGCACCTCGCTGCCGACGAGCCGTATGGCGCCGGCTCCGCCGCTCCCGGCCCGGACGGCAGCGGTCCTGCGGACTACACCGTGAAGGGCAATGCTTCCGAAATGGTCTATTACGAAGAAGGACATCCCGACTATGAGCAGACCAGGGCGGAAGTCTGGTTCGAGTCAGCTGCCCATGCAGAGGCTGCCGGCTTCCGGGCTCCCCGGCGCAAACGGCTCTACTAGGAGAAAGGCCCGCCGCATTGCGGCGGGCCTTTCCTGCTTTCCCCGCCGGCTGACCGGCGCGTTCCGGATCGCCCAGCGCCTGTTGGCCCGGCTTCTGGTGCAGCCGCACCTTCTTCTCTTGTCCTGTTCCATGTCCTGCCTCTGCCTTGCCCTGGCCGCCTGCACCGGACCTCCCATGCCTCCCGCGCCGGCCACGGACAGCGGCACCCCGGGCACTGCGCCGGGAACCGCCGTCGGCCGCCCCGCCATCGAAATACAGGAGCGGTTGGACCTCCAGCTGGATACGCCGTGGTCCGCGGTCTTCCTTCCGGACGGCACCGCCGTCATTTCGGAGCGGGACACCGCCCTGATCAAGGCTGTCCGGAACGGGAAGGCCACGGCCCTCGGCAGGATCCCCGGGGTAGTGCCTGGCGGCGAGGGCGGTTTGTTGGGCCTGGCACTCTCGCCAGACTTTGGCGCGGACCACTACCTTTACGCCTACCTGACGGCGCAGGACGACAACCGGGTGGTCCGGCTGACCCTCGGCGGCACCGGCGACGGCCAGCCGGCGCTGGGCCGGCCTGAGACGGTGTTCTCCGGGATACCAAAAGCCGGAACCCACAACGGCGGCCGGATCCGCTTTGGCCCTGATGGTTTCCTGTACGTGGGCACCGGAGACGCCCAGCGGCGTGAGCAGCCACAGGACCCGAACGCCTTGGGCGGCAAGATCCTCCGGCTCACCCCCGGCGGCGCCCCGGCCCCGGGCAACCCGTTCGGCAACGCCGTCTACAGCCTCGGACACCGCAATGTCCAGGGCCTGGCCTGGGACGAATCGGGCCGGCTCTGGGCCAGCGAATTCGGGCCGGACGTGGATGATGAACTGAACCTGATCCTGCCGGGGGCCAACTACGGCTGGCCGGAGGTCACCGGCGCGCCGCACCGTGCCGGGTTCCAGGACGCCAGACTTGTGTGGCCCTCCACCCGGGACTCGTCCCCCAGCGGCCTTGAGATTAGGGAGCACACGGCCTACCTGGGTGCCCTCCGCGGCGAAAGGCTGTGGGCAGTGCCGCTGAACGGCACGGAAGCCGGCAGCCCTGTGGCCTATTTCACAGGGCAGTATGGGCGGATCCGCGACGTAATCCTCGCTCCCGACGGCCGGTTATGGCTGCTCACCAACGGCGAAAACCCTGATTTTGCGCTGATTTTGCGGCCCCTGCCGTGAGCCGGGCACCGGAGGAGGCGCCGATTTCACTTGCACCAAAAGTTCGTGTAGAGTTTCATGTCGTTGCGGAGATCAACGGGAAAGAAAAAGCCCGGGGATGGAAGCGAAAAGATGCACCTCTAGCTCAATTGGCAGAGCAATTGACTCTTAATCAATGGGTTCCGGGTTCAAGTCCCGGGGGGTGCACCACTGGGAAAACAGCCCCTGGTTTGTGGAAACACAAACCAGGGGCTGTTTTGTTGTGTACGGCTGTTTTGTTATGCACGGCTGTTTTGTTGTTCCCTCGTTTTCCTTGTGCTGGGTCCGGTGCCGCGGCTGCCGCCGCGGGCCGGGGGCACAAAGAAGCGCGGCCCCGGTTTTATCAACCGGGGCCGCGCTTTCCTTGAAACTCAGTGGCAGCTACTTTGCTGCGTTGTCCACCAGGGCGCCCGCGTTGGCGGGAGTAGTGGAGAACTGGCTCGCCAGCTCACGGACCACGGCCTTGAGTTCCTGGCGCAGCAGTTCGGGATCGATCGACGCCGATGCGAGCACCGAACGCTCCATCTCCACTGCCTGGGCAACTGCCTCCTTGCCCTGTTCCGTCAGCGACACCACGTGGCTTCGGCGGTCGGAAGTGCTGCGGACACGCGCGATGTGGCCGTGGGCCTCCAGCCGGCTCAGCGTCTTGCCCATGGTCTGGGCCTGGACGCGGACATATTGCGCCAGCTGGGCCTGGGTCATGGGTCCCTGCGCGGCAAGGACCTCGATGGCGATAACACCGGCGTGGGTGAGTCCGATGGCACCGAGTTTTTCATTCCAGGAGTGTTCTACGAGGCGCGCAGCAGTGGACAGGAGGCGCCCTGTGGGCCAGTGATCCATATCAGGCATAGCAGCAAGTATAGCCAAATGCCGATTAGCACTCGGTCCACCTGCTTACTAGGCTGTTGTGTCCCGCCCGCAACAAGGAGAAAAACAATGGCCGAAAGACTCGTTACCGGTGACAAGGCACCCGCTTTCACCTTGCCCGACTCAACCGGCAAAGCCGTCAGCCTGGACCCGCGCCCCGGCCGCTCCACCATTGTCTACTTTTACCCCGCGGCTGCCACGCCCGGCTGCACCAAGGAAGCCTGCGATTTCCGGGACAGCCTCGCCTCCCTGCAGGCGGCCGGCTACGAGGTCCTGGGCATCTCCCCCGACCCCGTCGAGAAGCTCGCGAAATTCGCCGCCAAAGAGGAACTGACGTTCCCCCTGCTTTCCGACGCGGACCACGCAGTGGCGGAGGCCTACGGCGCTTGGGGCGAAAAGAAGAACTACGGCAAGACATATGAGGGCCTGATCCGCTCCACTGTGGTGGTGGACCCGGACGGAAACGTCGCCCTGGCCCAATACAACGTCCGGGCCACGGGCCATGTGGCCAAGCTTCGCAGGGACCTCAACCTGGACGCCTGACCCAGCCGTGGCTGCCCGGGCCCGTCCCGGGGCAACGCTACAATGGACACTGGCATCCGCCGTCGTACGTTCTACGCCTCCGGATGCCGGGCGCGAGTGGTGAAATTGGCAGACACGCAGGATTTAGGTTCCTGTGCCTTCGGGCGTGGGGGTTCAAGTCCCCCCTTGCGCACAGCGGAATCCCCCGGCTTTGGCCGGGGGATTCCTGCGTTAACCACCCGGCGTCCTGCCACCAATTTCTGCCCCGAATAGAAAAACTCCCAGGATCCACCCATCCACCGCCGCCCACCCGGCGAATAGCCATTGAGACACCAGCCAAGGGCAGGTGCTTACCGAAAGGCAGACTGCACGCCGTGGACACACCGTCCGGGCGGCAGGACGAACAATCCTAGGAGAACTGAAATGCAGACCTTCAAGCGCACCACTTTCACCGTCGCAGGCGTTGCAGCGGCCGCTCTGCTCAGCCTCACGGCATGTGGCGGATCCGGCAGCACCTCCGGCTCCTCGGCGTCGTCGGCGCCGATGGCGTCCTCCCCCAGCTCCAGCATGGCCTCCCCGTCCAGCTCCGCCATGGCCTCGCCGTCGGCAAGCTCCTCGGCAGCCAGCATGGATCCGGCAGCAAACCTGGTTGGCCCCGGCTGCGCCGCCTACGCCCAGCAGGTACCCACGGGCGCAGGATCGGTTGAAGGCATGGCCCTCGATCCGGTAGCCGTCGCCGCCTCCAACAACCCCATCCTGACCACGCTCACCGCCGCGGTTTCGGGCAAGCTGAACCCCAAGGTCGACCTGGTGGACACGCTCAACGGCGGCGAATTCACCGTCTTCGCACCGGTGGACGACGCCTTCAAGAAGATCGATGCCGCCACCATCGAGACGCTTAAGACGGACGACGCCCTGCTGAGCAAGATCCTCACCTACCACGTAGTGCCCGGCCAGATCACCCCGGACAAGATCGCCGGCACCCACGCAACGGTTGAGGGCGGCTCCGTCACCGTCACCGGCAGCGGCGACAACCTCAAGGTGGACAACGCCAACGTCATCTGCGGCGGCGTGAAGACCAAGAACGCGACCGTCTACCTGGTCGACTCGGTCCTGATGCCCAAGTAGGACCGATGCGCGGGTAGGCACCCTCCAGGCCCCCCATAAGGCCGGGTCCGCTGGCAACCAGCGGACCCGGCCTTGGCGCGTCACGCCCTGCCTGGGACCGGCTCCAGGCCCAGTCCTCTAGACTGGGTCCCGGCCCGCAAGCGGCGGAACCGGCAGCATCCAGAGGTGATAAACGAGTGCCCAGCAGTACATCGCGGCGGACGGTCATCAAAGCCGGCGCCGTCCTCATGGCTCTGGGCGTGACCTCATGCACGGGCATGCCGTCCCCCTCCCCCACGTCCGGGACACCCAGCTCGCCGCCGGCGGAACCCGGCGCAACGTTCAATTTCGGCACCGCCGCCCAGCCCCTGGGACTGGACCCGGCCCTGTCCAACGACGTGGAATCCCAGCGCATCACCCGGCAGATCCTCGAAGGCCTGGTGGGCGTGGACCAGACCACCGGCAAACCCACACCGCTGCTGGCCACCGAATGGAACGAGTCCAACGACGGACGGACCTACACCTTCAAGCTCCGCACCGGGGTGACGTTCCAGGACGGCACGCCGTTCAACGCCGACGCCGTCTGCGTCAACTTCAACCGGTGGTTCGCCTTCCCTGCCGAGCTTCGCCAACAGGCCCCGGGCAGCTCCTTCAAGGATGTCTTCAAGGCGCATTCGGATGAGCCGGAGCTGTCGATCTTCAAGAGCTGCACGGCGGTCGCGGCGGACACCGTCCAGATCGACCTCACGCAGCGCTTCACCGCGTTCCTCCAGGCCCTGACCCTGCCGGCCTTTGCCATGGCATCGCCTGCAGCCCTCACCGCAGGCAAGGCGGATGTCCTGGACCAGAACCGGGGCGGCCAGGTGATGTCCGCGTTCGCCACCAACCCCGTCGGCACCGGCCCCTTCACCATGGGGGCGTGGGGCAGCGACAGTGTCACCCTGGCCACCAATAAGAGGTATTGGGGTGACCGCGGCCAGATCGCCACCATCAACTTCATGGCCTACAACCACCCCCAGGCCCGGCTCCAGGCCCTGCTGGACGGCACCCTCGACGGCTACGACGCCGTAACGGTGGGAAATTTCGACCAACTGGTCAAGCGCGGCAAGCAGATCGTCCAGCGCGACCCGTTCTCGGTGATGTACCTGGGCATGAACCAGGACATCCCCGTCCTCCAGAACCAGAAGATCCGGCAGGCGGTGGAGCTTGCCATCGACAAGGACACCCTGATCCGGAAATTCTTCATCGACAACACGGCGAAGGCCACGCAGTTTGTGCCACCCAAGATCAGCGGCTTCAACAACGACGCGCCGGAGCTTGGCCACGACCCGCTGAAGGCCAAGGACTACCTCAAGGACGGCGGCTACGCGGGCGAGGAACTGAAGTTCTACTACCCCTTGAACGTCACCCGCCCTTACCTGCCCACACCGGAGAAGGTGTACGCCGAGCTCAGCCGCCAGCTCACCGCCGTCGGGTTCAACATCCGGCCCGTGCCCGTCGACTGGTCCGACGGCTACCTCCGGAAAGTCCAGTCCGCCGGCGACCACGCGTTCCACATCCTTGGCTGGAACGGTTCCTACTCCGATGCGGACAACTTCGTTGGCCCCTTGTTCGGGCAGAAGAACGGCGAGTTCGGGTACCAGGATCCGCAGGTCTTTTCGAAGATCAACCGGGCGCGTGGACTGCCTGACGGGAAGGAACGGGATGAGCTTTATCACAGCATCAACTCCCAGATCGCCGCGACCGTGCCGGCCGTTCCCATCGCCTTCCCCATCTCCGCGCTGGCGCTGTCGGACCGGGTGCTGAACTACCCCGCGTCGCCGGTCTTAAACGAAGTTTTCACGAAGGTCCAGCTAAAGCCTTGACGGGCCCGGCCAATTTCAGTATGCGGGCTGCACGGGGATATTCTGTGACAGCCAGAGCCGCTGCAATCGGAGACTGATCGTGACCTTCATTTCCAAGACCCCACACGCCGACGTTGTCCTGATAGGCGGCGGCATCATGAGCGCCACGCTGGGGGCATTCCTCAAGCAGCTGGAGCCGGACTGGACCATCTCGCTGTTCGAACGGCTGGACCAGCCGGGACTCGAAAGTTCCGATCCGTGGAACAACGCAGGAACGGGTCACGCCGCCCTCTGCGAACTCAACTACTCGCCCGCAGCCAAAGACGGCTCGGTCAACCCCGCCAAGGCACTGCTCATCAACGAACAGTTCCAGCTCTCCCGCCAGTTCTGGTCCCACCTGGTGGACAACAACCTGATCGGTTCGCCCAAGGGCTTCATCAACACCGTCCCGCACATGAGCTTCGTCATCGGCGAGGACCACACACGGTTCCTGAAGACCCGCTACGAGGCACTGAAGCCGCACACCCTGTTCCGGAGCATGGAATACTCCGAGGACCACGCGCAGATCGCCAAGTGGGCCCCCTTGATCGTCAAGGGCCGCGACCCCAAGCAGCGCATCGCCGCCACCCGCGCCGCCGAGGGCACGGACGTCGACTTCGGCGCCCTGACCCGCGAGCTGATCAGCTACATGGGGAACAACGGCGTCGAGATCAACTACGGCCATGACGTCACCGGCATTTCCCGGGCGTCCGACGGCGGCTGGGACCTGTCGCTGAAGTACCCCAAGTCCGGCGAGCACGGCAAGATCCACGCCAAATTCGTCTTCGTCGGCGCCGGCGGCGGAGCCCTGCACCTGCTGCAGGCCTCCGGCATTCCGGAAAGCAAGGGCTACGGCGGGTTCCCCGTCTCCGGCCAGTTCTTCCGCTGCACGGACGAGGCCATCGCCGCCCAGCACAGCGCCAAGGTCTACGGCCAGGCGTCCGTGGGCGCTCCCCCCATGTCCGTCCCGCACCTTGACACCCGCTACGTTGACGGAAAACGGTCACTCCTGTTCGGCCCCTACGCAGGCTTCTCCACCAACTTCCTCAAGAACGGCTCCTACCTGGACCTGCCGCTGTCCATCCGGCCGGGCAACATCATTCCCATGCTGGCCGTGGCCAAGGACAACATGGACCTCACGGCCTACCTGGTCAAGGAAGTGGTCAAGAAGCACGACCAGAAGGTTGAGGCGCTTCGCGAGTACTACCCCGAGGCAAAGGGCGGGGACTGGGAACTCATTACGGCCGGCCAGCGTGTACAGATCATCAAGAAAGACCCGCAAAAGGGCGGCATCCTTCAGTTCGGCACCGAAGTGATCGCCGGCCGCGACGGCTCCATCGGTGCGCTCCTGGGCGCCTCGCCCGGAGCCTCGACCGCTGTCCCCATCATGATCGAGCTCCTCCAGAAGACGTTCCCCAAGAACTTCAAGGGCTGGCAGGCAAAGCTCAAGGACATGATGCCCGGCTACGGGGTGAAGCTGGATGAGAATCCGGAGCTCGCCACGGAGCTGGAACGGGCCACGGCCAAGTCCCTCCAGCTGGAGAGCGTTTCCGCCAGCCGCTGACCCTGCGGGGCCAGCGGCTGGCACCCCCAGGGCATGTACCAGTCACTTAGACCCCAGGAGACCACCCATGTTCCGGCTGGCCCATCTTTCCCTGGCGAACCGGGCCCTGATCGCACTGATCACGGTCTTCGCCTCGGTCTTCGGCGTGATCACCATGTCGTCGCTGAAGCAGGAGCTCATCCCTTCGATTGAGTTCCCGCAGATCACGGTGCTCAGCTCAATGCCGGGGGCGTCACCGGAAGTGGTGGACAAGCAGGTCAGCGGTCCGCTGGAAAAGGCGCTGAACGGCGTGGAGGGGCTGGAATCCACCTCCTCCACGTCGCGCACGGGCGTTTCCCAGATCACCATGGTGTTCACCTACGGCTCCAACCTGGACCGGGCCCGGAACCAGATCGACCGGGCCATTTCCAACGCCAAGCGGACGCTGCCCGCCGATGTGCAGCCGCAGGCCATCGCCGGAAGCATCAGTGACTTCCCCATCGTCTTCCTCGCCGTTTCGTCGGACAAGCCGCTCAGCGAACTGAACGCCGACCTGCAGCGGCTGAGCGTGCCCCGGCTGCAGAAGATCGACGGCGTCCGCAGCGCCGATGTCACCGGCGGCGCGTCCCAGCACATCGAGATCCTGCCGCGTCCCGACGCCGTCGCGGCCAACGGCACCAGCCTCACCGCCATCCGCGACGCCCTCTCCAGCAACGGGGCACTGGTCCCCGCGGGCACGCTCGAGGACCAGGGCAAGACCCTTTCGCTGCAGATCGGCAGCCCCGTGGACTCCCTTGACGCCATCAAGGCGCTGCCCCTGGCCGGCGCTAAAAACGCCGCCACCATTGGCTCTGTGGCCGACGTGTCCCTGAAGGACGATGAACGCACCTCCATCACCCGTACCAACGGGGCTGAGACGCTGGCGGTGTCGGTGACAAAGAAACCCGAAGGCGACACGGTGGGAATCTCGCACGCGGTGCGGGATTCGCTCAAGGACCTGGAAACTGAACTGGGCTCCAATGCCAAGTTCACCCCGGTCTTCGACCAGGCACCCTTCATCGAGAAGTCCATCAAGGACCTCACCACCGAAGGCCTGCTGGGCCTCGGTTTCGCCGTCGCCGTCATCCTGCTCTTCCTGATGTCCGCCCGGTCCACGCTGGTCACCGCAGTGTCCATTCCGCTGTCCCTGCTGATCACCTTCATTGGCCTCTCCGCCACCGGCTACTCGCTGAACATCCTGACGCTCGGCGCGCTGACCATCGCCATCGGCCGCGTGGTGGACGACTCCATCGTGGTGATCGAGAACATCAAGCGGCACCTCAGCTACGGCGAGGAAAAGTCCGCCGCCATCCTCACCGCCATCCGGGAAGTGGCCGGCGCCATTACCGCCTCGACCTTGACCACGGTGGCGGTGTTCCTGCCCATTGCCTTCGTCGGCGAACTCGCCGGGGAACTGTTCCGGCCCTTCGCCCTGACCGTGACCATGGCACTGCTGGCGTCCCTGCTGGTGTCCCTGACCATCGTCCCGGTACTCGCCTACTGGTTCCTGAGGAACCCCAAGGGAACACCGACAGGAATGGCCGCGGGGTCCGCTGAGGCCCGCCGGACCGCCGCGGAGGCAACGGCGAAGGCGCACGACGCCGAACAGCGCAGCCGCCTGCAGCGCGGCTACCTGCCCATCCTTCGGTCCACCCAGAAGTATCCGGTCATCACCATGCTGGCAGCAGTCCTGGTCCTCGGTGCCACCGGTGCCATGACCCCCCTGCTCGCCACGAACCTGCTCGGCAATTCCGGACAGAACAGCCTCACGGTCCGGCAGGTGCTCCCGCCCGGGACCAGCCTTGCGGACACAAGCGCCGCCGCCATCCGCCTCGAGGAAGTCCTCCGCGGAATCGATGGCATCAAGGACGTCCAGGTCACCTCCGGCAACGCCCAGGCCGGCTTCGCGGCGCTCACTTCCACCGGTTCCTCGAACTCCACCTTCACCGTGGTCACTGACGAGAAGGCGAACCAGGAGAAGCTCCAGGACACGGTGAGGTCGGAACTGGCGAACGTGCCCGACTCGGGCAAGGTGTCCGTGGGCACCCAGCAGGGCGGCTTCGGCACCTCCTCCACGGTCGACATCACCCTGAAGGCAGCCACCAGCGAGGACCTGCAGTCCGCCAGCGACACGATGGTGGCGGCCATGACCGGCGTGCCGGGCACCAGCGAAGTGGCGAGCAACCTTGCCGCCAGCCAGCCCGTGGTGCAGGTCAAGGTGGACAGGGCCAAGGCCGTGGCCGCGGGACTGAACGAGGAACAGGTGGCGGGGGTCCTGGCGTCAACCATCAGCCCCATCCCCGCCGGCACGGTGCGGATCGACACCAATGATTTCCCCGTGCGGATCGGCAAGGGCACCCGGTTCACCAGCATCGACGCCGTCCGGAACATCCCGCTGCCCGCTGGCGGCCGCCCCGTGACGCTGGGAAGCATAGCCTCGGTGGACCTTGTGAACGCCCCCGTGTCCGTCACCGCCAGCAACGGTGAGCGCACCGCCAAAGTGTCCATCACGCCGTCGGGCTCCAACCTGGGCGCCGTGAACACCGAAGTCCAAAAGCGCCTGGCGGACGTCCAGCTGCCGCCGGGGGTCACCGCCCAGATCGGCGGCGCCACCACCCAGCAGGCGGAATCCTTCCGC
Source organism: Pseudarthrobacter phenanthrenivorans (assembly GCF_000813845.1). GTDB lineage: Bacteria > Actinomycetota > Actinomycetes > Actinomycetales > Micrococcaceae > Arthrobacter > Arthrobacter phenanthrenivorans_B. The sequence continues at coordinate 98,502 of NZ_JWTB01000024.1, forward strand.
CAGCTTGGCCTTGCCCTGCTGGCGGCCATCGCGATCGTGTACGTGATCATGGTGGCCACCTTCAAGTCCCTCATCCAGCCGCTGATCCTGCTGGTCTCCGTGCCGTTCGCAGCGACCGGTGCCGTGGCCCTGCTGGTGGTCACCGGCGTACCGCTCGGGCTGCCGTCGCTGATCGGCATGCTCATGCTGGTGGGCATCGTGGTGACCAATGCCATTGTGCTGATTGACCTGATCAACCAGTACCGGCAGCCGCGCGACGGGCACCCCGGCATGAACGTGGCGGATGCAATCACCAACGGCGCACGGCAGCGCCTGCGTCCCATCCTGATGACCGCCCTGGCCACCGTCTTCGCGCTGACGCCGATGGCCCTGGGGCTCACGGGCGGGGGCGGCTTCATTTCGCAGCCCCTGGCCGTGGTGGTGATCGGCGGGCTGGTGTCATCCACCGCGCTGACCCTGGTGCTGGTCCCGGTCCTGTACCGGCTTGTCGAGGGACGGCGCGAGAAGAAGGCACTGCTCCGGGACCTGAAGGCCCGTCCCGAATTCGGCCCCGGCCCGGACGTGGACGGCGAGTTCCGCGACTGGACCACCGGCCAGGTGCCCAAGGTCAGCGGCCGGCGCGCTGCGCCCGGCGGCGCTGAATAGTCCGAGTGACCCGACCGATGCCCGTACCGCACCCCGCGGTGCGGGCATCGGTGCATTAAAGCCCGGAAGAAATCCGCACGGGAATAATCCCCGCCGCAGGGCGTTGCAGGAGGCAATAAATGCAAATGCATCTAAATTGGTTTAGACTTAAACCAAGCCAGCAAGTCCAGCTACGGAAGGGCACATCATGCAGATCGGTGTTTTCAGCGTCAGCGATATCACCACGGACCCCACCACGGGCCGCACTCCCACCGAGCACGAACGCATCAAGGCCTCGGTGGCCATCGCGAAAAAGGTCGAGGAAATCGGCATGGATGTCTACGCCCTGGGCGAGCACCACAACCGGCCGTTCTTCTCCTCCTCCCCCACCACCACGCTTGCCTACATCGCCGCGCAGACCGAGCGGATCATCCTCTCCACGGCCACCACGCTGATCACCACGAACGACCCCGTGAAGATCGCCGAGGATTTCGCCATGCTCCAGCACCTTGCCGACGGCCGCGTGGACCTGGTCCTGGGCCGCGGCAACACCGCCCCGGTGTACCCGTGGTTCGGCAAGAACATCCAGGACGGGGTGGAACTAGCCATCGAAAACTACAGCCTCCTGCGCAAGCTGTGGGATGAGGACACCGTTAATTGGTCCGGCAAGTTCCGCACCCCGCTGCAGAACTTCACCTCCACGCCCCGTCCGCTGGACGGCGTGGCGCCCTTCGTGTGGCACGGCTCCATCCGCACCCCGCAGATCGCGGAAGTGGCCGCGTACTTCGGTGACGGCTTCTTCGCCAACAACATCTTCTGGCCCAAGGAGCACTACCAGCAGCTGATCGGCCTCTACCGCGAACGGTACGAGCACTACGGCCACGGCACGGCGGACCAGGCGATCGTTGGACTCGGCGGCCAGTTCTTCATGCGGAAGAACTCCCAGGATGCGGTCAAGGAATTCCGCCCGTACTTCGACAACGCCCCGGTGTACGGCCACGGCCCGTCGCTGGAGGACTTCACCTCCCAGACGCCGCTGACGGTGGGCAGCCCGCAGGAAGTCATCGAAAAGACGCTGACCTTCCGCGAGTACTTTGGGGACTACCAGCGCCAGCTGTTCCTCATCGACCACGCGGGACTGCCGCTGAAGACCGTCCTGGAGCAGCTGGACCTGTTCGGCGAGGAAGTGCTCCCGGTGCTGCGCAAGGAATACGCGGCCCTCAAGCCTGCGCACGTCCCCGAGCCGCCCACCCACGCGGGCCGCGTCGCCGCCCTGCTGGCGTCGCAGGACGCCGAAAAAGCCACGTCGGAGGCGTAGTGGCTGCGGGGGGATCGGAATCGCCGGTGCGGCTGGCTGCCGAAACGTGGGAATCGCTGTTCAGGGCGCAGGTCGCCGTGATGCGGAGGCTGCAGTCCGGGCCGGCGTTCCGGAAGCTGGCGCTGAATGAGTACGACGTGCTGTTCACGCTCAGCCGGTGTCCGTCCGGCTGGCTCCGGCTCAACGAGCTTAACGACAACGTCCTGTTGAGCCAGTCCAGCCTGAGCCGGCTGGTGGAACGGCTGGAAAAGCGGGGACTGGTGGCCAGGATGCCGGCGCCCGAGGACGGCCGCGGCGTGCTGCTCAAGCTGACGGACGAAGGACGGGAGCTGCAGAAGGACATCGGCCGCGAGCATGTCCGGGACATTTCCGCGCTGGTGGGCCCGGCACTGACCGCCGCCGAGCAAAAAGAACTGATGCGCCTGACGGACAAGCTGCGGAATTCGCTGGGCCAGCTGCCCCGCTAGGCCCGGCATGGGCCGGGCAGGCGAAACGGGCCGGGCGAAAGGGGCCGGGCCGCCTCACGGGCAGGCGGGACGGGCCGGGAAGGGCCGGTGGGTATTCCCCCGCCAGCCCAGCTGCACCAGGTCAGCCCAGCTGCACCAGCCGGGAGGGATCCTCTGCGGGCAGGTCCCCGTTGACCACGGCGGTGACCCGCAGCTGGTTCAACGCCAGGCTGCCGCCCACAGTGGAGAGGAAGGCCGTGTCCGAGGAGTCCCTGCCGGCGGTGATCCGCAGCATCGATTCCCGCGGGGCGAGGCCGGTGGGGTCGATCACGTGCCAGGCGCCCTCCACGTAGGCCTCGGCCACGGCGTGGAAGTCCATGGGGCTCAGTCCGGGCGCGTAGACGGCCGCCAGGCGGGCGGGGATGTCCTTGGAGCGGAGCAGTGCGATGGCCAGGTGGGCGAAGTCCCGGCAGACGCCGCGCCTGCTCAGGAGCGTCTCCACGGCACCGTCCGTGCCGCGGGACGAGCCGCTGATGTAGCGGAGCTCCCCGTTGACCCAATCCCGGACGGCGTGCACCAGGCCGGCCCCCTGGACCCCCTCGAATTCGGCGTAGGACGTGGGAAGCAGCCGGTCCGATTCGGCGTAGCGGCTGGGCCTTACGTAGCGGATCCGGTCGGCCAGGCTGGCGTCTTCCGGAATGCCGCGGCCGGACACGGTGGCTGAATAGTCCACGGTCACGTCCGTGGGCTCGGCGAACTCCATGTAGTGGAAGCGTCCGCCATGATGGTCGGAGATCTCCGTGAGCCGGACCTCTTCCCCGCCGGCCAGGACGGACAGGGATTCTGCGAAGGACGAATACCCGCTGTTCCTCGCGACGGTGATGGCCATGGCCACCTTGGTGTTGGCGCTGGTTTTGAAAGCCAGGCGTGCGGAAACAGAGCGTTCCATGTCTCTCCGGGGGTGTTGGGGGCGGACGGGAAGTCCGCGCCCCGGTACCTGGTGGGTGCGGGCGGCGGGACTAGTTTTTGACCTTCAGCGACATTAGCATCCGCTGCACGTTGGCAAAGTCGGAACTGTCGTTGACGTACTGGGCTGCCTGCGCGAGCGTATCGAAGGCCTGTGCGGGGGCCACCTTTTCATCGGGCGCGAATGCCTTGAGGGCCACCAGGTCGCCGAAGGAGTAGTCCCCCTTGCCGTCCGGACCACGGACCACGTTGCGCAGTTCGCACGCCCGGCCGTCCGTGCCGCCGACGAGGTTGGTGATGCCGTAGGACCCGAAGTAGCGGTACCCCTGGATGACCCGGTAGACCATCCGCGGCGGGATGGTTCCGGCACCGCCCTGGGCGGCCAGGTCGAACGGGACGCTGCTGATCACCGTATACGGATGCCGGGCGTCGTCCGGGCAGTCAGGGGACGACGGCGGCAGCCCGGTCCGGAGCGCGGCGACGAAGGTCCCGTCGGGCTTCTTCACCTCGACCTTCAGTCCGCCGGGAAGGACCCCTTCCTCCGGCGCCACCGATTGGGCGATCCAGTCCGACGGCAGGTCGAAACTGACCGTCTTTGCCGGGTCCGAGAAGGTCTTCCAGGAAGCGGCAGTGGCCGCCGCCAGGGGTTCCCCCGGCGTCGCGGAGGCGGAAGCCTGGGAACTGCCAACCCCGTCCGGAGCGGCCGATGCCGTCCCCGAGGCCCCTGATCCGGCAGCCGCTGTTCCGGACGCCGCCGGTCCCGACGTTGCCGGCTGGGCCGTCCACCCCGGGCCTGCCTGTTGCGGCCCGGAGCAGCCCGCCAGCAGCACTGCGGCAGCCACCAGTGACATGGTGGAAAGAACGGACGATCGCGGCGTGCCTGTCATGGGAGCCAGCCTAGCGGCGGCGCACCCGCGCCGGCGGCCGGCACGGCGGTGTTTCCTGCGCTGCCGCCACCGCCCTCCGCCAGTCCCCTGCCATCCTCCGCCCGCGCACCCGCCGCCGTGTCGCCGTCGAACGTTCGCTGCCCTGCCCTGCGACTAGGCTGGGGCTATGGCGGAAGATCAGCTCGGCGCAGCAGAAGACAAACCCGCGGACATCTCCGCCCTGGATATCGTCGACTGGCGGCTGCGCACGTTCGCCCTCTACGACAATGTCCGCCGGATCTCCGCCGACAGCCCGGCCGAGGCGCACTCGTACTGGCGACACCAGCGCGACCTCATGTTCGGCACGCATCCGGCCTCGGCGCTGACTGCCGCGGACAAGGCCCGGTTCTCCGGGCTGAAGACTGCCGACTACGATCCCATCTACCGGTTCCACGTGCCGCTGACCAAGGAAGGCGCCGGCCGGGAGATGAGCGTCGAGACCGGCACCGACGGCGTGGTGCACTTTGTCCGGCTGGGAACTTTCGACCTGCCGGAAATGGGCCAGCTGGCCGTGTGGAAGCTCCACGGCTACGGCGGGGGCATCTTCGTGCCGTTCCGCGACGCCACGGCCGGGCAGCCGGGTGGCACCTACGGCGCCGGCCGCTACCTCCTGGACACCATCAAGGGCGCCTTCCATGGCGTCAACGGCAGTGGCCCCGGCGCCCGGTACGTCCTGGACTTCAACTTCGCCTACAACCCCTCCTGTGCCTACAACGACGCGTGGGCGTGCCCGCTCCCGGGGCCGTCCAACCGGTTGGCGGTGGAGATTCCCGTGGGCGAGCTGTGCTGATTCATGGTGGTTGTTTCCAGACGCCCCCTGCGCCTTCCGTCACTGTCCCCTGCCCGCGGCACTAAGCGTGCCGCCGGTGCCGCCGCGTGAGGGAAGGGCCGGCAGCGCCCACGATCCAGGAGTCGCCGGTCCAGGAGTCCCCCGCCCGGCGCTTGCCCGCCACCAGGCATTACCGCGGGATCCTGCGTTTTCCGGTCATCCGGCAGTTGCTGCGCTTCTCCGGCGTCGGCGTCATCTGCACGGCGGTCTCGCTGGGGCTCTACGCGCTGCTGCGGCCGTGGCTTGGCGCCCAGCTGGCGAACGCGGTGGCACTGGTCCTGACCTCCCTGCTGAACACGGCCCTGAACCGGCGGCTGACATTCAAGATTGCGGGCCAGCAGCGCCGAACGCGTGACCACCTCAACGGCCTGGTGGTGATCGCGGTGGCCCTGGTGATCACCGGCAGCAGCCTGGGCGTGCTGCACTGGTTCAATCCGGACGCCACGGTGGGCGACGAACTCCTGGCCACAACGCTGTCCGGCTTCCTGGCCACCGCGGTGCGCTTCAGCATGCTGCGGCACTGGATCTTCCGCCGGGCCCGCCACCGCTGATCGGGGCGTCCACCCGCCTAGCGGCCGTGGCCCGCGCCCAGGTTCCTGACGCCGGCGACGGCGGCCCTGACGGCGGCGGCCGCATGGTCCAAATCCTCCTGGCTCACGGAGGAATCGAAACTGAAGCGGACCGCGGTCTGCGCCACCTCGGCGGGTATCCCGAGGGCGGTGAGCACCGGCGAGGGCGCATCGGAGCCGGCGGCGCAGGCGGAGCCGCTGGAACAGACCACGCCGCGCCGTTCGAGCTCCAGGAGCACGGACTCGCCGCTGGTGCCGGGGAAGCAGAACGATGCCACGGACGGCAGCCGTTCACTGGGATGGCCGGTCAGGACGGCGTCCGGAACGCCGGCCACGACCTCGTGGATGAAGCGGTCACGCAGTGCGGCAACCCGTTCGCGCTGCTCTTTTTGGCGGTCTCCGGCCAGCCTGAGGGCGGTGGCCAGGCCAACCGCACCAGCCACGTTCTCCGTTCCGGACCGCCGGCCCCGTTCCTGTCCGCCGCCGTGGATGACCGGCTCCAGCCTGGTGCGGCTCCGGACGAACAGCAGGCCACAGCCTTTGGGTGCCCCCAGCTTGTGCCCGGAGATGCTCATCGCGTCCACGCCGAGCGCCCGGGAATCGAGGGGCAGCCAGCCGGCGGCCTGGACGGCGTCGGTGTGGAATGGAATTCCGTGGGCGTGGGCCAGTTCAGCGAGCGCGGCGATGGGCTGGACGGTGCCCACCTCGTTGTTGGCATACATGATGCTCACCAGCGCGGTCTCCGGCCGGAGCACCCCCGCCAACGCCGCGGGCGTGACGCGGCCCGTGCCATCCACCGGGACAACGTCCACGGTGAAGCCGTGGAAGCGTTCGAGGTAGCGCGCGGATTCCTGCACCGCTGGGTGTTCGACCGCGCTGATCACCACGCGGTCCAGCCGCGGGTCGGCGGCCTGCCGGGCCAGGGCGATTCCCTTGACGGCCAGGTTGTCCGCTTCCGTTCCCCCTGCCGTAAACACCACTTCGCCCTGCCGGCAACCGAGCACGCCGGCCACGGCCGCCCGTGCCTCCGCCAGCGCGGCTGCGGCAGCTTCGCCGAGGGTGTGGTGGCTGGAGGGGTTTCCGAAAGACCCCGTGAGGTAGGGCCACATGGCGTCCAGCACTTCGCGGCGGACGGGGGTGGTGGCGGCGGCGTCGAGGAAGATCACGGCAGCGTCACCCGGCGGCCAGTTCCACGTCGAGGCCCAGGTCCAGGGCTGCGACCGAGTGCGTGAGGGCACCCACGGAGATGACATCCACGCCTGTGCCGGCGATGGCAGCGACGGTGCCGGGGTTGACGTTGCCGCTGGCCTCCACGGTGGCACGGCCGTTAATGAGGGCCACCCCGGCCTTCAGCTCCTCCACGGTGAAGTTGTCCAGCATGATGGTGTCCACGCCGGCGGCCAGGACGGGTTCGATCTGGTCCATCCGGTCCACTTCCACTTCGAAGTGCGTGGTGTGGCCCAGCTGTGCCTTGGCGGCCAGCAGGAGGGCGGTGAGCTTCGCCGGGTCCCCGCCGGTCATCACGGCGAGGTGGTTGTCCTTGGCCAGGACGGCATCGGACAGGCTGTACCGGTGGTTCGAACCGCCGCCGCACCGCACCGCGAACCGTTCCAGGATGCGCAGGCCCGGGGTTGTCTTGCGCGTGTCGGTGATCCGGGCGCGCGTACTCCCCGCCAGGCGCACGAACTCGGCGGTCCTGGTGGCGATCGCGGACATCCGCTGGACCAGGTTGAGTGCCACCCGTTCCGCGAGCAGCACCGAACGCGCACTGCCGCTGACCCGGGCGAGGTGCGTGCCGGCGTCGAACGATTCCCCGTCCGCCACGAGCAGCTCCACGCGGGTAGCGGGGTCGACCAGCTGCATCGCGTCCCGGAACACGGTGGCCCCGCTGAAGACGCCGGGGACCCGGGCGTTGAGGACGGCGGTGGCGGTGGCGCCGGCCGGAATGAGCAGCTGGGAGGTGATGTCCCCGGAGGGTGCGTCCTCGGCGAAGGCCCGTTCCAGGATCTCCCGTACGGGCGCGGACGGAAGGGTGAGGTCCAGGGCGGTGCGCAGGGCGGCCGCCTGGTCGATCACGGCGGGTTCAGTCATGGAGCAGGCTCGCTTTCGGACGGAGCGGGGACGGACGGTCGGATTCTTCGGGGATGTCGCTGCGGTAGTGGGCGCCCAGGGATCCGGTCCGGTCCAGGGCGGCAGAGACGAGCAGCTGCGCGGCCAGCAAAAGGTTCCGGTCCTCGTACGCCAGGGGATCAGCGGAGTTCGGGTCAGCATCAGGACGGACGACGGCGGCCCAGGCGGCAAGGGTGCCGGCGGCCGAAGCCAACAGTTCCCCGGAGCGCAGCACCCCGGCATGGGCAGTCATCAACCGCCGAAGGGCCGCCCGGGAAAAGGGCTCCCCGGCCTCGTCTCCCCCACCGAAGCTGGACGGCCAACTCACTGCCGGCGCACCTGAGCGCTCCGCTGGTTGCCTTTCATAAGCGGCACCCACACCGGGACGAACCTCGGCGCCTGAGGGTGCTCCGGAAGCGTGCGTCAAGGGGAGGCCGCGCGCGGCCGAGGCAGCACGCGGAGGAGGGCCGTCAGGCGCCACCCAAGCACCGCCGTCGTAGTCACCGGAGAGGAAAGATTCAACCGCGCGGCGGCCAAAGACGAGTCCCTCCAGGAGGGAGTTGCTGGCCAGCCGGTTTGCCCCTTGGACGCCGGTGCAGGCAACTTCGCCGGCGGCGTAGAGGCCGGGGACGCTGGTGCGGCCGGAGAGGTCGGTGGCGACTCCGCCCATCCAGTAGTGGGCGGCGGGGGCGACGGGGACCAGTTCGCGGGTCCAGTCGATGCCGGCTTCGAGGGTCCTGCGGGTGAGGGTGGGGAAGCGCTGCTGGAGGAAGCCGGCGCCCCTGGACTCCTCGATGGCGCGGGCGTCCAGGTAGACGTGCCCGGTGGGGTCTCCGAGTTTGGCGAGGTGGAGGGCGATGCTGCGGGAAACGACGTCGCGCGGGGCCAGTTCGGCGTCGGGGTGGTACGCCTGCATGAAGCGCCGGCCGCTGGAGTCGAGCAGGACGGCGCCTTCGCCGCGGACGGCTTCGGAAATCAGCAGCGGCCCGTCCAGCCTGTCCGGGTGGGCGGTGGCTGCGCTGGCCAGGCAGGTGGGGTGGAACTGGAAGAACTCCAGGTCTGCCGTGGCTGCCCCGGCGCGGACGGCGAGCGCCAGGCCGTCGGCGGTGGCAACGGCGGGGTTGGTGGTCTGGGCGAAGAGCTGCCCGGCTCCGCCGGTGGCGAGCAGGACGGCGTCCGCCTCAAGGCGGGCGGTTTCGCCGGCGTGCAGGTAGTCGACTCCCGCCACGCGGCCGTGCCGGATGACGAGTGCGTTGGCGTGGGCGCCGGTGAGGAGCGTGAGCTTGCCTTCGTCCCGCCGGGACAGCACGGCCTCGATGAGCGCGCCGGCGACGCGCGCACCCGTGGCGTCGCCTCCTGCGTGCAGGATGCGGGGGGCACTGTGGGCCGCTTCCAGCCCAAGCGCCGGGCCGCCGTCGTTCCCTTTGCTTTCACGTCCGGTGCCCTCATCCCCCGCATCGAAGGCCACCCCGTAGCGCTGGAGGCCCGTAATGTCCTGGCGCGCCTGCGTGCACATCAGCCGGACGGCATCCTCGTTGCAGTGGCCGGCACCGGCCCGGAGCGTGTCGGCGATGTGCGCGGCAACGGTGTCCCCCGGCGCTGGCTCATCCAACACCGCCGAAATGCCGCCCTGCGCGTACCAGGTGTTGCTGTTGTCCAGCGTGCCCTTGGTCAGCAGCACCACGTCCGCGCCGGCATCGGCAACCAGCAGCGCGGCGTAGAGCCCGGCGATGCCGCTTCCGACGACGGCGAGCCGGCGCGTCATCAGGGCCTCGCAGCGAGCATGCGCTCGAGCGCCGTCCTGGCGTTGGCCTGCACGTCGTCGTCCACGGTGATGCGGTTGACCACGCGGCCGGCCACCAGTTCCTCCAGCACCCAGGCCAGGTAGCCGGGGTGGATGCGGTACATGGTGGAGCAGGGGCAGATGACCGGGTCCAGGCAGAAGATGGTGTGCTGCGGGTACTCGGCGGCAAGCCGGTTCACCATGTTGATCTCGGTGCCGATGGCGAACGTGGTGGGCTCGGTGGCGGCGGCGATGGCCTTCTTGATGAAGTCCGTGGAACCGGCGGAGTCGGCTGCGTCCACCACCTCCATGGGGCATTCGGGGTGCACGATGATCTGGACACCGGGGAAGTCCGCGCGGGCCTTCTCAATCTGGGCCACGTTGAAGCGCTTGTGGACGGAGCAGAACCCGTGCCAGAGGATGACCCGGGAATCCAGCAGCGCCGGTTCGTCATTGCCGCCCAGGTCCTTGCGCGGGTTCCACATGGGCATCTGCTCCAGGGGGACGCCCAAGGCCTTCGCGGTGTTGCGGCCCAAGTGCTGGTCCGGGAAGAAGAGCACCCGCTGTGCGCGCTGGAACGCCCACTCGAGCACGGTCCTGGCGTTGGAGGATGTGCAGACGATGCCGCCGTGTTCACCGCAGAACGCTTTCAGGGCGGCGGAGGAGTTCATGTAGGTGACGGGGATGACCGGGACCCGGCCGTCGGCGTCGCGCTCCGTGCCGAAGACCTCTGCCAGTTGCTCCCAGCATTCCTCCACCGAGTCCTCGTCCGCCATGTCCGCCATGGAGCAGCCGGCGGCGAGGTTGGGCAGGATGACCGCCTGCTCCGGGGTGGAGAGGATGTCCGCGGTCTCGGCCATGAAGTGGACGCCGCAGAAGACGATGGCCTCGGCGTCCGGCCGGGTCAATGCGGCGTTGGCGAGCTGGAAGGAATCACCGACGAAGTCCGCGTACTGGATCACTTCGTCGCGCTGGTAGAAGTGCCCCAGGATGACGGCCCGCTCCCCCAGCGCTGCCTTGGCGGCCCTGATCCGCTCGTCAAGTTCGGCGTCGCTGGCCAGCTTGTACTCGTCCGGCAGCTGGCCCTGGCGCGGCGTGGAGGCCGGGGCGGGGTCCGCGCTGGAAGCGCCGGGGCCGTACGCGGGCACGCCGGCGAGTGCCTCGGCCAGATCATAGTCCCACGGGCCCTTGGCCAGCGCCGGGCTGCAGGTACTGCGTTCGGCCGCTGCGCCCTTTTCGGCCTGCTCGCGCGTGATCAGCTGGATTGCCGTGTTGACGCTGCTCATGGTGTGCTCCTGTTGTCTGGGTCAAGGCCTGGCCGGCCGGTAAAGCGGTAGAGGCGTGGCGGACGGTGCTTGCCGCCCTGGAGGTACTCCCCGGTTTCTTCGATTTCCGGGGTGGATTTGAGTTGCCGGCGGAAGTTCGCCGGATCCAACTGCCGGTCAAGGACTGCTTCGTAGACTTCGCGGACCTGGGCCAGCGTGAAGTACTCGCCCAGCAGGTGGTAGGCCACGGACCCGTAGGCAAGCTTGTTGCGCAGCCGCCAGAGGGCGTAGTCCACGATGGCGTTGTGGTCGAACGCCAGGTCGCCGAGCCGGTCCGCGCGGAACCACCTGACATTCTCTGACTCGTCCGCGAGCGCAGCCTCCGTTGGCTGGACCAGGGCCCAGTACACGATGGAAACCACCCGCTGGGTGGGTGAGCGGTGCAGGCCGCCAAAGGCGTACAGCTGCTCAAGGTAGCGGGGCGCCAGGCCTGTGGTTTCCCGGAGGTTCCTGGCGGCGGCGTCCTGGAGCGATTCATCGTGGCTGAGCGGGCCTCCGGGCAGAGCCCACATGCCCTTGAAAGGCTCACGGATCCGGCGGACCAGGGGAAGCCACAGGGTGGGGCGGCCGGAGGTTTCGCTGGGCCTGAGCGCAAAGATCACCGTGGAGATGGCCAGCGACGGCGGCGCGGCCTGCCGCTCGGAAACATTTGCCGAGCTGTAGTACAAGCGGTCCACCGCCTTTCGCCATCCCCGGCTGCCGGATGGGCCACCGTACGCTAGTTATGGTCAACTTGACCAAAACTAATTCTACGGGGCGCAGGACCGGAAAAGGAAATATTTCCGCCGGGGATTTTGGCAGCCGCCGGAGGGGACCTGCCATCCGCCTGCCTATGAGTCCGCCTTCGGGCCGGGGCCGGCTCCTTCCCCCGTTTTTGGCGCCGGACCGGAGACGGTAAATTCAAGAGGTCCCACAAGGACCTCCGGACCCTCCCGGACCGGAACCATCGAACCAAGCCCCAGAAGGTGCCCATCCCCATGACGATGAAGTCTGACCGGACCACATCCGCCCCGCCTCAGACCCCCGCCAACGCCACCGCCACCGCCACCAGGCACAGCATGAAGCCGCGCCAGCTCACCATGATGGGGCTCGGCAGTGCCATCGGCGCCGGGCTGTTCCTGGGATCGGGCGCCGGCATCCAGGCAGCCGGCCCGGCAGTCCTCATCTCCTACCTGGTGGCTGGAACACTGATCATCCTGGTGATGTGGGCGCTCGGTGAGATGGCGGCGGCGAATCCGAGCAGCGGGGCCTTCTCCGTCTACGCCCAGCGGGCGCTGGGACGGACGGCGGGTGCCACGATCGGGTGGCTGTGGTGGCTGCAGCTGGTGGTGGTGATCGCGGCGGAGGCTCTGGGTGCCGCCGGCTTGCTGTTCTCCGTCTGGCCGGTGGTTCCGGTGTGGGCGCTGGCGCTGCTCTTCATGGTGGTGTTCACCGGCGTCAACCTGGCCGGAGTCCGCAACTTTGGGGAGTTCGAGTTCTGGTTCGCCATCCTCAAGGTTGCTGTAATTGTCCTGTTCCTTGCCGTGGGGGCAGCGCTGCTCCTGGGCCTGCTGCCCGGAGTGGCCTCGCCGGGTATGCAGAACCTCACGGGCGACTTTGCACCCCAGGGCCTGGGGGGTGTTGCGGCTGCGTTGTTCGTGGTGATTTTCGCGTTCGGCGGGACCGAAATTGTCTCGGTGGCAGCTGCTGAAACGGAAGATCCGGAACGCAGCGTAGGCAAGGCCATCCGCACCGTGGTGTGGCGCATCCTGGTCTTCTACATCGGCTCGGTCTTCGTCATTGCCGCCGTCCTCCCCGCCACGTCCCAAGGCCTTTCCTCACCCTTTGCCGGGGTGCTGGACGCCGCACGGATCCCCGGTGCCTCCACCGCCATCACCCTGGTGGCCGTCGTCGCGCTCCTCTCGGCACTGAACGCCAATCTCTACGGAGCCTCCCGCATGGCCTATTCCCTTGCCCAGCGTGGCGAGGCGCCACGGTTCCTGACCCGGCTCAACCGATCAGACGTGCCCCTCCCCGCCGTGGCAGTGTCGGTGGCGTTCGGCTTCATCGCCACGGTCCTTGAACTGCTGTTCCCGGAACGGATCCTGCCGGCGCTGTTCCAGCTGGTGGGGTCCACCTGCCTGGTGGTATGGGGCAGCGCCCTGGTGTCCCAGCTGATCCTACGGCGGCGTGCCACCCGGGATGGAACCGCACTGCCCCTTCGGATGAGGGGATTCCCCGGCCTGACCATCCTGGGGCTGGTCCTGCTGGGCCTGATTTTCGCCGTCGGCCTGAGTGCGGACGCCAGCCGGGTCCAGCTTTTCAGCACGTTCGCACTGATCGCCGGGATCGCTGCAGCGTGCGCCGCCGGGGCCCGGCTGACCGGCAGGAAGCAAGCCGCCAACAGGTAGAGTGGATCGTACCTTTCCAGCAAGACGCACCGACGCGCCGGGCCAGCCCAGGCGCCGTACCTGATTGGGGAAACTGACACCATGAGCGGCAGGCACACCGGACAGCAGCAGGCGCACACCGTCGAAGGGACCGACCCGCAGCTGTATGTGGCGGTCCATGACCCTGCCACCGATGCAGGCCTCCGGCCGGTGCTGTTGCTGCACGGCTTTTCCTCGTCCTCCAAGCTCAACTGGGAGGACACCGGTTGGGTGTCGGCCCTGCTGGACGCCGGCCGCCGGGTCATCACCGTGGACCTTCCGGGGCACGGACGCAGCGGAGCTCCTGAAGACCGCGACTCCTACTCCCCCAGCCGGATCCGGGCGGACCTGCTCCAGGCGGCGTTCGACGCCGGTGCCCGCCCCCTGCAGGACGGCGACCCTTCCAGCGGCCTGGACGTGGTGGGCTACTCCCTGGGATCCCGGCTCGCCTGGGAGTTCGCGGCGACCCAGCCCGAGCTGGTGCACCGGGTGGTGCTCGGCGGGCCCAACGACTCAGATCCGCTGGCCGGGTTCGACCTCATCGCCGCCCAAGACTACCTGGCAGACGGCACGCCCATCAAGGACGAATCCACGGCCCAGCTCCTGAAAATGGCGCTGCTGCTGCCGGGGAACAACATCTTCGCCCTGCTGTCCCTGGTGGAAGCCATCAAGGCCGAGCCCTACGATCCCGCCGAGGCGGTCCCCCACGTTCCAATGCTGCTGGTGGCGGGTGACAAGGACGAACGGGCGGGTACCCTGCCCCGGCTTGCCGAGCTGGCCCGCGGCGCCGGTTCCATGGCCGAGCAGCTGCTCCTCCCGGGCCGTAACCACACCAACGCCATCACCAGCCGGGCATTCAAGCAGGCCGCTATTTCGTTCCTGGCGGTCTAAGCGGCCCGGCGCTGCCGGAGCATGGCAGCGTGCGCAGGAGTATGTTGAGGGCAGGCTGCAGTGCCGGGAGGGACAGATGGGTACGCGTTTCGAGGACCGCACGGAGGCCGGCGCACGGCTGGCGGCCGCCCTGGCCCGGTTCGAGGGACGTCAGGACACAGTTGTGCTTGGCCTTGCCCGCGGCGGCATCCCCGTGGCAGCCGCCGCGGCGCAGGCCCTGGGCCTGCCCCTTGGCACCGTCCTGGTGCGGAAACTGGGAATCCCCGGGCACGAGGAGACGGCGTACGGCGCCCTCGCCTGGGCACGCGGCCGGATGGTCCGGCTGCTTAACCGGCCCCTGCTGGAACGTGTCCGTGAGCACGGCGTTGGCCAGGAACAGCTGGACGGCGTGGAGGAGCGCGAACGCGCCGAACTCCTCCGCCGGGTACAGCTTTATCCGGGTGCCGACCTGGACGTCTCCGGCAAGACGGTCATCCTGGTCGACGACGGCCTGGCCACAGGCGCCACGATGCGTGCCGCCGTCGAAGCGATGAGGGAAGAGGGTGCCGCTGCCGTAGTGGCCGCCGCGCCCGTGGGATCGGTGGACGCCGAGGCGTCGCTGGAGCGGGTGTGCGATGCCGTGGTCTGCCTGCACCTGCCCGGCAAGTTCCGCGCGGTGGGCAGCTGGTACCGCCAGTTCGGCCAGTTGACCGACGACGACGCGGTGCGATTTCTGTCCGCCTGAACGGCCAGGCACAGCAGCAGGCCCGGACCAGGCGGTCCGGGCCTGCTGCTTCATGGGAGGGCCCACCTATCCAATGGGCGGTGGGTGGGCCTGCGCCGTCAGGTCAGTGGTGGCTGCTGACGCCGAGCGGGCGGCCCTTGGTCTCCTTGGCCAGGACAACGCCGACGGCGGAGATGACACAGAGGACCATGATGTAGATGCCGATCGAACCGGCCCACTTGGTGGACTGCAGCAGGGTTTCGGCAATGGTTGCCGCGAAGGCACCGCCCAGGATGGCGCCGAAGGCGTACCCAATGGAAATGCCGGAGTACCGGACGTTGGCGGGGAACATCTCGGCATACATGGCGGACATCGGACCATAGGACAGGCCCAGGCCGATCGTCAGGACAAACAGGGCCACGCCGTAGAGCATGATGTCCTTGGTGTCGATCAGCGCGAACATCGGGATCATCCAGGCGAAGACGATGGCGTAGCCGATCAGGAAGGTCTTGACGCGGCCAATGCGGTCGGAGAGCCAGCCGCCCACGAGGGTGAAGATCAGCCAGCCGAAGGAGGCCAGCGTGGTGGCCAGCAGGATCTGCGGGGTGGGCATCTTCAGCGTCTTGGTGGCATAGGAGATGAAGAAGGCGATCAGCAGGTAGCCGGCGGCATTGTTGCCGATGAAGATGAGCGTGGAGTACAGGACGGGCAGCTTGTGGTTCCGGATCAGCTCACCCAGGGGGGCCTTGCTTTCCTTCTTCCGCTGGGCCATTTCCTGGAAGACCGGGCTCTCCGCCACGGCGCGGCGGATCAGGTAGCCGACCACGATCAGGACGATGGACAGCAGGAACGGCACGCGCCATCCCCAGGCGGCAAAGTCTTCCTTGGACATGCCGGTGTTGAGGAAAAACAGCAGGCCGGTGGCCAGGATCATGCCCACTGGCACGCCGATCTGCGGGTACGCGCCGAACAGGCCGCGCCGGCTGATGGGGGCATGCTCCACGGCCATCAGGGCGGCACCGCCCCATTCACCACCGGCTGAGAAACCCTGGATGACGCGCAGCAGGATCAGCAGCACAGGAGCCCATGCCCCGATCTGTGCGTAGGTGGGAAGAACGCCGATGAGGGCCGTTGCGGCGCCCATCATCACCAGGGTGAACACCAGCATTGCCTTGCGGCCCAGGCGGTCGCCCAGGTGTCCGGCGATCACGGCCCCCAGCGGACGGAACAGGAAGCTGATGCCGATCAGGGCGAAGGAGAGGATCTGGGCAAGGCCCGGGTTGGATTCGTTCAGCGGTGCCAGGAAGAGCGGCGACAGCAGCGTCGCCGTCAACTGGGCAAAGATGAAGAAGTCATACCACTCGATCGTGGTACCGACGAGGGTGCCTGCGAGGACCTTGCGTTCCTCCTGCCGGGTACTGGGGCCGGCGGGGGTGTCCACCTTGGAAGGTGTGGTCATTGAAACTCCATTGTTTATTGGGCAGCATGGCCGCCCGGACGACTTCAGAATTACCGACAGAACGGTCAGTTAGTCGATAGGGTACTACGTATTTGTGATGCGTAACACGGGATGGGGATATTTGCGGCCACAGCCGCGGAGAAGAAGTTCTATATTGGAACTGCTAGTTCGTATAGAGGACAATACCGCCCCGCCGTGCAATGAGACAAGCGTCACGCCCGGAGGGCGGCAACCTAGGATGGACACCATGACTCCTCCAGCTGCAGCCCGGACCACCGGTGCCCCGGCCCAGGCTTCGCCGTCGCAGACCCTGTCCCGTGGTATCCGCGCCCTCGAGATCCTGGCGGCCGCCCCCGGCCCGCTGACCATCGCCGAACTGGCCGACGCCATGGGGGTCCACCGCTCCGTGGCTTACCGGATCCTGCGCACCCTGGAAGACCACTCCCTCCTGGTGCGGGACGATGCCGGGCGGGTCCAGCCGGGCCCCGGCCTCGCCGTCCTGGCCCGCGGCGTCTCGCGGAACCTGCAAAGCGCTGCCCTGCCGGAACTCACCCAGCTGGCGAACTCCCTGGACATGACGGCCTTCGTGGCAGTGTGGGACCACCACGACTGCATCACGCTGGTCACCGTGGAGCCCCGGCACTCCGGGGCCACCGTGGCCCAGCACCCGGGCACCCGCCACCCAATCAACGCCGGGGCGCCGGGCATTGCCATCCAGTCTGCCCTCTCTGAAACGGAGTGGGACCGGCTGGGAACAGGGATTCAGTACCGGCCGGAAGCATCGGAAGCACGCCGGAAGGGCTACGCAGCCAGCCATGACGAGGTCATCGCCGGGGTGTCTTCGCTGGCAGCCCCGATCCGGGTGCCCGGCGGGCGGCCGGCGGCCCTGGCCGTGGTGTATATCCGCTCGGCCCACACGCCGGAAACGGTAGGCAGCGCCATCGCGGAAAGTGCGGCGAGGATCGAAAGCCAGCTCGCCTGACAGCTGGGAAGGGCCGGCCCACCCGGTGGGAACCGCTCTTTCAGGCCTTCCGGGAGAGCACGACGGCGGCTCCCGCGCCGAGCAGCGCCAGCCCCGCGGCTGCACCGACCGGGACGAGGAATGCCGCCGCAGGCCCGTGAAGCTGGGCCAGCTGGCCCCCGATGGAGGATCCGAGGGCGGTTCCGGCGACGATGCCGCTGGCCAGGGCCGTCATCACCGTACTCAGCCGGCCGGCGGGAGCAAGGGTGCCGCCGACGGCGAAGACGGTCACCATGACGGGCCCCACCGGGAGTCCGAGGACCAGCAGAACGAGGGCCATCATGGGCAGCGACGACGGGACCAGCAGCAGGAACGCCAGCCCGGCCATCAGGGCCGCGCAGAGCACCCACCGCAGCGCGGGGCCAAGGCGGCGGGGCCAGTAGGCCACGGACAGCGCCGCGGCCGCCGAACTAAGGCCCATGACCGCATACAGCAGTCCGGCAATCTCCGACCCGGCCAGCTGTGCGGAAAAGGCGCTCAACGCAGCCTGGGTTGAACCGAAGAATGTGCCCATGCAGACCATTGCCAGGACAGGCAGCGCGACCGCCCAGGGCAGCCTGGCGGTGCGGGCGGAGCGCCGGCGCTTCACGTTGCGGGCACGGGTGACAGGCACGGCCCGGTGGGTGGGATGCACGGCGAAGGCCGGGACGAGGGTGATGGTCATCGCAGCTGCCAGGGCCAGCGGCAGCCACGGTGCCACGAGGCTGGCGAGGATTCCCACCAGGGCCGGTCCGAGGACGAAAGTTACCTCATCGGCGGTGCTCTCATAGGAAAGCGCAGCATCAAGGTCCCGGCCGCCATCTCCCCGGGTCTCCCCCGCGCCTGCGCCGCTGGCCGTCAGGGACATCCAGCGGACCCGGGCGAGGGGCCCCACCTGGGGGCAGGAGGCGCCGGCCGCGAAGGCAGCCGTGAGGACGGCGGGCGGGAAATCCCCGGCTGCCGTGGCCATGGCGGCAAAGACCAGGGCCATCACCGCTGCCGTGTTGAGCACCGCGGCCAAAAGCAGGACGGGCCGTTGTCCCCGCCGGTCCGCCAAAGCACCCAGTAAGGGAGCGCCCAGCGCAGAACCAATGCCCACAGCACCTGCCGCTGAGCCGCCGGCGGCAAAGGAGCCGCTGACCGAGGTGACGAGGGTCAGGGTGCCGACGGTCAGCATCGCCAGGGGAAGCCGGGCGAACAGTCCCAGCGGAATGAAGCTGCGGCCGGCCAGGAGTGGGAGCCGGGAAAAACGTCCCCGTGCTGGCCCCTGCACGGCTTGCGGGCGTGGCCCGTCAGCGTTGGTGGCGGCCGGCGCCGGGGCGCTGGAGATGGGTGAAGGAGTGTTGTGTGGTGTCAATTCCGGGCTCGCTCAATTGGTGCGCATCGTCCCTCCTCCCGATGCGCGCAACCCGGTAACACTTTGGATTATATCGGTCCGGCTCAGAGGAGGGTGTCCAGGCTCTCCGAGATCCGCAGCGTGGAGCCGTTACGGTTCTTGAGGACCTGCAGTTGCGTACCGATCCGCTGTTTCATCTCGGCGACGTGGCTGACCAGCCCCACGACCCGGCCACCGTCGCGAAGGCCTTCAAGGGCATCCATGACCTGTTCCAGGGACTGTTCGTCCAGGCTGCCAAATCCCTCGTCGACGAAGAGCGTCTCGATCTCCACTCCGCCCGCCTCCTGCTGCACAACGTCCGCCAGTCCCAGGGCGAGCGAGAGCGATGCCATGAAAGACTCGCCGCCCGACAGGGTGGAGGTGTCGCGGCGGAAGCCTGTCCACTGGTCCACGACTTCAAGCCCCAGGCCTGACTTGGCGCCGCGGGCTGCCTTGGCGTCAGTGTGCTGGAGCAAGTACCGTCCGTCGCTCATGGCCACCAACCGTTCGGATGCGGCAAGGGCCACCTGCTCCAGCCGGGCAGCCAGGACGTAGCTGTTCAGGCTCATCCGGTAGGTGTTTTCACCCCGGCCGGCCGCGGCGTCAGCCAGGCCGGTCAGCACCTGGGCGCGCTCCGCCGGCTCCCGGGAGGAACGGACCAGGGCCCCGTATTCGGCGGCGAGGGAGGTCAGCGACGCCAGGCAGCGGCTGGCCATGCCCGCGGCCAGGTCCGCCTCACGGGCGCCGGCCTGGGCTGCGGAGGCCGCGGCGGCCAGCGCTGCCAGCCGTTCCTCGTCCGCGGGGAAGCCGTCGGCGGCCTCGGCCTGTGCCAGCACAATGTCCTCGGACTCGAACAATCCGGCCACGCGGGCGGCTTCGTCCTGGGCCGCCCTGATCGCGGCTTCCGCGGCGGCGGCCCCGGCGGCGTCCAGGAGCTGGGCGCGGACCTCGCCGGCGGTGGCGAAGCCGGCAGCAGGCAGTGCCTGGTCCAGGTGCTCACGGGCCTCCGCAGCCTGCACCCGTGCGGTGTCCAGTTTTGCCTGGGCGTCCACGGCCTTGGCCAGTACCGCTGCGGCATCTTCAAGAGCCTTCAGCCGGCGGTTCAGGCTGCTGTGGTTGCCGCGCAGGCCGGAGAGGGCGCTGTCCAGTGACGCTGCCTGCCCGGCGACCTCGGCCAGGGACGCCGTGGTTTGGGAGAGTTCCGCCTCGGCCTCGGAGAGCGCTGCCCGCGCCTGCACGATGCCGGCGTCAACGGCCTCCAGCCGCCGGCGCCTGTCCAGCAGCTCCGCAGCCGCCCGCTCGGCGTCCTCCGCTGCCTCAAGCGCAGCGTCCGCACCGGCCCGGGCGTCGTCCAGGGGTGTTGTCCCACCCTGTCCGGCGAGGACCGCCACCTCCTGCTCCGCCTGTGAGAGCTCCAGGGCAACCTGGGCATGCGCTGCCTCGGCAGCCTCGTACGCGCTGTGGGCTTGTTCCTCCTCCTGGGCCAGACCAGGGCCATTCCCGCCTGCGTCGGCCGGGCCGGGATGCTCCCCACTGCCGCAGACGGGGCAGGGTTCCCCGGCAACCAGCTTGGCAGCCAGCTCCGATGCCGCATTGGCGAGCCGGTCCTCCCGCAGGTCGAGCCAACGGCGTTTTGCTTCCAACAGCCCGTCCCGCGAGTCGCCATGGCGGGCCTTGACCCGGTCCCTGGCCGTGAGCGCCGTCCCGTGCCGCCTGACCACATCCAACAGTTCCGCTGCCGCTGAGGCTTCCTTGCGGCGCAGGGCCGCCTCCACGGAACGGGCCTCCAGCCGGTCCATGCCGTGGGTCAGCTCTTCGCGTTCCGCCTGCAGCTGCGCCGGACGGTCGGCCAGTTCCTCCACCGTCCGCTGAAGCCCGTCCTGCCTGGCAGCGAGGCCGCGATGCCTCTTCCGCAGGTCCTGGAGCTTGTCTTCGTCCGGGATGCGGGCCTCGACGACGGCCAGCAGCGAGCGCAGGCGTCCCAGTTCCCCGGCAGCTCCGGGCATAATTCCGGCGGACGAGTCTGCTTCCCCGGGGAACGCCCGCGCTGCGGCGGCAGCGGCTGCGGGGGGCTCCTCCAGTCCGAGCTGGGCCAGTTCTCCGCCGTCCCCTGCGGCCAGGCGGAGTAACGTCAGGGCAGATTCGGCGGCGGCTTCGGCGCTGTGAACTTTGGCGCCGGCGGCGTCCACAGCCCGCAGCTGCCCCTGCAGGACCTCCGCTTGCCGGTGCCGGGCGAGCCGGGATGAGAGCTCCTGCAGCTCCGGGGCGCGTTCTTCAACGGCCCTTTGGCGTGCGGCGGCTGCCTGGAGTTTGCGGTGGCGCTCATGCCGCGCCGCCTCCCGGTCCGCCTCCCTGCGGCGGTCCTGGCTTTCCGCGTCCGCAGCCGCGGCACTGTCCGTGAGCTCCGCCAGCCGGCGGGAAACCGCGTCCTGGAGCCATTCAAGGCGTCCGGGAATGTCGGCCGCCGGCGGGGCCCCGTCGTCGGGAAGTTCAAGCGGAGCGGCTTCGGCTTCAGCACGCGAGGCGAGGACGCCGAGTTGCGCGGACAGGGCAGCGACGTCCTCGCGGGCGGCCGCAGCCTGCCGCGCGAGTTCCTGTTCCAGCGCCTCGAACCGCTGGGTCCCGAAGAGTTTCTGCAGCAGGTCCAGCCGGTCGGCCGCCTTGGAGCGAAGGAAGGCAGCAAAGTCCCCCTGCGGAAGCATCACCACCCGGGTGAACTGTTCGCGGTCCATGCCCAGGAGGGCCATGATCTCCGCGCCCGCCTCATCGTTGCGGGCAGACTTCTCCACCCAGGCTCCGCCTGTCCGTTCGCGGAGCAGCGTCTTGGCCTGCTGGACCGTGAAGCCGTTCTTCCCCCGGGCACTGGGCTTCTCCCAGGCCGGGGAGCGGGTGACCTCGAACCGGCGGCCCTGGGCGGAGAATTCACACGTGACCGCTGGCTCCTGCCCGGGTTCGGCATGGTCGCTGCGCAGCCGTTTGCCGTCCTGACGGGCACCGGGCACGGAGCCGTAGAGGGCAAAGCAGATGGCGTCCAAAACGCTGGTCTTGCCGGCGCCGGTGGGACCGTTCAGCAGGAACAGGCCGTGGGCGCTCAGCCGGTCGAAGTCGATGTCCTCGGTTCCGGCGAAGGGCCCAAACGCTGTTATCCGGAGATGGTGGATCCTCACCGTGATGCCTCCAGCAGCCTGACGTTGTCCAGGGCGGCTGCGAGCGCAGCCTTTTCGGCCTGGTCCGCGGCCCGTCCCCGGGCGTGCTCCAGGAAGCCGCAGCACACGGCGAGGTCATCCGGGGCGCTTGCCAGCCTGGTGCTGTAGCTTGCCTGCGCTGTAGCGGCCGCACCCTGCGGATCGAAGGCGAGGACCAGGGTGTCCGGGAACCTGGCACGGAGCCGCTCCATGGCACGGGCAGGCCGCTGGGCGTCGGTCAGCGTGACCTGGCAGTAGGCGGTTTGGGCCCATTCGTGGGATGGATCCTGCAGGAGGTCCGCCAGCGTTCCGCGCAGCACGGCCAGGGAACGTGGCGCCTCCCAATGAACCTCGGTAACGGAGGTGACGCCGTCCGCTCCAATGTCCACCAGCCAGCCACCCTTCTGGTGGGTCGCTTCCGAGAAGGAGTAAGCCACGGGCGATCCCGAATACCTGACTGAAGGGGAGAGTGTCTGGCGGCCGTGCAGATGGCCCAGCGCCGTGTAGCTGAAGCCGTCGAACAGATCCAGCGGAACCGCGCCGACGCCGCCGATGCTGAGGTCCCGCTCGCTGTCCGAACTGATGCCTCCGCTGGCGAAAGTGTGGGCGAGGACCACGGACTGTACCGTGGCGGATTCCGCGCGCTGCGCGATGTCCGCCCTGATTCGGGCGGCAGCGGCGCGGGTCACCTCGAAGTGGCTTGCCGTGTCCGTGCCCAGCTGGTCTGCGACAAGCCGCGGTTCAAGCCACGGGATGCCGTAGACCGCCAGGACTGCTTCCTTCCCGCCCTGATCCGGTCCCAGCGGCAGAAGCAGCGGGTGGTGCAGCTCCTCCACCTTGGTGCGGAGGTGCACGCCGCCCCGCTCCAGCAGCCGCGCCGCGAAACCCAGCCGGATGGCGGAGTCATGGTTTCCACTGGTCAGCACCACTTGGGCACCCGTGCCGGTCAGCCTGACGAGGGCGTCATCGAGCAGGTGCACCACATCCACGCCAGGCAGCGCCCGGTCGTAGACGTCACCGGCGATCAGGACGACGTCAACATTGTCCCGCTCGACGGCCGCCACCAACTGGTCGATGAAGGCCCGCTGGGCATCCAGCATGCCTACCCCGTGGAAGGAACGGCCAAGGTGCCAGTCGGAAGTGTGAAGTAACCGCATATCCCTAAGCTATCGGCAACCACTGACAGTCCCGGAAAGCGCCGCGTGGCGCAGCGGTCAGGACCGTTTGCCGTCGAAGAATTCCTGGGCCTCGCTGACGCTGCGGCTTCCGTCCCCGCGGGCCGGCGTGCCGGAGGTGGACGCCGCGGGCATGGCAACGTCCGGGCGGCTGCTGCCGGCGGAAGATGCCTCTGCCCCTTCGCTGTCCCCTTCTTCGCGGTCCACAACGTCACCGTCTGCCGCTCCCGGTTTCGCACTGCCGGCGTCGAAACCGTCACCGGCAGTGGCTGCCGACCCCGCGCCCGCGGTGATCCGGAACGCGAGACCAGCAATGGCGCCACCGGCCAGCGGCGCCACCAGGAAGACCCATAGTTGCTCCACTGCCCAGCCGGAGCTGAACACGGCGGAAGCAACCGCACGTGCGGGGTTGAAGGGCAGGTTTCCCACTGACTGGCCCAGCTGCAGGAGCGCCGCGAAGGACAGGCCGACGGCGATGGCCGGCACGGTCCGGTTGCCGTCGCCACGGCCCGCAGCGCCAAGGAAGACCGCCACGATGATCGCAGCCCCCAACAGTTCCAGCAGCACGACCGCGGCCAGCGGCGCCTGGATGATGGAGTGCTCGCCGAAGCCGGCGGCCACCGTGTCGAAAGCCGTGCGGCTGTCCGCAATACCGGGCAGCGTGCGGAGGACTCCAAACAGGGCAAGCGCGCCCACCAGGGCCCCCACCACCTGGGCCGCCGTGTACGCTGCCGCCGCGCCGGCCCGGATCCTGCCGGCCAGCAGGTGCCCCAGGGTTATGGCCGGGTTGAAGTGTCCGCCGGAGACGTGCCCAAAGGCGAGCATCGCGGCGGTAATGGCAAGTCCGGCAGCCAGCGCCGCCGGCACGGGGCTGGATTGCGGAATGCTGAAGAGCGGCACGCCGAGTCCGGCCACCGCCAGGAAGAGGCTGCCAAAGGCCTCGGCCACCAGGCGGGGCAGCAGAGCGCCGTGCCCGGCGGCCGTGGTGCCGGGCTCCAGTGCGTCGCGGGCGGAGACAGGGGTGCTCATAATGGGACCTTTGCGTCTGGGAATCTGGTGCTTGCGGGACTGCCGCCGGCCGGTGGTACCGGCACCGGGCAACCCGAGCAGTATGCCAGCGGAGGCTGTACGTTTGCTGGACGGCAGGCCAGGCCGCGGGCGTGGCTTCCGGCGCCGGCATGGCCGGGAACAGGGCACAGGGTTGGTCGCGGCCCTGGGTTCGGCGTCGGCTTTGGCGTTGAGTCCGGAGCGGGCTGCGGCGGACGGTAAATTTACTCCATGAGCTCCGAGCACGGCATTCCCGCACCCACCCTCGCGTCCCGTATCCACGGCTGCCTCCTGGGTGGCGCCCTGGGGGATGCGCTGGGCTATTCCGTGGAAGCCGGCGCGGCCCCCGGCGCCCGCGGACGCTCCGGCCCGGGAGAGCCGGGAGGCCTGGGTGTTTTCGGCGACCCATCCGGGCCGGCCCGCTTCTCCGACGACACCCAGCTGACCCTCTACACCGTGGACGGCCTGGTGGAGGCCCTGGAATGGGCAAACTCCGGTGTGGGCGCCGATGTGAACGCCTGCCTCTGGCTCGCCTACCTTCGGTGGCTGGCTTCCCAGGGCGAAGACGCCGGGCCGTCCGCGCCCATGCCCCAGCCCCGCTGGATCGACGGCCAGGAGGTGCTCCGGCAGCGGCGGCATCCGGAGCAGGAGTGCATTTCCGGCCTCGCCGGCGGCGAAATGGGCACGTCCGTCCGCCCGGTGAACCCGGGCGCGAAAGGCGTTGGCACGGTGATGCGCTCCGCGCCGTTCGGACTCGTTCCGCATATTGCGTCCGACGCCGTCTACAAGTTGAGTTCCGATGCCGCCTCCCTGACCCACGGCCATCCGTCCGCCAGGCAGAGTGCCGGGATCTTCAGCCTCCTGATCCACCGCCTGGTGTCCGGCGCGGCCCTGGCGGACGCGGCTGCCGCTGTCACCGCCCATGCAGCCGCCCTTCCGGATGTGGCCCCCGAACTCCCCCAGAGGCTTGAAGCGGCTCTGCGGCTCGCTGACAAGCGGGACCCAGGCAAGCAGGAGCCAGGCCCCGAAGAACCCGTCCAGGCCCTGGGTGAGGGAAGGCTGGCTGAGGAAGCCCTCGCCGTCGCGCTTTACGCCGTCCTGTCCACGGCACCGGCTGCCGGTGGAGAAACGGAGCCGGACCGGCACTTCCGGGACGCCGTGGCGTTGGCCGTGAACCTCGGCGCCGCCAGCGGCACCACCGGTTCGCTGGCCGGAAACATCCTGGGAGCCCTGTACGGGGAGGCCGGACTGCCGGCGGAGTGGCTTGCGGCCCTGGAGGGGCCGGAGGTGGTCCGGGGCATGGCGGATCAGTTGGTGAAGGTCACTACCGGGGAAGGCTGATGGTGCTGCAGCCTCCGGCAACGTCCCCCCGGCGCGGTCATATCCGAACGGCCCTGCACGTCAGTAAGGCACTGACGGTCAGGCACTGACGGCAGCCGTGCAGGCGCCGTCCCGCGTCTCCGTTGCGGCGGCCTGCGGCCCGTGCGGCATGTCCCTGCCGCCCACCATCTGCAGGAACTCACCCTCGGAGAGCACTTCGATGGCCTGTCCCCGCTCATGCAGTTCCAGCACACGCCGGGCCTTGCCGGTGAGCCGTCCGGACCGGAGGTCGGAGGCGACGAACCCGTCCCCCACCACCAGCACGGTGGTGCGGCCGGTGACGCGGCTTTCCGTCCGTGCCCCGCAGCGGGCCGAGCGCCGCTTCGCTTCCGGACGGTCGATGGAGAGCTGTCCGGTGAACACCACCGTCTGCGCGTAGAGCGGGTGGCCCGGCTCGGCATCCAGGTCGGGCTCCGGGTTCGCCCCTTCCTCCGGCCAGCCGGACTGGAACCGTTGGACCAGGGCGGCGCCGTTGCCGGATGCCCCGGCGAGGGCCGCCAGGCTGGGCTTCGAGAGGTCGCCGGTGGCGGGATCGAACGCCTGCTGGCGCGGCATGGCCAGGCCGAGCGACAGGTAGAGTTCGGCGAGGCTGTTGGCGCCGTTGCGCCCGGCGATGTCGACCAGGATCCCGGCGCAGGCACGGGCGTCCTCGGCGGCGTCGTGGTGGTTGACCAACGGTACGCCGGCTTCCTCGGCGGCGAACGGCAGCGAATTGGAGACAAGCGAGTAGCAGCGGCGTGACAGCATCACGGTGCAGACGTAGTCATAGGCCGGACCGGGCAGGCCAGACACCTCAAGTGCCGAGCGGATCACGCCCAGGTCGAACGCGGCATTGTGGGCCGCCAGCACGTCGTCACCGATGAAGGCTCCGATTTCCGGGAACAGCTCGCCGAAGCGGGGGGCGTTGGCAACATCGGCTGCGGTGATGCCGTGGATGCGG
This sequence comes from Pseudarthrobacter phenanthrenivorans, assembly GCF_000813845.1. Taxonomy (GTDB): domain Bacteria; phylum Actinomycetota; class Actinomycetes; order Actinomycetales; family Micrococcaceae; genus Arthrobacter; species Arthrobacter phenanthrenivorans_B. The sequence continues at coordinate 124,960 of NZ_JWTB01000024.1, forward strand.
ACGTTGTGGTAGTCAAAATGGTCGTAGCCGGCTGGCGGGCGCATCAGCCAGGAGGCCTCCCCGACCACTTTCCCGCCCCTCACCTTCGTCAGCCCCACCGAGCACGGAGAGCCGCGGAAGCCGTTGGCCGTTTCGAAGTCGATCGCCGTAAAGTCCAAACCCACGGCCCCTACCTTACCGCCGGAGGTCCCGCAGGCCTGTCAAGTACCCTTGAGGAGTGAACTTTCCTGTGATGAGTGACCTCGCTGTGTCCATGCTGGGCGGTGCGGGACCGGTGCAGCCGAAAATGGCCTCGTTCCTGCCTGACTGGCTGAACCCCCAGGTCTTCCTGGCCGATCCCGCCCTCGCCCCCTGGGTGGTCCTGCTGGTGTGCGGGATCGTCTTCGCCGAAACGGGCCTGCTGGTGGGTTTCTTCCTTCCCGGCGACTCCATGCTGTTCACAGCGGGCCTGCTGGTGGCCACGGACACCATCAAGTTCAATATCTGGCTCCTGGCCCTGCTGGTCGCGGTCTCGGCCATCATCGGCAACCAGACCGGCTACCTCATCGGCTCCAAGGCCGGCCCTGCCATCTTCAACAAGCCCAATTCCCGGCTTTTCAAGCGGGAAAACGTGGAGAATGCGCATGCCTTCTTTGAGAAGCACGGCGGCAAGGCCCTGATCCTGGCCCGCTTCGTGCCCATCATCCGCACGTTCGTCCCGGTGATCGTCGGCGTGGCGCAGATGAGCAGGAGGAAGTTCTTCCTTTACAACGTCATCGGCGCCCTGCTGTGGGGCGGCGGCGTGACCCTGCTCGGCTACCTGCTGGGCGACAAGGTTCCGTGGGTCCGCGACAACCTGGACATTATCTTCATCGCCATCGTGCTGGTCTCGGTGATCCCCATCGGTATCGAGATCCTGCGCGGCCTGGCCGCCAAGCGCCAGGCGCAGGCCTACGGCACGGACGCCGTCGATGAGTACATCGAGGAGCACGAGCCGCAAGCGGAACGCAAGACCCACCGCAACATCCCGGGCAGCCGGCCCGAATAGCTGCGGCTGTCCCTGGATCCACCAAAAAAGGTGCGCACCCTGCGGGTGCGCACCTTTTTCGCTGGTCCTCCTAGCCGGCTGCCTCCAGCGCCGCCACAATCGAGGGCAGCAGTGCCCGGAAGGCCTTGCCGCGGTGGCTGATGGCGTTCTTTTCCTCAGCCGAGAGCTCGGCGCAGCTGCGGTCCTCGCCGGCGGGCTGCAGGACCGGGTCGTAGCCAAACCCTCCGGCGCCGCGCGGCTCGCGCAGCAGGATTCCCTCCAGCTGGCCGTACTCCACCACTTCGCGGCCCGGGCCGTCCGCACCGTCCGGCATGGCCAGGGCGGCGGCGCACACGAACGCGGCACCGCGGTGTTCGTCCGGAACGTCGGACAGCTGGTTCAGCAGCAGTTCAAGGTTGGCGGCATCGTCCCCGTGCCGTCCTGACCAGCGGGCAGAGAAGATCCCGGGGGCTCCGCCCATGACGTCCACGGCGAGTCCCGAGTCGTCGGCGATGGCCACCAGGCCGGTGGCAGCGGCAACCGCGCGTGCCTTCAGCAGCGAATTCTCCGCGAAGGTCACGCCTGTTTCGACGACGTCCGGCGCACCCGCCGCCGCCGCGTCCACCACCTGCGTATCGACGTCGAGCCCCGGCACCTGCCCGCGCAGCAGTTCGCGCAGCTCGCGGAGTTTGCCCTTGTTGTGGGTGGCCAGCACCAGCCGTGGAGCGGGGCTGCTCACAGGGTGTCCGCCAGGGTTTCGCGCTGGATGGCGGCCAGCTCCGAGGTGCCCAGCAGGGCCAGGTCAAGGAGCTGGTTCAGCTCGTCCCGGTCGAACGGGGCGCCCTCCGCCGTGCCCTGGACCTCGACGAACTTGCCGGAACCGGTGACCACCACATTCATGTCCGTTTCCGCCCGGACGTCCTCCACGTACGGCAGGTCCAGCATGGGGACGCCATCGATGATGCCCACGGACACGGCCGCGATGGTGTCCAGGAGGGGCTGGGCGTTCCTGGCAATGAGTTTGTTGTCGCGGGCAAACCGGATGGAGTCCGCCAGCGCCACGTAGGCGCCGGTGATGGCCGCCGTGCGGGTGCCGCCGTCCGCCTGGAGCACGTCGCAGTCCAGCACGATGGTGTTTTCGCCCAAGGCCTTGGTGTCGATGATGGATCGCAGCGAGCGCCCGATCAGCCTGGAAATTTCATGCGTGCGGCCGCCGATCTTGCCCTTCACGGACTCGCGGTCGGACCGGGTGTTCGTGGCCCTCGGCAGCATGGCATATTCGGCGGTCACCCAGCCGCGGCCTTCGCCCTTGAGCCAGCGTGGGACGCCGGCGGTCAGGGAGGCCGTGCACAGCACCCTGGTGTTGCCGAACTCGATCAGCGCCGAGCCTTCAGCCTGGTTGGACCATCCGCGGGTGATGCTGATGGGCCGGAGCTGGTCGGGGGCGCGGCCGTCGGCACGCACGATGGGCACTGCAGTTGCTTCAGATGTCATGCCTTTAGCTTATCGAGTGCCGGTGCGGCAGACGCCGGGCGCGGTCCGCCTAGATGGTGTAGTGCACCCCGGCCACGGCAACCGCGACGTCGCCCGGGAACACGGGCCGCGCTTCTGCCATGACCGTGGTCTGGGAGGTCCACACGGGGATATGGGTCAGCAGGAGCCGGCGGGCCCCGGCCGCGGCGGCAGCCTCCCCGGCCCTCTTGCCCGTCAGGTGGACGTCGTTGATGCCATCGTCCCTGCCTTCCTCGAAGGCAGCCTCGCACAGGAACAGGTCGGCATCCTTGGCCGCTTCCTCCAGCCCGGCACAGGAATCGGTATCGCCGGAGTAGGTCAGGACCCGGGACACCGGGGTGCCGTCCTTGCCGGGCTCGACCACCTCGACCCGGAGGGCGTAAGCCTCCTCGATGGGGTGGTTGACGGCGAACGGGGTGACCGTGAACGGGCCCACTGTCACGGATTCCCGCTCGGTCCAGTTGGTGAAGTCGAATTCTTCGTGCATGCCCGGGTCCAGGGGCAGCCCGTAGGCGGTGGCCATCCGGTCGGCGGTGGCGGCCGGCCCCCACACCGGAATCCGCCCACGGCCCCAACCCCCGGGCTTCCAGCGGATGGCGACGTGCAGCCCGCACAGGTCCATGCAGTGGTCGGGATGAAGGTGCGTGAGGAAGATCGCGTCGATGTCCTCCAGGTCCGTGTAGCGCTGGATGGCCCCCAGTGCCCCGCTGCCGAGGTCCATCACCACCTTCCAGGTCCTGTCACCGTCGGTGGCGGTCAGGAGGTAGCAGGACGCCGGGGAGCCGGGCCCCGGGAAGGAGCCCGTGCATCCGACGATGGTCAGCTTCACAGGGCCGGTCCTGCGGGACGGGCGCCGGCGAGCCCGCCGCCCACGAAGTTGGAAATCCGCGGCCGGTCCTGCGCGCTTTGCGCGGCAGCGATCATTTCAGGGGTGATGCGGGCCAGGCTGCCCGTGGGGTACTGGGCGGCGACGTGGTCCACGTGGCGGACGGAGAGCACCTCGGGGCCCAGGAACCGCCGGGCCAGCACCTCGAACTGCCGGGCGTCGCCGGTGGCCACGAAATGGTGCTCGGGCGGGAGCGTCGAGGTGCGCTGCAGGTTGTGGGTGGCCAGGGCGCGGTAGACGTCCTTGGCCGTCTCCTCGGCGCTGGACACCAGCGTGACGTCGGCGCCCATGACATAGGAGATGACGCCCGTCAGCAGCGGATAGTGGGTGCAGCCCAGGACCACGGTGTCCACCCCGGCGGACTTCAGCGGCGCCAGGTATTCCTCCGCGACCGCCAGCAGGGCCGGGCCCGTGGTGACCCCGGCCTCCACGTAGCTGACGAACTCCGGACACGCCACCGAGGTGATGTCCAGGTCCGGAGCCGCGGCGAACGTGTCCTCATAGGCACGCGACCCTACGGTGGCGGACGTGCCGATGACGCCCACTTTTCCCGACCGGGTGGCGGCGACGGCGCGCCGCACCGCGGGTTGGATGACCTCGATGACCGGGATGCCGTACTTGGCGGTGTACCGCTCCCGGGCGTCCCGCAAAACAGCGGCCGACGCCGAGTTGCAGGCGATGGTGAGCAGCTTGACACCGGAGTCCACAAGTTCGTCCATGACGCCAAGGGCGTTGGCGCGCACCTCGGCGATGGGGAGGGGCCCGTAGGGGCCGTGGGCGGTGTCCCCGACGTAGAGGATGGACTCGTTGGGAAGCTGGTCGATGATGGAGCGGGCCACGGTAAGCCCGCCGACACCGGAGTCGAAGACGCCGATGGGACGGTTTTCGGGAGCCGCGGCCGGAAGTCCGCTGCCGTCGGGCGCGGGCTGTGTTTCTGCCGGTGGTTCCGTGCTCGGGACTGTAGTCATGATTATTCGAGGATAGGTGTTCCCGGAAGCGTCAGCCATGATCTTGTGTCCAGCAACTCGTGTCTGCTGCGTCACACTGGACGGCCTCCCCCTGGCCGCCGGGCCTCACCGGCGGGATTCCATCGACTGCAGCATGGCCTGCACCAGGGACTCCTGCAGCCAGGTGGTGAAGTTGTAGACCAGCGCGAGGTAGCTTTCCACGTCCTCGGCCTGGGACCAGTCCTGCATGCGGTGGACATGCTCGGCGTCGGCCTCGTCCCGGATGTCCAGCCGCTCGGCCAGGACCAGGCGCACATCGTTCAACGCCATGGACCAGTGCTTGGCCCCTTCGGGCGTCAGCACGATCTCGTCCTTGTCCAAGTCCAGCGCGGCTGCCCGCAGTGCGCCGATCTTCGTTTCCCGCAGCGACCGCTCGGTGAGCTGGCGGAACTCAAGGGACGCGGCGCCGTCGTCCTTCACCACGTTGGGGAGCAGCCGCTTAACGGCGCGGTCCGTCGGTTCCGCCACATCCATGTCGAGGCCGATCAGCGCCGCCAGCGGGTCCTGCCCGGTGCGGTCCTCGGGTTGCAGCATGGAGATGACGTCGTCGATCAGGCTGCGCAGCAGGTCCCGTTCGGTGGGTTCAAGGTAGCCGGTGATGCCCTTGAGTCCGTATTTGAATGCCTTAGCCACGCTTCCCCTTACCCTGGCCCGGGCCACCGGACTTGCCTGCCTTGCCGCCGGAACCGCCGCTGGCCTTCTCCACGGTGGCCCAGAGGCCGAATCCGTGCATGGCAACGGCGTGGCGTTCCACCTGTTCCTTGCTGCCCGAGGCCACGATGGACCGGCCCTTCCTGTGGACCTCCATCATCAGCTTGTTCGCCTTGCTCTCCGAATAGCCGAAGTAGCTCTGGAAGACATAGCTGACGTAGCTCATGAGATTGACGGGATCATTCCAGATCACCAGGTTCCAGGGGATGTCCGGCGCGGTCAGCGAGTCGGTGGACTCTGCTGTGCCGGTCCGGGTGCCCTCCTGCGTAGCAGGGCCGGGCGCAACGCTTATGGTCATCTGTCCATTCTATGTGGGGGTTGGGCCCACACCGGCGAGGGCCCCAAGGCGAAGCGGAGCGAGCTATGGGAGCGGTAGGTGGGCCCACACCGGCTAGGGCCCCACGGCGAAGCGGAGCGAGACTTGGGAGCCGGTGGGGATTAGAGTGACTTTCGTGAGCACCTCAGCCGGCTGGGACCATCCCCGCACGTCCTTTTACACCGACCACTACGAGCTGACCATGCTGCAGGCGTCCCTCCATTCCGGGGCGGCGCACCGCAGGTCGGTGTTCGAGGCGTTTGCGCGGCGGCTGCCCGACGGCCGGCGCTACGGCATCGTGGCCGGCACGGGACGCCTCCTGGAAGGCATCGCGAATTTCCGTTTCGGCGAGGCTGAACTGGCGTTCCTGGAGCGCACCCGGGTGGTCAACCGGGAGACCCTCGACTACCTGGCCACCTACAGGTTCACCGGCGACATCTGGGGCTACGCCGAGGGCGAAGCGTACTTCCCCAACTCCCCCATCCTGATCGTGGAGGCCTCGTTCGCCGAGGCCTGCATGCTGGAAACCTACCTGCTGTCCGTGCTCAACCACGACACCGCCATCGCTTCCGCGGCCTCCCGCATGGTCAGCGCAGCGGGCGGCCGGCCCTGCATCGAAATGGGCTCGCGCCGCACGCACGAGGAGGCCGCCACCGCCTCCGCGCGGGCGGCCATCATCGCCGGTTTCGACAGCACCTCCAACCTTGAAGCGGGCATCCGCTACGGCGTGAAGACCGTGGGCACTGCCGCCCACTCGTTCACGCTGCTGCACGACTCCGAGCGTGAGGCCTTCGAGGCACAGATTGCCTCGCTCGGCGACGGCACGTCCCTGCTGGTGGACACGTACGACGTCGAAAAGGCCGTCCGCACGGCCGTGGACCTGGCAGGGCCGCGGCTTGGCGCCGTCCGCCTGGACTCGGGCGACCTGGTGGCCCAGGCGCAGTGGGTCCGCCGGCTGCTGGACGACCTGGGCAACGAACACACCAAGATCGTGGTCACCTCCGACCTGGACGAGTACGCCATCGCGGCGCTCCAGTCAGCCCCTGTTGACTCCTACGGCGTGGGGACGTCCCTGGTGACCGGTTCCGGCGCCCCCACCGCCAGCATGGTGTACAAGCTGGTCAGCCGGACCGGCGACAACGGGAATTTCGTGTCCGTCGCCAAGGCCGCCAAGAACAAGGCCAGCGTGGGCGGCCGGAAATACGCGCTGCGGAAACTGGACGAACGGGGCACCGCCACCGCAGAGGTGGTGGGCGTGGGGCACCGGCCGGAGGACGACGGCAACGACCGGCCGCTGCTGCAGCAGTTCATGAAGAACGGCGAACTGCTGCCGGGCTGGACCGGGCATGAGGGCGTGCTCCGTGCGCGGCAGCGCCACGCGGACTCCATGCGGGAACTGCCCCCGGTGGTGAACCGCCTGCAGCGCGGCGAGGCCGCGATCCCCACCATCTACGAGGAGAACTGATGTCCCGCGCCTTGATTATTGTGGACGTCCAGAACGACTTCTGTGAAGGCGGCTCGCTCGCCGTCACCGGCGGCGCGGCGGTGGCCGGTGCCATCAGCGAATACCTGGACGCGCACAACAGCGAATTCGACTACGTGGTGGCCACCCAGGACTGGCACATCGAGCCCGGCAGCCACTTCTCCGACTCGCCCGATTACAAGGACAGCTGGCCGCCGCACTGCGTCGCGGGCACGCGCGGGGCCGAACTCCACCCGGACCTGGACACCGAGTACATCGACGCCTATTTCCGGAAGGGCCAGTACGCCGCCGCCTACTCGGGGTTCGAAGGCCTGCTGGCCCCGGAAGACGCCGTCCCCACCGGGGAACGCCAGGCCGGCGGGATGCCGGGCAGCATGGACATGACGGACCCTGACGGGGATGCCATCGGCCTCGACGACTGGCTGCAGAGCCACGACGTGGAGGACGTGGTGGTGGTGGGGCTTGCCACGGACTACTGCGTGAAGGCCACCGCGCTCGACGCCGTCCAGGCCGGCTACGGCGTCACCGTGGTGCGGTCGCTGACCGCAGGCATTGCGGAGGACCTCGAAGACGCCGTAGCCGAGATGGAGCTTGGCGGAGCTGACATCGCCTGACCGCTATTTGCGGCCGATGAACCAGTCCTGGAGCTTGCGCAGCCGTGCTTGCAGCTGCTCCTCGTTGGCCTGTGCCACGGGCGGCCCGCCGCAGACGGTGCGCAGCTTGGTATGGACCACGCCGTGGGGCGTGCCAGTCCGCGCAGCCCACGCCGCGACGTTCTTGGCCAGTTCGTTGCGGAGGTCCATCAGCATCCGGTGATCGGGCACAGCCGGGACCTGGCTTTCCGCCGCCGCGGGCTTCTTCCGGTTCTTCCGGTTCAGCTGCTCGTGCTGGCGCTGGCGCAGCAGCGTTCCCACCTGTTCCGCGTCCAGCAGGCCGGGGATGCCCAGGAAGTCCATTTCGTCGTCGGACCCCACTTCGCCGCCGGTGCCGAACTCGCCGCCGTCAAACAGGACCCGGTCGAAGGAAGCCTGCGAATCCAGTGCCTCGAATTTGCCCTTGGTGAGGCTGTCGGAGGCCTTCTCCTCGCGGTTGGCCTCCTCCATCAGCGAGTCTTCCGGGTTGAACAGGCCGTCGCCGTCTTCCTTCTCCGGCCGGTCCAGGGCATGGTCCCGCTCCATTTCCATGGAGTTGGCCAAGGCCATCAGCTGCGGCACGGAGGGCAGGAAGACGGACGCGGTCTCGCCCCGCTTGCGGGCACGCACGAAGCGTCCCACGGCCTGGGCGAAGAAGAGCGGCGTAGAGGTTGAGGTGGCATAGACGCCGACGGACAGGCGGGGGACGTCCACGCCTTCGGACACCATGCGGACGGCCACCATCCAGCGCTTGTCGCCCGCCGAGAATTCCTCGATCTTGCTCGACGCCTTGGCGTCATCGGACAGGATGACGGTGGGCGACTCTCCGGTGATCCGTTTGAGCTGGCCGGCGTAGGCGCGGGCATCCTCATGGTCGGTGGCGATGACCAGGCCGCCGGCGTCGGGGACGGTGCGGCGGACCTCGCTGAGCCGCTTGTCCGCGCCCGCCAGGACCGCGGGGATCCACTCCCCCGCCGGATTCAGGGCGGTGCGCCAGGCATGGCTGGTGATGTCCTTGGTGACCGCGGCCTCGCCCAGGGACGCCGCCATCTCCTCGCCCGCGCTGGTGCGCCAGCGCATCTGGCCGGAGTACGCCATGAACATCACGGGACGGACCACGTGGTCCCGCAGGGCGTTGCCGTAGCCGTAGGTGTAGTCGGCCTTGGACCGCCGGATGCCGTCCCGGTCCTCCGCGTATTCCACGAACGGGATGGGCGAGGTGTCGGAACGGAACGGCGTTCCGGTGAGGGAGAGCCGCCGTACAGCCGGATCGAACGCCTCGCGCAGTCCGTCACCCCAGGACAGGGCTTCGCCGCCGTGGTGGATCTCATCGAGGATCACCAGGGTGCGCGCGGCCTCGGTCTTGGCGCGGTGGAGCAGGGGCTTGCTGGCCACCTGAGCGTAGGTCACGGCGACCCCGATGAACCCCCGGCCGTGCTGGCCGTCGGAGTTCTTGAAATTGGGATCGATGGCAATGCCAACCCTGGCGGCGGCGTCGGCCCACTGGCGTTTCAGGTGGTCCGTCGGCGCGACGATGGTCACGCGGTTCACGGCGCCCGAATCGATCAGTGTGGAGGCGATCCGCAGCGCGAAGGTGGTCTTGCCGGCACCCGGGGTTGCCACCGCGAGGAAGTCGCGGGGGCTGTTCTGCAGGTAGAGGTCAAGGGCTTCCTGCTGCCAGGCACGGAGTTTCGGGGCGGTTCCCCAGGCTGCGCGTTCCGGGTAGGCCGGAGGCAGGGTGGGGCCGCCAAAGAGCGTCTCCGTCACTACTTGTTGCTGCCCGAGTCCCCTCCGGGACCATTGCCGCCGTCATTGCCCGGCCGGAGGCCTTCGTAGACCTCCTTGCAGGTGGGGCAGACCGGGAACTTCTGCGGGTCCCGCCCCGGGGTCCAGACTTTGCCGCACAGCGCAATGACCGGTTCCCCGGTCAGTGCGGACTCCATGATCTTTTCCTTCCGCACATAGTGCGAGAAGCGCTCCCGGTCCCCGGGTTCCACTTCCTGGCGCAGTTCCTCGCGCTCAATGGTGGCCGTGGACGTTCCAGCCCCGGAAAGCTCGCGCATCGGGTCGTTCTCGAGAGGGTCCGTCATGCTAGTCATGGCATCCATCTTAGCCTTTCCACCGGCGGCGCGTTCGACGGCGGCACGCCCGTGCCGGGGTCCGGCACCGGCCGCCGTCGTACTTTTCCGGGCACCCTGCCGGCACCTGCGGAACGGTGTTACAGGCCCTGCCAGGCGGGCTTGTTCTCATAGGTGTGGCGGTAGAAGTCCGCCAGTTTGAGGGCCGACGCCGCGGCTTCGTCCAGCAGGACCGTGGCGTGCGGATGGAACTGCAGCACGGAAGCGGGACAGATGGCCGCCACGGGCCCTTCCACGAAGTCGCGGACCGCCTGCGCCTTTTGCGCCCCGGTGGCCAGCAGGATGACATGCCGCGCCGCCATGATGGTGCCCAGGCCCTGGGTGATGACGTGGTGCGGCACCTCCGCGAGGCGGGTGAAGAACCTCGCGTTGTCCCGGCGTGTCTGTTCGACCAGGCTCTTGATCCTGGTCCGGGACGCGAAGGACGAGCCCGGTTCATTGAACCCGATATGCCCGTCGGTTCCGACGCCGAGCAGCTGCAGGTCCACCCCGCCTGCCGCGGCGATGGCCTGCTCGTAGGCTTCACAGGCCGCGGGGATGTCCGCGGCGGCGCCGTCGGGGCCATGCACGTTTTCCGGCGGGATGTTCAGCCGGTCGGTGAACTCCCGGCGCACCACCTCGCGGTAGGACTGCGGATGGCCGGCCGGCAGGCCAACGTACTCGTCCAGCGCGAACGCGGAGGCCCGGCTGAAGTCCAGGCCCTGTTCATGGCGGGCCGCCAACTCGTCGTAGACGGGCAGCGGAGAAGACCCGGTGGCAAGGCCCAGGACGGCGCCGGGCTTGCGCCGGACCAGCTGCTCGATGGCGTCGGCAGCCAGCCGCCCGATCTGCCGGTTGCCGCCGAGGATCACGATTTCCATATTGTCCCTTCCCTGGAGCGGTCAGCGGTTGACGGTTACCTGCGCCAGGAGTTCGGGGCCCCGCGCATCGAGCCACTTGCCGCCCAGCCTCACCCCTGCGAGGAACAGGCCCAGGCCAAGGACCGTTCCCGCGGCGAGGTTGAGCCAGCCGAAGAGGGCACTGCCCGTGACGGCCTGTGCCACCAGCAGCGCTGCCTCGGGCAGCACCAGGACCAGCAGGACCAGCATTCCCACGAACTGCACGGCCAGGGTCTGCCCCACGTTGCCCGGCGGTTTCTTGAACGGGCTGTCGCCCGGCAGCGGCACTGTGACCGTGTACCGGGCCGACACCACCGAGGACAGGCCCAGCCCGCTGAAGAGGATCCCCAGGCTGAACCCCAGGTGGCCCGGCAGCGCAGCCCAGTCACGGGTGAAGGCGGCATACCCGACGGAGAACACCAGGACCACGGGAAGGGCGAAGGTCATGCACGCCAGGGCCCGTCCCAGCCGGTCCGCCGCTCCGCGGACCCCGGTGGCCAGGTGCAGCGCAAACGCGGTGTTGTCATAGGAGACGTCGGCCGAGATGGACCAGGCCAGGATGAAGGCCGCAATCGGGGCGAGGAAGGCCAGGCTGCCGTAGCTGCCGGTCTGCGTTCCCTGGAACGCCAGCACCACCGGCAGCAGCGGGATCACCACCAGCGAACCCGAGTACCGCGGGTCACGCACCCAGTACGTCAGGGACCTTGCCATCACTGCACCTGTGGGACTGGCCGGCAGGACGCCGAACAAGCCAAGCCTGCCGCCGCGGCGCTTCCCGGCGCCGGCGTAGGGCGGCGTGACCAGCGCCCGCTCGAGCAGCAGCTTCCAGCACCAGGCCAGGACGGCGAGGACCGCCATGGAGAGCAGCAGCTTCGCCACGGCCTCCAAGGGCCGGCCCGAGGCGACGTCGCCGCCGAGTGCCCAGGGCGCGCCGAGCGGAGTCCAGGACAGTGTCCGGGCGAACCCGGGCAGGAACCCGGCCGAGGCCGTGATGCCGCGGCCAACCGATGCCACGATGGGGCCCAGCAGGACCAGGGGCACCATGAAGGCGATGGCGCTGACGTCCTTGAAGCGCCGGGATGCGGCCAGGCTCGCCGTCGCCGTGGTGACCACCTTGGCCAGGACGACGCAGGTCATGATGCCCAGGCAGGCACCCAGCAGGGCGGCGAGCGCGGGGAGCAGACCGCGGGACCAGGTCACCACCGTTGACAGGCCCACCAGGACGGTGGCCAGGCCGGGGATTCCGATCAGCCCGGCCAGGGCAAGACCGGTGAGCATTTGCTTCATGGGGATCGCGAAGGTCGTGAAGCGTGCGGGATCGAGGGTCATGTCCGTGGCCGACGCCACCACCGGCACCACGCCCCAGCCCAGCAGGGCGGCGGAACCGCCCAGGACAATTGCCGTGTGCGCGGCCTCACTGCCCGCGCTGCGCAGCAGGACAAGGGCAAGGACCAAGGTGGCCACCACCCCCAGGGCGTACAGCCCGGCGATGGCCATGCCCACCAGCTGCCAGGGGCTGCGCCGCAGGCCGTTGCGCAGCAGCGTGAGCTTCAGCCTTAGAAGGTGCGCAACCATTCCAGCCCTTCCGTATGGCTGTGGCCTCCGACCAGCTGCACGAACCGGTCCTCCAGGGAGGCCCCGGCGCGCACCTCGTCCACTGTGCCGGCCGCCAGCAGCCGGCCGCGGGCCACCACGGCAACGTGGTCGCACATCCGCTGCACCAGGTCCATCACGTGGCTGGAGACGATGACGGTTCCGCCCGAATCCACGTAACGGTCCAGGATGGAGCGGATGTTCGCGGCCGATACCGGGTCCACGGCTTCGAACGGCTCGTCCAGGACCAGCAGCCGTGGCGCGTGGATCAGGGCGGACGCCAGGGCGATCTTCTTGGTCATACCGGCGGAGTAGTCCACCACCAGCGTCCCCGCGTCCTGCGTGAGGTCCATGGCGGCCAGCAGCTCGCCCACCCGCGCGGCCACCACTGCCTTGTCCATGCCGCGCAGCAGCCCGGCATAGGTGATCAGCTGCTCCCCGGTCAATCGGTCAAAGAGGCGGACGCCGTCCGGCAGGATCCCCATGAGCCGCTTGGCTTCCAACGGGTGCTGCCAGACATCCACGCCATGCACCACTGCCGTGCCGAAGTCCGGCCGCAGGAGGCCCGTGGCCATGGACAGCGTGGTGGTCTTGCCCGCGCCGTTGGGTCCCACGATTCCGAAGAACGAACCCGCCGGCACCTCCAGGCTGAGGCCGTCCACCGCGATTTTTCCCCCGAACCGTTTCGCCAGGCCACGCATGGAAAGTGCGGGTACAGGCGCGGGATTCGGTGCCTGGTCAGGAAGCGGAGCAGTCATGATGCCAGCCTAGTCCGCAGAGCATCCGCTGCGGAGTGCGAGACTAACCTCATGGACATCGCGTTGGGCCTGCTGGTGATCGTTGCTGTGGTGTGCGCCGGCAGCGCCGCGGGGCGCAAACTGAATATCCCGGTCCCACTGCTCCTGGTCCTGGCCGGGGTGGCCGGTTCCTTCCTGCCGTTTATTCCGCAGGTGGAGCTGAACCCGGAACTGGTGCTCGTGGGCCTGCTGCCGCCGCTGCTGTACGCGGCGGCTTTCCGCACTTCGCTGTTCGACTTCAAGACCAACCGCCGCTCCATAGCGTTGCTGTCCGTGGGCTACGTCATTTTCGGCACGCTGGCAGTGGGGCTGGTGGTGTGGTGGCTGTTCCCGGAAATCCCGCTGGCCGCCGCCTTCGCCCTGGGCGCGGTGGTGGCACCCCCGGATGCGGTGGCGGCCACGGCCATCGCACGGAAGGTGGGCATGCCGCGGCGGATCGTGAACATCCTGGAAGGCGAGTCGCTGGTCAATGACGCCACCGCGCTGGTGTGCCTTCGGGCCGCCGTGGCGGCCATCGCCGGTTCGGTGTCAGCGCTGGATGTGGCGGGCGGCTTCGTCGTGGCAGCGGGCGGCGGCCTGGCGGTGGGCCTCGCCGTGGCGTACGTCCTGACCGAAATCAGGAAACGGATCAGCAACGTCGCCATCAACACCTCAACGTCGCTGATGGCGCCTTTCGTCGCGTTCCTCCCCGCCGAGGCCATCCACGCGTCCGGTGTGCTCGCCGTCGTCGTGACCGGCCTGGTGATGGGCACCAAGGCGCCGTCGATGCCCAACGGCGCCGCCCGGCAAAGCGCCCGGAGCAACTGGGACACCGTGCAGTTCCTGCTGGAGAACGCGGTGTTCCTCCTCATTGGCCTGCAGGTTCGGACCATCATCGACAGCGTCCAGGACGATTCGCTGGGTGCGGGCCGGGTATGGCTCGGCTGCGCCGTTATCCTGCTGGCGGTGCTGCTGCTGCGCCCCGTGTGGGTCTTTCCGGCGACGTACCTGCCCCGCCTGATTCCTTCCGTTCAGCGGGCGGACCCGGCACCGCCCTGGCAGTTCCCCGCCATCGTGTCCTGGGCAGGCATGCGCGGGGTGGTCACCCTGGCCGCGGTCCTGACCTTGCCCGGCGACCTGGAGCACCGTGACGTACTGGTCCTGGCCGCCATGGTGGTGGTGGCCGGAACACTGGTGCTGCAGGGCTTCACGCTGCCCGCGCTGGTCCGGGCGCTGGGTCTCCCCGGACCGGACAGGCGGGAGGATGCCCTGAACCAGGCCTCGCTGATGCAGCTGGCCACCGCGGCCGGGATGGAGCGGCTGGAGCAATTGCGGCGCGAAAGCGACCCGCCCGAGGTCATGGACATGCTCCGGCGGCGGACCCAGGAGCGGGGGCTGGCGGCATGGGAGCGCCTGGGCAGGTCCTCCGCCGAAGCGGCCACCCCCAGCCAGCGCTACGCCCAGCTGCGGATGGCGATGCTGGAGGCTGAACGGGACAAGGTCCTGGAGCTCAGGCGCGGCGGTGACTTCGCCCATGAAGTGCTCAGCGAGGTCCTGGAGCGGCTGGATGTCGAGGAGTCCATGCTCGATGCATCGCTCCACGAACTCGAGTCTGCGGAGGAGGGCGGCGGGGGTGAGGGGTTGTCCCAGCCGGGCGGCGTCTGTGACCACCTGACGGCCGCCATGCCGTCGCCCGTCCCGGATGGTCCGTCCTGCGACGGCTGCGAGCGGGAGGGAACAACCCCTGTCCACCTGCGCATGTGCCTCGCGTGCGGAAACGTTGGCTGCTGCGATTCCTCGGCCGGCAGGCACGCCAGCCGGCACTTCAAGGAGACGGGCCACCCGGTGATGCGGAGCATCGAACCGGGCGAGGAATGGCGCTGGTGCTACGTGGACGACCTGCTGGGCTGAACAACGCCCGAACCCCCGGCGCCCGCGCCGGTGCTAGCGGGCCCTGCGGATCCGGATCGGGCCCTTTGCGGTGGCGGGATCCACCACGGAGCCGCCCTGGGTAACCTGGACCTGCCCCTCGGCGACCAGCCGCCGGGCGGCTTCGCGCGCCGGCTCCATGAGGTCGCGCCAGGTGTCTCCGCCCACAGCCCTGGCGGCATCCGAGGGGCAGATGGTGGACGTCGGTGCCCGCGAGGCCAGGAGCTCCAGGATCTTCGCTTCCAGCTGCCGGCCAAGCCCGCCCTGCTGCCCGCTGCCGGATGGGGGTGCCATGCCGCGCTCCCCGGTCAGAAGGTCCGGCGCGGGATGGCCCGCTCGTACTGGGGCGGCCAGGGCAGGTCATAGCCCAGTTCGAACGCGGCGCGCAGCCACCAGTGCGGATCCCGCAGGGCAGCCCGGGCAATGAAGACACCGTCGGCCTGGCCGGTGGCAACCGCATGCTCCGCCTGCCCGGGCGTGGTCACCAGGCCCACCGTCCCGGTCGCCACTCCCGCCTCCTCGCGGATGGCGGCCGAAAAGCCGGTCTGGTAGCCCAGGCCCGGCTTGATCTGCTGGTGGGCCACCGCCCCGCCGCTGGAAACATCCACCAGGTCCACACCGCGGGCAGCGGCCTCGCGGGCAAGGCGCACCGAGGCTGCCTGGTCCACGCCGCCCGGTGCCCAGTCGGTGGCCGAGATCCGCAGCAGCAGTGGCATGGAATCCGGAATTGCGGCCCGGACCGCATCCACCACGGCCAGCATCAGCCGGTTCCGGCCGGATTCGTCCCCGCCCCACTCGTCGTCGCGCTGGTTGATCAGCGGACTTTGGAACTGGTGCAGGAGGTAACCGTGCGCCCCGTGGATCTCCACGGTGTCAAAGCCGGCCTCCACGGCACGCCCGGCGGCAGCGGCGAAATCGGAAATGACACCTTCGATCTGCCCGGCCGTCATCGCTGCCGGTGCCGCATATCCTTCGAAGGCCGTGGTGGACGGACCCACGGTGTCCCAGCCGCCGTCGGACGCGGGAACGCTGCCGTGCTGGCCGGAAAACGGCCAGTAAGTGGAGGCCTTCCGGCCAGCATGGGCCAGCTGCACGCCGATCTTGGCGCCCGCGGCCGCATTCCGGTGCACAAAGGAGATGATCCGCTGCCACGCCGCCGCCTGCTCGTCGTTGTACAGTCCCGCGTCGCGGGGACTGATCCGGCCCTGGGCATTCACTGCCGCAGCCTCCGTGAGGATCATCGCGGCACCGCCGACGGCAAAACCGCCCAGATGCACCAGGTGCCAGTCGTTGGGGACTCCGGGGGCTTCGTCAGGATCGCAGCTGTACTGGCACATGGGTGAGACCCAGCCACGGTGCTGCAGTTCCATGGACCGCAGCGTCAGGGGCTGGAACAGGGCCGGCACTAGAAGAGCACCCGCGCGAGGGCCTGGCGTGCCTTGGCCACGCGCTCGTCGCCGGTACCCACAACATCGAACAGCTCCAGCAGCCGGACCCGTGCGGTCTCACGGTCCGGACCGAAATTCCTGCCAATGAAGGCGACCAGCCGGTTCAGCGCGTCCTCCACGTGGCCGCCGGCTACGTCCAGGTCAGCAACCCCGAGCTGCGCGTCCAGGTTGTCCGGCTCGTTGGCTGCCTGCGCCCGCAGCGCTTCGCTGTCCTGGGCGGAGACCGCCTGCAGCCGGCCCATCAGCTCCACCTGCGCCAGCCCGGCCTTCGCCTCGTGGTCAGAGGGCATTTCCTTCAGGGCCTGGCGGTAGGCGTCGGCGGCGGCGGCATAGTCGCCGGCCTCGATGGCCTCGAATGCGGCCTGGTGCAGCGGCGGCAGCGGTGCGGGCTCCGGTTCGCCGTCCGCACCGGCGTCCAGGCTGCCGGTCACGCCATTGGCTGCGGCCACCTTCAGGAGTTCATCGAAGAGGCTGCGCACCTGCTGTTCGTCCGCCGCGCCCTGGAAGAGCGGGATGGGCTGGCCTTTGAGGACAGCGACGGCGGTGGGCACCGCCTGCACCTGGAAGGCCTGGGCAAGCTGCGGGAAGGCGTCGATATCGGCTGCGCCGAGGACCAGCCGGCCGCCGTAGCTTGCCACCACGCGGTCCAGGGTCTCCACCATTTTCGTGGACTCCGGTGAATAGGGGGCCCAGAGAGCAAACACCACCGGCACCTGCACGGAGAGTTCCACCAACTGCTGGAAGTTGGCCTCAGTGACATCGACCTTGAGCTCGGGGGTGCCGGAAGGCGTGTCCGGCTGCTGCCCCTGGGAGGCCGCGGCGGGGGCGGCAGGACCGGTGGCAGCCGGCCCGGACGGAGTGGCGGGGCGCTTCAGCGAGGAAAGGTCGACGGCGCCGCGCAGGTTAAGCAGGCTGGCAGCGGCAGGAGGGACTGGGCGGGAAGCTGGCGAACTCATGTTTCCCACTCTAACCACTCCGGCCGCTGCCGGGGGTAATGCCGTCAGGCCCTACTTGAAGCTTGCGCCGACCAGCCCGCGGGTGGCGGCGACCAGCTTCATGGGGTCCGTGGATCCTGCCGGCGGGACGTACACCGCCATGGATTCGGCGAAGCTCAGCACCATTCCCGTGGTGGTTTCCTTGCCGCCGGCCAGGGCCGCGGCGTCGTCGCCAATGCTGAGCTTGTCACCGGCGGCCTTGGGCGTGCCCTCGAAGCCGAAGTTGATCCGGCCCAGGACCAGGGCGCCGCCGTCCGAAGTCCGGAAGACTACGGTGCTTTCGGGAACCACCTTGTGGGTGAAGGAGAAGTTGCCGTTCTCGCCGGCCTTGACCACCTCGGCCTGGTAGGAGAGGGTGTCGGCAATGTAGGGGGAGGACTCGCCCTCGACGAGCTTGTCCTTGAAAGGCGAATCCGCGGACGTGAGCCTGTCGGCCAGTCCGGACATCGCCTCTTCACCGCTGTACAGGAGCCCGGTCTTGTCCGCGGGAGCGAGGGTTTCGGTGCCGCCCCGGCTGATGTTCGGGAACGTGGTGCCGGGCTGGAGGGGCGTGGTCTCCATCAGCTTGTAGTTCTCGCGCGGAGACTGCTGGACAAGCGTCAGGATCTGCGGAACCACATTGCCCTCACCCTGGGTGACTGCCAGCACGGAGCGGGGCCAGTCCCGGCCGCTGGTCACCACGGTGGTCAGCAGCTTGGTGGAACGGACCGGCATGCGCGGCTCGTAGGAGCCCACCTGGGAACGGATCTTGTAGTTCTGGGTGCGGATTTCCAGTTCGGGTCCCGCCACGCGGTCGGACAGCTTTGCGGCGTCCTTGGCGGCATCCGCGGCGTCGGTGGCGCTGGAGACCTGCTCCAGGATGCGGCGGAACTGGGCGTCGAGCAGGACGGGTGCGGCCGCTGAGTCCCTGGCCGGCTGGGAGGAGGCGGTGCCGGAGGGAGACGGGCTGGGGGTGGCCGCCTGGGCCGCGGTACCGGTACCGGCCAGGACAACAGCAGCAACACCCGCTGCGACCATGGTGGCCTTGGACGAGGACGAGGACGAGGACGAGGACGACGACGGCGCCTGGCTTTGGGCGCCCGCGTTCCGGGCCCGGGCGCGGCGGGCGTAGCTGCTGCCGCCATCGCCCTCGCCGTCCTTCCTGCGGGCTGAGAGCAGTGCCAGGACGATGCCGCCGACGATCAGCAGGCCGCCGAGGACCATCAGCGGTACGGCCCACGGTGTGGAGGTGTCATTAGGGAACGTCATGGACACCGAGGCAGGCGCCGGCTTGGTGCCGTCGGAGGCGAGCAGGAGGCTCCAGTCGCCGTCGGCAGGCGGGGTCCAGGTGTATTCCAGTTCGCCGCTGGCATTCTCGTTGGACACCCAAAGATCGGACCCGGCCGGGTTGGGCGCGGTGCCCTCACCGTCGGTGTGCTCAACGGTAAGGGACTTTTCGTCCGCGGAGACGCCGGTGATGGTGTTGTGGGCTGTCTGGCCCACCCATGCGCTGACATCGTCCGGACGGCCGGTCGCCAGCATGAAGTTTCCGTCACCCTGGATGTCGATCTTGACCGTGCCGCCGTGCAGGGTGCGCAGCTTCTGGTCAATGACGGTCAACGGGGCGGCGGCGGCATCGGCCGGCACGGACGCGGTGAACGTCTCGGAGGGAGCCCAGATGGTTCTCTGGCCGATACCGGCCAAAAGTGTCAGGAGGCCGAGCAGCACAAGTGCGGCTGCAGTCTTTAAACGCAAGGGAAACACCTATCATCAGCGGGGGTTTGCCTCCAATAGTAACCTTTTTGTTACCACAGGGCCCTTTGGGGCTGCCGCCGACCCGGGTGCGCGCAGCCCTGACGGGCGCCTTCGGCGTCTGCTGACAAGCCTGCTGATAGTGTTTGCGATGATCATCACACCGGCCCGCGCAAGCGGCGCCACGCACGGAACAGGCCGCAAAAACACGTGACAGACAAGACGGACCCGTCCTCGGCCCACGCCGGAAATTCCCGGGATCCCAAGGGCCCTGTTCCCGCTCCCGCGCCGCCGCTGGGAATGGCGGCCCGGCGCAGGGGCACAGCCGCTGCGGCCCTCGCCGAGGTGGTCCGCCGGCTGCGCCAGCCCCTGCCCGGTGCGCAGCCCAGGCTGCGGTTCGAAATGCCTCCGGAGTACACCGGACAGGCCTCCGGTTCCGACCTCGCCGGCGACGAGGAGCCGCAGTTCGGCCACCCAGGGCCGCGCATGTCCCCGCAGCATCCGCTCTACATGGGGTTCATGGGGACCGTGGGTGTCGGGCTGGCCCTGCTGGTCTATTGGATCGGCTCGCACACCACGCAGCTGCTGTTGTGGATCGTTGCCGCGCTGTTCATCGCCCTGGGCCTCGAGCCGGTGGTGGGCTGGCTGGAGAACCGGAAGATTCCCCGGCCCGCCGGCATCCTTGTGTCGGTGGCTGTCCTGATGGGCGCCGTCGTCGGCTTCTTTGCCACCCTCATCCCCACGATCGTCGAACAGGTCTCGGAGATCGTGCGGCAGGCCCCGGACTGGGTGCGCAACTTCATGGCCTCGGACTTCTTCCGCAGCCTTGATGACCAGTTCGGCATCCGCGACCGCATCACCGAGGAACTCGACAAGTTCGTCAATGACCCTGCGGCCATGGGCGGCATTTTCGGCGGCGTGGTGGGCTTCGGATCCACAGTGGCGAACGGACTCTTCGGCACACTGATCGTGCTGGTGCTGAGCCTGTACTTCCTCGCCGCGCTGCCAGCCATGAAGAAGTGGGGCTACCGGCTTGCTCCGCGCTCCCGGCGAAAGCGGGTGGCCGCCCTTTCGGAGGAAATTACCCGATCCGTGGGCAACTACGTGATCGGCCAGGCCTGCGTGGCGCTGCTCAATGCCACCTTCGCGTTCGTCGTGATGTCCATCGTTGGCATCCCGTTCGCCCTGCTCCTGGCGTTCGTGGTGGTCCTGCTGGCGTTCATCCCGCTGGTGGGCGGCATGATCGCCGGCATCGTTGTCATCCTGGTGTCCCTCACCCAGGGCTGGCAGTCAGCCGCCGTCTACGCTGTCTGCTACTTCGCGTACCTGCAGTTCGAGGCGTACTTCATCTCGCCCCGCATCATGCAGAAGGCGGTTGCCGTGCCCGGCGCGGTAGCAGTGATCTCGGTTATTGCCGGCGGCAGCCTGCTGGGCGTGCTCGGTGCCCTGATCGCCATCCCCACCGCGGCGGCCGTCCTGCTGCTCGTCCGCGAAATCTACATCGTCCGCCAGGACCAGCACTAAGCACCTCCGGCCGCCCGTCCGGCGGCCGGTCCCGTTGGGCAGCCGGCCCTACGCGCCCGCCGTTGCTGCCGGTCCGTCCCATTCCTGCGGCAGCTCCGGCTGGCCGGGGCTGACCTGCGCCACGATGTCGTTGAGCACCCGCGCCGCGTACTTCTCCCCCACCCACAGGTGTTTCGCGCCGGCAACGCCCACCACGCGGGCCTGCGGGACCAGGCTGAAGCGTTCGGCTGCTTCGGCCGGCTGAAGGAAGTCATCGTGCTCGGGAACCAGGACGGTGAGGGGCTTGCCCGATTCCGCCCAGAGCTGCAGGTGCTTGTCCGTAGCGCGGTGCAGCGGGGGCGAGAGCAGAACCGCTCCCTCGATCTGCGAGGCCACCGGTTCAACGGCGCCGTACATCAGCGCCAGCTCGGTTCCAAAGGACCAGCCGACCAGCCAGCGGTTGGGAAGGCCGCGGTCGACGGCGAAGCGGACCGCCGCCTCCACGTCATACCGTTCGCCGACCCCTTCCTCGAAGGTTCCGCTGCTGGTGCCCCGCGGGGACGCCGTGCCGCGGGTGTTGAAGCGCAGCACCGCAACGCCCGCCAGCGCCGGC
This sequence comes from Pseudarthrobacter phenanthrenivorans, assembly GCF_000813845.1. Lineage (GTDB taxonomy): Bacteria > Actinomycetota > Actinomycetes > Actinomycetales > Micrococcaceae > Arthrobacter > Arthrobacter phenanthrenivorans_B. The sequence goes on from NZ_JWTB01000024.1 coordinate 146,117, forward strand.
AGGCGGTAGGAGGCCTTGCGGTAGACATGCGAGTCCATGAAACCGCCGTGCGTGGGCAGCGGGTGGAGCGTGATCAGGGTGGCCCTGACCGGACCAGACTCAGGCAGCGCCAACTCCCCCACCAGCGTGTGGCCGTCCTCGGTTTGCAGCTCGATGTTCTCGCGCCGGGCAGGCAGCACCGTGGAAGCGCGGATGGGAGCGGGGCCCCGGGTTTGGCTGAAATCGTACGACGCCGGATCAAAAGTCATGCCTGCCAGCTTAGCGACAGCAGGAGGTTTCTTCCGCCGGCGAGGGTTTGCGGCTCCGTCCGGCGAAGCGGGGAGTCAGCGGTACCGGTAGCTGCGCGTCAGCCAGCAGTTGGTGTGCCAGTGGCGGCGTTCGGCAAGGCCTGCCGCTGCGCCAAAGAGGTGGTCGTCCTTCCAGACCACCAGGTGGGCAACCCCGGGGAGCACGGCCGTGGAGCACTCCGGGCAGATGTACGTCTTCTCCGCGTTCCTGGCCGTCATGGTGCGGACCATCCATTCGCCGTCGGGAGCGCTTTCCCGCCGGGCAATACCTGCCCGTGCGCGCTCCAGGTCCAGCTCCGGAACATCGCCGTTCCGCTTCCGCCCCGCACCCTTGCCGGAGACAGGACCCTTGCCTGACACGGGACGGCGGGGACGGTTGGAACGCGGCATGTATCCATTCTGCCCCAGCGGCGACGGGCACCCCGCCCGGCCCTGGGTCCCGGCCCTGCGTCCCGGCACCGGGGACGGCCGGCGCGGGCCCACGCGGTAGTCTGTACGGCGTGCGACTTGTCATAGCCCATTGCTCCGTTGATTACGTTGGCCGGCTCAAAGCCCATCTGCCCCTCGCCAAGCGGCTCCTGCTGGTCAAGGCGGACGGCTCCGTGCTGGTGCATTCCGATGGCGGTTCCTACAAGCCGCTGAACTGGATGAGCCCGCCGGCCACACTCCGGGTTTCGTCCCCCGACGACGTGGACCTCGAACTTGGTGTCGTGGAGCAGTGGACCGTGCAGTCAGCCAAGACCGACGACCGGCTCATCATCAACATCCACGAAAAAATCAGTGATTCCTCCCACGAGCTTGGCGTGGATCCGGGACTGATCAAGGACGGCGTGGAAGCGGACCTGCAGCGGCTGCTGGCCGAACAGATCGAAACGCTGGGCCAGGGGTACTCCCTGATCCGGCGCGAATACTTCACCGCGATCGGGCCTGTGGACATCCTGGCCCGGGACGCGGACGGCGCCACGGTGGCCATCGAACTCAAGCGCCGCGGAGACATCGACGGCGTGGAACAGCTGACCCGCTACCTGGAACTTCTTAACCGCGACCCCCTTCTGGCCCCGGTCCGGGGAATCTTCGCGGCACAGCAGATCAAGCCGCAGGCAAAGGTGCTGGCCAACGACCGGGGCATTGACTGCGTGACCCTGGACTACGACGCCATGCGCGGAGTCGACGACAGCGAATCCAGGCTCTTCTAATTTCACTGCCGTTGCTTAAGGCACCTAATTGATGCCCGGCCGCGAAGGGTTATCCGTCACGCGGTTTTAACCCAATTTTTATCCTTTTTCCAGCGCAAGCCGTTGACCTGCGGGAACGGGCATGAAATTCTTATCTCAGTCTTTGTGTAGGTGTTTTTCATGCTCGCAAGACATGTTGCGAGCGCGAAGCTCCTGCAGCGCCGGCCCCTCACGGGGCACGGCAATCCAGGATTCTTCTCGCGGAGTGACCAAGGTCGGCACGAGGTGTGCCGGTCTTAAAAAGTTCCATAATGAGGAGAAATAAATGGCACAGGGAACCGTCAAGTGGTTCAACGCTGAAAAGGGCTTCGGCTTCATCACCCCGGACGACTCCGATGGCGATGTCTTCGTTCACTACTCCGAGATCCAGACCGGCGGCTTCAAGACACTCGACGAGAACCAGCGCGTTCAGTTCGAAATCGGCCAGGGCGCCAAGGGCCCCCAGGCCACCGGCGTAACCGTCGTCTAGTTTCCGGCCCGGCCGCTGAATGCGGCTGCAGGCAAAACAATGGCCCCCGGCAATTGCCGGGGGCCAATGTTTTACCCTAATTATTGCCGCCGAAATACCAGTTTCAACGCATGGCATTTTCCGCTGTTTATTCAGCTGACCAGCTTGCGGACCAGCCGGGCGCCCTGTGCCAGCGAGAGGCCGGGGAGGTACGCCCGGGTCAGGGCCCTGCCGATTGCCGGGAGGTGCAGGGGGTCCTGGTAGTACAGGTACAGCGCACGGTATTCGGGCTTGAACCGGGACTTGAAGGCTGCCAGGGAGCGGAAGCCGTAGACGGGCTCCAGTGCATGGCCCACCAGGTCAAGGATCCGCACGAGGTTCTGCGCACCATCGTCAGCGGCCTCCGCGTTGTCCCCGCCTTCGCGTTCGGTGCCGTCGCCGGCGGCCTGCTCCGGGCGGGTGGCCAGCGGCGAACCGGAAAGGGAGATCACGTCGACGGAGCCACGCAACTCCAGGACAGCTGACGCAATCAGGAACTCCATGACCCCCGGGAACCCCTCACTGCCCCGGCGCATGACGTCCAGCGTCCGGCTGACCAGCCGCCCGCCGTCGTACACCGGAAGCCAGCTGGTCACGCCATGCACGGTGCCGTGGCCGTCCACGGCAAGGCAGCACAGGACTTCCTCGTCGTCGAGCTCGTCCACTCCCCCAAGCGTGAAACCCATTTCCGGAACGGACTTGCCGGCCGCCCACTCCTCAGACACCTCGTTCAGCCGTGACCGCAGGGCCGCCGGCAGAGAGTGGTAGGAGCCCCAGACGGCGTGCACCCCCAGTTTGGCCGCCCGGTTCAGGGCGGTCCTGACGTTCTGCCACTCCTTGCCCTTGAACTCAAGTTCGTTCAGGGCCAGCCGCGTCTCCTGGGCAACGGCGACCCGGGAAAAGCCCCGGTCCTTCAGCATGGGCCAGATGGCGTCGTCACAGGAATACAGCGCGGGGATCAAGGCCTGGCTGCGGCAGTAATCGAGGAACCCCTCGGTGACCCGCTGCTCTGCCCCGCGGTCACCGAAAGCGCCGCCAAGGGTCAGCGCCACCGTCCCGTGCTGCTGGAAGGCCATGCCCCCTGCCCCGTCCGGGCTGAACCAGTACGAGTTGGGCTCCCACAACGCCATCCAGGACAGCGGGCCGCCGCCCTGGTGCAGCAGCTCCCGGGCGCGGTCGCGGTCCTGCCTGCCGAAGTGGAGTCCGTGGCGGCGGCCCAACAGTACCCAGAGGACCGCGCCGAGGGCGACAAGCCAGAACACCGGGCCCGAATAGGCAAAGAGCAGTGCCTCGGCACTGTCGGACTCCGGGAAGACCCGGCGGAGATGCTGCGGAATGGGAACTGGAACGTACTGCCGGGCAAGCTCGGCGAACAGGCCCAGCAGGCCGCCGTCGCGGGACAACCCGCCGGACCAGAACCAGGCCACGGTGTAGGAACTGGCCAGGACAAGCCACGTGCCGCATACCACCGTGGCGAGCGTCCGGCGGGCGCCGGGGCGGGTCTGCACGCGGAACTGGCGTCGGTTCAGCCAGAGGACCACCGCCAGCAGCAGGGGAACGATCACGAGCGGCAGCACATGCGCGAAGGCGGACGACATCGGTGAGGCGTGGGTGCCCTGCAGCCGTGAAGGAACCAGAGCGAACAGGGTCAGGTAGACCGCCGCAAGGGCCGTCACGGCCAGCTGGATGGCGAGGGCGATGTTCAGGGCCAGCCGACGGCCGCGGCGCATGCCGTCGGCACAGATCAGCAGCAGAATGACAGGCACCACTGCCAGGGCCAGGCCAAAGGGTCCGGCGAAACCCGCGCGTCCCGTTTCCAGGCAGGACGCATCCACGGTGGCTCCGCAGTTGAACACCAGCTGGTTCAGGGTGGGCATGGGACTGAGCACCACGTCGCGCAGCAGTGCCAGCGGGCCGGTCGGCGCCCGGGTGATCCCGGTCAGGATGGGTCCTACCGCAAAGACCGCAACGGTGAGCGCCAGCAGGTTCCTGGTCTCGCGGCCCGTGGACCTGTGCCGGTGGAGGCGTCCCTGGTCTCCCTGGATCCACCATCCTGCCAGGAGGCCAAGCAGCGCCCCGATGAGGCCAATGACCGTTTCCGCGTGGCCGACGTACAGCACCAGGAGGATCGAGACTGACAGCACGGTGGTACGGAGCCGCCGCTGCCACAGCAGTGGAATGCGGGCACTGGCGGCAAGGCCTGCGGTCAGCACCGGGGCATAGGGGCCAATGAGGCTGTCGTCGGCCATGGTGTCCAGCCAGCCATCGCCAACGTAGCCGGCCAACTGGGTTACGAGCAGGAACACGGTAACGGCGGCGAACTGGCCGCCAAAGAAAAGCCCGACGGCGGCGCGGCGTCCCAGCCTGCGCTCCGCCAGACCGAGCAGCAGGACGATCATCAGCGACGCGGCGAGGTACGCGAGCGGGTTGGTGGCGAAGAAGAGGCTGGTGAAAAGTGACCACCACCGGCCGCCGCGCAGGCCGGGACCGCTGACCGAGGCGGTGTCCAGGAGCTGCTCCGGTGGACCGTCAAGGAAGCTCCCGGTCAGGGCCGCGGCCACGAGGAAGACGGCGAGGACACTGAGGGTAAAGGGCATGGCTTTGAGGGTCTGCAGTGCCTGCTGCACCGCCGGACGTCCGACGGCGGCCCACATCATGGCCCCGGTGCGCTCGGGGTTCCTGGTGCTCACCATTGGAGGCCCCATTGCGAACCAAGGAACTGCAGGGCATCCGCGAAACGCTTGGAGGAGGTATCCCACGAGTGCCCCGTGTGCTCCACCTCGTGCGCCTGCACCGTGAAACCTGCCTTCTGCGCCGCAGCCGCCAGGGTGTGGAGGTTGGCTACGAACTCCGGATCGCTTTGGCCGGCAGTCAGGTACATGCCGCTGGACTCGAACCGTTGGTGTTTCATGATCTCCAGTGGAGTCTGCTGGGTGAATTCTTCGGGGTGCCCGGGAAAAGCTGCGTCAATGGTCTTCTGCCGTTCCTTCGCAATGGCCGGTTCGGCTTCGCTGGAGAACGCCAGAACATCAGCGTAGACCTCCGGGTGCCGGGTTCCCATCTGCACGGCGCAGGTTCCACCGAAGGAGAAGCCGCCCACCGCCCAGTGGCTGTGATTGGTGTCCACGGCCAGTGCGGAGCCGATCCATTGCGGAACGTCCTGGGAAAGGTAGGTGTCCGCATTGGCGATCCTGCTGTCCATGCACATGGTGTTGGCCGACTGGGAACCGTTCGGATCCGGGATGACCACCACGGGGGAAACTCCCCCGTGCGCAGCCGCAAAGGAATCCATGTGGCCGCGGATCGCGCCGCCGGTGAGCCAGTCTGCAGGTCCACCCGGCTGGCCGGCCACCAGGACCAGGACCGGAAGCGCCGGCCGGTTGGCCGCAAAGTAGGCCGGCGGCAGGTAGATGTAGGCGTCCCGGACGTTCATCCCGGACTTTGTCCCGGGAATGGCTGCCTTGCGCAGGGCGCCGCCGGCCGGCAGTTCGCCCGCAGGCTTCCAGCCCTGGAGTGCCAGGCCGTCGCCCTCGCCGGGATGCCGCATCAGCTCCTGCTCGAGCACCGGGATCCGGGCCAGGGCAGTGCCCATCAGATCGCTGATGGATCGGTTGAGGCCGAAGTACGCGTTGATCTGGAGTGCCGAAACCAGCACCACCAACAAAGCTGCCAGGATGCCGCTTCCGCGTCCGCCCCACCTGGCGGCGGGAAGCCGGAAAATGGCAAGGAGGACGGCGGTGACACCCGGCAGCAGCCACAGCAGCACGGGATTTGGCAGGTCCTCGGGGAACACGGTGAAGACGTTGATGAGCAGCCAGTGGATGGTTCCCACCAGCGCACACGCTGCCGCAGCGGCGATCAGGATGCGGACGGACCAGGCGCGGAGCCGGTAGGGCGGGACCGGCGAGCCACGCCAGGGCGGCACCAGGAGGTACGCTGCACCGGCCACTCCCAATACCAGGACGGTTCCGTACAGGGGCCCGTCCGTCAGCCGAATATCTGCAATCCAGTCCACGCTGGCTAGCGCCAGGTCCCTACGCCGATGACAGGACCTGCCTCGAGCCAGGACGAAAGACCCGTGTAGGCGTCGAATTTCATGGCGAGACGCAGATCCTGTCCTTCGTACCGGAGTTCGACGATGACGACGTCGGGCTGGACCTTCACTGCCTCCGCCTCGGTGGGTTTCCGGCGCCCCAGGAGCTCAAGCGAGCTGCGCTTGAAAGTGTACTTGGGCCGGACACTGAGCGAGATCAGCCGGAACCATTCAAGGTCGTTGTCCTGATAACGACAAACCCCCATCTGCCAGCTGTTTCCAGCAACGCAAATGGAGGCGTCCACCGTGCCGAGGGCACGCCGCAGGTTGAAGCGGCGCACCCCCGAAAGGCACAGTGCAAAAATCAGCAATCCGAAGGCGATTGCCAGTGCGATGAACGGAATACCCGGTGCGTCCATCAAGGTCGTGCTAGCGGATCCCAGCGGTAGCCGAGCCGCCCAGCTGGGCGTTGTCAGCAACGATCACCACGCGGTTGTTGTCGACGGAGAAGAACCCGCCGTCGACATCCACCGCAATACGGTCCCCGGACACCGGCTGGATGGCCAGCTCACCCTCGGCCAGGATCGCCAGCAGGGGCGAGTGGCCGGGCAGGATTCCGATTTCACCATCGCTGGTGCGGGCCTTGACCATCTTGGCCGCTCCGGACCACACGAAGTGGTCCGCTGCGACAATCTCAACCTCAAGCTCAGCCATATTACTTGGTCTGTTCCTGGATCTTGGCCCACTGGCGCTCAACGTCATCGAGGCCACCGACGTTGAAGAACGCCTGCTCCGCGATGTGGTCGAGCTCGCCGTCGCAGATGGCTGCGAAACCTTCAACGGTGTCCTTGATGGAAACCGTGGAGCCCTCGACGCCGGTGAACTGCTTTGCGGTGTAGGTGTTCTGCGAGAGGAACTGCTGGATGCGGCGTGCACGTGACACGACGATCTTGTCCTCTTCGGAGAGTTCATCGACACCGAGGATGGCGATGATGTCCTGGAGTTCCTTGTTCTTCTGCAGGATCTGCTTCACGCGCACTGCCGTGTTGTAGTGGTCCTTGCCGATGTACTGGGGGTCCAGGATGCGGGAGGTGGACGTCAGCGGGTCAACGGCCGGGTACAGACCACGGGAGGCGATTTCACGGGAAAGTTCCGTGGTCGCGTCGAGGTGTGCGAAGGTCGTGGCCGGAGCCGGGTCGGTGTAGTCATCTGCGGGAACGTAGATGGCCTGCATCGAGGTGATGGAGTGGCCCTTGGTGGAGGTGATGCGCTCCTGCAGGAGGCCCATCTCATCCGCCAGGTTCGGCTGGTAGCCCACTGCGGACGGCATGCGGCCCAGCAGCGTGGAAACCTCGGAACCGGCCTGCGTGAAGCGGAAGATGTTGTCGATGAAGAGCAGCACGTCCTGGTTCTGCACATCGCGGAAGTACTCCGCCATGGTCAGTGCGGACAGGGCCACGCGAAGACGCGTTCCCGGCGGCTCGTCCATCTGGCCGAACACAAGGGCGGTGTCCTTGAGGACGCCTGCCTCTTCCATTTCAACCCAGAGGTCGTTGCCTTCACGGGTACGCTCGCCCACACCGGCGAAGACGGAGGTACCACCGAAGTTGCGGGCAACACGGGTGATCATTTCCTGGATCAGAACGGTCTTGCCCACGCCGGCGCCGCCGAAGAGGCCGATCTTTCCACCCTTGATGTAGGGGGTGAGGAGGTCGATGACCTTGATGCCGGTTTCGAGCATCTCGGTGGAGCCTTCGAGCGAAGCGAAGCTCGGTGCCTTGCGGTGGATCGGCCAGCGTTCGCTGATGTCCAGCTCCGACTCGGCAACGTCCAGGGGCTGGCCCAGCACGTTGAAGATGTGGCCCTTGACGCCGTCACCAACGGGAACGGAGATCGGGGCGCCGGAGTCCACCACAGAGGTGCCGCGGACAAGGCCGTCGGTTGCCTGCAGGGAGATGGCGCGCACGAGGTTGTCGCCCAGGTGCTGGGAGGTCTCGAACGTAATGGTCTTGGTCTCACCGTTGAGTGTGATCTCGGTGGTGAGGGCGTTGTAGATCGACGGGATTGCGTCAGCCGGGAATTCGACATCGACAACCGGGCCGATTACGCGCGCAATACGGCCGGTTGCACCGGACGTTGCGGCTACGTGTTCGGTAGCAGTGGCAGTCATCTCTCTCACTTCATTCAGTAGATGGCGTGGGGTTAAGTTTAGCTTTGGTGATGCTCGTTACGCGGAACCGGGCTGTGGAGGCTAGGACGCAAGGGCGTCGGCGCCGGCCACAATCTCGGAAAGTTCCTGCGTGATCTCGGCCTGGCGGGCCGTGTTGCGCAGTCGCGTGTACTTCTTGATCAGGTCTGTCGCGTTGTCGCCTGCGGACTTCATCGCCCGCTGGCGGGCGGCGAGCTCGGAGGCTGCTGCCTGCAGCATGGCTGCGAAGATACGCGATTCGATGTAGCGCGGCAGCAGCGCGTCAAGGACACGCTCCGTTTCCGGTTCGAATTCGTACAGCGGCAGGAGATCCGACTCGGAGGCGGCCTGCTCTTCCACTACTTCGAGCGGGAGCAGGCGGATGACCGTCGGCTCCTGCGTGACCATGGACTTGAAGCGGGTGTAGACAACGTGGATTTCGTCCACGCCGCCCTCTTCGAAGTCGGTCGCAAATTCTGCCAGGAGCGCTTCGCCGATTTCCCGGGCGGTTGCGAACTCTGGTGCGTCGGTTCCTCCGGTCCAGACCCGCGCGTACTGCCGGTTCCGGAAGTCGAAGTAGGCCTGGGCCTTGCGGCCGACGAGGTAGGTCTTGACTTCCTTGCCTTCGGCGTGGAGCAGCTCGTTGAGACCTTCCGCCTGCTTGAGGACGCTGGCCGAGTAGGAACCTGCCAGGCCGCGGTCCGAGGTGATTACCAGGACGGCGGCACGGCGGATCTGCTCCGGCTCAGTGGTCAGCGGGTGGTCGATTTCGCTCTGGCTGGCGACAGCAGAAACGGCGCGCGTGATCGCGTTCGCGTAAGGCAGTGAAGCTGCTACGCGCGCACGGGCCTTCCCGATACGCGAGGTAGCGATCAGTTCCATCGCCTTGAAGATCTTGCGCATCGACGTGGTCGAGCTGATCTTCTGGCGGTAGACCCGGATCTGGGCTCCCATACTTATCCTTTCCTAACATTCCGTCGCCGGGTGTGCCGGACCATCCGGTCCGGCACACCCGGCAGGGCGGAACTAGCGCTTCTGCTTGACGATCTTTTCCTGGTCGACTTCGCCCTCGGAGATAGCGTCATGCTCCTCGTGGCCGGCGCCTACCAGGTGGTTGTCACCCTCGCCGAAGAAACCCTTTTTGAAGTCGACGATCGAAGACTTCAGGGCTGCAACGGTGTCATCGTCCAGCACGTTGGTCTGCGCCAGCGTGGTCAGGATCGAGGACTTGTGGCGCAGGTGCTCCAGGAACTCGGACTCGAAGCGGCTGATGTCCTCCACCGGAACGTCGTCCAGGTAGCCGTTGGTGCCGGCCCAGATGGAGACGACCTGGTCCTCGACCGGGAACGGCGAGTACTGGCCCTGCTTCAGCAGTTCCATCAGGCGGGCGCCGCGGGTCAGCTGCTGGCGGGATGCCGCATCCAGGTCGGATGCGAACATGGCGAATGCCTGCATGTCGCGGTACTGGGCAAGGTCCAGCTTCAACGTGCCGGAGACCTTCTTCATGGACTTCACCTGGGCGGCACCGCCAACGCGGGACACGGAAACACCCACGTCAACAGCGGGACGCTGGTTGGCGTTGAAGAGGTCCGACTGCAGGAAGATCTGGCCGTCGGTGATGGAGATGACGTTGGTCGGGATGTAGGCGGACACGTCGTTCGCCTTGGTCTCGATCAGCGGCAGGCCCGTCATGGAGCCGGCGCCGAGCTCGTCGGAGAGCTTGGCACAACGCTCCAGGAGCCGGGAGTGCAGGTAGAAAACGTCGCCCGGGTAGGCTTCGCGTCCCGGCGGGCGGCGCAGCAGCAGCGACACGGCGCGGTAGGCTTCGGCCTGCTTGGACAGGTCATCGAACACGATCAGGACGTGCTTGCCGCCGTACATCCAGTGCTGGCCGATGGCCGAACCGGCGTACGGTGCCAGGTACTTGAAGCCTGCGGGGTCGGAGGCCGGAGATGCCACGATGGTGGTGTACTCCAGCGCGCCGTTGTCCTCGAGGGTCTGGCGGATGGCGGCGATGGTGGACGCCTTCTGGCCGATGGCCACATAGATGCAGCGCACCTGCTTGGTCACATCGCCCGAAGCCCAGTTGGCCTTCTGGTTGATGATGGTGTCGATGGCGATGGCGGACTTGCCGGTCTGACGGTCGCCAATGATCAGCTGGCGCTGGCCGCGGCCGATCGGGATCATCGCGTCGATGGCCTTCAGGCCGGTCTGCATCGGCTCGTGGACCGACTTGCGCTGGGTCACGCCGGGAGCCTGGAGCTCCAGTGCGCGGGTGGTCTCGGCCTTGATCTCGCCGAGGTCGTCGATGGGCACGCCCAGCGGGTCGACAACGCGGCCAAGGAAGGCGTCGCCAACGGGAACGGACAGAACCTGTCCGGTCCGGTGGACTTCCTGGCCTTCTTCGATGCCGGTGAAGTCGCCGAGGACGATGACGCCGATTTCGCGGACGTCCAGGTTCTGGGCCAGGCCCAGGGTGCCGTCCTCGAAGCGCAGCAGCTCGTTCGCCATGACCGAGGGGAGGCCCTCAACACGGGCGATGCCGTCACTAGCGGTGGTTACGCGGCCGACCTCTACGCGCTCTGCGTTCCCGGGTTCGTAGGACGCCGCGAACTCGTTCAGCGCATTACGGACGTCGTCGGCGTTGATGGTCAATTCGGCCATCTGCAGTCCCTGCTCTCCTGTTTGTGATCACCGCAAACGGTGACCGGGGTTTCTATCAGTTTGGTTGTGCTTGTCCGGCTAGCCGGCCAGCTGGCGTTGCAGCTCGCCCAGCCGGGTGATGACCGAGGCGTCCAGCACCTCGTCACCCACCTGGACGCGGATTCCGCCAATGAGCGACGGGTCAACGTTGACGTTGACCTTCAGTTCCCGTCCGTACAGGGCATTCAGGCCCGCCTGGAGGCGTGCCAGCTGCGTCTGCGACAAGGGGCGGGTCACACTGACCGTTGCAATCCAGCGCTGCTGCCGCTTGGCCGCCAACTCGGCGAACCGTTCCACAAGCCGCGTGGGCTTGATCCCGCGGGGCTGGGTGACGGCCTGCGTGATGAGGACTTTGGCTTCCTCACTGGCGCCCGGAACCAGCTTTGCGGCAAGGACAGCCTTGGCTGCGCCGCTTGCCTGCGGTTCGGACAGAGCACGTTGTACCTCGTGGCTGGAGGCAACGGCCTGGTTGAAGGAGAACAGGTCGTTCTCCAGCTCTTCCAGGCCAGTGATTCCGGAGGCAGAAACGGCCGACTTGTTTTCAGCAACGGAAATGACCACCGTTGCGGCAAGAGTCTCGAGTGCATCGCCGATGTCACGCGCCGATGCCCAGCGTGAGCTGGCCAGTCCGCCCGCGATCTCAGCAGCATCAGCGGAGACTTTTCCGCCAACCAGCTGCCTGACCAGCGCCGACTTTTCGTCGCCGCTGCGGGAGGGGTCAGTCAGGGCACGGCGCAAGCCAGCCGAGCTGTCCACCATTCCCAGAATTCCGAAGAGTTCCTTTGCCAGCTGCAGCGACGCCGTGGGAAGTTTCGCTTCCAGCGCGGCCAGGGCTGTTGCCAGCGATTCGCTCGATACGCCTGCCATTACTTAGCTGCACCTGCGTTCTGGGACTCCAGATCTGCCAGGAAGCGGTCCACAACCCGTGCTGCGCGTGCGTCGTCGTCGAGGGCTTCGCCCACGATGCGGCCGGCAAGGGTGGTGGCCAGGGTGCCTACCTCGGAACGCAGCGACACGACGGCCGCCTGGCGTTCGGATTCGATCTGCGCGTGTGCCTGTGCGGTGATGCGGGCAGACTCTGCTGCCGCCTTCTCCTTGAGATCCGCGAGGATCTGGGCACCTTCGGCGCGGGCTTCCTCACGGATGCGGTTGGCTTCGGTGCGGGCGTCGGTCAGCTGCTGCTTGTACTCTTCGAGTGCAGCAGACGCCTCAGCCTGGGCCTTTTCAGCCTTGGCGATGCCGCCTTCAATGGCCTCGGCACGCTCGGCAAAGGTCTTCTCGAACATCGGGACAACGTACTTGACCACGATGAAGAAGAGGATGGCAAAGCCCACGAAGACAACCAGCATTTCCCAGCCATTGGGAACAAGGGGGTTGACGTCGCCTTCAGCGGCGGCTGAGATGATCAGCTGATGCATATTTCACCCGTCCTTATCTACTCGGTTCTGAATGTTCGCTGAAGTTCTGAAGATTTACTTGAGAACGAAAGCGAAGACCAGGCCCAGGATGGCGAGTGCTTCGGTCAGCGCCAGGCCAAGGAATGCGATCGGCTGCAGCACGCGCTGGGCTTCCGGCTGGCGTGCAACGCCGTTGATGTAGGCAGCGAACACGAGACCCACACCGATACCACCGCCGATAGCCGAGAGGCCATAGCCGATGAGGTTGAGGGAGCCGTTGATGGAGCCTTCCATTTTTTTTCCTTTCAAGATGCCACTTATGTGGCAGGTTGTTTGGGTTGCTTCATCCCCGCGAGGGGAAGTCTGTGGTGGGCGGCCGGAGCATTGCGCTGCCGGCAGCGTGCCTAGTGGCTGTCGGCGTGCAGGGCGCCTTCGATGTAGATCGCGGTCAGCAGCGTGAAGACGTAGGCCTGCAGGACCATGATCAGGGCTTCAAGCATGTACATGGCGATGGCACCGGCAAGGACCAGGACCGAGGTTCCCTTGAGCAGGAAGTTCTCCTGCATGATCAGGTACTCGATGCCGGAACCGGCGATCATCACGATCAGGTGGCCGGCGAGCATGGTGGCGAACAGACGGAGGCTGTGCGTCACGGGCCGGACCACGAAGTTGGAGATGATCTCGATGGGGATAACGATCGGCAGGATGTACCACGGGACGCCCGACGGGACGGTGGCCAGCTTGAAGTAGCGCAGGCCGTTCTTCTTGATGCCGATGGCAATCCAGGTGATGTACACGAGGCCGGCGAGCACGTACGCTCCACCCACGTGCGAGAACGTGGGGAGCTGGAACACCGGGATGGCGCCGTAGATGTTGTTGACCAGGATGAAGAAGAACAGGCTGAAGAGCAGGGGGACGTACTTGATGAAGTCCCTGCCGCCGATGATGTCCTTGGCAATTCCATTCCGGACGAAGCCGTAGGCGGCTTCGCCGGCGAACTGGAGCTTGCCGGGTACCAGCTGCTGCTTGCGTGCGGCGAGCACGAAGAAGACGGCGATAAAGACGACAGAGAGGAGGACCAGCAGCATCTGCTTGGAGAATCCTTCTGCGGCACCCCACGGCAGGATTGCCGGCAAATGCATTTCGTTAATACCAGGAGGAGTGAACTCTCCTGAATCTTGGGCCGGGAGCGCAAGCGCGATCAACGCGTTTCCTCTCTGCAGTGTCCATCATTGGGCGTTGGGCGGGGTCCGGCAGCCTGACAGCCTGCTGTTCCCCCTGTGAAATTATTTGGCATTATCTTCTCCGTCAGTCGACGGTGCGCTGGGAGCATGGCGCTCATCAGCATGTTTGCGGGAACTGGTGAGGCCGTGCATGTGGGAAAGGTAGAAACCTCCGACGGCTCCAAGCAGAGCGCCTGCGAGCACAATCCAGCGCGTTCCCCACAGATAATCCAGTCCCCACCCTATCAAACTCCAGACGATGATTCCGCCAATGATGTAGCTGAATACAGCCATTCCAGCGTTGTAGCCGCCATCGGTTGATGCGGCGGAATCAGCGGAGGCGGAGCCCTTGGATCCCGGTGCGCCGGATGCGGTTCCCCTGGTCTTCTTCGGGTCACGCATCGGATGCCCCCTTCTCTTCTGGATCGTTGTAGATCTGGAGGCGGGCTTTGCTGAATCCGTGGATCTCCGCTGCCTGCCACAGGACCACGGCAACAACGGCGCCGATGAGGAACCATCTGCCGTGAAGCCACTCCGGGGCGCCAATGGCGAACAGGATCACGGCGAAGCCGACGACTTTGACGAAGTAGGTGGCGACGAACGCCCCAATGGCCCCGGAAGGATTGCGGCGCCCCACGAAGTGCCCCACGAGGAGGCTGATTCCGAAGAACAGCATGACCAGGAATCCGCCAAGCACGGCAGACACCGCCCCGCTTGCCCCGTTGAGGAGCGCCGCGGGAATTGCGCAGAGCAGGAGACCTGCAGCAGCGGCGATACTGCTGCGCTTGAGCAGGTGGAGCCAGAGTGACGGAGTGGGACCGGACGTGCCAACGGGTCGGTTGCCGGAGGCAGGTCCGGACTCGGCGTTGGAGGTCATTCGATCCCAATCGTCGGCACCGCATGGCGGATCGCCAGGAGGCAGTGGGTGGAGTGGCAGCTTGGGCTGCCCCTAAATTCTACACGAGATAGAAATAATTCAGAACCTGCCCCTACGCCCGGCTTTCAGCGCCGTTGCGGGACAGGTACGGCCATGCGGTCACCAGGCCCATGACCAACGTGGCGAAGAGGTCGACGGCGAGGACGATCTGCCACGGGAAGATGGCGAATGCCAGCCCGCCGAAGGAGAGCACCGCGGTCCAGAGGTACATCAGGATGACGGCTGTCCGGTGGGAGTAGCCGATGTCCAGGAGTTTGTGGTGCAGGTGGCCCCTGTCCGCCGACCAGGGCGAACGGCCGCGGGCGGTCCTGCGGACCACCGCCAGTCCCAGGTCCAGCAGCGGAAGGAAGAGCACCGCAAATGGAAGCAGGATGGGGATTACGGTGGAGATGCCGTTGACGCGGTCGTAGAGGCCCGAGCTGATCTGTCCTGTGGACACCACGCCGGCCGAGGCCATGAGGAGCCCGATGAGCATGGCGCCGGAATCCCCCATGAAGATTTTTGACGGGAAGAAATTGTGCGGCAGGAAGCCAAGGCAGCCGCCCACCAGGACGGCCGTGATGAGGGTTGCGAGGTCGGAATAGTCGAGCAGGACGGCATTCCGGTGCACCCAGTAGGCCGTGAAGAAGAAGGCCGTGCCGCCGATGATGGCCACCCCTGCAGCGAGGCCGTCCAGACCGTCGATGAAGTTGAAGGCGTTCATGGTGGTGACGATCAGCCCTGCCGTCAGCACGACCCGGAGCATTCCGTCCTGGAGATAGATGGGTTCCGGCACCCAGGGGACGATCGTCATCTGGACGCCCCACAGGGCCACGGTCAGCCCGGCGGCGCTCTGGCCGATCAGCTTGACCCACCAGCGGATGTCCAGGAGGTCGTCCGCCACGCCCACCAGGACGATGACGGCGGCGCCGGCGAGGACGCCCCACGGCGAGAAGTTGTTGCGGTAGATGTCCTTGACGAAGAACGACTGGCTGGCAACGACCAGGGCCACCAGGACACCGAGGAAAATGGCCACGCCGCCGAGCCTTGAAACCGGGGTGGAGTGCATGTCCCGGCTGCGGATGGGCAGATGCAGCTCCAGCCGGGTTCCCACGACGCGGGCACCCCAGGTGGCGGCGTACGACACGATGGCAGCCGTCAGCCCCATGAGCAGGTACATGATCATGGGGCGGGGGCCATTTCGGGAGTGGTGCGCTGGAAGCGGTTCAGCTGCCCCGGCAGCCGGTCCTTGGTCGGTGGGCTCATTGGCCGGGAATCTGTTCGTCGATAAATGAAACTTCTCCGTCGCCGAGCGCGCAGCAGGCAGTGTTCGGTGCCTTACAGGGCTGTATTACAGTGGACTCTAGTCAAAGATACTAGTGCCACGGGCACCATGGCTCCGCGCCACACGGGCGCACTCCACGCGGGGGACCCCCTGGCGGCCATGCTGAAAGGACCCCCATGACCCCCCGCATTGCGGTTGCCGCGGTGACCTTCGACCGGCCCAAGGAACTCTCCGTCCTGCTTGAGGCGATCAACGCCCAAACCCTGCAGGTTGACACTGTCTGCCTCGTGGACAGCGGCACGACGCCGGCCCGGGCCGTGGCCGAAAAGCATCCGAACGTTGACTACGTCCGTTCGGAGGCAAACCTCGGCGGCGCCGGCGGTTTCGCCCTGGCAGCCCTGAAGGCGGTGGCCAGCGGCGCGAAGTGGATCTGGATGATGGACGACGACGCCGAGCCGGTGGATCCCGAATGCCTCGCCACGCTGCTGCGCGAGGCAGAGGCACGCGACCTGGAAGCGGTCGTTCCGCTGGTGACCGCGCCGGGCGATCCGGACAGGCTGTCCTTCTTCTTCCGCCTTGACGGCAAAGTCACCCATGACCGGGCGGAAGTGGAGAAGCGGGGCTTCCTGCCCGACGACGGCCATTTCTTCAACGGCGCGCTGATCCGTTCGGACGTGTTCTTCAAGGTGGGGCTGCCGGACATGCGCCTGTTCATCCGGGGCGATGAGGTTGACTTCACCATCAGGCTCCGGAAGGCCGGGATCCGGTTTGGGACGGTGACCACCACGGCCATCACGCATCCGCACGCCTTCTCCGAAACCCAGCATGTCTACGGGGCGCGCTGGCACGTCATCGTTCCGGATTCGGCCTTTAAGCGCCACTACTATTACCGGAACCGCGGCTACCTGATCCGCCGGTATTTCCGGGTGCGGTCGTTCGTGGCCGACGCCGGCGGCTACCTGGGCTACTTCGCGCAACGGCGCGACCTCCCGGGTTTCCTGGCCTGGGCCCGTTCCTTTGGTGCCGGACTGCGGGGCAGGGGCTTCGGGCCACTGGAGGACCAGAAGTTCTAGCGGCGTCTCCGGGCAGCAGCCGGGCGGGGCACCTGAACCGCCCGGCGGCCGCCGTTCAGGATTTTGTCTTCAGCCGCCGTGCGGCCAGGAGCCAAAGCAGGACCCAGGGCTCGCCCAGGACCCGGTATGCGACGCGGCGCGGATGCAGGACCAGGCGCCAGGCCCACTCCAGGCCCATCCTGCCCAGCCACCGGGGGGCCAGCTTCTGGACGCCCGCCAACTGCTCGATGGCGCCGCCCACGGCGCAGTACACGGCAGGCGGCATCTCAGCCAGCCGCCGCTGCAGCACTTCCTCCTGGAGCGGCATGCCCAGGCCAAGCAGGACAAGCTGCGGCTGTTCACGGTGCAGCCAGGCAACGGCTGCCTCCTCCAGCTCAGGACCCCATCCTTCACCGGGAAAGCCTGAGACGCGGGCGCCCGGAACGATGTCCTTCAGCCTGCTGACTGCCCCGGCGTTCGCTTCCGCACCGGCACCGATCACGGCAATCCGGTCAAGGCCGCGCACCTGGTCCAGCGCCGGCAGCCAGTCCGTTGAACCCAGCCGGTAATCCATGACGGGGCCTTCGGCGTTGCCGGTCCTCCCCCACAGCCACAGCACGGGTGCCCCGTCCAGGAGCACGACGTCGCTGTCCTCATAGAGGCGCCGGAATCCGTCGTCGGACAACGCCAGCGTCACGCTGTGCAGGTTGTGGCCCAGGACGGTACGGGTAGCGCCATCCGCCACGAAGCTGCTCAGTTCCGCCACCAGTTCGGGAACCCGCAGCGGGGTGGCATGGACGTCCAGGACGGGAATCTGCTGGCGCTCCAGCGCCATCAAGGCTGCTGGTTCCCGGCAGGCCCGGCCGGTTCTGCCTCGATACCCGTCACGGCGGACGAGCCTGACGAAGCTGCCCGTCCGGCGTCGTCCGTTGCATCCTCCGCGGCACCATTCCCGGCAGCGGCTGGCCCGGTAACCGGTTCCTCGCCGGCCATCGGGATTTCGCCCAGGCCCAGGACGTCCGGGACGTGTGCCCGCAGCTCGTCCAGGCTTACGGCACCGTTGCGCACGACGCGCAGCCGCGGGCCGGTGGCATCCACGATGGTTGAGGGGACCCCGGCTTCACCCGCCAGGGGGCGCGGGCCGCCTTCCAGGTAGACCTCCACGGATTCCGCCAGCTGGTCCCGTGCAGCGGCGGCGGTCTGGGCCGGCGCCTGGCCGGTGCGGTTGGCGGAGGAAACAGCAAGCGGGCCCGTGAGGGTGAGCAGTTCCAGGGCGACGTCGTCGGCGGGCATCCGCAGCGCCACGGTGCCCTTGGTCTCGCCCAGGTCCCAGTCCAGGGACGGCTGGGCGTGCAGGATGAGGGTGAGGCCGCCGGGCCAGAAAGCTTCCGCCAGTTTGCGGGCATCTGCTGAAACATCGGTGGCCAGGCCGTCCAGGGCATTGATCCGGGGAATCAGGACCGGCGGGGGCATGGTGCGGCTGCGCCCCTTCGATACCAGGAGCATGGTCACGGCTTGGGGCGAAAACGCGTCCGCGCCGATGCCGTACACCGTATCCGTGGGGAGCACGACGCACTTCTTTTCGCTGATGGCGCGCTGCGCGTGCTCCAGGCCCCGCGCCCGTTCGTCGTCAATGGTGCAGTCATAAGTTGTGGTCACTGGCTCATTCTTTCATTCCTCGGGACCTGGTCAGCGAGTACGGCGCTGGTGGCGCGCTCTTTGCCGTTGAGGTCCAGGTGCGTTGTGATGGCGGTCCAACGTCCCGTCCTGGCCAGCATGGCGGCGATCCAGCCTGCCTGGACTTCCGCGTGTTCCATGACGAAGTAGCCGCCGGGCCGCAGCAGCCGGGCGGCAGTGGCGGCTGCCGCCGTCGGAAGTTCCATGCCGTCCGCTCCCCCGCCGTACAACGCCTCCGGCGGGTCGTGCAGCGCCACTTCGGGTTCGTTGGGGATGGCCTCGGACGGGATGTACGGCGGGTTGGACACCACGACGTCGACTGTCCCGTTGAGTTCCGGGAAGGCGTGGCGCAGGTCCCCCAGGACGAGGTCGACGCCGAGGGGGGCAAGGTTTTTCGCCGCCCAGGCGTGCGCGAACGGGCTGAATTCAACGGCGTGGACCTCCGCGCCGGGAACTTCGGAGGCCAGGGATCCTGCGATGGCCCCTGATCCGGTGCCCAGGTCCACCATCCGCGGGGCGGACATGCCCCGGACGTGGTCGATGGCGAGCTGGACCACGGATTCGGTCTCCGGGCGCGGGATGAACACCCCGGGCCCCACGGCCAGTTCGAGGTACCGGAAATGCGCCACCCCGGTGATGTGCTGCAGTGGTATGCGGCGCGCACGCTCGGCGACAAGCCCGGCGTAACCCTCAGGCGCCGGAGTGTCGCCCAGCATCAGCGAGCGGAGCCGCCCCAGGCCGACGTTCAGGAGGTGGTCGGCGAGGAGTTCGGCATCGGCCCGGGGGCTGGGGACGCCCGCCTCAGCCAGGAGCGCAGCGGCCTCCCGGACCGCTGCGGCCAGGGACTGGGCGTGCGCCTCAGGGGTGGGCTCGGTCATCGGACGCGTCCGGTCAGTCGCCGATGGCGTCCAGCCGCGCCTGCTCGTCCATTTCGATGGCCGACTGGATTACCGGTTCCAGGTCGCCGTTCATGACCTGGTCAAGGTTGTAGGCCTTGTAGCCGGTGCGGTGGTCGGCGATGCGGTTTTCCGGGTAGTTGTAGGTGCGGATGCGCTCCGAGCGGTCCATGGTGCGGATCTGGGACTTGCGCTGGGCCGAGTTCTCGGCGTCGATCTGCTCCTGCTGGTGCGCCAGGATGCGGGCCCGCAGGACGCGCATGCCGGCCTCGCGGTTCTGCAGCTGCGACTTTTCGTTCTGCATGGCCACCACGATGCCGGTGGGAAGGTGCGTGATACGCACGGCGGAGTCGGTGGTGTTCACGGACTGGCCGCCGGGGCCCGAGGACCGGTAGACATCGATCTTGAGGTCGTTGGGGCTGATTTCGAGTTCTTCGGGCTCATCCACCTCGGGGAGGACCAGCACGCCGGCGGCAGAGGTGTGGATGCGGCCCTGGGATTCGGTCACGGGAACCCGCTGCACGCGGTGCACGCCGCCTTCGAACTTGAGCCGCGCGTAAACGCCCTCGGCGGGGTCGTTGGAGTTGCCCTTGACGGCCACCTGGACGTCCTTGTAACCGCCGAGGTCGGATTCGGTGGCGGAAATGATTTCAGTCTTCCAGCCGCGGGACTCCGCGTACCGGGTGTACATGCGCAGCAGGTCGCCGGCGAACAGGGCTGCTTCGTCGCCGCCTTCGCCGCCCTTGACCTCGAGGATCACGTTGCGGGCGTCGTCGGGATCGCGCGGAATCAGCAGGCGCCGCAGCTTGGCGGCAGCAACCTCCAGCGAAGCCTCGAGTTCAGGGACCTCTGCGGCGAACTCGGGATCCTCGGCAGCCATTTCCCTGGCAGCGGCAAGGTCATCCCGGAGGCCTTCCCACTTGTGGTAGGCCTCGACAATCCCATTGAGCTGAGCCGACCGCCGCCCCAGCTTCCGGGCAAGCCGCTGGTCAGCATAAACAGCAGGATCCCCCAGCTGCGCCTGGATGGCATCATGCTCATCAAGCAGGCCCTGTACGGACTCAAACATCTATAAACCTCTTTCGACTTGTACAAGTCTAGTAACAAACGAAAACGGGACAGCGGCTGGTGACTTAACGACGAAGCCGCACGGCCGGTGACCCTGCTGAGGAGGCGTTCGGTTTTGCCGCCCCGGGAGTGGCATCGGGCCTGCCGGAGCTGGGCGGCGAACGATCGAAGATCGTGAAGCCGCCCAGCGAAGGGGCGGGGGCGGCAAAACCGAACGACGAAGGCGGGGGCGGAAAACCCGCGCGGCGAACCACGCGAGGCAACCGCACCCCGCCCCTAACTCAGCTACTTGTCGTTATCCGACTTCGCGCCAAGCGTCGTCTTCTGGACCTGCATGAGGAACTCGACGTTGCTCTGGGTTTCCCGGATCTTGTTGGTGAGCAGTTCAAGGCTCTGCTGGGTCTCGAGTCCGGAGAGGACGCGGCGCAGCTTCCACATGATCTTGACTTCCTCGGGCGAGAGCAGGTTCTCCTCGCGGCGGGTGCCGGACGCGTTGACGTCCACGGCGGGGAAGATGCGCTTGTCCGCCAGCTGGCGGGACAGGCGCAGTTCCATGTTGCCGGTGCCCTTGAACTCTTCGAAGATGACCTCGTCCATCTTGGAGCCGGTCTCGACGAGCGCGGTGGCCAGGATGGTGAGGGAGCCGCCGTTTTCGATGTTGCGGGCGGCACCGAAGAAGCGCTTGGGCGGGTAGAGGGCTGCGGAGTCGACGCCACCGGACAGGATGCGGCCGGAGGCCGGTGCTGCCAGGTTGTAGGCACGGCCCAGGCGGGTCATGGAGTCCAGCAGGACCACCACGTCCATGCCCATTTCCACCAGGCGCTTGGCGCGCTCGATGGAGAGTTCGGCCACCGTGGTGTGGTCGTCGGCGGGCCGGTCGAAGGTGGAGGCAATGACCTCACCCTTGACGGTGCGCTGCATGTCCGTGACTTCTTCGGGCCGTTCGTCAACCAGCACCATCATGAGGTGGACCTCAGGGTTGTTGGTGGTGATCGCGTTGGCGATGGACTGCAGGATGAGCGTCTTGCCTGCCTTGGGCGGGGAGACGATCAGGCCGCGCTGGCCCTTGCCGATCGGCGCCACGAGGTCGATGACGCGGGGACCGATCTTCTTGGGGTCGGTCTCCAGGCGCAGGCGCTCGGACGGGTAGAGCGGGACCAGCTTGGCGAACTCGACCCGGTCCTTGAGCTCTTCAGGGGTCTTGCCGTTGACCGAGGTCACGCGGACCAGGGCGTTGAACTTCTGGCGGTTGGACTGCTGGTTGCGGTCCTCGCCCTCGCGGGGTGCACGGATCGCACCGACGACGGCGTCTCCCTTGCGCAGGTTGTACTTCTTGACCTGTGCGAGCGAAACGTAGACGTCGTTGGGGCCGGGCAGGTAGCCGGAGGTGCGGATGAACGCGTAGTTCTCCAGGACGTCCAGGATGCCGGCGACCGGCAGCAGGACGTCGTCCTCGGTGATTTCGACGTCGTCCACGTCCGGGCCCTGGTTGCGGCCGCGGCGGCGGTCGTTGCGGTCCCGGAAGCGGTCGTTGCGGGAGTTGTCCCGGTCCTGGCCGCCGGAACGGTCGTTGCGGTCGCGCCGGTTACGGCGGTTCCGGCGGCTTCCGCCGTCGGTATCGTCGTTGTCGCGGTTGTCGCGGTTGGCTTCACGCTGGCCCGCCTCGCGGCTGCCGGCGTTGTCGCGGCCACCGTCGGAGTCGCGGGAGCCGCCGTCGCGGCCCCGGGTGCGCCCGCCTTCACGGCGTTCGGTGCGCTGGCCGGCGTCGGACGCTTCCGCGGCGGGCGCCTCGGCGCGCTGGTCGCCGCCGCGCTGGTCGCCGCCACGCTGGTCCGCGGCCGGCTGCTCTGCCGGGGTTTCCACCGGGGCTTCCTGGATGGAAGCGGCAGCGGCTTCGCTGCGGCGGCGGTTGCGGGTGCGGGGCTGGCGGCGCTCGGGGGCGACTTCCGTTGCCTCGGTGGTTTCCGCAGGGGCGGCCGACGGCGCCTCGGCGGCTGCGGCGGCGGGCGCGCCGGCGGTTTCTGCTGCGGGAGCTTCGGCTGCGGGAGCAACCACACCATCACTGACGGCGCGGCGGCTGCGGCCACGGCCGCGGGCACGGGTGCCCTCGGCGGCGGGAGCTTCGGCGGCAGGAGCCTCGGGAGCAGCAGCGGGTGCGGCTGCGGCCGGGGCGCTTTCCGGCGTCTTTTCCGCGGACTTCGCGGGAGCCTTGGCAGTCAGGGTGCCCGCACGGTGGGCGGAGATAGCCGAGACCAGGTCCCCCTTGCGCATGCGGGATCCGCCCGAAATACCGAGCTGGCTGGCGAGGGCCTGCAGCTGGGCGAGCTTCAGGCCGGCGAGGCCGCTGCTCTTGGCGGGTGCGGCCGTTGATTCGGCAGCAGAAGTTGTGTGTTCCACAGCTGGCGACAGCTCAGTGGTTTCGGTCACGAAGGATCCTTCCCCCTCGACGGCGTCCAGACTGGGAGCTGGACGCGATGATTTGATCTGGGCTGCAGTTCAGATCTGCAGCCGGGATTTCGGCCTTGCCGGTTGGATTTCGGCCAGCAGGGCCGGATACTGATTCACCTTGCGCTGCGCCCGTGGCGCAACGCCGGACTGACGGTTCAGGGGCAGTTGGATGCTGCAGATTCCTGCGACAGACCAAGCAGGCGGCACCGGAATACATTCACAGTCGTAGATCAAATAGCAACTGAATGCAGGAGCAGATCAGATAGGCGGAATTACCGCCGGTGCAAGTCCACCTTAGCACCTTCAACGTCCACTGCGAGCTTCAGTACGCGCCAACCGATGTCCGGCGTGTTCTCCGCGGTGAAGGCCTCGATGAAGGCCACGGCATCCGCGGCCTGCGCCTCCCCGTCCGCCAGCACCAGGACGGTGGGCCCGGCGCCGGAAACGACAGCCGGGTAGCCAGCCTTGCGCAGCGCGCCGATCAGCGCTGCACTGGGCCGCATGGCCTCCGCACGGTAGCTCTGGTGCAGGTAGTCCTCGGTGCCGGGCAGCAGGAACTCCGGTTTTTGCGTCAATGCGTGGATCAGCAGGGCGGCACGGCCTGAATTCATCGCCGCTGCGTGGTGCCCCACCGAGGCGGGGAGCAGGGCGCGTGCGGCTTCGGTAGCGAGTTCGAAGTCGGGTACCGCCACGATGGGGATGACGGAACCGGCCACGTCGGCCCTGGTGCTGCTGTACTGCTCACTGTCCTGCCATGACAGCGCCAGTCCGCCGAAAATCGCCGGTGCCACGTTGTCGGGATGGCCTTCCAGTTCGCTGGTGAGCTGGAGGATCCAGTCCTTGCCGCGCTGGTCCTCCGCGGGGACCATGGCGTTGGCGGCCGATACCGCAGCCACCACCGCCGACGCTGAGGAGCCCAGCCCGCGGCCATGGGGATTCACGTTCCGGGCGGTGACCTTCAGGCCGCCGTGGCGGAAGCCGAGCCGCTCGAAGGCGGCGTCCATGGCGCGGACCACCAGGTGGCTCGCATCCCGGGGAAGCGAGTCTGCCCCTTCACCGCTGAGCTCGAACACGAGTTCATCGGTGTCCAGGCTTTCCACGGTCAGCGTGTCATGCAGCGCCAGCGCCAGGCCCAGGCTGTCGTAGCCGGGGCCCAGGTTGGCGCTGGTGGCGGGGACGCGGACGGTGACCCGCTGCCCCGGCTCAATCAGGTGCAGTCCGACGGCGGCCTGCGAGGTGGTGTCCAAGGCTATTTTTCTTCCAGTCCCAGTTCAGCGGCGACGGTGACCACATCGTTGGGGACCTTGACCGGCTGGACGTCGCTGCCGTCCTCGGTGCGCAGCGCCCACTGGGGGTCCTTGAGTCCATGCCCGGTGACGGTGATGACGATGGTCTTTCCGGTGGGCACCTCACCCGCGGCGTGCTTCTTGAGCAGGCCCGCCACGCCGGCGGCGGAACCGGGCTCGACGAAGACGCCTTCCCTGGACGACAGCCAGCGGTGGGCGTTCAGGATTTCCTCGTCGGTGACGGCATCGATGAGGCCGCCGGACTCGTCACGGGCACCAACGGCACCGTCCCAGGAGGCAGGGTTGCCGATCCGGATCGCCGTGGCAATGGTGTCGGGCTCCGTGATCGGGTGGCCGGCGACGAACGGTGCAGCACCGGCGGCCTGGAAGCCCCACATGGCGGGTGTTTTGGTGGACACGGCGGGCAGCGTTCCTGCGGTGTCGGACTCAAACGGAGCGGAGTACTCCTTGTAGCCCTTCCAGTAGGCGGTGATGTTGCCGGCGTTGCCAACCGGCAGGACGTGGATGTCCGGGGCGTCGCCCAGGGCATCGACCACTTCGAACGCGCCGGTCTTCTGGCCCTGGATGCGCGCCGGGTTGACGGAGTTCACCAGGAACACCGGGTAGGACTCCCCCAGCTTGCGGGCGATGTCCAGGCAGTTGTCGAAGTTGCCGTCCACCTGCAGCAGCGTGGCCCCGTGGGCGATGGCCTGGCTGAGCTTGCCCATGGAGATCTTGCCTTCGGGGACCAGGACGGCGCACTTCAGGCCGGCGGCGGTGGCGTAGGCGGCGGCCGACGCGGAGGTGTTGCCGGTGGAGGCGCACACCACGGCCTTGGCGCCAGAGGCGACGGCTGCGGTCATGGCCATGGTCATCCCGCGGTCCTTGAAGGATCCGGTGGGGTTCATGCCCTCGACCTTGAGGTAGACCTCGGAGCCGGTGAGTTCGGAGAGCTTCTGCGCGTGCACCAGCGGGGTGCCGCCCTCGCCCAGGGTGATGACCCTGGTGGACTCCGTCACGGGCAGACGGTCAGCGTATTCGCGGATGACACCGCGCCATTGGTGAGCCACTTAGACTCCTTCTACCCGCAAAACGGATGTAACTGAATTGATGACGTCAAGGCCCTTCACGGCCTCGACGGTGGCTGCGAGGGCAGCCTCTGACGCGCGGTGGGTGACGATCCGCAGTTCGGCGGATTCCACGGTGGATTCCGCATCCCGGTGGATGGTCTGCCGCATGATTTCGATGGACACGCCATGCTCGGCGAAGAGCTGGGCAATCCGTGCCAGGACGCCGGGCTGGTCGGCGACGTCCAGGCCGATGTAGTAGCTGGTGGTGGCGGCGTCGATGGGCAGCGCGGGAACGTGGCCGGTGGTGGTTTCGGTGCGTCCGGGGCCGCCCAGGACCAGCCGGCGGGCGGCCGAGACGAGGTCGCCCAGGACCGCGGAGGCGGTGGGGGTACCGCCGGCGCCCTGGCCGTAGAACATCAGCTCACCGGCGTTTTCGGCCTCGATGAACACGGCATTGAACGCACCGCGGACGGCGGCCAGCGGATGTTCGCGCGGCAGGAGCGTGGGGTGGACGCGGACGGAGACGCCTTCAGTGCCGTCGGCATCGGTGAGCTTCTCGGCGATGGCCAGCAGTTTGATCACGAAGCCTGCATCCTTGGCGGCGGCGATGTCCGAGGCGCTGACGGACGTGATGCCCTCGCAATGGACGTCGTCCATGGAAAAGCGCGTGTGGAAGGACAGCGAGGCAAGGATGGCCGCCTTGGCGGCGGCGTCGTGGCCTTCGACGTCGGCGGTGGGGTCCGCTTCGGCGTAGCCAAGGCGCTGGGCTTCGGCGAGGGCGTCGCGGAACTGGGCACCGGTGGTGTCCATCTGGTCCAGGATGAAGTTGGTGGTGCCGTTGACGATGCCCAGCACCCGTGTGATGCGGTCGCCGGAGAGGCTGTCCCGGATGGGGCGCAGGATGGGGATGGCTCCCGCGACGGCGGCCTCATAGGAGAGCTGCACGCCGGCTTTGTCCGCCTCTTCGTAGAGGGTGGGTCCGTCCTGCGCCAGGAGCGCCTTGTTGCCGGTGACCACGCAGGCTCCATTGCGGAGCGCGGCGAGGATCAGCGTGCGGGCCGGTTCGATGCCGCCCATGAGCTCGATGACCAGGTCGGCGTCCTTGACCAGCGTTTCGGCGTCGGTAGTGAAGAGCTCCTGGGGCAGGTCGACGTCGCGGGGGGCGTTGACGTTGCGCACGGCAATGCCGCTGAGCTGCAGCCGGGCGCCGGTGCGGGCGGCAAGGGCATCGGCGTCCTCAATGAGGATCCGCGCAACCTGGGCTCCGACGTTGCCACAGCCCAGCAGGGCCACTTTCAGCGTTCGCATTTCCGTCATTCAGGCTCCCATGTCGCGGTTCAGCAGGTCTTCTTCGGTTTCCCCGCGGACAATCAGCCGGGCAGATCCGTCGCGCACCGCGACAACGCCCGGCCGGGCCAGATAGTTGTAGTTGCTCGAGAGGGCCCAGCAGTAGGCGCCGGTTCCCGGTACAGCAAGCAGATCACCGGCTGCCACGTCCTCGGGCAGATATACATCTCTAACAACTATGTCGCCGCTCTCGCAATGTTTGCCCACTACGCGGGACAGCTGCGGGGCGGCATTGGAAGCCCGGGACGCGAGCACGGCCGAATAATCCGCGTCGTACAGCACCGGACGGGCGTTGTCGCTCATGCCGCCGTCGACTGAAACATACCGGCGCGGATACGTAACGTTGTTGTCCGCGTCACCGTCGCCGGAAGCGGCCGGTGCGTCCACGCGGACGGTCTTCAGCGTGCCCACCTCATAGAGGGTGAAGGTGGTGCTGCCCACGATGGCGCGGCCGGGCTCGATGGAGATGCGCGGCGCGTCGATGCCCAGTTCGGCGCAGGTGGAACGTACGACGGCGGCCATCGCCGTCGCGATCTCCGCTGCGGGGCGCGGGGTGTCCACGGGGGTGTAGGCAATGCCGTAGCCGCCGCCGAGGTCCAGTTCCGGCAAGGTGATGGAGTACTTTTCCTGCATGGCGGCCAGGAAGCGCAGCAGCTTCTCCGCGGCCAGCGCGAAGCCGTCCGGCTCGAAGATCTGGGAGCCGATGTGGCAGTGCAGGCCCAGCAGTTCGATGCCGGGATGGGCGGACGCTGCTGCCACCGCTTCCTCGGCGGCGGAGATGCCTGCCTCATCGGTGGTGTCTGCCGCCATGGAGAGGCCGAACTTCTGGTCCTCGTGGGCGGTGGCGATGAACTCGTGCGTGTGGGCATGGACGCCGGGGGTGAGCCGCAGCATGACCTTCGCCTGTTCGCCGCGGGCCTCGGCGATGCTGCCCACGCGCTGGAGTTCGGCCAGGCTGTCCACCACGATCCGCCCCAGGCCCATGTCCAGCGCCCGGTGGATCTCGCCGTCGGACTTGTTGTTGCCGTGCAGCGCGACGTCCGCGCCGGGGATTCCGGCCCGGTAGGCAACGGCGAGTTCGCCGCCGGAGGCCGTGTCCAGGCGCAGTCCCTCTTCCTCCACCCAGCGGACCACGGAGGTGCACAGGAATGACTTGCCGGCGTAGTAGACGTCCACTCCCCCGCAGACATCGGCGAAGGCGTCGTTGAATGCGTCGCTGAAGGCCCTGGCGCGGGCGCGGAAGTCGTTCTCGCTCATGACGAAGAGCGGAGTGCCGTACTGCCGCTGCAACTCGCTGACGGGGATGCCGTCGATGCTGAGTTCGCCCTCCGCGTTGCGGGCGACGTCCTTGGCCCACATCGGTTCGTGGAGTTTGTTCAGGTCATCCGGGACGGCGAGCCACTCCGGGGCCAGCGGGGAACCCTGTGCTGCTGTGTTCGTCATCGGTCCTACATCCGTTCCGGCGCCGATACGCCCAGCAGGTCCAGCCCGTTGGCCAGCACTTGGCTGGTGGCGTCGTTGAGCCACAGGCGGGTGCGGTTGAGGTCGGTCACGGCCTCGTCACCCATCGGGGCGATGCGGCAGGCGTCGTACCAGCGGTGGTAGGCCCCGGCGATTGCCTCCAGGTGGCGTGCCACGCGGTGCGGTTCGCGCAGTTCGGCGGCCTTGGCCACGATGGACGGGTAGCTGCCCAGGTAGGACAGCAATTCGTTCTCCGTGGCGTGGTCCAGCAGGGAAGCATCAAAGCTGTCCGCGCCGTCCACGGTGCGTTGCACGCCGGCTGCCACCGCATTCCGGGCGGCGCCGCGGGAGCGGGCATGGGCGTACTGCACGTAGAACACCGGGTTCTCGTTGCTGTTCTTCTTCAACAGCTCCGGGTCCAGGGTCAGCGGCGAATCGGCGGGGAACCGGGCCAGGGAGTAACGGACGGCGTCCTTGCCCAGCCAGTCGATCAGGTCCTTGAGCTCGATGATGTTGCCTGCACGCTTGGACAGCTTGGCTCCGTTGACGGACACCAGCTGGCCAATCAGGACCTCGATGTTCACCTCGGGATCGTCGCCGGCGGCGGCAGCGATGGCCTTGAGCCGGTTGATGTAGCCGTGGTGGTCGGCGCCCAGGAGGTAGATCTTCTCCGTGAAGCCGCGGTCCTTCTTGGAAAGGTAGTAGGCAGCGTCCGCGGCGAAGTAGGTGGGCTCGCCGTTGGCGCGGATCATCACCCGGTCCTTGTCATCGCCAAAGTCCGTAGTCCGCAGCCAGACCGCACCGCCGTCGTCGAACACGTGTCCCTGCTCGCGGAGGCGCGCCACGGCACTTTCGATGGCCCCGGCGTCGTGCAGTTCCTGCTCGGAGAAGAAGACGTCGAACTCAACGCCGAAGTCCGCCAGGGTGGCTTTGATGTCCTTCATCTGCGCTTCGTAGGCGGCGGCACGGATGACGGGCAGGGCCGCCACCTCCGTGAGTTCGCGGATGTCCGGGTGCGCGGTAAGTACCTCATGGCCAAGGTCGGCGATGTACTGCCCCGGGTAGCCGCCGTCCGGCACGGGAAGGCCGTGGAGCCGGTTGTAGACGGAGGTGGCGAAGGTGTTCATCTGCGAGCCGGCGTCGTTGATGTAGTACTCGGCCGTGACGTCCGCCCCGGAGGCGCGCAGCACGCGGGCGATCGAATCCCCCAGCGCGGCCCAGCGCGTGTGTCCGATGTGGAGCGGCCCGGTGGGGTTCGCGGACACGAATTCCATGTTCACGGTGTGGCCCGCGAGCGCCGTGTTGGTGCCGTAGTCCCTGCCGGCCTCGACAATGGCCTTGGCCAGGGCGCCGGCGGCTGCGGCGTCCACCGTAATGTTCAGGAAGCCCGGGCCCGCTATATCAACGGCGGACACCCCGTTGATGGACTTCAGCCGGGTGCTGAGGATGCCGGCAAATTCGCGCGGATTGGTGCCGGCCTGCTTGGCCAGCTGCAGGGCGATGTTCGTGGCCCAGTCGCCGTGGTCCCGGTTCTTGGGCCTCTCCACGCGCACGTCAGCCGGAATGGCTGATTCCGCAAGGGCAATATCGCCGGCAGCGACGGCGTCCTTGAGGCAGGCGGATATGGCGAGGGAAAGTTCTTCGGGAGTCACCCCTCTAGCCTACCGGGGGCCGGTGACAGCAAAGAATTCGAAGCGTCGTCCCCGCCGCCCCGGTGGAACGGGCCCGGGACGGGGCGGGCTCCTTCCGGGGCTGCTGAAGCTGCCTGGCTGGGCTTCGCGGCAGGGCCGTGGCGCCGGTTTTCCCTTGCGGGCCACCTTCCTGCTAAGCTCTAGGACGTCCCGCCGGGAACGGCAGGATATCCGGATTGCCCTCGTAGCTCAGGGGATAGAGCGTCTGCCTCCGGAGCAGAAGGCCGTAGGTTCGAATCCTACCGAGGGCACAGAGAAAACCCCGCCGCTTCAGTGAAGCGGCGGGGTTTTTCGTTTCCGCCGGTCAGTCCTGGAAGCGTAACGCCGCCTCGTCCAGGGTGGCGAGCGTCAGCACTGCTTCCTCCACGGTTTCGTGGTCCTCCAGTTCCCGCTCGATCCGGCGCAGGACCACCGCCACTTCGTGCTCCGGGTGGTCCCCCTGCAGGTCCACTGCGGCAACGAGGTACAGTTTCCGCGGCCCAACAAATTCCAGGTGCAGGTACGTCAGCCGGGCGATCTCCGGGTGCTCCAGCACGCGCCGGGCCATGGACCGTTCGATGTCCGGCGTGACGCCCTGGCCCACCAGGAAGCGCCGGTTGCGGTCAATCAGGACGACGGCGACGACGGCCAGCAGCACGCCCACCGCGATGGATCCGATGGCGTCGGGCAGCGGCGATCCGGTGACCTGGTGCAGGAACACGCCCAGGAAGGCCACGACCAGCCCAATCAAGGCGGCGGCGTCCTCGGCGAAGACAGCGCGAAGGGTGGGATCGGAGCTGATGAGGACCTGCTCAAGGGTGTGCCGGTCCAGTTCATGGGCGGCCTTGCGGGTCTGCCGGAATGCCTGGACGAAGGAGATCCCCTCGAAGACGAACGCCACGGCCAGGACGATGTAGGCAATCGCGAAGTCGGCCGCGGGCTCCGGTTCAATAATCTGCTGGACGCCGTGCATGATCGACACCACGGCGCCGGCGGTGAAGAGTCCGAACGCGGCGAACATGGACCATACGTAGGCTTCCCGGCCGTAGCCCATCGGGTGGCTCTTGTCGCGCGGGCGGGCAGACCGGCGTTCGGCGAAGAACAGGAACACCTGGTTTCCGGTGTCGGCCCACGAATGCGCGGCTTCGGCGGCCATGGAAGCCGAGCCCGACAGGACGGCGGCCACCGTTTTGGCCGCCGCCACGAGGGTGTTGGCCGCGAAGGCAACGATGACCGTCAGCAGGGTGGAGCTGGGCTTGGTGCGTTTTTCGGTTTCCGGCATGCGCCTACCGTACCCACGTCAGCCCGCTGCAGCGGCGCCGGTGGCGGCAAAATCCGGGTGTCGGCGTCCCGCCGATTGTCGGTGGCTCCTCGTAGCCTGAAAACACCTAGCTGAGGGAGTACACCATGCACAGTCAGTTCTGTTCGATCGTTCCGCCCTACCTGCTGCGGCGGCTCGCGCAGCAGGATGCGCCCGGATACTCGTCCGCGGCCAGCGCCGCCAGGAAAGCGCTGGGCCACGTGGAGTCATTCCAGTCTGCACGGGCACAGGCAACACCGGCGCTCCCGCCCGGCGTACGGCAGGTCAAGCCGGGCCCGGCCAACCGGACCATCTACGATGCTGCCGGCGGGGAGTCGCTTCCGGGCCGGCAGGTCCGCGGCGAAGGCGGACCCGCCACCGGGGACGCAGCTGCCGACGAAGCCTACGACGCACTGGGGCACACGCACCGTCTTTACGCCGACGCCTTCGGCCGCGACTCCGTTGACGGCAGCGGGTTGAGGCTGGACGCCACCGTGCACTTTGGAAAGCTTTACGACAACGCCTTCTGGAATGGAAGCCAGATGGTGTTCGGTGACGGCGACGGTGAAGTCTTCGAACGGTTCACCAGGAGCGTCAGCGTCATCGGCCACGAACTGGCGCACGGCGTGACCCAGTACTCGGCGGGGCTTGCCTACCGGAACCAGGCAGGGGCCCTGAACGAATCGATGTCCGACGTCTTCGGCGCGCTTGTTGAGCAGTACGTGAAGAACCAAACCTCGGCGGAGGCAACCTGGCTGATCGGTGAGGGACTCTTCACGCCCACTGTCCAGGGCGTGGCCCTTCGGTCCATGAAGGAACCTGGAACGGCGTACGACGACGACGTGCTGGGCAAGGACCCGCAGCCGGACTCCATGGACACGTACGTCCGGACCAGCGCGGACAACGGCGGGGTCCACATCAACTCCGGCATCCCCAACCGTGCCTTCTACCTTGTCGCGGAGGCTGTGGGCGGATATGCCTGGGACACGCCCGGCCGCATCTGGTACGAAACGCTCACCAACGGCTCACTGCCGCCCGGTGCAACGTTCGCCGTCTTCGCCCGGGCCACTGCGCGGGCTGCCACGGACCTTTTCGGCGCAGGCTCCACGGAGCATGACGCCGTGGTCCGTGCGTGGGAAACTGTGAAGGTCAAGGTTTAACCGCTGCCCCGGCCGCCTGAATACCGGCCGCCCGGGCCAAAGGAAGCCCGGAGTAAGAGCCATGAAAATCAAGGTTGAGCGCACCGGCGGTATGGCGGCAGTCACCCGGGTATGGACGGTGGACGCCCGGTCGGACAGTGACCTCAACCAGTGGCAGCCCATCGTCGAGGCCTGCCCGTGGGATGCGGTTCCCAGCACCCCGCGGGCAGCAGCCGCCGCCTTCGAGGCGCCGCAGCCGGACCGGTTCATGTACTCGATCACTGCCGGGCAGCGCCGGGCCGCACTGCCCGAGCACGCCCTCACGGGGCCGTGGCGGATCCTGGTGGATACTGCCCGCGCTGCCGCTGAGGAGTCCGGCCCGGGTTCCGCCTGAGCCCTGTGGCCGTACCCGACGGCAGTAGACTGTCTGCAGCCATGACTTTTCATATTTCCTATCCCGCCGAGCTGCCTGTTTCCGAGCGCCGCGAGGACCTGATGGCCGCGATCGCCGCCAACCAGGTGACCATCATCGCCGGGGAAACCGGCTCCGGGAAGACCACCCAGATCCCCAAGATGTGCCTGGAGCTGGGCCTCGGCGACAAAGGCCTGATTGGACACACCCAGCCCCGGCGGCTTGCGGCCCGCACCGTGGCCGAGCGCATCGCGGAAGAACTCGGCGTGGAGATCGGCCAGGAGGTTGGCTTCCAGGTCCGCTTCACGGGCGAGGTCAGCAAGGCAACCAAGGTCAAGCTGATGACGGACGGGATCCTGCTCGCCGAAATCCAGCGGGACAAGCTGCTGCGCAAATACAGCACCATCATCATTGACGAGGCCCACGAACGCAGCCTCAACATCGACTTCATCCTGGGCTACCTGAAACGGGTCCTGCCGCAGCGGCCGGACCTGAAAGTCATCATCACCTCGGCCACCATCGATCCCGAGCGGTTCGCCAACCACTTCGGCACCCCGGACAACCCGGCGCCGATTATCGAAGTGTCGGGCCGGACCTACCCCGTGGAAATCCGCTACCGCCCGCTGTCGCAGCCGAAGGCCGACGATGACGACGCCTCGGACGATGAACTCGAGGAGGACCGGGATCCGCTCGACGCCGTCTGCGATGCCGTGGACGAACTCGCCGCGGAGGCTCCCGGCGACATCCTGGTCTTCTTCTCGGGCGAACGCGAAATCCGCGATGCCGCGGAGGCACTGCAGGCCCGTGTCCAGTCCAACCGCAGGCTGGCCAACACAGAGATCCTCCCCCTGTTTGCCCGGCTGAGCCTGCAGGAGCAGCACAAGGTGTTCCATCCGGGCAGCAAACGCCGCATCGTGCTGGCCACCAACGTGGCGGAAACATCGCTGACCGTGCCGGGCATCAAGTATGTGATCGATACCGGAACGGCGCGCATTTCCCGCTATTCGCACCGCACCAAGGTCCAGCGCCTGCCCATCGAGCGGGTCTCGCAGGCTTCGGCCAACCAGCGCTCGGGCCGCTGCGGCCGGGTGTCCGACGGCATCGCGATCCGCCTGTACTCGGAAGAGGACTTCGAGTCCCGGCCCCGGTTTACCGATCCCGAAATCCTCCGGACCAACCTCGCGGCCGTCATCCTGCAGATGACGGCCATGGGCGTGGCAAGGGGTCCGAAGGATGTCGAGGAGTTCCCCTTCGTGGAGCCCCCGGAAACACGGGCCATCAACGACGGCGTCACCCTCCTCCGCGAGCTCGGCGCACTGGCTCCCGCACGCCCCCAGCAGGGCAAGGCCGGCGCCGCCGCCGGCAACGGCCGGGGCCAGTCCCAGGGCGGCGGCCTCACCGCCGTCGGACAAAAACTCGCCCAGCTGCCTGTTGATCCGCGCCTGGGCCGGATGATCGTGGAGGCCGGAAAACGCGGCTGTGTCCGGGAGGTCATGATCCTGGCCGCCGCGCTCACCATCCAGGACCCCCGGGAAAGGCCCACCGACAAGCAGCAGCTGGCCGCGGAAAAGCACAACCGCTTCCGGGACGAGAACTCGGACTTCACCGGCTTCCTGAACCTTTGGAACTACCTGCAGGAGAAGCAGCAGGAGCTGTCGTCGTCGGCCTTCCGCCGGCTGTGCCGCGCCGAATTCATCAACTACCTGCGTGTCCGGGAATGGCAGGACCTCTTCACCCAGCTGCGCCAGCTCGCCCGGCCGCTGGGCATCACCCTGGACAACAAGCGCCCGGCGGACCCCGTGGGCAACCACGACGGGATCCACATCAGCCTCCTCGCCGGGCTGCTGAGCCACATCGGCATCCTGGACGAGCGCAAGCGCGAATACGCCGGCGCCCGGGGCAGCCGCTTCGCGATCTTCCCCGGATCGGCACTGTTCAAGAAGTCCCCCACGTTTGTCATGGCAGCCGAGCTGGTGGAGACCAGCCGGCTGTGGGCACGGGTGGCCGCCAAATTCGATCCGGTATGGGCTGAACAGGTGGCCCCGGACCTGGTGAAGCGCAGCTACAGCGAACCCCACTGGTCCACCAAGCAGGGCGCCGTCATGGCCTATGAAAAGGTCACTCTCTACGGTGTTCCGATCATCGCCCAGCGGCGGATCAATTACGGCCGGGTGGATCCCGTGGTTGCCCGGGAACTGTTCATCCGGCATGCCCTGGTGGAAGGCGACTGGCGCACCCACCACAAGTTCTTCCACCGCAACCGCGCCCTCCTGCATGAGGTGGAGGAACTCGAGGCCCGGATGCGCCGCCGCGACCTGCTGGTGGACGACGAGACGCTGTTCGAGTTCTATGACGCCAGGATCGGCCCCGAGGTGGTGTCCGAGCGGCACTTCGACAAATGGTGGAAGGAGGCGCGCCGGGAGAACCCGGACCTGCTGGACTACGACAAATCGCTGCTCCTCAGTGACGACGCCGACGAACTGGACGACTCCGCGTACCCGAAGACGTGGCTGCACAAGGGTTTTGAACTACCGCTGGGGTATGAATTCCATCCGGTGGCGCCCGGATCCACGCCGGACCCCTCTGACGGCGTCACGGCCGAGGTGCCGGTGCTGTTCCTCAACCAGCTCGACGACGCCCCGTTCCGCTGGTTGATTCCGGGGCAGCGCGCTGAGCTGGTGACCGCCCTGATCAAGTCGCTGCCCAAGCAGATCCGGAAGAATTTCGTCCCGGCGCCCGATGTTGCCCGCCAGGCGGTAGCCGTCCTCGAGGCGGACTTCGACCCGGAAAAGGATGAGCTGGAGCCGTCGCTGGAACTGGCGCTGCGGCGGATCCGGGGCGCGGTCATCCCGCCCGGGTCCTGGAACTGGGACGCTGTCCCCCCGCACCTGCGCATGAGCTTCAAGGTAGTGGACAGCAAGGGCAAGGTGCTGGGCGAAGGCAAGGACCTTGCAGAGCTCCAGGAGCGTCTTGCCCCTGCCACCCGGCGTGCCATCGCCGAGTCCCTCGGCGCCACCCCCGCCACGGCCGCGCCGGGCAAGGCCGGCAGGGCGCCGGGCGGGAACGGCAAAGCGCCCGACGGCGGGCGGCAGCAGGGGCAACAGGCCGCCACGGTCCCGGGCAGCCGGGCGGCGGCCGGGTTCGTGGAGCAGGAGGGCCTGACGGAATGGAGCTTCGGCACCATCGAGCGCCAGGTCAGCAGCATGGTCAAAGGCCACACGGTCACCGGCTATCCCGCGCTGGTGGACCAAGGCACCTCCGTGGCACTGCGCGTATTCCAAAGCCCGGAGGAGCAACAGGACGCCATGCGCGGCGGGGTTATCCGGCTGCTGGCCCTGCGCGTGCCGGCACCGGACCGCTACGTCCTGGAGCACCTGAGCAACACGGAGAAACTCACCTTCAGCCAAAACCCCCACGGGTCGGTGTCCGCACTCATTGCCGACTGTGCCCTGGCCGCCATCGACAAGCTCACGCCCGCGGACCTTCCGTGGGACCGCCGGGCCTTCGATGCCCTTTATGAGGTGGTCCGTGCTGAGCTGATCGATACCGTCTTCTCCGTCACGGCCACCGTTGAGCGCATCCTCGCCAGTACCCGGCGGATCGAGAAGCAGCTCAAGGGGACCACCAGCCTGGCCCTGATCAGTGCCCTGAACGACATCAAGAGCCAGCTCGGACAACTGGTGTATCCGGGGTTTGTGGCACGCACGGGCTACGCCCAGCTCAGCCAGCTGCCCAGGTATCTGGCGGCCATCGAGAAACGGCTTGAACGCTTGCCCGGGAACGTCCAGCGGGATGCCCTGAACATGGCCATTGTCCAGCGGCTTGAGGACGACTACGACGATGCCGTCTCGGCGTTGCAGCCGGGGCGCCGTGCCGGCCGGGAGTTAACCCAGGTGCGCTGGATGCTTGAGGAACTCCGGGTCAGCCTGTTCGCCGTCGAACTCGGAACCGCCTACTCCGTGTCTGAGAAACGCATCCGCACCGTACTCAACAAGGCACTCGCCCCCGCCTAGCAGCGGTCCCCAACGAGAGGAATCGAATGAAGCTCACGCTTGCCGACGGCCCGGCAGGGACAGAGATTGCGGGCCTGGGCCATGCCCAGCCCGAGCGCGTGATGGACAACCACGAACTCGAAGGGATGATGGATACCAGCGACGAGTGGATCCGCCAACGCACGGGCATCGTCACGCGGCGCATCATTGCCGACGGCGGGACGGTGGTGGACCTTGCCGTCCCGGCCGCGCGCATGGCATTGGCCGATGCCGGGGTTGCCGCTGCCGACATCGACCTCGTAGTGGTGGCCACCACCACGGCAGCAGAGCGCTCCCCCAACACCGCCGGCCGCGTCGCGGAGGCACTTGGCCTGGGCCGCGACAGCCGCGGTCCGGCAATCATGGACGTCAACACCGCCTGCTCCGGCTTCGAGTACGCACTGGGGGTGGCGGACCAGGCGATCCGCACCGGAAGCGCCACCCACGCGATCGTCGTGGGGGCTGAAACCCTTTCCGCAGTGACGGACTGGACGGACCGCGCCACCGCAGTCCTGACCGCCGACGGTGCCGGCGCCGCCGTCGTCCGCCCCTCCGCCACGCCCCGCATTGGCCCGGTGGTCTGGGGCTCGGAGGCAGGCATGGCCGACGCCGTCAAAATTTCCCCGCCCTCGGGCAGGTTCTCCCAAAACGGGCGCGAAGTCCTGCGGTGGGCCCTGACCAAGGCTCCTGAACGTGCCCGCGAGGTGGTGGCCCGCGCCGGCCTGACGCTGGACGACATCCAGGTCCTGGCCGCGCACCAGGCCAACCTCCGCATCATTGAGCCGCTCGCCGATGCCTTGGGCATGACGGACAGGATCGTCATCACCGATGTCACCGAATCGGGGAACACGTCCGCCGCGAGCGTTCCGCTCGGCCTTAGCAAGTGGTGGCATGCCGGCACCATCCCGTCCGACGTTCCCGCCCTGCTGTTCGGTTTCGGCGGCGGTTTCACCTACGCCGGCATGGTGGCGATGACGCCCCGCCGGGACTGACGCGTCAACGCCCGCCGCTGCTGCGGCGGGCGTCTGCGTCGGCTAGGACGCGGGAACGAACTCCGCGTACCCGGCAGCGCGCAGGCCCTCGCGCAGTTTTTCCGCGTTGCCGTCCAGGACTGCAGGGTCCGGGTTTTGGTCGGCAGAGCCAAAGTCGAAGTCGGCCATGCTGCGGGACGGCCACACGTGGACGTGCAGGTGGTTGACTTCGTAGCCCGCCACGATCAGGCCGGCCCGCCGGGCACCGAAGATGTCCACCTGGACGGCGCCGATCCGGCGTGCCACTTCCATGACCTTGGCGAGGGTTTCCGGCCGGGCATCCGTCCAGCGGTCCACTTCCTCGGTGGGAACAACGAGGGTGTGCCCGTCAGCCAGGGGCCCGGTGGTCAGGAACGCCGAAACGTCGTCCTCTCGCCACACGAAGCGGCCGGGAATCTCGCCCTTCAGGATTTTCGTGAACAGGGTGCTCATGCGTCTGCCTCCTCGGCTGCTGCCTGCAGCGTGCTGGCGTCCAGCACGAACCGGTACTTTACGTCTCCAGCGACCATTCGGTCGTAGGCTTCATTCAGTGACCCTGCGGCCACGATCTCGATATCAGCCGCCACGCCGTGCTCGGCGCAGAAATCCAGCATCTCCTGTGTTTCGGCGATGCCGCCGATCAGCGATCCGGCATAGGCGATCCTGCGGCGGATGAGGGCACCCGGGTTGACCGGCGGCATGGCTTCGGACGGCAGCCCCAGCTGGAACAGTGCGCCGTCCACGCGCAGGGTGCGGAAGAAGGGGTTCAGGTCGTGCGGGGCCGCCACGGTGTCGATGATGAGGTCGATGGTGCGGTTCGCAGCAGCCATGGCCGCCTCATCGCGGGACAGGACCACCTCGTCGGCCCCCAGGTCCAGGGCGGCCGCAACCTTGGATTCGGATGTGGTGAACACCACCACCTTCGCGCCCATGGCCTTGGCCAGCTTGACGGCCATGTGGCCCAGCCCGCCCAGGCCCACCACGCCCACCACATCGCCCTCCCCGGCGTCGAAGTGCCGGAGCGGCGAATAGGTGGTGACGCCGGCACACAGCAGGGGCGCAGCGGCGGCCGGATCCAGCGACTCCGGTACGCGGAGGACATAGCGTCGGTCCACCACGATGGACGACGAATAACCGCCCTGGGTAATGGTGTCCCCGTTCCGCCGGTCCCTCGCGCCGTAGGTGCCGGTCATGCCTTGTTCGCAGTACTGCTCAAGGCCGTCCAGGCAGCTTTCACACTCGCGGCAGGAGTCCACCATGCAGCCGACGCCCACGCGGTCGCCCACGGCGAACTCGGTGACGTTGGCTCCTGTCCTGCTGACGGTTCCCACGATTTCGTGGCCGGGAACCAGCGGGTAGGCCTGGCCGCCCCACTCACCGCGGGTGGCGTGGACGTCGGAGTGGCAGAGCCCGCAGAAGTCGATGGCGATTTCAACATCGTCGGGTTTGGGGGCGCGGCGGGCCAGGGTGAGCGGTACCAGCCCGCTGTCGCCGGACGCAGCACCCCAGGCGGCGGCAAGCACGCCTCCGTCCGGCGCGGGCCGGGCGGGTGTGGGATCAGCGGCAGGAGCAATGGGTTTGGCTAGCGGCGGCGGTACGGGGCGTCCTGGTGTCATAGTGCGACGCTACCCCCGCGTCCCGCGGAGTTTCCAGCCGGCGCTGCGGCCTCCCCCGGTTCCGGACCTGTAGCCACTGGAAGGCCGGGACGGTTGGACCATTCCGAGAAGGAGCCGGGATAGAGCGCGGCCTGGAAGCCGGCGAGCTCCAGTGCCGCCACCTCGTGAGCCGCGGTGACACCCGACCCGCAGTACACGGCAACGGGCTGCCCGGGTCGTGCACCCAGGGATTTAAACTTCCGGCGCAGCTCCGCGGGCGGCAGGAAGCGTCCGCCGCTGTCCACGTTTCCGGTGGTAGGGGCACTGACGGCTCCGGGGATGTGGCCGGCGCGGGGGTCCACCGGCTCGACGTCGCCGCGGTACCTCTCCCCCGCCCTCGCGTCGAGCAGGAGGCCGGCATGCGGCCATTCTGCAGCGGCAGCGGCGTCGACCACGGCCATCCGCCCACTGCCCAGTTGCACGTCACCGGGGGCTGGGTTGACGCCACCCCGTTCCAGCGGCAGGCCGGCGGCACGCCAGGCGGCCAGGCCGCCGTCGAGCAGGCATGCCCCGCTGAGGCCGGCGTCGCGCAGCATCCACCACAGCCTCGCCGCCGCCATGTTGGCGTTGTCATCGTAGGCCACCACGACGTCGCCGTTCCTGATGCCCCACCGGCGGGCCGATTCCTGGAACTGTGCCGCGGACGGCAGCGGGTGGCGGCCCCGGTCCGGGACCATTGGATCCGAGAGCTCCGTGGCCAGGTCCACGAACACCGCGCCGGGCAGGTGTCCCGCAAGGTAGTGTTCGTGGCCGTGCGGGTCCCCCAGCACCCAGCGCACATCCAGCAGCACGGTCCGGTGCCCGGCCGCGAGCCTGGCCTCAAGGTCAGTAACGTCCATCAGCGGCCTCATCGCTCCCCTTCCAGGTCCTTCAGCCAACGGCTCCTACTCTAGACGGGCCCGGGCCGCGGGTAGGCTGGATTGGTGACGATCAAGGGCAGCGCCGGCAACAACAGGGCGGACCGCGAGTGGGCCGACCAGGCCATCCGCACCATCAAGGCGGAAAACAACCGTTCTGCTGACACCCACCTCTACTCGGTGCCCCTGCCGGAGCACTGGGGCATCCAGCTGTACCTGAAAGACGAGTCGACGCACCGCTCCGGCAGCCTGAAGCACCGGCTGGCCAGGTCCCTGTTCCTGTTCGGACTGGTTAACGGGTGGATCGGCCGGGACACCACCATTGTCGAAGCCTCCAGCGGCAGCACGGCCGTGTCGGAGGCGTACTTCGCCCAGCTGCTGGGGCTGCCCTTTGTCGCCGTGATGGCACGCACCACCAGTCCGGAGAAGATCGCCTTGATCGAGAAGTTCGGCGGCTCCTGCCTGCTGGTGGAAAACGCCTCGGACGTCTACGCCGTGGCCGAAGACGTCGCTGCCACCTGCAACGGGCACTATATGGACCAGTTCACCTACGCCGAACGGGCCACCGACTGGCGCGGCAACAACAACATCGCCGAATCCATCTTCGGCCAGCTCAGCCTGGAACAGCACCCCGTGCCGGACTGGATCGTGGTGGGCGCCGGCACCGGCGGGACCAGCGCCACCATCGGCCGCTACCTGCGCTACCACAGCCATCCCACCAGGTTGCTGGTGGTGGACCCGGAGAATTCAGCGTTCTACCCGGGCTGGCTGGGCGAATCCGGGGGCCGGCCCACGGGCGGCCCGTCCCGGATCGAGGGCATTGGGCGGGCACGGATGGAGCCGAGCTTCATTCCCACGGTGATCGACCGGATGGTCCAGGTGCCGGATGCGGCGTCCGTAGCTGCCATGCGGCATCTGGACGCTTTCGCGGGCCTGCATGCCGGCCCTTCCACCGGCACCAACCTGTGGGGTGTCTGGCAGACGATTGCCGCGATGGTGTCGGACGGCAGCCGGGGCAGCGTCGTTTCGCTGATGTGCGACGGCGGCGAACGGTACGCGGGGAACTACTGGAACCAGGAGTGGCTGGCTTCCCAGGGGCTGGATCCGGCGCCATACCAGGCAGTGATCTCCCGCTTCCTGGACACCGGCGAATGGACCGGGGCGGCAGGCTAGGCCCGGAGGTTCGGCCTAGACCTCCACCGATTCCCGGGGAGCCAGGTGCCGGTACTCGGTGCCGTAGGTGGCACCGATCCGTTTGACGTGCCCTTCTACGATGCCCAGGCCGTTGTCATTGAGCAGGCCGTCGTGGATCTGGAAAGCGCGGGGCGCCCGGACGCCGATCACGAAGTCGACCACCTCGGCGGACTTGCTCCACGGCGCGTGCAGCGGCACCAGGAGCGTCTGGACCTCGATGCCATCAGGAATGATGAACGAATCCCCGGGGTGGTACACGTTCCCGTCCACCAGGAATCCGATGTTGGCCACCACCGGGATCTGGGGATGGATCAGCGCGTGCTGCCCGCCGAAGCTGCGGATGTCGAAGCCCGCGGCCTGGAAGGCCTGGCCGGGTTCCACGGTGTGGATCCGGCCGGCAGCATCCGGAGCTTCCGCCCGCAACTGGGCGGCCACGCCCGCCGGAGCATGGAGTTCCAGGTCGTGGTTGTTGTCGAGGGCGTCCACCACGGCCTTGGTATCGAGGTGGTCGGGGTGTTCGTGGGTCACCAGGACAGCCTGCGCCCCGGCCAGTGCCTCCGCTGATTCGGAGAACGTGCCGGGATCAAGGACCAGGACCCCGCCTTCCTTCTCGAGCCGGACACAGGCATGGGTGTATTTGGTCAGCTTCATAGCGCCAGCCTAGGGTCCGCCCGGGAACGCTGTCCACGACGCTCCGGCTGGTAATCTTGATGTTTGCCCCCCACGGAAGCGAGTTCGTCCATGCCGATCGGCGTCAAGGCTGATTCCGCCGTCCCGTCCCCGGCAGGTGGCGGCAAGGAACAGCGCGTTACCAAGCAGCGCAAGGCCGTCAGTGCGGCCCTGGACGATCTTGACGACTTTGTCAGCACGCAGGAGCTGTACCGGATCCTGCAGAACCAGGGTGTCTCCGTTTCGCTGGCTACGGCGTACCGGATCCTGCAGTCACTCGCCGATGAAGGCCTGGTGGACGTGCTGCGCAACGGTGACGGCGAGGCGGTGTACCGCCGTTGCGCCGTAACGGCGCACCACCATCACCTGCTGTGCAGGAACTGCGGGAAGGCGGTGGAGGTGGAGGCCCCGGCCGTCGAAACGTGGGCCGTGCGCACGGCCGCGGAGCACGGGTTCACCGAGGTGGACCACACGGTGGAAATTTTTGGCCTGTGCCCGGACTGCACTGCCCTTAAGGCTGCCGGGAAGCTGTAAGCACGCGGCCATTGATTCCCCTCGAGGCCCGCACGGATCCGATGATGCGGCACACCACGTAGATCAGGAACGACAACGTGGTGACGTAGGGGCTGATCGGGATCCGTCCGCCCAGGGCCAGGAGGATTCCACCCACGGTCGCGGCGACCGCGAAGACGATGCTCAATACCACTGCCGCCACCGGTGAGGACGTGACCCGCAGCGCCGCCGCGGCGGGGGTGATCAGCAGTGCCAGCACCAGCAGGGCGCCGACCACCTGGATGGACAGCGCCACGCTGACGCCCAGGACAATCATGAAGACCACCGCGAGGGTGCGGACGGGAACGCCGCGTGCCTCGGCAAGCTCGGGGTCAACGCTGGCGAAGTTGAGCGGCCGCCAGATGGCCAGCAGGACCAGCACCACCACGACGGCGGTCCCGGCCAGCGCCTGCAGCTGGACGGTGTCCACGGAGACGATTTGACCGGTCAGTAATCCGAACTTGTTGGCCGCCCGGCCCTGGTACAGCGACAGGAACAGGATGCCGAGCCCCAGGCCGAACGGCATGATCACCCCG
Organism: Pseudarthrobacter phenanthrenivorans; assembly: GCF_000813845.1. Taxonomy (GTDB): domain Bacteria; phylum Actinomycetota; class Actinomycetes; order Actinomycetales; family Micrococcaceae; genus Arthrobacter; species Arthrobacter phenanthrenivorans_B. The sequence continues at coordinate 189,201 of NZ_JWTB01000024.1, forward strand.
ATGATGGAGTTCTTGTCCCTGGCGCGGACGCCCATCAGGCCGAGCAGCAGGGCCGCCGCCACGGAGCCGATGAGCGAGCCGAACACCACATCCGCGCCGACCAGCAGGGCAAAGGCGGCACCCGCGAAGGAGAGCTCCGAAATGCCGTGGACGGCGAAGGCCAGGTCGCGCTTCATGACAAAGGTGCCAACCAGTCCCCCGAGGAGCCCCAGGATGGCGCCGGCCCAAATGGAGTTCTGGACCAGGACCAGCAGCTCGCCGTAGTTGTCGAAGTTGAAGATGGCACCCAGGATGCTGTCTGCGTCCACTACGCGGCCTCCCCTGCCAGCGCCTCGGCGTGGGAGTGGTGGTGCGTGGTGGCGTCGGGCAGGCCGACGACGACGATCCTGCCGTTGGCGTGGATCACCTCGACGTTGCTGCCGTAGAGGTCCGAGAGCACTTCCGTGGTCATGACCTCCTCCGGCGTCCCCACCCGGAAGCGGCCGCCGGCCAGGTACAGGACCCGGTCCACGTAGTCGATGACCGGGTTGATTTCGTGCGTGACGAAGACGACGGCGGTGTCGTGTTCGCGGCGCTGCTTGTCGATCAGGGCGCTGACCGCCTGCTGGTGGTGCAGGTCGAGTGACAGCAGGGGTTCATCGCAGAGCAGGACCTGGGGGTCGGTTGCCAGGGCCTGCGCCACGCGAAGCCGTTGCTGTTCCCCGCCGGAGAGCTGGCCCACCGGCACCTTGGCGTAGTCGGAGGCTCCTACCAGCTCCAGCAGCTGGTCCACGCGCCTGTTGGTCTTGCCCGTGGACAGCCGGACGCCCCAGCGGTGGCCGTCCACGCCCAGGGCCACCAGGTCGCGCGCCCGCATGGGCGTGTCCGGCGGAAAGGACTTTTGTTGCGGGATGTAGCCAATCAGGCTGCTGCCGCGTTCCACGGGGCGGCCCCCCAGCGTTGCCTCGCCGGCCTGCAGCTTTTGCAGGCCGAGCAGGACTTTCAGGAAGCTGGTCTTGCCGCTGCCGTTGGGACCCAGCACGGCGAAGAACTCGCCGGGCTTGATGTCCAGGTCCAGGTCCTCCCACAGCGTGCGCTGGCCGAACTTAAGGCGCGCCCCTTTGAGGCTGACGACGGATTTCACCTGTTTGTCTCCAGAACCTTGCCGATGTTGTTCACATTGTCCGTCATCCACTGCAGGTAGGTCTTGCCTTCGGGCAGGGTTTCGGTGAAGTCGAGCACGGGGACCCCGGCGGTTTGCGCTGCCTTCTTCAGGGCTTCCGTCTGCGGACCTTCCGTCTGCTCGTTGTACGCCAGCAGGCGGACGGCCCGGGAACCGGCCAGGTCCGTGGCTTCCTTCAGCGCGGCGGGCGGTACGTCGCTGCCTTCTTCGATGGCGGCGGTGTATTCCCGGGGGGTGGCGTTGACCAGGCCGGCATCCTCAAGCAGGTACAGCGGAACCGGCTCCGTCACCGCAACCTTGCCGCCGGCCGCCGGGCCTTTCAAGGCATCCAGCCGGGCGTGGAGATCCGAGAGGGAGGACTTGAAGGCAGCGGCGTTGGCGGTGAAGGTGGAGGCCGAGGCAGGGTCCAGGGCGGCAAGCTTGTCAGCAATGCCGTCCGCCACGCGCTCCATGGCAGGCAGGCTGTACCAGACGTGCTCGTTGAGCGCGCCGTGGTCGTGGGTGTCTGCGTCCGCCGAAGCCTGCTCCGTGGGTTCGCCGGCGGCGTGTGTTTCCTCCGGGTGGGCAAGGCCGGAGATTTCGACGGCGGTCAGCACCGAGGCGCCGTCGGGCTTGCTGCCCTCCACGAGCGTGTGGATGAAGTCGTCGTAGCCGCCGCCGTTCTCAATCAACAGCCGCGCCTTGGAAACGGCCAGCCTGTCCTGGGCCGTCGCCTCATAGGAGTGCGGGTCCTGGCCGGCGTTGTTGATGATGGAGGTGACGTTGACCTTGTCCCCGCCGATGGTCCGGGCAATGTCACCGTAGACGTTCGTCGACGCCACGACGTTGATCCCCTGCCCCTGCGCAGGGGCCTGCGACTGCTGGGTGCTGCACCCGGTGAGCAGCAGGCCAAGGCCGGCAAGGGCGGCAAGGAAGGGGCGGGCAGCGGTTCGGCGCACGGATAACCTCGGTTCACGCAGATGGGGAAGACAACATGGCAAGCCTATACCTAAATGCGAATGATTCCTATTTAGGTGCTTCTGCGCGCCCGGAGGCTGCTCGAGCGGGCACCCGTTCCCGCGGAACGGGTGCCCGCCGGAGTCAGCTGCCGTTCGGCTGCCCCAGGCGGCGGATTCCGGTTGCCTGGGTGGCATCCCGGATTTCACCGACCAGCTGTTCAATAACGTCTTCAAGGAAGAGGACGCCGCGGGTATTCCCGTCCGGGCCGATCACGCGCGCCAAGTGGGATCCCGTGCGCTGCATGACGGACATCGCCTTTTCGATCTCGTCCCCCAGGGCCAGGTTGGCCAGGGAGCGGATGCGGCTCTCGGCAATCGGCAGCCCGTAGGCGGACTCCGGAATAGAGAGCACGTCCTTGACATGCAGGTAGCCGTAGAGCATGTCATCGTCATCAAGCATGGGGAACCGGGAGAACCCGGTCCGGCTGACGGCTTTTTCAAACTCCACCGGCGTGGTGGACGCCGGCAGCATGACGAGCTTGTCCAGCGGCACCATGATGTCCTCCGCCGTATGCTCCGAGAATTCCAGGGCACCGGTGATCAGCCCGGCGTCGTCGTCCACCAGGCCGTGCCGGGTGGACTCCTGCACGATTGACTGCACTTCCTCCAGGGTGAAGGAGGATGTCACCTCGTCCTTGGGCTCGATCCGCATCGCTTTGAGGATGTGGTTCGCCGACCAGTTCAGGACGGAGATCACGGGGTGGACCAGCCGCGAAACGAACAGCAGGGGCGGGGCCAGGAACAGCGCGGCCTTGTCCGCGACGGACACCGAGATGTTCTTGGGCACCATTTCGCCGAAGGTGACATGCAGGAAGGTTACGAGCATCAGCGCCACCGCGAACGCGGCGACGTCGGCCGCCTCCGCAGGCAGGCCGACCGTCTCGATCGGAACCGCGAGCAGATGGTGGATCGCAGGTTCGGCCACCAGCAGGATCAGCAGGGAACAGACGGTGATCCCCAGCTGCGCACAGGCGAGCATCAACGAGACGTTTTCCATGGCGCGCAGGGTGGTCTGCGCGCGTTTCGACCCGGAGTCGGCGAGCGGTTCGATCTGGCTCCGGCGCGCTGACATGATGGCGAACTCGGCGGCCACGAAGAAGGCGTTGCCCAGCAGGAGGACGCCGAGCCACAGTATTCCGGCCCAGTCACTCATGGCGTCCTCCTGTCAGGGACGTCCTGCGTCGGCGTTTCCTTTGCCGGCCGGAAGCAGATGCGGTCGATCCTGCGTCCGTCCATCCTGGTCACGCTCAGCGTTCCGCCGTTCACGGGGACGGTGTCGCCGACGGCCGCGATCCTGCCGAGCTGGCTCATGACGTAACCGCCCACAGTTTCGTAGGCAGCTTCGTCGGGAACGCTGAGGCCCGGGATTTGTTCCGAGAGCTCGTCGGGCCGGAGGAGGCCCGGGAAGTACCAGTCGCCGGAGGCGCTTTGCAGCAGGCCGGGGCGGACCTTGTCGTGTTCGTCAGCCACTTCGCCCACGATTTCCTCCACGAGGTCCTCGAGGGTGGCGATGCCGGCTGTTCCGCCGTATTCATCCAGCACTACTGCCAGCTGGAGGTTACCCTCCCGGAGTTCGGCGAGCAGGGCATCCAGATGGATGGTCTCGGGCACGCGCAGGACTTCGGTCATGATCGCGCCTGCTTCGAGGTTCTGCCGTCGCTCCCATGGAACCGCGACCGCCTTCTTGACGTGCACCAGGCCGCGGATGTCATCTGCCGAGTCGCCGATCACCGGGAACCGCGAGTAACCGGTGCGGCGCGCGGCGTCCACGACGTCCGAGACCGGCTGGTCGGCGTCAATCGTCTCGAGCCGGATCCGCGGGGTCATGACGTCGGCCGCGGTCCGCGTGGAGAAGTTCAACGTGCGGGCGATGAAGTTGGCTGTGCCGGCGTCGAGGGTTCCCATCGCTGCGGACCTGCGGACCAGGGAGGCGAGTTCGGCAGGCGTACGCGCCCCGGAGATCTCTTCCTTGGCTTCGAGGCCGAAGACGTGCAGGACCTTGTTGGAGAATCCGTTGAGGACCAGGATGGCCGGCCTGAAAACAGCAGTGAAGACCAGCTGCGGCCTCGCCAGGGCACGGCCAACCGGGAACGCCAGCGCGATCGCCATGTTCTTGGGGACCAGCTCACCGAGGAGCATCGAAAGCAGGGTTGCCAGCACCATCGCCAGGACGAGCGCCACGGACTGCACCGCCACGCCGGGAAGTCCGACGGCGGTTAGGGGGCCTTCGAGCAGGCGGCCCACCGAGGGTTCCATGACGTAGCCGGTGAGCAGGGTGGTCAGGGTAATTCCCAGCTGGCAGCTGGACAGTTGGGTTGACAGGGATTTGAGGCAGGTGAGCAGCGCAACGGCGCCGGTGTCGCCGTCGTCAATTGCCCGCTGGACCGTGGGCTGGTCCAGCGCGATCAGGGAGAACTCGACGGCAACAAAAAATCCGGTGCCGGCGATCAGCAGCAGGCCTGCTGCGAGGAGGAGCCACTCCATTCAGCATCCCGCCCGGGGTACTGCATATGAGCGGGGAGCGGTGCCCCGGGAAGTCGAACAGCTGTTTCGTCCCGGCGGAGGATGGTCGGCTGAAACCGCTGACCGTTCCGTGCGGTGCGCGGCGTGCTCCGCCGTTGGATGGTGATGGGCGCGTTGTCGGGGTTTGCCGGCTCTGGGGGCGGACTGCGCGGTACTTCTCTTGGAGTTCCGCTGACAGCGCCCAGGCCGGCACCTAGATTTACTGTCCATAAGAATTTCAGTCTACAGGAGCGGCCCCTGACCGGCCGCGGGGCAGCCGGTCCCGCACGCCGCATTGCCGCAGGCCGGAGCGCCCGGAGGGTCCGCCCCGCCGGACCCCTGCGGACCGCGGAAGGATGCCATTTTTGGGCCCGTGTTCGTCACTTCATGATTTGGGTCACCCTTATTGGCAGTTAACAGGAGATGCTCACTAGACTTGCAAAGGTCCGGGTTCAGAGGACGCGGAGAGTGGTTCGAACGTAGTGCTGAAGCACCGGGGGGCCAAAGAGAAATCAAACTCATGGAAGAGGCGTATTTCAAGTGCCAGAGCAGCCAAGCCACCGTCTACCCGAGGAATTTGGCGGAAACGAGTGGCTCGTTGACGAACTGTACGAGCAGTACCAGCAGGACAGGAACGCTGTGGACGCCAAGTGGTGGCCCCTGTTCGAATCCTTCGACTCAGGCAACGGTTCTTCTTCCAACGGAAATTCCGCCCACGCTCCAAACCCTCCCACCCGGGAACTGCCTGTTGTGAAAACGGCCCCGGCCGCTCCGGCACCGTCGCCGGCAGCTGCGCCTGCCACTACCCCTGCCGCGCCCGCCGCCGCTGCCCCTGCCGCCCCCGCCGCGGCGCCCGCACCCGTCAAGAAGGCCCCCGCCACGGAAGCGCGCGACGGCGGCAAGAAGACCGAAGCCGGCACCGGCTCGCAGCCCATCCCTGCCCAGCTGCCCAAGAACGTCAAGGCTCCCACGGCGCCGGAAGAAGACGTCGTCTCCGTCCTCCGCGGCCCGGCCAAGGCCATCGCCACCAACATGGTCACCAGCCTCGAGGTGCCCACCGCCACCAGCGTCCGCGCCATTCCGGCCAAGCTGCTCATCGACAACCGCGTGGTGATCAACTCCAACCTGGCCCGCGCACGCGGCGGCAAGGTCTCCTTCACCCACCTCATCGGCTACGCGGTCATCCGCGCGCTCTCCCAGTTCCCGTCCATGAACGTGTACTACGACGAAGTGGACGGCAAGCCGGTCGCGGTCCAGCCGGCGCACGTCAACTTCGGCATCGCCATCGACATGCCCAAGCCCGACGGCACCCGCCTGCTGATGGTTCCGAACATCAAGAAGGCCGAAACCCTCAACTTCGCCGAGTTCTGGCACACGTACGAGGACCTCATCAAGCGCGCCCGCAACGGCAAGCTGACGGCCGAGGACCACCAGGGCACCACCGTGTCCCTGACCAACCCCGGCGGCATCGGCACCGTGCACTCGGTTCCGCGCCTGTCCAAGGGCCAGGCGGCCATCATCGGCGTCGGCGCCCTCGACTACCCGGCGGAGTTCCAGGGCGCGAGCGAGAAGATCATCGCCCAGAACGCCATCAGCAAGGTCCTCACCCTGACCTCGACGTACGACCACCGGGTCATCCAGGGTGCCGGCAGCGGCGAGTTCCTCAAGCTCGTCCACCAGCTCCTGCTCGGTGCACAGAACTTCTACGACGAGATCTTCGAAGCGCTCCGCATCCCCTACGAGCCCGTCCGCTGGAGCCCCGACCTGCAGGTTGACCCGGCCGACGAGATCAACAAGGTGGCCCGGATCCAGCAGCTGATCCACTCCTTCCGCGTGCGCGGGCACCTCATGGCGGACACCGATCCGCTGGAGTACGTCCAGCGCAAGCACCCTGACCTCGACGTGCTCACCTACGGCCTGACCCTGTGGGACCTGGACCGCGAATGGCCCACCGGCGGGTTCGGCGGCAAGCCGATGTTGAAGTTCCGCGACATCCTCGGCGTCCTGCGCGACGCCTACTGCCGCACCACCGGCATCGAGTACATGCACATTCAGGAGCCCGCCGAGCGCAAGTGGTTCCAGGACCAGCTGGAGCACCCGTACTCCAAGCCCAGCCGCGAAGAGCAGCTGCGGATCGTCTCCAAGCTGAACGCCGCCGAGGCCTTCGAGACGTTCCTGCAGACCAAGTTCGTGGGCCAGAAGCGTTTCTCCCTGGAAGGCGGCGAGTCGCTGATCCCGCTGCTGGACGCCATCATGTCCGACGCCGCCGACGACGGCCTCGACGAAGTTGCCATCGGCATGGCCCACCGCGGCCGGCTCAACGTGCTCACCAACATCGCCGGCAAGACCTACGCCCAGGTGTTCCGCGAATTTGAGGGCACCCAGGATCCCCGCTCTGTCCAGGGATCCGGTGACGTCAAGTACCACCTCGGAACCGAGGGCACCTTCACCTCGGACAACGGCAAGGAAACCAAGGTCTACCTCGCGGCCAACCCGTCGCACCTGGAAGCCGTGGACTCCGTCCTCGAGGGCATCGTCCGCGCCAAGCAGGACCGCCTGGACCAGGGCGAAACGTTCCCCGTCCTGCCCATCATGGTGCACGGCGACGCCGCCTTCGCCGGCCAGGGCGTGGTTGCGGAAACCCTCAACCTGTCCCAGCTCCGCGGCTACCGGACCGGCGGAACCATCCACATCGTGGTCAACAACCAGGTGGGCTTCACCACGGCCCCCTCATCGTCGCGCTCGTCCACCTACTCCACGGACGTCGCCAAGATGATCCAGGCACCGGTGTTCCACGTGAACGGCGACGACCCCGAGGCGGTTGTCCGCATCGGCCAGCTTGCCTACGAGTTCCGCCAGCGCTTCCACAAGGACGTTGTCATCGACATGGTGTGCTACCGCCGCCGGGGCCACAACGAGGGCGACGACCCCTCAATGACCCAGCCGCTGATGTACAACCTGATCGAGGCCAAGCGCTCCGTCCGCAAGCTGTACACCGAGTCGCTCATCGGCCGCGGGGACATCACCGAGGAAGAAGCCGAGCAGCTGCTCCGCGACTACCAGGAACGGCTGGAGCGGGTCTTCGCCGAGACACACGCTGCCCAGACCTCCCCCATCCCGATCGTGACCGCCGATTCCGCTGCCGTGTCCGACATCGAGCGGCCCATGGCCCAGCAGTCAGACTCCAACGCCAGTGCACCGGTCTCCACCGCCATCAGCGCCGAAACCCTGGCCCGCATTGGCAAGGCGCACGTCGAGGTACCCGAGGGGTTCACGGTCCACCCCAAGCTGAAGCAGCTGCTCGAGAAGCGCGAGCAGATGTCACGCGAGGGCGGCATCGACTGGGGCTTCGGCGAGATCGCAGCCTTCGGCTCCCTGATCATGGAAGGCGTGCCGGTACGCCTTGCCGGCCAGGACTCGCGCCGCGGCACCTTTGTGCAGCGCCACGCGGTGTTCCACGACCGTGCCAACGGCAAGGAATGGCTGCCGCTGGGCAACCTTTCCGATGACCAGGCCAAGCTGTGGATCTACGACTCCCTGCTGTCCGAGTACGCCGCCATGGGCTTCGAATACGGCTACTCGGTCGAGCGCCCGGACGCGCTGGTTCTGTGGGAGGCCCAGTTCGGTGACTTCGTCAACGGTGCCCAGACCATCATCGACGAATTCATCTCCTCCGCCGAGCAGAAGTGGGGCCAGCGCTCCTCCCTGGTGCTGATGCTCCCGCACGGCTACGAAGGCCAGGGACCGGACCACTCGTCCGCCCGGATCGAGCGCTTCCTGCAGCTGTGCGCGGAAGACAACATGATCGTGGCCAACCCGACCACGGCCGCCTCGCACTTCCACCTGCTGCGCCGCCAGGCGTACAACCGTCCGCGCAAGCCGCTGATCATCTTCACGCCCAAGCAGCTGCTGCGCCTGAAGGCTGCCGCGTCATCCGTCGAAGACTTCACCAACGGCACCTTCCGCCCTGTCATTGGTGAGCATGAGCAGCTCCCGGCCACCGCCGTCGAGCGCGTTCTCCTGGTCTCCGGCCGCCTGTACTACGATCTCCTGTCCACCCGGCAGAAGACCGGCGACAAGACCACCGCCATCATCCGCGTGGAGCAGCTTTACCCGCTGCCGCACGCGGAGATCGCGGCGGAGCTTGCCAAGTACCCGAACGCCGAAGTGGTCTGGGCCCAGGACGAGCCCGCCAACCAGGGCCCGTGGCCGTTCATCGGCCTGCATCTGCCGGAGGTCCTTGACCGCCGCGTCCGCCTGGTATCGCGGCCGGCCTCCGCCTCCACTGCCGCCGGTTCCATGAAGCGGCACGCAGCGGAACAGGATGTCCTGCTGAAGCAGGCATTTGCGCGCAAGTAACCAGTAAGGCTGCCCGGCCGGACGTCGAAATCCCAGACTCCGGCCGGGCAGTTCTGTTTAATGGATGGACAGCGCCGTCCCGAACCTCCGCAGCTGCGGCGGCAACGGGCAGCGGCAGAAGTAAACCCCTAGCGGAGTAAAGAGGAACGCGTGGAAGACAGGAAGCTGCGGATAGCAGCTGTAGGAGACGAACTGCTGGCCGGACTGGGCGATCCCCGGGCACTTGGCTGGCTGGGCCGCGTCCTTGCCCGCACTCCCCAGGACGGCATGCTGCTGGAAAGCTACTCCCTCCCCTGCCCGCAGGAAGGCACCGAGGGGCTCGCCGCACGCTGGCTGGACGAGGCCGGCCGGCGCTTCAGCGGCCAGGCCGAGAACCGGCTGGTCATTGGCTTGTCGGGCCGGGACATTGAGTTCGGCCTTTCCACCGCCCGGAGCCGGCTCAACCTGGCCAACATCCTGGATTCGGCGTCCCAGAACCGGATCGAAGTCTTCGTCGTGGGACCGCCGCCCACCCTGGACCCGGCGCAAAACCGGCGGCTGGACGAACTGAATACCGCTTTCGCTGATGTGACGACACGCCGCAAACACCTCTACGTGGACACGTTCTCGCCGCTGTTGAACCACGAACAGTGGCGCCAGGACCTCGCGGCCAATGGCGGCACTCCTGGCCAGGCGGGATACGGGCTCATGGCATGGCTGGTCCTGCACCGCGGCTGGTTCCAGTGGCTGGGGCTGGAAGCGCCACAATAACCGTCGCGATATATCTTGACCCCTTCGCCGGGCGCCACTAGGTTGGTCCGGAACGCGATATATCGGTTTGGAGGAAACGATGCCCGCCGGACAGTGGACTGTTACGGACCCGCAAACCATCGAGGTCGACGGCGTCACGTCCGTCAAGCTGGGCGCTGTCCGGGGGAAATTCGAAATTGTGCCGCACGGTGGGCCCTCGGTGCAGCTTGAGGTTTCCGAGGTCAAGGGCGACCCCGTGGCCGTTTCCCTCACCGGGGGCAGGCTGGAGATCAGGCACCAGCTGCACGGACCCCAGGGCTGGTTCAAAAACCTGATGGAAACGGTCAACCACACCAGCGACAATACGGCGGTCATCAGGATCTCCGTCCCGGCCGGCGTGGAGGTCGAAGCGGGCACGGTGAGCGGCGAGGGCCTGGTGTCCGGCCTGGCCGCGCACATCCGGCTTAATACGGTGTCAGGGTCGATCGAGGCGGCCGGCACGTCCGGGGAACTGCAGGTCAACACCGTCAGCGGCAGGGTATCGGTACGCGGCCACCGTGGCGTCCTGACCGCAAAGACGGTGTCCGGTGAGGTGACCGCCTCCGGCCACTTCACCAATGTCCGCGCCAACACCGTCAGCGGCCACCTCAGCTTCGAGCTGCTCGGTTTCACCAACGACTTCGGCTCCAACTCCGTCTCGGGCGACGTCACGGTCACGATGCCCCACGACGTCGGAGCCGACATCGTCGCGAAGTCCGCCGGCGGCGCGGTGATCCTGGACGGCCAACAGTTCCTCCTGGCCAACGGCAAGGTGGAAACCATTTCCGGCCCTGACACGCAGCTCATGCTGGTCAGGACAAACTCCGTGTCCGGCAGGACGTCCATTGTCCACGCCCCTGCCGGCACCGCCGGAGACGCGGCGGGCTGATGCCTGCGGTCTTTGCCCACGGCGCGTTGCGCCTCTACCTCCTTGCCCTGCTGGAAGGCGGCCCCAAACACGGTTACGAGCTCATCAAGGAGCTCAGGGACAGATTCCACGGCGCCTATTCGCCCAGCGCCGGAACGGTCTACCCACGGCTGGGAAAGCTTGAGGGCGAAGGCTTGGTGGCCATCGAATCCGCCGGGCGCCGCATCACCTACCGCCTCACCTCCGCCGGGCTTGCCGAACTGAAGAGGCACCGGAAGGACCTGGCAGCAGTGGAAGACGGCATCGCCGCCTCCGTGCACCAACTGGACGCCGAGCTGCTGCTCCAGCAGTTCCACGACCGGCTGCGCGCGGACCTGCGGCGCCATGCACAGCAGGGACCGCTCAACGCGGTATCGCTGGAAACCGTCAGGACCGTCCTGGACCAGGCCAGGACGGCCATCGACCGTGCGCTGGCGCCCTGACCTGCACGCCCGGCAATCCTGCCGCAGGTCATCCACCTGTTCCCGGTTCGCGGGCCGCGACATCATGTGGGAGACTTGAGGGCAGCTCTTTTGAGTACCAACAGTAAGGAGGCCAGCTATGAGCAAGCGTGCACGCAAGCGTCGTGACCGTAAGCGTGGCGGCGCGAACCACGGGAAGCGCCCCAACACCTAGGCACATGCCAGGAACTGCGGTTCAAGGAAAGGACCCCGCAAGCCAACCGGCTTCCGGGGTCCTTTGCTGTCTGCAGTCCTGGCCTGGACAGGGCCTGGCCCTACGCCTCCACGGGACGGATGCCGTGGATCCGGTCCAGGATGGCGTTCTTCAAATTGTCCGGGGCAGATTCCTTGCAGGACCGCTTGACCATGTTGCGGATCACGCACTCGAGGTCGTACTGCTCCGTGCACTCCGGGCACTGATCAAGGTGGTTCTTGATTTCGGTGATGTCCTCACGGGTCAGTGCCCCGTCAAGGTACTCGTAGATGCGTTGCATCCGGGTGTCATCGCAGTCGCCCAATCCCTGGCAGTCGCTCATTTCCTGTTCTCCTGTGCTTTGCTTCCTGCCGCATCCGACGCATCCGCGGCCGTTTTGAATCCCCGCTCCGCGGCGTACTCCGCGAGCATGTCCCGCAACATTCGCCGGCCGCGGTGGAGCCGGGACATCACGGTGCCGATCGGCGTGTTCATGATGTCTGAGATTTCCTTGTAGGCGAACCCCTCCACGTCGGCGAAGTAGACCGCCAGGCGGAACTCCTCCGGGATGTCCTGCAGGGCACGCTTAACGTCCGAATCCGGAAGATGGTCGAGCGCCTCGGCCTCTGCCGAACGCAGCCCGCTTGACGTGTGCGACTCCGCCCGGGCCAGCTGCCAGTCCTCAATGCTGTCCGAGTTGGACTGCAGCGGTTCGCGCTGCCTCTTGCGGTAGAGGTTGATGTAGGTGTTGGTCAGGATCCGGTATAGCCAGGCTTTGAGGTTCGTCCCCGGCTTGTACTGGTGGAAGGCCGAAAAAGCCTTGGTGTAGGCCTCCTGCACCAGGTCCTCCGCGTCCGAGGGGTTCCGGGCCATGCGCATGGCAGCTGAATACAGCTGGTCCACGTACTGCATGGCGTCCCGCTCAAAACGCAGCCGGCGCTGCTCAACGGTTTCGGTGGAAATGTCGACAGTACCGTCGTCGGTCTCCGCTTCACCGGCTGGCGAATCAGGGCTTGCCTGTCCGGCCGGCAGCGGCGCGATACCCGTACCGCCGTTCAATTCGCCGGGGGAAGCCTCATACATGGCCGCAACGGCCGGATCCAGGGTGCTCATTGCCTTCAAGTCTACTGTCAGGCTTCCGCGCCGGGGCATGCCGTATTCCGGCGGTTCGGCGGCCAGCTTGTCCACTGTCACCGGCCCCGCCTGCCTGGTTCCGTCCAACACCTTCCCCAAGGGCCAACTCCGCTCTGTTTCGGGTGAATGATTGTCCGGGCCCTTGACGTGGACCCAGCGAGCATAACCGCCTCCCACGGGCAAATATTCCCCAAAAGTGCAAGACTAGGACCGACTCCGCCGCTTGCCGCGGTTCGTCCATCCAGGAGGAAATCCATGTCCTTTGTCCGCACGCTCGCCCGGCCCATGCTTGCCTCCAGTTTCGTCCTTGCCGGACTGGACAAGCTCAAGAACTCCGATGACACCGCCCAGCAGCTTTCCCCGCTGCTGCGCAAGGCCGCGGCCTCGCTGCCCTTCCAGGCGAACGAAAAGACGCTTGCCCGGGTGATCGGTGGAACGCAGGTGGGTGCCGGCGTCCTGTTCGGCCTTGGCAAGTTTTCCCGGCTCTCCGCAGGGCTGCTCACGGTGATCTCCTTCCTGAACACCTTTGTGGAGTGGCGCAGCGCGGACATCAGCAGCAAGGAAGGCCGGGACAACCGGCGGAACCAGCTGCTCAAGAACCTCTCGCTGAGCGGCGGCGCCTTGCTCGCATCCGTGGACACCGCCGGCAAGCCCGGCCTCGCCTGGCGCGCAGAACACCTGGCCGCGGATGCGCGCCGCAACGCCTCGCACCTGGCTGCCGACGCCCGCAGGACCACCACCAAGAAGCTGAACAAGGCGGACAAGGCCGTGCGCCGCGCCGCCAAGCACGCCACGGGAGCATAAGCACGAATGACCGCACCAGCCGCCACCCGTGACGGGGCCCCTGTCCAGCACTGGGCCGCACCTTTTGCCTCCCGGCCCGTCGATGCCACCGTCACGGTGCCCGGATCGAAGTCCCTGACCAACAGGTACCTGGTCCTGGCAGCCCTTGCGGACGGCCCGTCACGCCTGCGCGCGCCCCTGCATTCGAGGGACTCGGCACTGATGGTCGATGCACTCCGGCAGCTGGGTGCCACCATCACGGAGGTGCCCGGGGACGGCGCCTTCGGCCCGGACCTGGAAGTGGTGCCGCTGCCCGCGGCGGCGGCACCATCGGCCACCAGGATTGACTGCGGGCTCGCGGGCACCGTCATGCGGTTTGTCCCGCCGCTGGCTGCGCTGCGCAGCGGAACCAGCGTGTTCGACGGCGACCCGCACGCACGGAAGCGGCCCATGGGCACCATCATCGAGGCCCTGAAGGCGCTGGGTGTGGACGTTTCGGCGGAGGACGGCAGCGCGCCGTCGTCGCTCCCGTTCTTGGTGCAGGGCACCGGCGCCGTCCGCGGCGGCCACCTGGTGATCGACGCCAGCGCCTCCTCCCAGTTCGTTTCCGCCCTCCTGCTGGTGGGCGCCAGGTTCGACGAAGGCCTGCACCTGGAACACGTGGGGAAGCCCGTCCCCAGCCTTGACCACATCAACATGACCGTGGCCGTACTGCGGGGCGCAGGCGTGTCCGTGGACGACTCCGTCCCCAACCACTGGGTGGTGGCGCCGGGCCCGATCCGGGCCTTCGACCAGCGGATTGAACAGGACCTCTCCAATGCCGGGCCGTTCCTGGCAGCGGCCTTGGCCACGCGGGGCACGGTCCGGATCCCGAACTGGCCCACGGAAACCCAGCAGGTGGGCGACCTGTGGCGCAATATCCTGGCAAGCATGGGTGCCACCGTCACCCTGGAAGACGGCCTCCTCACCGTCACCGGCGGCCCGGAGATCAAGGGCGGCGACTTCGCGGACACCAGCGAACTGGCCCCCACGGTGGCGGCGCTCTGTGCCCTGGCCACCGGCCCATCCCGGCTTACCGGGATCGCACACCTCCGCGGCCACGAAACGGACCGGCTTGCCGCCCTCGTGGCGGAAATCAACCGGCTCGGCGGTGACGCCGAGGAGACCGACGACGGTCTGCTGATCCGCCCCGCACGGCTGCACGCCGGCGTCGTCCACAGCTATGCCGACCACCGCATGGCCACCGCGGGGGCAATCCTGGGACTGGCCGTGGAAGGCGTCCAGGTGGAGGACATCGCCACCACCGCCAAGACCATGCCCGATTTCCCGGAACTGTGGGCAGGCATGCTGGCGCAGCAGGCGTCCGAAGCCGGACCGGAAGGGCGCGGCAGTGGCGCGGAGAACTGATTCCTGGGACGAATCAGACGTTCGGGTCCGCCCGAACAAGAAAGGCTCCCGGCCCCGCACCAAGGACCGGCCCAGCCATGACGACGCCGTCACCGGACGGATCATCACGGTGGACCGCGGCCGCTACACGGCGGTGGTGGACGAGGACTCGGAGAACGAGCGGGTCGTCGTCGCGGCCCGCGCCCGCGAGCTTCGCCGCTCACCGGTGGTTGCCGGTGATTTTGTTTCGCTGGTGGGTGACGTGTCCGGTGCCCCGGACACGCTGGCCCGCCTGGTGAAGATCCAGGACCGGCACACGCTCCTGCGCCGCAGCGCGGACGATACCGACCCCGTCGAGCGCGCGGTCGTGGCCAACGCCGACCAACTGGTGATTGTTGTGGCAGCCGCCAATCCGGAACCCCGCACTGGCTTCATCGACCGTGCCCTGGTGGCCGCCTACGACGCCGGGATCGAGCCGATCCTGCTGGTCACCAAGGCCGACGTCAAGGACCCCGCGGACCTGCTGTCCAACTACACCCACCTGGACTTCCCGGTGATCATCAGCCGGACGGCGGACGCCCGGGCCTCGGGAATCGACGCCCGCTCGGACGACGGCCTTTCGGCCCGGCTGGACAGGGCGGCGGTGGCTGCCCTGCGGGCCCACCTGGACGGCAAGGTCACCGTGATGCTCGGACACTCGGGCGTGGGCAAGTCCACCATGGTCAACGCCCTGACCGGCGCCGAGCGGGCCACCGGCGGAGTCAACGCCGTGACCGGGCGGGGCCGCCACACGTCGTCGTCCGCCCTGGCCCTGCGCCTGGCGGACGCACCGCCGGGCAGCTGGATCATCGACACCCCCGGCATCCGCTCCTTCGGCCTGGCCCACGTGGACCCTGACCGGATCCTGCGGTCCTTCCCGGACCTCTCCCCCGGCATCGACAACTGCGAGCGCGGCTGCAAGCACACGGCAACCGCCGTGAACTGCGGCCTCGATGACTGGGTGGGCGGCGGACACGCCGGCCCCACGGGACCGGCCAGGCTGGCGTCCCTGCGGCGGCTGCTCGGTACCGACCCACGGATGGAAGCGCAGGAAACCAAGGAGCTTGGCAGCGTCAACTGACGCGTTCTCCCGGCGGAAGCGCCCGCAGACGGTAGTTTGGAACCATGATCCAACCCGCTTCGAGCTACAACGATGACCTGCGCCTGGCCCATGTCCTGGCCGACTCCGTGGACGACCAGACCATGAGCCGCTTCAAGGCCCTGGACCTCCACGTTGAGACCAAGCCGGACCTGACGCCGGTCACCGACGCCGACAAGGCCGCCGAGGAAGCCATCCGCGGCCAGCTCTCCCGCTCCCGGCCCCGCGATGCCGTCCTGGGTGAGGAATTCGGCAGCACCGGCCACGGCTCGCGGCGCTGGATCATCGATCCCATTGACGGGACCAAAAACTTTGTCCGCGGCGTTCCGGTGTGGGCCACGCTGATCGCCCTGGTGGACGAGGGCGAGCCCGTGGTGGGCGTGGTCAGCGCCCCTGCCCTGGGCAAGCGCTGGTGGGCGGCGAAGGGCATGGGCGCCTACATGGGCCGGTCGCTGGCTGCCGCCACCAGGCTTCGGGTCTCCAACGTGTCCAGCCTCTCAGACGCGTCCCTCTCCTACTCCAGCCTCACGGGATGGAAGGAACGCGGAAACCTGGATGAATTCCTCGGCCTCACCGAGGACGTCTGGCGGACCAGGGCCTACGGTGACTTCTGGTCCTACTGCATGGTGGCCGAGGGCTCGGTGGACATCGCCTGCGAACCGGAGCTGAACCTCTATGACATGGCGGCCCTGGTGCCCATTGTGGTGGAGGCCGGCGGCCGCTTCACCTCCCTGGAAGGCGAGGACGGGCCGTTCGGCGGGAACGCGCTGGCCACCAATTCGATCCTGCACTCAGAGGTGCTGCACCGGCTCAATCCGTACCTCGACGACCTGCTGTAACGGCCGCAGATCCCCTTCTTCCGCGAATTTTACGACGCCGGGCGCCTCCCCAAAGGGGCGTCCGGCGTCGTTTATTCGATGGGGCGTAACAAAACCCTTAACAATTGCCGCGGCTTCAGTCCTGGCCGCCCGATGTCCTACGCTTTTATGCAGGTCACGAGTGCCAGCGCAAAACCCCGGTTTGCTGGCCGGCAACCCTCCATTCGCGGTGGGGTGCCCCGGGTGACGACCAGGCCGGTCCGGAGCGGATACGGCAAGCGCGGATTCCTAACGCCGGAGTCCTGTAGTCAAGTGAGGTCTCTGTGACAACTGCCACCGTCTCCCCCCAGCACGCCATTGCCGACGCTGCCGTCCCCGATGCACGCCACGCCGCCGCCGGCAGGCCCCTCGCTGCCGTGACCGGCGCCGAGATCCAGGCGCCCCTGATTGCCGGCGGCCACGTCCGCTACGCGAACCTCGACTACGGCGCGTCAGCACCGGCCCTGTCGGTGGTGTCCGCCTACCTGAACGAGATCCTGCCCTACTACGCGAGCGTCCACCGCGGGGCCGGGTACGCCTCCCAAATCAGCACCTCGGTGTACGAGAACGCCCGCAGCATCGTCCGCGACTTTGTGGGCGGCCGGCCGGATGACTCGGTCATCTTCACCCGCAACACCACCGACTCGCTGAACCTGCTGGCCGGTTGCCTGCCCCTGCACGATGGCCGCCCGGCCGGCGATGTCCTCTACCTGGACATCGAGCACCATGCCAATCTCCTGCCATGGCAGGGCGTCCCGCACCGCAGCATCGTGGCCGCGGACACCATCGCCGGCACCCTGGACGCCGTGCG
Source organism: Pseudarthrobacter phenanthrenivorans (assembly GCF_000813845.1). Taxonomy (GTDB): domain Bacteria; phylum Actinomycetota; class Actinomycetes; order Actinomycetales; family Micrococcaceae; genus Arthrobacter; species Arthrobacter phenanthrenivorans_B. The sequence continues at coordinate 206,660 of NZ_JWTB01000024.1, forward strand.
CGCCGAACTGGAGCAGGGTGGGGTGAGCCTGCTGGCCGTCACGGGCGCATCCAACGTCACGGGCGAGATCCTGCCCATCCGGGCCCTGGCCGCGCTGGCCCACCAGCATGGCGCCCGGATCGTGGTGGACGCGGCACAGCTCGCACCGCACCGCCGGGTGGACATCACTGCCGACGACGTCGACTACCTCGCGTTTTCCGGGCACAAGCTGTACGCGCCCTTCGGTGCAGGCGTCCTGGTGGGACGGCCCGACTGGCTGGACGCCGGCGTCCCGCACCTTGCCGGTGGCGGTGCCGTCAAGGAAGCACGGCTCGACGGCGTCAGCTGGGCCATAGGGCCGGCCCGCCACGAGGGGGGCTCGCCGAACGTCCTCGGTGCCGCCACCCTGGCCCGCGCCACGCAGGTGATCGCGGGTCTGGACCAGGACCGCTGGCACGCCCACGAATCCGCCATCCGCTCATTCCTTGTTGAGGGCCTGCAGCGCATCGACGGCGTGACCGTCCACCAGATCTTCAAGGACACCAACCCGGAAACGGACACTATCGGCGTGGTCAACTTCTCCGTCGAGGGCTACGACGCGGGACTGGTGGCCGCCTACCTCTCCGCGGAGCACGGCGTGGGCCTGCGCGACGGACGTTTCTGCGCCCACCCCCTGCTCAAGCGCCTGGGGCTGCCGTCCGGTTCCCTGCGGGCAAGCTTTGGTGTCGGTTCCCGGCTGGAGGACGCCGCGCGCCTCCTCGCAGGCATCCAGGCACTGCGGACCAACGGCCTGGGATGGGACTACGTTGTGGACGCTGGCCGGTGGGTACCCGCCAACGACACCCGCACCTACCCCCACTGGGCACCCAACACCCCCGGCACCGCAGGCGCGGCGCCCTGCATCGACGACTAAGCCTGCGGCGGCCCCGAACCGCCGCCGGCCGCTGCCACCAACCCTTCCGGCACTGCAGATACGGTAAATTCTTAAGGTACCGCAGGGCGTTGACTGAAGGAGGCCGCACGTGGTTCGGGGTGGCCCCAGGCTCGATCACGGGCGGCGCCGGGAGCTTGGACAAAGTTTCCAGGACGGCGGCAGGCACTACCAGCGCGTCCGGCCCGGCTATCCGCAGGAGTCGGCCCGGTGGCTGGTACCCGCCGGGGCGCATGATGCCCTGGACGTCGGCGCCGGAACCGGAAAGTTCACTGCCCTGCTGCTGGACATGGGACTGGACGTCGCCGCCGTCGACCCCTCGGCGGACATGCTTGCCCAACTCGAGGAACACTATCCGGCCGCCACCGCCGCGCCGGGGACTGCCGAGGCGACCGGCCTGCCGGACGCCTCCTTCGACGTCGTCACCGTTGCTCAGGCGTGGCACTGGTGCGACCCCCTGGCAGCAAGCACGGAACTGGCCCGCGTGCTTCGGCCGCACGGGACCCTGGGCCTGGTCTGGAACCAGCTGGACACCTCCGTCCCCTGGGTGCACCGGCTCTCCCGGATCATGCATGCCGGTGATGTGTACCGGCCAGGCCACAAGCCCGTGGTGGGCCCGGAATTCCGCGGGCTCGAGGGACATGTCACCCACTGGCAGGACAGGGTGACCACCGCCGACCTGATGGAGCTCACCAAATCGCGCAGCTACTACCTGCGGGCCGGTGAGGCGACGCGTGCCAAGGTCCTGGCCAACCTCGATTGGTATCTGCATGACCACCTCGCCTACCGCGACGGCCAGCAACTCGATCTTCCGTACCTCACCCTCGCCTGGCGGGCTGTCAAGGCATGACGGCGGCCTCCCATGCCCGGTGCGTCGAGCCGGTAGGCTTGAACGCGTGAAGACCAGCGCGCCCTCCTCCTCGATCGAGGACTACGTCAAGGTCATCTATTCCTTCACCGAATGGCAGGACAAGCCCATCACTTCCTCCCAGCTTGCACAGCGGCTGGGGGTGGCCAATTCCTCGGTGTCCGAGATGGTCCGCAAGCTCAAGGACCAGGGCCTGGTGGACCACAAGCCCTACAGCGCCGTCACCCTGACCGAGGCCGGCCTGCGGCTGGCCCTGGCCATGGTCCGGCGCCACCGGCTGATCGAGACCTACCTGGTCCAGCGTCTCGGTTACAGCTGGGATGAAGTCCACGATGAAGCCGAACAGCTGGAGCACGCCGTGTCGGACACGTTCATCGAACGCGTCGCGGCCAAACTCGGGAACCCCCGCCGGGACCCGCACGGCGACCCCATTCCCACGGCAGACGGCCAAGTGCTGATGCCCCACGCGCACCTCCTCGCCGGGCTGGACCAGGGGCACACGGGCAGGATCACCCGGATCAGCGACGACAACCCCGAACTCCTGCGGTACCTCGCCGCCCAGGAAATCGACCTGGATGCCGAGGTACAGGTGCTGGGCAGGAAGCCGTTCGGCGGCGCGCTGGTGGTGCGGATCAGCGGTCCGGACGGCCCGCGGGAGTACGACCTGGCGGATGAGATAGCCGCCGCGCTGTGGGTCTCCACCGACACCCCCCATCCCGGCTGCCTCCTGGACGGCAGCTGACGTGGCGATGCCCGAAGGCCGCGCCTGGCTCGCTGTGGCTGCCGGCGGGCTGATTGGCACCGAACTGAGGTACGGGCTGGGCCTGGCCTTTCCGGACCTACCCGGGTCGGTTCCCTGGGCAACGCTCGGCATCAACGTCAGCGGCAGCTTTGCCCTGGCCGCGTTGACCACCATGTGGATGGCCCGCCCGCACACCGCATTCTGGCTGCGCGCCGGGATCGGTCCGGGCCTGCTGGGCTCGTTCACCACCTTTTCCGCCGTCATCCTCGCCTCCGACCAGCTGGTGCGCGCCGGCGCCCACCCGGTGTGGACGGCCTACCTGGGTCTGTCCCTCGTCCTGGGTCTTGCCGCCGCCGGCGCGGGGTGGCGGCTCGGCAGGCTCATCTCCCGGAACCGGGACGGCCAGCCATGACCGCTGCTGCCCTGGTGGGAGTCTTTGGCGTGGCGGGTGCGCTCCTGCGGTTTGGGATCGACAGCTGGTTCGCCCATCACAGCAGCATCCGCAGCGTCCGCACCGGCAGCCGCGGGCGGCTGCACTGGCCCTGGGCCACCCTGGTGGTCAATGTCGTGGGATGCTTCATCATCGGCCTGGCCCATGGGGTGACCGGCCGGCTGGGGCTGGGAACTGAGTGGCAGCTGGGACTGGCCACTGGCCTGGCAGGCGGACTCACCACGTTCAGCTCCTGGACCACCGCCACGGTCCGGCTGCTCAGCGAGGCGCGCTTCGGTTCCGCGGCGTTGAACGTGGGGGCCAACCTCGCCCTCGGTTTTGCCGCCGCCGCAGCCGGCATCGCCCTGGTTGGCTGACTCTCCAGCTGATTGATCCCCGCCCGCTGCGACGGCAGAAGCTGTCCACTCCCGTATGGTGGACTGTGATGATCAGCCGACGTGACGCAGCAATAGCCCTTGATGTTCCGCTTGAGATGGCACAGCGCCACGGCCTGCCCAAATGGATGGCGGAGGAGGATCTGCGCGCCATCCTGGACAATCCCCCGCCCTGGCTGGTGCAGTCACGTGCCAACCGCACGGGCAAACGCCCGGTCTGGGTGCACCTGGAGTGCGCCGTCTGCGGCTATGAGGAGGCGGCACGTCCCAAGAAGTGGTGGCCGGACTTCACCTATGTGGTCTGTGACGATCACGCACCGTCCGAGGTTCCCGCCGTCCGTCCCGGCTGGGTCCGGAGCGAGTACGACGGCGTGGGGACGCGTTTCACAGGCATCGCGGACGTGGAAGCGCCCCGCTAGGCGCGTACCCGGGTGATGGCACGCCAGGCCCTCCATGCCGGGCGTGACCGCCCGGCCTTGCGGCCGTCGTCGCGCGTTAAGCCGGACCGGTGGGCGTCATTTCCTCCGGAACGGCGGCGAGGTGCAGTTCGGCGCCATCGCGCAGCACGGCCACATCGAGGGGCCGGCCGATGGCGTCGGCGAAGAGGAGCCGCTGCAGGCTTTCGGCGTTGCTGACGGGGCGGCCGCCGGCAGTGACGATGATGTCCCCCGCGGACAGCCCCGCCTTGCCGGCAGGTGATCCCGGCAGCACCTCCACGACCCGCAGCCCTTGCTTTTGGCCCGTGCGGATCACCGCGCTGGGCCCAAGCTGGATGGGAGTGCTCACCAGGCCCAGATAGGCCCGCCGCACCCTGCCGTCCGTCAGCAGGGCCGAGATGATCCTGCGGGTGGTGGCATTGATCGGGATGGCCAGGCCCAGGCCGGCGCCCGCCACCGCCGTGTTGATGCCCACAATCCTTGAATGGGTGTCTGCCAGCGCTCCGCCGGAGTTTCCGGGGTTGAGCGCGGCATCGGTCTGGATGACATCCTCGATGACCCGCCTGTTGCCGCCCGACCAGACGGGAATCGCCCGGCCCAGGCCGCTGACCACGCCTGCCGTGACCGAACCTGCCAGCCCCAGCGGATTCCCCACCGCGACCACCAGCTGGCCCACGCGAAGGGACTCGGCGTCGCCAAATTCGGCCGGCCTGACCTTGGGACGGGAACCGTGCACCACTGCCAGGTCGGACAACGGATCGGCGCCCACCAGTTCCAGCTCCATCCTGCTGCCGTCGGCAAAGACGGCAAAGCCCTGTTGGGTGCCTGCCACCACGTGGGAGTTGGTCAACAGGTAGCCGTCCTCCGTGAAGAGGACAGCCGAGCCTGCCCCCACCCTGACCCGGCCGTTGCGGCGCGGGGCCGTCATTTCGATGGCTGCCACGTGCGGGGTGACTGCTGCTGCCACCCTCATCACTGTCTGCGAGTACGAGTCCAGCAGGTCCTCGTCCCGGTCCGGTATGGGTTCCCGCGCCTGGTCCATGGCGCACCTCCAATGCGGTGCCGCGTGCGGCTGTGTCCCCTCTTTCAGGGGCTTTACGGGAATCAACGCCGGCGGCGGCCCATCCAGTCCCGGCGCAGCTACGCCATGGGTGAACGCAGGGGTGCGGTGCGCGGCCGCTGTCCAGGACCTAGGATCGGTACCATGACTGGTTCACCCGAGGGGTCCCACACCGAGATCCTGCGTCCTGATGAATGCTGGCAGTATCTCCGGTCGTCCTACATCGGGCGGCTGGCCGTCATCAATGATGGCGTCCCGGAGATCTTCCCCGTCAATTTCTCGGTCGCCGGGGAAACCCTGCTGTTCAGGACGGCGCCGGGCACCAAGCTCCGCGCCCTGCTCACCGGCGCCGTGGCGGCGCTCGAGGTGGACGGCCTCAACCCCTACGCCACCCAGGTATGGAGCGTAGTGGCCAAGGGAAGGCCTGGTCCTTTCGATGAAGGCAGCATGACCCTTCCGGAAGCCGACGCGGACAGGGAACCCTGGGAGCCGGGGCTCAAGGACCATCTGGTAGCCATCACTCCCACCGACCTTTCGGGCCGGCGCTTCGCGGTGAGCCCCCGCCACCGGTGGTGGCCGCCGGTGGATTTCTCCGCGGACTGGCTGTAGCCGCCTTCCAGCGTTCCCGGCCGGTGGGCGTCAGGACGTGATGATCACCTTCAACGCTTTGGTCTCGGCAGCGCGGGAAAAGGTGTCGTAGGCCTCGAGGAACTGGTCGAAGCCAAAATGGTGGGTGGCGAATTTTTCCGCCCTGATCTTTCCCTGGGCCACAAGCCTGAGCAGCATGGGCGTGGTGTTGGTGTTCACCAGCCCCATGCTGATGTTGATGTTCTGGATCCAGAGGTTTTCGAGGTGGAGTTCCACGGGTTTTCCGTGGACGCCAACATTCGCCACCGACCCGCCCGGCCGCACGATCCCGGTGCACATCGCGAAGGTCTCGGGGACGCCCACGGCCTCGATGGCAACGTCGACGCCCTGACCGCCGGTCAGCGCCATTACCTGGTCCTTCCAGTCACTGCTCCCGGACAGCACCGTATCCGTGGCCCCGAACTCCCGGGCTTTCTGCAGGCGGTTGGCGTCCAGGTCGATCGCCACCACGGTGGCCGCACCGTACAGGCCTGCGGTGGTGATCGCCGCAAGGCCCACCGGCCCGGCCCCCACCACCGCCACGCTGTCGCCCGGCTTCACCCGTCCGTACTGCACCCCGATCTCAAACCCGGTGGGAAGAATGTCGGAGAGCATGACGGCCTGTTCATCGCTGACCCCGGACGGCAACAGGTGCAGCGAGTTGTCTGCGTAGGGCACCCGGACATACTCAGCCTGGGTACCGTCGATCAGGTGCCCGAAGATCCAGCCGGTGCCCTCCTGGCCCTCGTCCCCCAGGCAGTGCGAGTAAAGGCCCGTCCTGCAGTTGGCACAGTGGCCGCAGGATTTGATGCAGGAGATGATGACGCGGTCGTTCACTTTCAGGCCGGTGACCGACGGGCCGGTCTCCACGATGGTGCCCACCCCTTCGTGGCCCAGGATCCGGCCCTTTGCGACGGCGGGCACGTCGCCTTTGAGGATATGCAGATCGGTACCGCAGATCGTGGTGGTGTCGACTTTGACGATGGCATCGCCGGGCTGCTGGATCCGGGGGTCGGGAACATCGGTCCACGACTTGTTTCCGGGCCCGCCGTAGACAAGGGCTTTCATTGGTATTCCTTACTGTGAGGACAGGCCGGGTGTGGTCTGGCGGCCTGGTTGCGGGACGGGTGGACCGGGAGGAATGGACGGCGCCGCTGCGGGGATCCGGAGTTTGGCCAGGTGCAGGAGTGCGAGGACAAGGAACAGGCCCGAGAGCGCAAGGGCCGGCAGGAGCGCCGGCAGGCCGGGCGCTGAGCCGAACAGCGGCTTGACCAGCTCCCCCACGGCCAGCGAGAAGATGAGCGTGAAGCCAAGGACATACAGTGCCGGCAGGAGCAGCAGCCCGGTGCGGCGGTTCCGGTAGGTCAGGACGGACAGGATCAGGAACGCGGGCATGATGAAGCAAAGGTCCAGGATGAAGATCGAGTAGAGCGAATCGATGCGCTGACCGGTTTGCATCAGGGGCAGGAGCATGCCGATCCAGAGGGGGTAGAAGATCAGAGGCTGGAGGAGTGCGCCGGAGGCCGACGTGATCCTCAGGGCCCGTGGCAGGGCTGCCGGCGGGGTGGCACGGTCCATGGTTGCTCCGGCCACGGCCATGGCCCAGAAGGAAACGGCAAAGACCGCCATGTAGAGCAGGTACAGGCCGTTGTAGGTCCGCTCGATCACATAGATTCCGTAGCCGTAGAACAGGTAGCCCAGCAGACCCAGGGCCACAATCTGGTGCTTTGTCCCCTTCCGGCCTGCAGCGAGGGACAGGTACAGCAGGCCGAGACCGGCTGCTGCTGAGAGAAGATCTTGTGAGTAGGCGCCGGGGATGAGGTCAGCGGCAACAACGCCGTTGTAGATGGCTGGCCGCCACAGGCCGGTCCCTGCCGCGGCAACTGCCAGCAGCCCGGCTGTGGCCCACAGCAGGCGGTGGAGGAAGAGATGCGTCAGCATGGCTGCCTTTCGCGGGATGGTCTGGGTTCCCGGGCGTCTCCCACAGCGTCCCATCGGGGTTTGGCAGGCCCCAAGGGCCATAGGTCCTCCCTTTCAGGCCGGGCCTTTATGCCCTTTCCGGGAATGGAAGAGTTGCCTACGCTGTGCCGTATGACTGAGAACACGAACATCCCCGTGCCGGAGATCCTCGACGAAGAAGAATGCTGGGCGCTGCTCTCCCAGACCGGAGTGGGCCGGCTGGCCGTCATCGCCGATGGCCATCCCGATGTCTTTCCCGTTAACTACAAGGTGGACGGGCAGACCCTGGTTTTCCGCACCGGCGGGGGCACCAAGCAGCAGGCCATCCAGGCCGACGCCACCGTGGCCTTGGAAGCCGACGCGGTCAGCCAGCAGTTCGGCCTTGCGTGGAGTGTGGTGGTAAAGGGCAAGGCCGCCGAGACCGTCCCCACCGGCCCGGCCCTGGATGACATCCGGCGGGCGCTGTTTCCCTGGCAGGGGGTGTCCCAGGAACACTTCATCCGCATCACGCCCGAGTCGGTTACGGGCAGGCGCTTCACCATGGGCGCGCCGATGCTGTGGCAGACGCCGCTGGACGACGCGACCCGGGCCGGATTCGAATAAGCCAACAAGCGCCGCTGACGCACCGTGCGCGCCTGGTGGGTGAACGATCCGGGGCCGGTCTCCAGGCATCCGCTGGTTCAGGGCGTCCGTGCCACACCCGTGCCCGCAGCCAACGAACTCCTGGTGGATATCACGGTCTGCGGCATCTGCCGCACCGACCTGCACCTGGCCGAAGGAGACCTCGCACCCCACCGTCCGCAAGCCGTTCCCGGGCACGAAGCGGTGGGCCTGGTGGTTGCAACAGGTGCCCGTTGCTCCAGGTTCAGGATCGGCGACCGGGTTGGCGTGGCATGGCTGGGCGGCGTCTGCGGCACCTGCCGGTACTGCCGCCGCGGTGACGAAAACCTGTGCGTGTCACCGGTATTTACCGGCTGGGACAGGGATGGCGGCTACGCCGAACAGCTGACGGTGGCGGAGGACTTCGCCTACCCGTTGCCTGATGCTTTCTCTGACGAACAGGCTGCGCCGCTCCTGTGTTCGGGAATCATCGGGTACCGGGCGCTGAAGCGCGCGGAGCTGCCGGCAGGTGGGCGGCTTGGAATCTACGGCTTTGGCAGTTCCGCCCACATCACCGCCCAGCTGGCAATCAAGCAGGGTGCTTCCGTGTTCGTCATGACCCGTTCAGCGGAGGCGCGGAAGCTCGCGCTGGAGCTGGGGGCGGTGTACGCGGGGGACGCTGACGACCACCCGCCGGTGCCGCTCGATTCCGCCATCCTTTTTGCACCAGCGGGCGATCTGGTCCCGGTGGCGCTGCGGGCCCTTGACCGCGGCGGAACCCTGGCCATCGCCGGAATCCACCTCAGCCGCATCCCGGCCCTGGACTACGGAAGGGAGCTCTTTTTCGAACGCCAGGTACGGAGCGTCACCGCCAACACGCGGGTTGACGGAAACGAGTTCCTTGCGCTCGCGGCACGGCTGTCCCTGGCACTCACCACAACGGCCTATCCCTTCGAATCTGCGGACAGGGCCCTGGAGGACCTGGCGGCCGACAGGATCACAGGGTCGGCAGTCCTTCGGGTCCGCCCCGGCCAGTGATCGCCGGTATCCGGCGTGGTTGCCCTGCTTCACCCGAACAGGACCGCTGCCTCCTGGTACCGTGCCTCCGGTACCACTTTCAGCTCCCCCAGCGCTTCCTCAAGCCTGACGTTTACGATATCCGTGCCGCGCAGCGCCACCATGGTGCCCCACTTGCCGGTTGCCGCCGACTGGACGGCTGCCATGCCAAGCCTGGTCGCCAGGACGCGGTCGAACGCCGTCGGCTCACCCCCGCGCTGGATGTGGCCCAGGACGGTGGCCCGGGTTTCGATGCCGGTCCGGAGCTGCAGCTCACCTTCGAGCAGCAGGCCGATGCCACCCAGGCGCGGGCGCCCGAACGTGTCCAAGCCACGGGGGGCGTAGGGTGTGGCCTGACCCTCCGGCGCGAAGGCCTCGGCCACCACGACAAGGGGCGCCCTGCCGCGGTCCCGCGCTGACAGCACCCAGGAGCAAATGTGGTCAATCGACACGGGATGCTCGGGGATCAGGATGGCATGCGCACCGGCGGCCATTCCCGAATGCAGCGCTATCCAGCCGGCATTGCGGCCCATGACCTCCGCAATCATGCACCGGTGGTGCGATTCACCCGTCGTGCGCAGCCGGTCGATGGCTTCAGTGGCGGTCTGTACGGCTGAGTCAAAGCCGAACGTGTAATCAGTGGCCCCGAGGTCGTTGTCAATCGTCTTGGGCACTCCCACCACGTTCAGGCCCTGTCCGCACAGTTCCCGCGCGGCCGCCAGTGTCCCTTCTCCCCCGATGGCGATAAGGCCGTCCAGTCCGTTGCGCTCGAAGCAGGCACGGACGCCCTCAATTCCCTTCCCTGTCAGTGGGTTGGTCCTGGAGGTGCCCAGGATGGTGCCGCCCAGGCGTGAGATTCCCCGGACACCCGTCCGGGGAAGGGGAACCATGTCCTGTTCCAGGACGCCCCGCCATCCGTCCCGGAAACCCAAAAATTCGTAGCCGTGTGCAACGTCGCCGCCCAGCACAGCTCCCCGGATGACCGCGTTGACCCCGGGGCAGTCACCGCCGCTGGTCAGGATCCCCAGGCGTTTCACGACGCCACCGTCCCGGGAGCCCGCACAGGCAGGGGAAAGGTCCTGGTCCGGCCGGGGGGAAGGAGTACGTCGCTGCCGCTGACGTGCACCTTGATGGGCCCGGCGTCACCCGGGGCGGATGCGATGCTCATGTGGCCGTCCTTGAGATGGACCCGCAGGCGGTGTCCGCGGTACAGGACCTCGAAGGCCACGGCGCTGAGCCCCGTTGGCAGGTTCGGCGCGAACAGAATGGTGTCGCCACTGAACCGCAGGCCGGCGAAGCTGCGTTGCACCACGTCGATGGTTCCTCCCATGGCGCCCAAGTGTATCCCCGCACGCGTGGTGCCATGCTGCGTATCGTCCAGATCGGCGTCGAGCGCTTCCCGGAAACTGTCCCATGCCCGGTCCGCGTCCAGTCCGGCGAGGACGGATGCGTGCGCCACCCGGCTCAGGGTTGACCCGTGGGCTGTCCGGGCCAGGTAGTACTCGATGGTCCGGTTGAGGTGCTTCTGGGTGAAACCGTAGTGGAGCCGTTGAAGGATGGTGACCAGGCCCTGATGCCCCAGCAGGTACGGGAGCATCAGGACGTCGGCCTGCTTTGCCAGCCTGTAGCAGTTGGTGGCGTCGCCTTCTGCTTCGAGGATGAGATCCAGCCGTTCAATGTCGCCGTACCTGTCGCGGTAATGTTCCCAGTCCAGCTCCTTCAGATCACCGTAGCCCTCAAACTGGCTGATGACGCCGTCGCTGTGGAAGGGGACGTACATCGCCGTCCCCATATGCGCCCACCCGGCGGTTTCCTCGTCGGTGACCCCGAGGCGTTCCATGAGGCCGGCACGTTCGCTTCCGTGCAGGAAGGACATGATGCCCGCGGCCTGCGAGCAAACCCAGGCCGCCATGACATTGGTGTAGGCGTTATCGTCGAGCCCGGGGATGTCCCGGCTGGGGTAGCCCGTATGGTACTCATCCGGGCCCACCACGCCGCGCAGGTGGTACCGGCCGCCCCGCTGGTCATAGTCGGCGAGGGAACGGAAGAACCGGGCAACTTCAATGACCAGTTCGGCTCCGCGTTGAAGCAGCCAGATCTTGTTTCCGGTGGCCTGGAAGTACTGCCAGGCGTTGAAGGCGACGGCAAGGCCGGAGTGGACCTGCAGGTGCGAAAAGTCCTTGACCCAACGGCCGGACCGTTCGTTGTACAGCCATTTGGGCGTTTCCTCGGTCCCGTCGCTGCCGCTTTGCCACGGGAACTTGGCGCCGGCCAGGCCCTCCACGGCTGCAGCGTGCCGGGCCGCAGGAAGCCGCCGCCACCTGTAGTCAATCAGGGACCGGGCAACGTCGGGGGTCCGTGAGGTCAGGACCGGCAGGACGAACAGCTCATCCCAGAAGACGTGTCCGCGGTAGCCTTCGCCGTGCAGGCCGCGCGCAGTGACGCCGGCATCCAGCTCGGCCGTGTGGTGCGTCAGCGTCTGCAGCAAGTGGAAAATGTGCAGGTTGAGGACCAGGCGCACCTGCACGGGCGCCTCGATCTCCACCATGAAGGGGCGGAGCTCACGCCGCCAGGCCTCCTCGTGTGCAGCCAGCACTGAATCGAAGTCCCCGCCGGTACGCTCCAGCACCGCACGGGCTCCCGTTTCGGGCGAGGAGATGGCACGGTCCTTGGATGTCACCACAGCCACGGTCTTGGTGATCCGTACCGGGGTTCCCGCATCCAGGGATAGCAGGAGGTCATGGAAGTGGAAGGAGCCTTTCCTGCCCGGCTCACCTCCTGCTGGCTCTCCGGACACGTAGGTCCGGTGCGCCGCGGCGATGCGGATGAGGCTTTGGCTGGTTTCCACCTCGACGACGGATGTCGGGTCGGTGGGGGCCTCCGGTCCGGCGCGGTGAGGGGCGGTCCGGTCGACCAGGTGGATATCGGCTCCCTGCGCGCGTTCAGGGAGGTTCGCGTTGCGGACTCCGGCATTGATCCCGCTCCGGACCTCAACCTGCCCGTTCCAGCCCAAGGCCGTGATGACCGTTTCGAGGACCAGCAGGTGGGGTTCCGCCATGGATGCAAAGCGTGTCTGCACCACTTCAAGGCGCCGCCGGTCCGCGCCTTCCAGCAGCAGCCGGCGCTCCAGTACCGCCCGGCGGAGGTCCAGCACCCGGCGCTCGCGGATAACCGTCATTCCCCCGTCCGACCACCAGGTCCGGCCGGCCAGGCGGATATCGAGTGGAAGGCAGTCCGGGGCATTGACCATGTGTTCTTCCAGCAGCATCTCTCCGGCTGACTCGGCGCGGACCCGGTTGTAGATGCCGGCAAGGTACATGCCCGCATAGCTGAAGGGGCCGCCTTCGGGCGCCGCTCCCCTGACGCCCATGTAGCCGTTGCCCAGGGTGGTGAGGGCCTCCCGGTGGCCCTCGTGTCCGGCGTCGAAACCCTCGTACGCCAGGTGCCAGGCATTGCCGATGATCAGCCCCAAATCCAGTTCGCCCACGTCATTGAGCACGGTGCCTGCGCCGGCGGCTTCCAACTGGCGGCGGTTGCCCGTCCGGGCAATTCCGACGACGAGGCCGAAGCCTCCGCGGTTCCCGGCCTCGACACCCGCCGCGGAATCCTCGATCACCACGGCGTGTGACGGCGGCACTCCAAGCTTGGATGCCGCCGCGAGGAACACGTCCGGCGCCGGCTTTCCCCGCAGGCCAAGCCCGGCCGCCGTCGTTCCGTCCATCACAACCCGGAACAGGCCGTGGATGCCCGCGGCGTCCAGGACGGCCGGCGCGTTCCGGCTTGAGGTAACGACGGCGGTGGGGACTCCGGCGTCAGCAAGCCTCTGCAGCAGCTCCAGGGTGCCCGGATAGCTTTGGACGCCGTCTTCGCGCAGGCGCTGCAGGAAGAGTTCGTTTTTCCATGCCCCGAGGCCGAATCCCGTCCAGGCGCCGGCCTCGTCGGCCTCTTTTCCCTTGTCCATGTGGACTCCGCGCGAGGCAAGGAACCGCACGACGCCTTCCTCCCGCGGCAGCCCGTCGATGTAGGTGAGGTAGTCGGACCTGGACAAGGGTTCCTGGTTGGTACCGCCGGGAATTCTTGGGTCGTGCAGGATCCGGTCGAACGCGTCTTTCCACGCGGCCTGGTGGACCATGGCGGTATTGGTGACCACGCCGTCCAGGTCGAAAATCACGGCGTCGAACGGTGGCTTTGCTGCGGCGGCTGTCGGCGACCCGGTCATAGGTCAGTGCTACCAGTCCCGGCCCGTTCCGCACAGGGCCGTTGGGCCTGCCGGCCTACTGCCCGGTGTCCGCAGGGGCCGTGCGGGCCACATGGCTCCACCAGGTCAGCGGGGAGGTGATCGTGAAGCGCCTCCCGGACACGGAGGTCGGGACGATGCGGACAAAGTGGTCCTTTTCGCCGGCCTGCCAGGGGAAAAGGGTAAGCCCTGCACCGCGCAGGAGTTCCTCCGATGGCTCCAGGACCACGGCCTTGCCTTTGACCAGGACACTCCACGCTTTGGCGTCGCCATGGCCGTCGGCTTCAAGCGCGACGGCGAGTGGTCCCCCGGCGGCCCGCAGCTTGGTCCCTTCCCCGGTCCGGAAGATGACCGATTCGTGGTCCACCTTGAAGTTCACCGGGAAGACCTCGGGGTACCCGTCGACGAGCACCGCCAGGTGCCCCACGGAAACCCCCCGCAGGAGGTCCCAGCATGCTGCGGCATCCAGGACTTCGGTAGGCGTTTGCGGCGGATCGTTGTGCATATCGATGAAAGTAGTGGTTTGCCGTGGGGGTCACTAGAGCATTTAGGCCCGGCGGCTCTCTAGAACGGGGCTTGCTTGGGCCTGGTCCGCCGGCGCCAGGAGTCCGGGGTGCGGACGTCGCGGTAGCGGACCGGCAGCCTGACGATGTCGGCTTCAGCGGTATCGACAAGGCATCGGTAGCCGCTCAGGGTGTCCAGGATCCAGACAAGTCCACGCTCCGGGGCTGTTTCCGTTACGGGTCCGCGGTGCACCAGGCGGCTCCGGTAGAAGACCTCGATGGCGTCTCCGGGGGCAAGGGGCTGAAGGGGGTCCAGCGCGGGGTGGTGTTTGGTGGTCATCGTGTTCCTTTTCGGTTCGGACAGCTCCCCCAACACCAAGCTTGGTGGTCCAAGGTTGATTCTGGGTGTCCTTGCGATGATGATCCGGTGGCCTTTTGACTCACCGCCGGTGGTCCCGGCATTCACGCAGCCCGGGCTTGCGGGCAAACAAAAGCACCCCGGTCCGAAGACCGGGGTGCTCACTGTGGAGATGGGGGGAATTGAACCCCCGTCCGATGTCGTGTTGTCAGGGCTTCTCCGGGCGCAGTTTGCGTCGGATTTTCTCGGCCCCAGCCATGCTGCAAACAGCTGGCTGATCCGGGCCCAGTCACCTAAAAGTCCCGTTTACTCCGGTGACGGGAGCAAACAGCAGTGGCTATCTAAATGACGCCAGGATCCGGGGCGATAGCAACCCCGGGCTGACGGACTGTCTTACTGCTTAGGCAGCAAGAGCGAAGTCAGTGCGCTTAGATTCGGCACTTATTGGTTTGCAGAAAGCGTTTACGAGATAATTCTGCATCCTCGGCCCGCTTCACCTGTCGCGACTAACACCGTCGAAACCGATCATCCCCGTATTTTGTTACCAAACCGGCTGGCAAGCCCGCCGGACTATCCATAGTAACGCATGCCCCGGCTTAATAATTCCTACCGGCGCCTGTTGCGTTCGCGCATCTCGCGCTGGGCTTCGCGGTTGTCCTGCTGCTCCCGAAGCGTCTGGCGCTTGTCGTACTCGCGCTTACCGCGGGCAACCGCGATTTCCACCTTGGCACGGCCGTCCACGAAGTACAGCTGGAGCGGCACGATGGTGTAGCCGGCTTCCTGTACCTTGCGGGAGATCTTGATGAGCTCCTCACGGTGCAGCAACAGCTTGCGCCGGCGGCGTGCAGCGTGGTTGGTCCAGCTGCCCTGGTTGTACTCCGGGATGTGGATGGCTTCCATCCACAGCTCGTCGTTATAGAACGTGCAGAATCCGTCCACCATGGAGGCGTGCCCCTCGCGCAGGGATTTCACTTCGGTTCCCATCAGCGCGATGCCGGCCTCGTAAGTGTCCAGCACGTGATAGTCGTGCCGGGCCTTGCGGTTGGTGGCCACCACCTTACGGCCACTTTCTTTAGGCACGGGAAAACTCCTCAGGTTCAGGTCGGATGCTGCCGGGCCGGCGCCGCGGAGCTATACCAGTCTACGGCAGCAGCGGTTGTCCCCTACAGCAGCCCCATGGGATCGACGGCGGCACCGTTGAGCCAGGTTTCGAAGTGGGCATGGCAGCCGGTGGAGTTGCCGGTGCTGCCCGAGTAGGCGATCAGCTGTCCCTGCGAGACATGTTGGCCGTTCGAGACCACGATGCTGGAGTTGTGGTAGTAGATGGTGGTCAGCGTATTGCCCTGCACCACGCCGTGATCAATCTTGACGCGCCAGCCGCCGCCGTCGGCGGAATTCCAGCCGGAACTGAAGACCTCGCCGGCTGCCGCCGCATAGACGGGGGTGCCGCAGGCGGCGCCGAAGTCGATGCCGGTGTGCATGTAGCCGCCCGTGCCGTAGAAGTCGATGGTACCCGGCGGGGTGGTGCGGTAGCCGAAGCCGGAGGTGATGGGGATGCTGCCGTCGAAGGGGTGGCGGAGGCCAAAGGCCGACGGCGACCCTGCGGCGGGCGGCACGTACGGCTGGACAGGAGGGGCGGGGCGGTTCGCTGCCGCGGCAGCGGCGGCGGCAGCAGCGGCGGCCGCTTCGGCCTTCCGGCGCTGTTCCGCTTCCCAGGCCTCGCGGGCCCTGCGGTCACGTTCGGCGATCTCGTTCGCCACCTGGTTCTGGTTGGCCTGGACTCCGGCGAGCTGGGCCTGGATCCCTGGTTTGGCCGCCTGGAGTTCGGCATCGAGCCGGGTGGTGTCCGCGATCAGCTGGTCCACCTGGGCCTTCTTGGCTGCGGCTTCGTCACGGGCAGCCTTTTCCCGTTCCAGGGCCGCGTCCGCTTTGGCTTTGAGATCCTTGATCTCTGCTTCCACAGCCTGGAGGCGGGCTTCGGAGTTGACGTTCGTGGCGTTCTGCTGGCTCAGCTTGTCCATGGCCGCGTTCTGGCTGCGCATCGCCTGGTCGGCCAGGTCCATGGTTTCGGTCAGGCTGCTGCCGCTGTTGGAACCGAAGAAGAGCGACAGGTTGGAGGGGACGCCGCCGGACTTGTAGGCCTGGGTGGCGATCTGCCCGATCAGTTTCTTGGTGTCGGCGATCTTCTGCTTGTCGGTTTCCAGTTGCTGGGTGATTTTGGCCTTGTTCTGCTGGGCCATGTCCACGCGTGCGGACAGTGCTTCGACTTCCTTGACGGCGCCGGCCACCCGTCCCTGCGCCTCGAGCAGTGCCTGCTGGGCACCCGGCAGCTGGCCCTGGTAAATTACCAGGTCGCTCGCGGCCTTTGCGATCCGGGAATCGACAAACTCCAGGGACGCCTGGACGCGGGCTGCTTCGGCCTCGAGCGCTGCTTTGCGGTCTTCGAGGTCGTCCGCGAAGGCGACGGGTGTGGCGAAGGACAGGCCGGCGGAAAGGATGACGGTGAGCACACCGCTGACGATCCCCAAACGGCGTGCAGCGGTCCGCCCGCGGCGGTGCCGGGGGCGGGACAAGGCTTGATCAGTTAGGTTCATGGGCATTCCTTGGTCGGTGTGCACAGCCTAAACGCGCAAATATCTACGTAAGGTCAAGAGAGACGAAATTCCTGCCAAGGATCCGCCGAGGATCAGCAGCGCCGGGGCCAGGATCAGGGTCTGGCCGGAGGAGATGAAGGCAGTATCCGGGTACTGCCGGGACATGTAGTCGCCCAGGAAGAACTGCGCCACTGCCCAGAGCGTGCCCGAAGCCAGGGCGGCCCCGATGACTGCAGCGATGACGCCTTCCAGGATGAACGGCAGCTGGATCACCGTTTTGGACGCACCGACGAGCCGCATGATGCCCGTTTCCCTGCGCCTGCTGAAGGCCGAGAGCCGGATGGTGGTGGCGATCAGCAGGATGGCGCAGACGATCATCACGCCTGCGATGCCTACGGCCACCAGGGAGGCCCCGTTCATCACCGAGAAGAGGCGTTCGAGCAGCTGGCGCTGGTCGATGACCGTTTCCACTCCCGGCTGGGAGGAGAACGTCTCGCTGATGATCTGGTACTTTTCAGGGTCCTTCATGTTGATCCGGAAGGACGCCGGCAGCTGGTCCGGAGTCACCGAATCGACAATCGGCGAGTTGGAGAACTGGTCCTTGAAGTGCTTGTAGGCCTCGTCCTTTGACTCGAACTGGAAGTCGTTGATGTATTGCGCCACCGCCGGGGATTCAAGCAGGGCGTTCAGGCCCTGCTGCTGCTCCGGGGTGACGGGCCCCGACGCGCACCCCGGCGCCGTCGAACCTTCACTGCAGAGGAAGATGGCCACCTGGACCTTGTCGTACCAGTAGCCCTTCATCTGGTTGATCTGCATCTGCAGCATGCCGGCCGCGCCCACGAACGTCAGGGACACGAAGGTCACCAGGATGACCGACACCACCATGGAAAGGTTGCGGCGCAGGCCGCTGCCGATCTCGGAAAGAATGAATGCGAGCCTCACCGCTGGGCCTCGCCTTCGGCACCGTTGCCGGGTACGCCGTCGTCGGGCGTTTCCCTGCCGCTGGCGTCCTTAAGGCGCCTGGACTGTCCGACGACGGGAATCATCGAGGTGTACAGTGCCCTCGCTTCGTCGCGGATCACCACGCCGTTCTTCAGCTCCACCACCCGCTTGCGCATCTCGTTGACGATGTCGTCATCGTGCGTGGCCATGACCACGGTGGTGCCGTTCTGGTTGATCTTGTCCAGCACGCCCATGATGCCCATGGAGGTGGTGGGGTCAAGGTTTCCGGTGGGTTCGTCCGCGAGGAGGATTCCGGGCCGGTTGACCACGGCGCGTGCGATGGCAACGCGCTGCTGCTCGCCGCCGGAAAGCTCGTGCGGCATGCGGTGTTCCTTGCCTTCGAGGCCTACCGTCTTGAGGACCTCGGGGACGGTGTCGCGGATGACGCTGCGGCTCTTGCCGATCACCTGCATGGCGAATGCGACGTTCGCGAAAACGTTCTTTTGGGGCAGGAGCCGGAAGTCCTGGAAGACGACGCCGATGCCCCGGCGGAGGCGCGGGACCCGCCAGCTGGAAATTTTGGCAACGTTCTGGCCGGCGACATAGACCGCGCCGGACGTGGCACGGTCCTCCTTCAGTACCAGCCGGAGGAAGGTGGACTTCCCGGAACCTGACGCGCCGACAAGGAAGGCGAATTCGCCGCGGTCAATCTCAAGGTTGACCGAGTCCAGTGCCGGACGGGCTTTCTGGTCGTATACCTTGGTGACATTTTCGAATCGGATCATGGCCCTAAGTACCCTGCAGGCACGGCTGATCCTTCAGATGCAGCCCAGTTCTGCAGCCGGTGCACGGGTTTTCGTTTGGGGAAGGTAGGGCCCCGGCCCCTCGACTATACGCAGGATGCCCGGCGCTTGGGCAGGCTTTCGGGGGCGTGTCGCCGGATCAGGCTGTCGTCTGCCGGACCGGCATCCCCTGTTTCCTTATAATGGGTGGCTGTTTCCTTATAATGGGTGGCTGTGCCCTGGAGCAGCCACGTTGCGGCGGGGTGCATCCACCATTTCCTCCAGGAAGGCCCTTTGTGCGCGTCCT
>NZ_JWTB01000025.1 GCF_000813845.1 Pseudarthrobacter phenanthrenivorans
GTGGCGATGGTGTGCGCGAAGGTCATGCCTGCGGCGGGGGTTCCCTTGAACCCGCCGGTCCCCCAGCCGCAGTTCACGAACATGTTCTCCACCGGTGTCAGGCCCACGATCGGGGACGCGTCCATGGTGGTGTCCACGATGCCGCCCCAGGTCCGGAGCACGTGGGCCCGGGCGAAGATGGGGAAGAGCTCGACGGCGGCCGCCATCTGCTGCTCGATCACGTGGAAGGAGCCGCGCTGGCCGTAGCCGTTGTAGGCGTCGACGCCGGCGCCCATGACAAGCTCGCCCTTGTGCGCCTGCGAGACGTAGACGTGGACGTGGTTGGACATGACCACCGTGGGGTGGACCGGTTCGTGCAGTTCGGACACCAGTGCCTGCAGCGGGTGGGACTGGATGGGCAGCTCGAAGCCTGCCATCCCGGCCAGGACCGAGCTGTGGCCGGCGGCGCACAGGCCCACTTTTTCGGTGTTGATGGTGCCGCGGTTGGTCTTGACGCCCACCACGCGGTCGCCGTCCTTGAGGAAGCCGGTCACTTCGCAGTTCTGGATGATGTCCACGCCCATCTCGTCGCACTTGCGGGCGAAGGCCCAGGCAACGTGGTCGTGCTTGGCGATGCCTGCGCGCGGCTGGTAGGTGGCGCCCATGACGGGGTAGCGGATGTTGTCGCGGATGTTCAGGATGGGGCAGAGTTCCTTGACCTGCTGCGGGTCCAGCCATTCGGCGTCCACGCCGTTGAGCTTGTTGGCCCCCACGCGGCGGATGCTCTCCCGCACGTCACCGAGGGTGTGGGCCAGGTTCATCACGCCGCGCTGGCTGAAGAGGAAGTCGTATTCGAGTTCCTCGGGCAGGATCTCCCACAGCTTGAGGGCGTGCTCGTAGATGGCGGCGCTCTCGTCCCAGAGGTAGTTGGAGCGGATGATGGTGGTGTTCCGGGCCATGTTTCCGCCGGCCAGCCAGCCCTTTTCCAGGACGGCGATGTTGGTCATGCCGTGGTTCTTGGCCAGGAAGTAGGCGGTGGCCAGGCCGTGGCCGCCGCCGCCGACGATGACGGCGTCGTAGGAGGACTTGGGCTCCGGGTTGCGCCAGAGGAAGTCCGGGTGCTCCGGAAGGTGATGGGTGCTCACTTGGCGGCTCCAATCAGGTCTGCCTCAGCACCGGCCAGGGTGGCGTCGTCGTTGAGGTGCGGGTAGAGGGGGAATTTTTCGGCCAGGGCCGTCACGCGTTCGCGGAGTTCGACGGCGGTGTCCCCGGGCAGGGTGCCGCTCCCGGCGGAGGCGATCAGCGCCGTGGCGATGATGTCGGCAACCTCGGTGAATTCGGCGGCGCCGAAGCCGCGGGCGGCGAGGGCGGGGGTGCCGATCCGGAGTCCGGAGGAGACCATCGGCGGGCGGGGATCGAACGGGACGGCGTTGCGGTTGACGGTGATGCCGATCTTGTGGAGGGCGTCCTCGCCCTGCTGGCCGTCGAGTTCGGAGTGGCGCAGGTCCACCAGGACCAGGTGCACGTCGGTGCCGCCGTTGACCACGGAGATGCCGGCGGCTGCAACATCATCCTGCAGCAGGCGTTCGGCCAGCAGCTTGGCGCCCTGCAGCACGCGTTCCTGGCGTTCCTTGAATTCGGGGGCTGCGGCCAGCTTGAAGGCCACGGCCTTGGCGGCGACCACGTGTTCCAGCGGTCCGCCCTGCTGGCCGGGGAAGACGGCGCTGTTGATCTTCTTGGCGTACTCTTCCTTGGCCAGGATCACGCCGCCGCGGGGGCCGCCCAGGGTCTTGTGGGTGGTGGTGGTGACCACGTCCGCGTAGGGGACGGGGTTGGGGTGCAGCCCTGCGGCCACCAGGCCGGCGAAGTGGGCCATGTCCACCATCAGGTAGGCGCCCACGAGGTCCGCGATGCGGCGGAATTCCGCGAAGTCCAGCTGCCGGGAGTAGGCGGACCAGCCGGCCACGATCAGCTTGGGCTTGTGCTCGAGGGCCAGGGCCTCCACCTCTGCCATATCGATGCGGAGGTCTTCTTCGCGGACGTGGTAGGGCACCACGTTGTACAGCTTGCCGGAGAAGTTGATCTTCATGCCGTGGGTGAGGTGTCCGCCGTGGGCCAGGGACAGGCCGAGGATGGTGTCGCCCGGGTTCAGCAGGGCGAACATGGCGGCGGCGTTGGCCTGCGCGCCTGAGTGCGGCTGGACGTTGGCAAATTCGGCGCCAAAGAGGGCCTTCACGCGGTCGATGGCCAGCTGCTCGATAACGTCCACGTGTTCGCAGCCACCGTAGTAGCGCTTGCCCGGGTAGCCCTCGGCGTACTTGTTGGTGAGGACCGATCCCTGGGCCTCCATCACTGCGGACGGAGCGAAGTTCTCCGAGGCAATCATTTCCAGCGTGGACTGCTGGCGGTGCAGTTCCTGTGCAACGGCGGCGGCGACGTCGGCGTCCACCGTGGCGAGCGAGGCGTTCAGTACGTCCTGCATGGTTCTCCTTCTAGGCCCTTTCGGAGTTACTGATCCATAACTGATCTGTAACTGATATATTAGAACTGACGTAATAGTATGTTGCAGATCACTAAGCAGTCAATAGCTACCTCGGGAAGGCTCGAAATGAGCGTCACACTGGAGAACCACCTCGCCGGGGACGGGGACCTCTCGCTCGCCGAGCAGGCCTACCGGCACCTTCGGGACCGCCTCATCATGCTGGACATCCGGCCGGGCGAGGCCATCAATGACGGCAAGCTCGCCGCCGAACTGGGCATCGGCCGCACGCCGGTCCGGGAGGCCCTCAAGCGCCTGGAAAGCGACCACCTGGTGGTGTCCTACCCGCGCCGCGGGACGTTCGCCACCGTCGTCGACATCACCGAGCTTGCTGATGTCTCCGAACTCCGCGAATCGCTGGAACCCCTGGCCGCCCGCCGCGCCGCGAAGCTGGCCACCCCGGCGATCCGGGCGGAGATCCGGGAAACCGCCAAGGCGATCGCCGCAATGGACCCGGACGGCGACCCCTACGACCTCATGCGCTATGACATCAATGTGCACCGGCTGATCTACAAGGCGGCGGCCAACACGCACCTCGAAGACGTGCTGATCCGCTATGACAACCTGGCCACCCGCATCTGGTGCATGGTGCTTGAAAAGGTGCCCTCCGTCGCGGAGCATATCTCCGAGCACGTGGAGCTGCTGGAGGCAGTGGCCGACGGCGATTCCGAACGGGCAGGCAAGCTCGCCCTGGAGCACGTGACCAGTTTCGAGCAGGCCATCCGAAGCGTCCTGTAGGCCGCAGCCCCGTCACGATACCCCCAGGGCGCCCCGTCAGGAGCGCGCAGCCCTGGGATGGAAGGACGTTGGTTCCTGCCTGATCCGCGCCAGGGCGGACTCCACAGCACCCCGGACCACAGCTTCTGCCCCGAGGCGGCTCGCCACGAGGGCCGGAACCGGAAGGCCGGAGTCCGTGGGCAGCAGGCTGCGCGCGTGTTCCAGGACCGGCTCGATGGCACGTGCTATTCCGCCTGCTATGACGACGCGCTCGATGTCGAGAAGACTGGAAAGCACCACCGCGATCCGTGCGAGCCGTTCACCCAGCCTGGCGATGATATCCATGGCAAACGGGTCTCCCCTGCGGGCCGCGTCGAAGACGTCCTCCGCCTTGATGCCAGCTTCCGGCACCTGCCGCAAAACGGTGGGTCCGTCGTAGGCATGGATCCGGGCACGCGCCCATTTCCGCGCAAGGGCCCCCAACCCGTCCGAGCCCCCCTCATCGGGTACGAGCTTGTTATCCACGGCACCCAGGAACCGCATCTCACCGGCGCCACCCCGGCTTCCCCGCATCAGTCGACCATCCACGATCAGGCCGGCACCAAACCGCTCCCCGGACAGCAAGGTGGCCACGTTGGCCGACGGCTCCTGCGCCTGCTCGGCAATTGCGGCGAGGTTCGCGTCATTTTCGACAACAACCCTGCCGGGAAGGAGCGGGGCGAACCCGGAGTTCATCAAAGTCCAGAATTCCCCTCCGCCAGGGGACATCCCATCCACATCCACCGGCGCGGGAACGCCAACCACCGTGACCAGGACGTCGCCGGCGTCGCAGCCGGCATCCTCGAGTGCCCGGCTGACCAGCTCCTGCGCGCGCACCCCGCGGCCGGCCCTGCCCAGCACGTGCGAGTCAATGCCGAGACGCCGCTTGCCAAGCTCACGGCCGCGAAGGTCGGCCACCATGGCGGTGAGGTGGCTTTCGCCGGCGTCCAGCCCGACCACCACACCCGCTTCCTCACGCAGCTGGTAGCGGCGGGCCGGGCGCCCCTTGTTCGTCCGTGCGGCATTGTCTCCGTCGGTCACTTCCTCCAGCCAGCCCGCGTCGACCAGGCCGTCGCAGACGCCGAGCACGGTGGCGCGGGTCAGCCCGGTTGCGTCCATGGCCGACCCTGCGGTGAAGATTTCCTCCTGGAGGGCGTAACGCAACAGTGCATCTGAGTTTATTTGCCGCAGCAGCTGGGTCGAACTTGCGGTGGCTTCCTTCATCTCTTGACGATATCCCCATCCTCGGGCATCCTCATTTAGGTCCTAAATATAAGATCCAAATAAATCTAGTTCGAGAGCTTCAGGAGCCGATGTTGCCACCTTTGCCGTCCGTCGGGACGCCACTCTCCCGACGTACTTTCCTTGCCGCGGCCGGAGGTGCGCTTACGGCTTTAGGCTTGGCCGGATGCGCCACGGCTGAATCCAGGCCAACCATTACGTTCCACCAGTCGAAACCGGAAGCAGTCCCGTACTTCCGCGACCTGGCAGCGAAGTTCACGGCATCGCAGGACCGGTTCCGCGTCCTGCACGATATGGCAACGAACCTTTCCGCCAGTTTCGTCCGCAGCAGTCCCCCGGACCTGGGCTGCCTCAACTACAACCTGGAGATGGCCCGGTTCATGGAGCGCGGCGCCCTTTCGGACCTTTCCGATCTCCCCGAAGCGGATTCCATCCGGGACGACGTACTCGACCTCACCAATTGGTATCCCACCTACGCAGGCCGGACCAGCGTCATCCCCTACTCGGTCATGGCCGCGTCCGTGATCTACAACCGCCGCATTTTCGAAGAGCACGGCCTGGCCGTCCCAACCACGTGGAACGAACTGATCGAGGTGTGTGAACGGCTCAAGGCGGCTGGCATAACCCCCATCTACGGCACATTCCGGGACCCTTGGACCGTGGCGCAGGGCATGTTCGACTACACGGTCGGCGGCATGGTGGACGTCCGGGCCTTTTATCAGAAGATGCACGGAACCGGCGAAAACGTCGGCCCGGGTTCCGAGGTGTCTTTCCAGAAGACGCTGCTGGAACCGGTGCGGCGCATGGTCCAGCTGACCGGCTACGTCAATCCCGATGCGTCCAGCCGCGGCTACGGGGATGGAAACACCGCCATGGCACAGGGCCAGGCCGCAATGTATTTCCAGGGGCCATGGGCCTTCGGGGAAATCGAAAAGGCCGGCACGGACGTAGACCTCGGCACGTTCCCGCTGCCCATGACCGATGACCCCGCCGACCTCAAGGTGCGCGTGAACATCGACCTCTCGCTCTGGGTTCCGGAAGCCGCGAACGGACAGGAGGGCGCACGTGCCTTCCTTCAATACCTTCTGCAGCCGGAAATCCAGGACCCGTACAACGCCAAATTCCTGGGGTTTGGCACGGCCAAGGACGCGCCGCCGGTCGCGGACCCCCGGATTGTCGAGATGCAGAAGTACTACGACGAGGGCCGGTTCTACATGGGCGCCTCACAGTTCATCCCGAACACCATTCCCGCCGCCAACTACATCCAATCGATCATCGGTGGCGCCGATCCCGAGAGCACCCTGCGTCGGATGGACGCTGACTGGGCCAGCCTGGCGTTCCGGGCGTAATCACAATTCCCTATCCGATGCACGAAACGAGGATTCACCCATGTCATCAATGACGAAACCCGCCACCCGGGCGGTGGTGACGGACCCGGCAGGGATGAAGGCGGCCAGCATGCGCAAGAGCCGGGTCGACCCGCTCTACTACTTGTTCCTCTTCCCTTCCCTGCTGATCTTCACCCTCGCCGTCACGCTCCCCGCTGTGCTCGGATTCATCTACAGCTTCACGAACTCCGTTGGCTTCGGTGACTTCGGTTTCATCGGCGTCCGGAACTTCATCGCAGTCTTCCGCGACGAAGGAATCCTCGGTGCCTACGGATTCACGCTCGCCTTTTCGCTGGTGACAGTCATCGTCGTGAATGTCCTGGCCTTCCTCCTGGCCCTGGGACTGACGGCACGTGTCCGCTTCCGCACCGCCCTCCGCACGGTGTTCGTGATCCCGATGGTGATCTCCGGCATCGTCATCGCCTTCGTCTTCCAGTACCTTTTCTCGAATTCGCTGCCCCTGCTGGGCAAGGGCCTGGGGATCGAACCCCTTGCTTCGAGCATCCTCGCCAACCCGGACCTGGCCTGGCTGGGCATCGTGTTCGTCACCGCGTGGCAGTCCGTCCCGAGCGCCATGCTGATCTACATCGCCGGGCTCCTGACGGTCCCGCCGGAGGTCTATGAGGCGAGCTCCATCGACGGCGCATCCCCCTGGCACAACCTGCGCCACATCACCCTGCCGCTCGTTGCCGGGTACGCCGTGATCAATACGGTGCTCGGCTTCAAGAACTACCTCAACGCCTATGACATCATCGTCGGCCTGACGGACGGCGGCCCCGGGGTGGCGACCCGCAGCGTCGCGATGGCGATCTTCCGTGGCTTCGAAGGCGGCGATTACGCCTACCAGATGGCCAATGCCGTGATCTTCTTCCTCATCAGCGTGGCCATCGCGCTCATCCAACTCCGCTTCACCCGTGGCAAAGGAGGGATCGCAGCATGAGCACGGCGACCCGCACCGTCCCCGCAGAACCAGTGACCCCAGGATCAACCACCTCAGGCCAGCGCCGGCCCCGTACCGGCCGGGAGCGCACCAATTGGCCCGCCACCGTCATCCTCATCGTCTGCACCCTTGCGGTGCTGGTTCCCCTGTACGTCACCATCAGCATGGCGTTCAAGACCACCGGCCAGGCTGTGGACGGCAATGCCTTTTCGCTGCCCGGTCCACTGACCCTCGACAGTTTCGCCCAGGCCTGGACGCTCACGAACTTTCCCCGCGGGTTCGCGATCTCGGTGTTTGTGTCCGTGACCGCAGTCATCGGCGAGATCGTCGTTTCGGCGCTGGCGGCCTACGCAATCGTCCGCAACTGGGACCGGCGCCTCTTCCGCTGGTCCTTTTTCTACCTGCTCGCGGCCATGTTCATTCCGTTCCCCGTGGTGGCGCTGCCGCAGATCCAACTCACCGGCCTCGTCGGACTGGACAATCCCCTCGGCGTCGCAATCCTGCACATCGTCTTTGCCCTGGCGTTCAACACGATGCTCTTCACCGCTTTCCTGCGCTCGATCCCGCTGGAGTTGGAGGAAAGCATGCGGATGGACGGGGCCGGCACCTGGCAGGTGTTCTGGCGGCTCATCTTCCCCCTGCTCGGACCCATGAGCGCCACCGTGGGCATTTTCGCCTTCATCGGATCCTGGAACGACTTCATGATGCCGTCACTGATCATTTCCGATCCTGAACTCCAGACCATTCCCGTGCTGCAGAAGATCTTCCAGACGCAGTTCAGCAACAGCTACAACGTGGCTTTCGCCTCCTACCTGATGGCCATGGCACCGGCGATCATTGTCTACCTGTTGACCCAACGCTGGGTCATGTCCGGCCTCACCCAGGGCGCAGTCAAGTGACCCAGCCACGTGGACAGGCAGTCATGGAACTGGGCGTCCCGTCCCCCGCGGCCGTCGTCGACGCTCCGGGTGGCCCGGATGTCCTGATCGGAATCGACGTCGGCGGAACGTGGATCAAAGGGGCCGCCATCGACCTGGGCGATGGCAGGCCTGCCGGTGGGGTCCGGCGCCTCCCGACGCCACCGGCAGGGTTGATGATGTTGCGGAAACGCTGGAGCATCTCATCCGCGAACTCGAGGGCGACAGCCCGGAGCAGCGCGGCCGCGCTGTCGGCGTCGCCGTTCCCTCGATAATCCAGCGGGGAGTGGCCCGGTCCGCGGCGAACATGGACGGCGGCTGGATCGGGTTGGATGTCCAGTCTCATCTGCAGTCCCGGCTCGGCAGGCCCGTTTGCCTGGTGAACGACGCCGACGCAGCCGGCATCGCAGAAGCCCGGTATGGCGCGGGCAGAGGTAAGCACGGCGTCGTCCTGGTCCTGACCCTGGGGACGGGTATCGGATCGGCGCTCATCGTTGACGGCAGGCTGGTGCCCAACATCGAGTTGGGCCACTTGGAGATCGAGGGCCGCAAGGCGGAGTCCGGGACATCGGCCGTGGCCCGCGAAACTGAAGGCCTCAGCTGGCAGGCGTATGCCGGCAGGCTGCAACGGTACCTGGCCCATGTGGAGTTTCTCTTCTCGCCCGATCTGATCATCATCGGCGGCGGAATTTCAGCGTGCAGCGACGAGTACCTCCCGCGCCTTGCACTGCGGACCC
Source organism: Pseudarthrobacter phenanthrenivorans (assembly GCF_000813845.1). Taxonomy (GTDB): domain Bacteria; phylum Actinomycetota; class Actinomycetes; order Actinomycetales; family Micrococcaceae; genus Arthrobacter; species Arthrobacter phenanthrenivorans_B. Next base: position 8,499 of record NZ_JWTB01000025.1, read on the forward strand.
CGATCATTCCTGCACGCCTGGAGAACGCTGCAGGCGCCGTAGGCGCCGCCCTGCACGCCGGCGGTATGATCACGGCCGCAGGCAGCGAAAGTGACGTGGAATACTTCGGTACAGATACCGCAGGATGCGCCCGCGGTGGGCGGAAGGGGCTGTTGCATGCAGGGAACGGTTAACGAAGACGAAGAGGCGCGCCGGCATGTGCTGTCCGCTGTAGTACGGGAACGCGAACTCGGCCTGCGTCCGGACGCGGACTTTGACCGGCGCCTCGAAGAGCACTTCCCCACCCTCCGCAGCCTGTTCCACTCCCTGTACGGCGCACGCCGGGACTGGCTGGACCAGCTCTCCGCCCTGGTGGTCCAGAGCGCACGGTCCTGGCAGGAGCGCCCCCAGGATTTGAAGGCCCTCGACGCGGAACGGGAAGGTAACCCTGACTGGTTCCAGTCCAACCGCATGCTCGGCGGCGTCTGCTATGTGGACCGCTATGCCGAGAGCCTGGAGGGGGTGCGGGCCCGCATTCCCTATTTCAAGGAGCTGGGCCTGACCTACCTGCACCTCATGCCCCTGTTTTTGGCGCCCGAGCCCCACTCGGACGGCGGTTACGCGGTCTCCAGCTACCGCCAGGTCAACCCGAAACTGGGCTCCATGGAGCAACTGCGCAGCCTCGCCGCCGAACTGAAGGCCAACGGGATCAGCCTGGTGGTGGACTTCATCTTCAACCACACCTCCGATGAACACGAGTGGGCCCGCAAGGCGGCAGCCGGAGACCCGGAGTACAGCGACTACTACTGGATCTTCCCGGACCGCACCATGCCCGACGCGTTCGAGGCCAACGTGCGCGAGATCTTCCCCGAGAACCATTCCGGGTCCTTCATCCAGATGGAGGACGGCCGGTGGGTCTGGGCTACGTTCCACACCTACCAGTGGGACCTGAACTACTCCAACCCGGACGTGTTCCGGGCCATGGCAGGAGAAATGCTGTTCCTGGCCAACCAGGGCGTGGACATCCTCCGCATGGATGCCGTGGCCTTCATCTGGAAGCAGCTGGGCACCCCCTGCGAGAACCTGCCCCAGGCGCACACCCTGCTGCGGGCCTTCAACGCCGTGTGCCGGCTGGCAGCGCCGTCGCTGCTGTTCAAGTCCGAGGCCATCGTGCACCCGGACGAGGTGGCGCTCTACATCGACCCCAAGGAGTGCCAGCTTTCCTACAACCCGCTGCAGATGGCACTCATCTGGGAGTCCCTGGCCACCCGGGACACTTCGCTCCTGGCCCAGGCACTGGAACGGCGGCACAACATCCCGGACGGTACCGCCTGGGTGAACTACGTCCGCAGCCACGACGACATCGGCTGGACCTTCGCGGACGAGGACGCGGCGGAGCTGGGCATCAACGGCTTCGACCACCGACGCTTCCTGAACTCCTTCTACGTCAACCGGTTCCCCGGCAGCTTTGCGCGCGGCGTCCCCTTCCAGGACAACCCAAAGACCGGGGACTGCCGGATTTCCGGCACGACGGCGTCCCTGTGCGGCATGGAGGTCAACCCGGCCGAGGCGGTGGAACGGATCCTCCTGGCCCACTCGGTGCCGTTCAGCACCGGCGGCATCCCGCTGCTGTACCTGGGCGACGAGGTGGGGCAGGTTAACGACTACGGGTACGCCTCCGAGCCGGGCCATGAAGAGGACAGCCGCTGGGTGCACCGCCCCCACTTCCCCGCTGACCAGTACGCCCGGCGGGAAGACCCTTCCACGCCCGGGGGCGCTGTCTACGCAGGACTGAAGCGGATGATCGAGGTCCGCAGCGGCACCCCCGAACTGGCAGGCACCACGCTGGTCGATTTCGCCACCCACAACCGGTCGGTGCTCGCGTACCAGCGGCCGGGCGAGGTGGAGGGCGGCAGCACCATCCTGGCGCTGGCGAACTTTAGCGACTCCGCCCAGGCCCTGCCGGCGGAAACCTTCGGCGGTTTCGCTCCTGCCGCCGTCGACCTTCTCTCCGAGGCAACCCTGACGCTGGACGACGGCGTGACGCTCCTCCCCCGGCAATACCTCTGGCTGCGCGTCACTCCGCGGTAATCGGGAGCCGGCGATTGGGACCTGGCACCGGGGCGTGAAACCATACGGATCATGGCCTCCAAGATTGCGTACCAGGGTGAGCCCGGCGCCAACTCCAATATCGCGTGTCAGCAGATGTTCCCGGACATGGAAAGTGTGCCGTGCGCCAGCTTCGAGGACGCCTTTGAGCTGGTGACCACCGGCGAGGCGGACCTGGCCATGATCCCCATCGAGAACTCCATCGCGGGCCGGGTCGCGGACATCCACATCCTGCTGCCGCAGTCCAACCTGCAGATCGTGGGCGAGTACTTCCTGCCCATCCATTTCGACCTGCTGGGTATCCCGGGCAGCACCATCGAAGGCGCCACCGAGGTGCACAGCCACATCCACGCACTGGGCCAGTGCCGGAAGCTGATCCGCGAGCACGGCCTCAAGCCCGTCATCGCCGGCGACACCGCAGGGTCCGCCCGCGAGGTGGCCGAGTGGAACAATCCCCGCAAGCTTTCCCTCGCTCCCCCGCTGGCCGCGCAGATCTACGGTTTGGACGTGCTGGCCTCGCGCGTGGAGGACGATCCCTCCAACACCACCCGCTTTGTGGTCCTGGCCCGGGAAACGGCACTGCCGGCCCGGGATGAACTTCCCGGACCGGCAGTCACCAGCTTCGTGTTCCGCGTCCGCAACGTGCCCTCCGCCCTGTACAAGGCACTGGGCGGCTTCGCCACCAACGGCGTGAACATGACCCGCCTGGAGAGCTACATGGTGGGCAATGAGTTCGCCGCCACCATGTTCATGGCCGACGTTGAAGGCCACCCCGGGGACCTGCCGCTGAAACTGGCCCTCGAGGAACTGGACTTCTTCACCACCGAGGTGCGGATCCTTGGCGTGTATCCGGCGGCCGACTACCGGGCGGCGGCTGCCACGGCCTGACGCGGCTTGGCCGGCGTGGCCTGCAGTACCGGTGCAAAGAACGCGCCGAGTTCCGCGGTTGCCGTCAGCGGCAGGACGTTGGCAACGTACTGGTCCGGGCGGACCACCACCACCACACCGTTGCGGTCCAGTCCGCGCAGGTCGAAGATGTCCGCCGTGGGATCCGTGGCGTAGACCTTTTCGTAGTCGGTCAGCTTGAACGGGCCCACCAGCGGTTTGAAGACGGCCGGCACCGAGCTGATATCGACGGCGGTGTGCGGCTGCTGGTAAATGACCTTCAGGTCGAACCACGCGTCCGGGTCGGCGCCGGCAGGGGTGGCGGCCAGCGGAGACTCGGGCGAATTGGCAAACCACTCGGCGAGCATGTCCGTGGCGGAGCCTGTGCCGGGCAGGGCGGAATCGGCGAACACGTAGATCCGCCAGCGCCCGTCAGCGGTGGCGTGGTGGCCAAGATGGATCGGGTTGGTATCGCCCACGCGGACCACGGGCGCCGATTTGAAGCGCTTCCCCACCGGGAAGCCGGTGGCCAGGTCCTGGTGGTCCGCCGGACCAACGATCAGGGAGGGCGTGTACTGGGTCATGAAGCCGGCAGGGAATTCCGCGGTCTGCACGTAGAAGTCCTCGAGGTCGGACGGGTGCTCGAACTCCTCTGGCTTCTTGGCCATCATGGTGGACCATTCCTTGTCGAAGTCGATCAGGTTCTTGGCCACCACCTGGCGTTCCTCGGAGTAGGTGGTCAGCAGGCTTTCCGGGCTGCGGCCCTCGAGGACGTGGCCCAGCTTCCAGGCGATGTTGAAGCCGTCCTGCATGGAGACGTTCATGCCCTGGCCGGCCTTGGCGCTGTGGGTGTGGCAGGCGTCGCCGGTGATGAACACCCGGGGAGTCCGGGTGCCGCGCTCCTCCGGCAGGACGTCGTCGAACCTGTCCGTGAGGCGGTGGCCCACCTCGTACACGCTGTGCCAGGCGATGTTCCGGACGTCCAGGGTGTAGGGGTGGAGGATCGCGTTGGCCTTGGCGATGATCTCCTCGATGCTGGTATTGCGCACCGAGTGCTGGCTGGCGGGATCGACCTCGCCCAGGTCCACGTACATGCGGAAAAGGTGGCCGCCTTCGCGCGGGATGAGCAGGATGCTGCCCTCGGCGCCCTGGATGGCGCACTTGGTCCGGATGTCCGGGAAGTCCGTGACCGCCAGCGCGTCCATGACGCCCCAGGCGTGGTTGGCCTGGTCGCCCGCCAGCGTGCAGCCGATGGCCTGGCGCACCTTACTGCGGGCGCCGTCGGCACCCACCACGTACTTGGCGCGGACGGTGCGCTCCTGGCCCTCGCTGGGTCCGGCCGTGTGGCGGAGCGTCACGGTGACCGGGTAGTCGCCCTCCCGGGCAACGGTCAGACCCTGGAATTCGTAGCCGTAATCGGGCTTGAGGCGGGTGGGCGAATTTGCGGCGAACTCAGCGAAGTAGTCCAGCACGCGGGCCTGGTTCACGATGAGGTGCGGGAATTCACTGATCCCCATCTCGTCATCTACCGCGCGGGCAGTCCGGATGATGTTGGCGTGGTTGGCAGGGTCCGGCTTCCAGAAGGCCATTTCGGTGATCCGGTAGGCCTCGGCGATGATGCGCTCGGCGAAACCGAAGGCCTGGAAGGTCTCCACGCTGCGCGCCTGGATGCCGTCGGCCTGCCCGATGGCGAGCCGGCCGGGGCGGCGTTCGATGATCCGGGTGGTGATGTTGGGGAACATGGAGAGCTGCGCGGCGGCAAGCATTCCGGCGGGGCCGGTGCCGACGATGAGCACGTCCACTTCCTCCGGAAGCTCTTCGGGGCGGTCAAGGCCAACGCCTGCCGCGGGCTGGACACGGGGGTCGCCGGATACGTATCCGTGGTGGTGGAACTGCACGGGATGTCCTCACTTCGTCGTGGCTGGAACTCGATCACTAGTTGTTCTATATCAGAACATCCGATTCGATAATCGAAACATAGGTCTTGGCATCCACTGTACGCCTCCTGTGATCCAGGCGACAAGTACTCCGGGCGGGTGGCCGGGGAGAGGCGGAAATCCAAGGGTTGACGGACGTCGATGGATGGGTAATAGTGATCGTATACGATTTCGTACCTGATGAGGAGAAGGCTTTGGAGCAGGTCAACGGCGACACCCTGGCAGCAGCACGCAAGGTGATCGCGGTGCACATCAACTACCCCAGCCGGGCTGCCCAGCGCGGCCGTACCCCGGCGCAGCCGTCCTACTTCCTCAAGCCTTCCAGCTCGCTGGCACTGACGGGAAGCCCAGTTGAGCGCCCGGCCGGCTGTGAACTGCTCGGCTACGAGGGCGAGATCGCCCTGGTGATCGGCAAGGCCGCCCGCCGCGTTTCGATTGAGGACGCCTGGAGCCACGTCGCCGCCGTCACCGCCAGCAACGACCTTGGCGTCTATGACCTGCGCTGGGCGGACAAGGGCTCCAACCTCAGGTCCAAGGGCGGGGACGGGTTCACGCCGGTGGGCCCGGCACTTCTTCCGGCAGACGCCGTCGACCCTTCCCGGCTGCGGATCCGCACCTGGCACAACGGTGACCTGGTGCAGGACGACACCACCGCGGACCTGCTCTTCCCGTTCGCCCGCCTGGTGGCGGACCTGTCCCAGCTGCTCACCCTCGAAGAAGGGGACATCATCCTCACCGGCACGCCCGCCGGGGCATCCGTAGCAAAGCCGGGCGACGTGCTGGAAGTCGAGGTCGGTACCGTTGACGGCACCCTCACCACGGGCCGGCTGGTCACCACCGTTGAGGAAGGCACGACGGCGTTCGCGGACTTTGGTGCCCAGCCCAAGGTTGACGACCTGCAGCGGGAGGAAGCGTACGGGTCCCGGGAAGCTGCCGGCCTGGCGGCCCCTGCGGGTGTTCTGTCCCCGGAGTTGAAGGCCAAGCTTGAGTCCGTGGCCACCGCCACCCTGTCTTCCCAGATGCGCAAGCGCGGCCTTAACAACGTCAGCATTGACGGGCTGCAGGCCACCCGCCCGGACCGGCGCGTGGTGGGCGTGGCCCGCACCCTGCGGTATGTCCCCAACCGGGAAGACCTCTTTAAGACCCACGGCGGCGGCTTCAACGCCCAGAAGCGCGCCATCGACTCCGTCAACGAAGGTGAAATCCTGGTCATGGAGGCCCGCGGCGAGAAGGGCACCGGCACCGTGGGCGACATCCTGGCCCTCCGCGCCCAGGTCCGCGGCGCCGCCGCCATCATCACCGACGGCGGGGTCCGCGACTACTCCGCCGTGGCAGACCTTGAGATGCCCACCTACTTCGCCAACCCGCACCCCGCGGTGCTGGGCCGCCGCCACATCCCGTGGGACACCGACATCACCATCGCCTGCGGTGGTGCCACGGTACAGCCCGGCGACATCATCGTGGCCGATTCGGACGGCATCCTGGTCATCCCGCCGGCCATCGCCGAAGAGCTGGTGGAGGACTGCATCCAGCAGGAAAAGGAGGAGGCGTTCATCTTCGAGATGGTCAAGCAGGGCAACAGCGTGGACGGCCTCTACCCGATGAACACCGAGTGGCAGGAACGCTACAAGGACTGGGCAGGAAAAAACGATGACTGAGACAGCCCTTACCGAGGCGGCCGCCACCCCCGGCAGCAAGTCGGAACAGGCGTACCAGGCCGTCAAGGGCCGGATCGTGGAGGGCACCTACACTCCCGGCTACCGGCTGGTGCTGGGTTCCATCGCCAAGGACCTGGGCTTCAGCGTGGTACCGGTCCGGGAAGCCATCCGCCGGCTCGAAGCCGAGGGCCTGGTGACGTTCGAACGCAACGTCGGCGCCACCGTCGCCGGGATCGACCCCACCGAATACCTCTACACCATGCAGACCCTGAGCATCGTGGAAGGCGCCGCCACCGCCCTGTCCGCGCCGCTGATCGACGCCGCCGCCATCGCCCGGGCCCGCGCCGTGAACCAGGAGATGCGTGACTGCCTGGACCACTTCGATCCGGTCCGGTTCACCCAGCTCAACCAGGACTTCCACTCCGTCCTGTTCGAACACTGCCCCAACCCGCACATCCTGGACCTGGTGCACCGCGGCTGGAACCGGCTCGCTTCGCTCCGGTCCTCCACCTTCCGCTTCGTCCCCGGCCGTGCCCGTGACTCCGTGGAGGAACACGAAAACCTGCTGAAGCTCATCGAAACCGGAGCCGACGCAGAACAGATCGAAAAAGCCGCCAGGCTCCACCGTTCCGCCACCCTGGACGCGTACCTGGCCCAAACCAACCACTGACCCACTGACATCCACCCAGTTAGGACTTCAACGATGACGACCTCGGTAGAAACCAGCAAGCACTACATTCCCGAAGACCTGCCCACCCACATCCAGCACTACATCAACGGCCAGTTCGTCGACTCCGTGGGCGGCAAGACCTTCGATGTCCTGGACCCGGTCTCCAACCGGAACTACGCCACCGCCGCGGCCGGCCAGAAAGAGGACATCGACCTCGCCGTCGCCGCCGCCCGCGACGCCTTCACCAACGGTCCGTGGCCGAAGATGAAGCCCCGCGAGCGCGCCCGCGTCCTGAACCGGATCGCCGACGCCGTCGAAGCCCAGGAAGCACGGCTGGCCGAACTGGAGACCTTCGACACCGGCCTGCCCATCACCCAGGCCAAGGGCCAGGCCCTGCGCGCCGCCGAGAACTTCCGTTTCTTCGCGGACCTGATCGTGGCCCAGTTCGATGACGCCATGAAGGTCCCCGGCTCGCAGATCAACTACGTCAACCGCAAGCCGATCGGCGTGGCAGGCCTGATCACGCCGTGGAACACGCCGTTCATGCTGGAGTCCTGGAAGCTCGCCCCGGCGCTGGCCACCGGCAACACCGTGGTCCTCAAGCCCGCCGAGTTCACCCCGCTGTCCGCCTCGCTGTGGGCCACCATCTTCAAGGACGCGGGCCTGCCCGACGGCGTCTTCAACCTGGTCAACGGCCTGGGTGAGGAAGCCGGCGACGCGCTGGTCAAGCACCCGGACGTTCCGCTGATCTCCTTCACCGGCGAGACCACCACCGGCCAGACGATCTTCCGCAACGCAGCCGCCAACCTCAAGGGCCTGTCCATGGAACTCGGCGGCAAGTCCCCGTGCGTGGTGTTCGCCGACGCGGACCTGGACGCCGCGATCGACTCCGCCCTGTTCGGCGTCTTCTCCCTCAACGGCGAACGCTGCACCGCCGGCTCCCGCATCCTGGTGGAGCGCGCCATCTACGACGAATTCTGCGAAAAGTACGCCGCCCGGGCAAAGAACATCGTGGTGGGCGATCCCCACGACCCCAAGACCCAGGTGGGCGCCCTGGTCCACCCGGAACACTACGAAAAGGTGGCCTCCTACGTGGAAATCGGCAAGTCCGAAGGCCGGCTGCTGGCCGGCGGCGGCCGCCCCGGCCATCTGCCCGAAGGCAACTACATCGCACCCACGGTGTTCGCCGACGTCGCCCCCGACGCCCGGATCTTCCAGGAGGAGATCTTCGGACCCGTCGTGGCCATCACCCCGTTCGAGAACGACGACGAGGCCCTCGCCCTGGCCAACAACACCAAGTACGGCCTGGCCGCCTACATCTGGACCCAGAACCTGACCCGCGCCCACAACTTCTCGCAGAACGTCGAGGCCGGCATGGTGTGGCTGAACAGCCACAACGTCCGCGACCTGCGCACCCCGTTCGGCGGCGTCAAGGCTTCCGGCCTGGGCCACGAGGGCGGCTACCGCTCCATCGACTTCTACACCGACCAGCAGGCCGTGCACATCACCCTCGGTACCGTCCACACCCCCAAATTCGGCGCCTAAGCCAGCCGGCCGCCGTCGTACCTTCCAAGCCCCTTTCAAAGAAGAGAGACTCCAATGACCAACTTCGTCCCCACCCCCACCGTCCCGGCACCGGACATCGTCCGCTGCGCCTACATGGAAATCGTGGTCACCGACCTCGCCAAATCCCGTGAGTTCTACGTGGACGTCCTGGGACTGCACGTCACCGAGGAAGACGACAACGCGATCTACCTGCGCTCCCTGGAGGAGTTCATCCACCACAACCTCGTGCTCCGCAAGGGCCCGGTGGCCGCCGTCGCCGCTTTCGCCTACCGGGTCAAGTCCCCCGCGGAGGTTGACGCCGCCGAGGCCTACTACCGCGAGCTCGGCTGCCGGGTGGAGCGCCGCAAGGAAGGCTTCACCAAGGGCATCGGCGACTCCGTCCGCGTGGAGGACCCGCTGGGCTTCCCCTACGAGTTCTTCTACGACGTGGAGCACGTGGAGCGCCTCACCCAGCGCTACGACCTCTACTCCGCCGGCGAACTGGTCCGCCTGGACCACTTCAACCAGGTCACCCCGGACGTCCCGCGCGGCCGCAAGTACCTTGAGGACCTGGGCTTCCGCGTCTCCGAGGACATCAAGGATGCCGACGGCGTCACGTACGCCGCCTGGATGCACCGCAAGCAGACCGTGCACGACACCGCCCTGACCGGCGGCAACGGCCCGCGCATGCACCACGTCGCGTTCGCCACGCACGAGAAGCACAACATCATCCAGATCTGCGACAAGATGGGCGCCCTGCGCATCAGCGACCGGATCGAACGCGGCCCCGGCCGGCACGGCGTGTCCAACGCCTTCTACCTCTACATCCTGGACCCGGACGGCCACCGCATCGAGATCTACACCCAGGACTACTACACCGGCGACCCCGACAACCCCACCATCACCTGGGACGTCCACGACAACCAGCGCCGCGACTGGTGGGGCAACCCGGTGGTCCCGTCCTGGTACACCGAGGCCTCCCTGGTCCTGGACCTGGACGGCAACCCGCAGCCCGTGATCGAGCGCGAGGAAAAGTCCGAAATGGCCGTCACGGTGGGCGCCGACGGCTTCTCCTACACCCGGAAGGACGGCGCGCCGGAAGGCGACCGGACGGGATTCAAGCTGGGAGTGCAGGTCTAACAAATGCTGGAGCCAACGACGATTGAGGCCATCGCGGACGAGCTGGTGGAAGCCGGCCGCACCCGCACCCCTGTCCCCCGCCTGACCGCCCGCTATCCGGACATGACCGTGGAGGACTCCTACGCCGTCCAGCAGTTGTGGCGCCGCCGCAACGAGGAGGCCGGCCGGACCCTGGTGGGGCGCAAGATCGGCCTCACGTCCAAGGCCATGCAGGCCGCCACGGGCATCACCGAACCGGACTACGGCGCCATCTTCGATGACATGGTCCTGGACACCGGCTGCTCGGTGGAATGGGAAGAGTACACCCACCCCCGGGTGGAGGTGGAGCTCGCGTTTGTGCTCAAGGATGGGCTCAAGGGCCCGGGCGTGACCATCTTCGATGTCCTGAAGGCCACCGACTACGTGGTTCCGGCCCTCGAGATCCTTGATTCCAGGATTGAGATGGAGGGCCGGACCATCGTGGACACCATCTCGGACAACGCCGCGATGGGTGCCATGGTGATCGGCGGCAACCCGGTCAAGCCGGACGCCGTGGACCTGCGCTGGGTCTCCGCCATCCTTTACAAGAACCAGACCGTGGAGGAGACCGGCGTGGCCGCCGGCGTCCTGGACCACCCGGCCAACGGCGTCCACTGGCTGGCCAACAAGATCGCGGCCCACGGCGATTCGCTCAAGGCCGGGGACATCATCCTGGCCGGCTCGTTCACCCGCCCCATGTGGGTGTACAAGGGCGACACCGTCCACGCCGACTACGGACCCCTGGGGAGTGTCACGTGCCGCTTCGAATAGAGGACACCTTCCGGTCCGCGCTGGCTGAGGCGGACCGGCCGCTGGCGGGCATGTGGGTCTGTTCCGGCAGCCCGCTGATCGCAGAACTGTGCGCGGGGGCGGGGCTGGACTGGCTGCTGGTGGACGCCGAACACAGCCCCAACGGGCTCGAATCCATCCTCGCCCAGCTCCAGGCCATCCATGGCTACCCGGTCCACGCCATGGTCCGGCCGCCGGTTAATGACACTGTGGTGATCAAGCAGTACCTGGATCTTGGCGTGCAGAACCTGCTGATCCCCATGGTCAACTCCGTAGCCGAGGCGGAAGCCGCGGTGGCAGCCACTTGCTACCCGCCTGAAGGCGTGCGGGGCGTCGGTTCGGCGCTGGCCCGGGCTGCCCGCTGGAACCGGGTCCCTGACTACCTGGCCCGCGCCAACGACACCATCAGCGTCACCGTCCAGATCGAATCCACCGCCGCGGTGGATGCGGTGGAGGACATCCTTGCGGTGGAGGGCGTGGACGCCGTCTTCATGGGCCCCTCCGACCTCGCCGCCTCCATGGGCCTGCTGGGACAGCAGGAACACCCCGAGGTGCGTGCCGCGGTCAAACACTGCCTGTCCGCCGCCAAAGCGGCCGGCAAGCCCGCCGGCGTCAACGCCTTCAACCCCGACACAGCCCAGCACTACCTCGCCAACGGCGCCGCGTTCATCCTGGTGGGCGCCGACGTCGCCCTCCTCGCACGCGGCTCAGAAGCCCTCGCCGCGACATACATTCCCCAGGCCGGCAGCGACAGCCGCGCCAGCTACTGACCACTTTAAGGACATCTTCGATGACAGTTACTACTGCGCTGCCCACCGCCCTTTCACCCGCGGCCGTTTCACCGGAGCGTGAGGCCGCGCTCCTCGCATCCGTGCCCACCGGCCTGCTGGTCAACGGGCAGTGGGTGGACGCGTCCGACGGCGGCACGTTTGATGTGCACGATCCCGCCACCGGGGAAGTGCTCGCCACCCTCGCCTCCGCCACCAGCCAGGATGCGATTGCCGCGCTGGACGCGGCCGACGCCGCCCAGGCCTCCTGGGCACGCACCGCACCCCGGACCCGCGCAGAGATCCTGCGCCGGGCCTTCGAGCTGGTCACCGAACGCGCCGAGGACTTCGCCCTGCTCATGACTTTGGAGATGGGCAAACCCCTGGCTGAAGCCCGCGGCGAAGTCACCTACGGCGCCGAGTTCCTGCGCTGGTTCGCCGAGGAAACCGTCCGGGACTACGGCCGCTACCTCACCACCCCCGAAGGCAAAAACAGGATCCTCGTCCAGCACAAACCCGTCGGCCCCTGCCTGCTGATCACCCCGTGGAACTTCCCGCTGGCCATGGCCACCCGTAAGGTGGCCCCCGCCGTCGCGGCCGGCTGCACCATGGTCCTCAAGCCCGCCAAGCTCACACCGCTCACGGCACAGTACTTCGCCCAGACCATGCTCGACGCCGGCCTCCCGGCCGGGGTCCTGAACGTCGTCGCCTCCTCCTCCGCGTCCGGGATCTCCGGGCCGCTGCTCAAGGACTCCCGGCTGCGGAAAGTCTCCTTCACCGGCTCCACCCCGGTCGGGAAACGACTGATGGCCAACGCCGCGCAGAACGTCCTGCGGACCTCGATGGAGCTCGGCGGGAACGCCCCGTTTATCGTGTTCGAGGACGCCGACCTGGACGCCGCCGTCGAAGGGGCCATGGCGGCGAAGATGCGGAACATGGGCGAAGCCTGCACCGCCGCCAACCGGTTCCTCGTCCACGAAACCGTCGCCCAGGAATTCACCCAGAAGTTCGCCAAAGCGATGGGCGCCCTCACCACTGGCCGGGGCACCGAACCGGACACCAAGGTGGGCCCGCTAATTGACGGCGGCGCCCGCGACGACGTCCACGCCCTGGTATCAGCGGCTGTTGACGCCGGAGCCGTCGCCGTCACCGGCGGCGCCCCGGTGGACGGGCCCGGCTACTTCTACCAGCCCACCGTCCTGGCCAACGTCCCCAACGACGCGGCGATCCTGGGCCAGGAAATCTTCGGCCCCGTTGCCCCCGTCACCACCTTCAGCACCGAAGAAGACGCCATCAAACTCGCCAACGCCTCCGAGTACGGGCTCGCCTCCTACCTCTACAGCCGCGACTTCAACCGCCTCCTGCGCGTGGCGGAACAGATCGAGTTCGGCATGGTCGGGTTCAACGCCGGCGTCATCTCCAACGCAGCAGCACCCTTCGGCGGCGTCAAACAATCAGGCCTCGGCCGCGAAGGCGGCTCCGAAGGCATCGCCGAATACACCACCACCCAGTACATCGGCATCGCCGACCCCTACGCCGGCTGACGGGTTCGCCGAACTGGCCCAGTTTCGAGCAGCGGGACCCGGGAAACACCCGGGTCCCGTGGTACATAATCCCCAAAACCGGGCCAATACGGCACTGCGCCAATTACGCGCGCAGTCAGCAGAAGCACCTGCCGCCCCTGGTAAAACGGGGAGGCAGGTGCTTTCTAGTGCTGCTCAGGCGGCAGGGCGCGGCTGGTCCCGGTCGCCCCCGCCGCCGGCGGCGGGAAGAGTCACGTAGGTGCCCTGCGGCCTGATGCCATGTCCGGAAACGGCTCCGGGCAGTGAGACATAGCTTCCCTTCGGCTGCGGCGGCACCTCCGGGCCGGCCGGCAGCGTGACGTAACTGCCCTCCGGCTGCGGCGGCACTTCCGAACCGGGAGGCAGGGTGACGTAGGTGCCCCCTCGGGAGTGGTGGGTGGCGGCTGTTGCGGGCGCTTCGGTGAGCTCGAACTCCAAGGTCATGATGTCTCCTGCTGGTCGGGGGCATCGACGGCGCACAAGACCCAGCACCTGTGCACCGTGGCGCAACAGGAGCGGTGCTGTCCGCTGCTGGGGTTTGGCGGGGTCGTATGCCTGGTTCCGGGGAGGAGTTACCCGGCGGTTCTCGAGGGCTTCGCCGGCCTGAACCGATTCTAGGGCTTATTCTGACCAGTTCACAATAAGGGGCCGAAATTTTTACGCCGTTCCCTCAACGTCAACGGTCCTGCACCCAAAGACAAGAGTGGGGACCGCGCTCCCGCCCAGACTGGGAAGTAACCCGCTACGCCGACCGGCTGGCGTCCTTGCCTACTCGAAGTGGAGTACCCCTTGGAAACCTACGATGCGCTCCTCGCGTCCATTGCCCCCGCCCCCGGCACCGGACGGACCATCTTTGACCCGGCCACCGGCGGGGCCGTGGGCGAGGCCCCGGTCCACGATCTCGATTACCTGGAACGAGCCGTAGCGGCGGCCGTTGCCGCGCAGCCGGCCTGGGCTGCCCTGGGCCACGACGCCCGTTCCGCCGCGCTCCTGAAGGCAGCCGACGCCGTCGAACGCTCCGCCGAGGAACTCGCTCAGCTGCTCTCCCGCGAGCAGGGCAAACCCCTCAACGGCCCCAACGCCCGGTTTGAGGTGGGCGCCTGCGTGGCATGGCTGCGTGCCACGGCCGGCCTGCCGCTGGAGCCGGAAACCATCGTGGACGACGGCGAGACCCGCGCCGAACTGCACTACCGGCCCATCGGCGTGGTCGGCGCCATCGGTCCGTGGAACTGGCCCATGATGATCGCCGTCTGGCAGTTGGCCCCCGCGCTGCGCATGGGCAACGCCGTGGTGGTCAAGCCCTCCGGCAACACCCCGCTGTCCGTCCTGGCCCTGGTCAAGGTCCTCAACGAGGAACTTCCGGAGGGCATCCTGTCAGTGGTGTCCTGCGGCCGCGAGGTCGGCGCCCGCCTCACCGACCACCCGGCGATCGGCAAGATCATGTTCACCGGCTCCACCGCCGGCGGCCGCGCGATCATCAAGTCCTCCGCGGACACCGTCAAGCGGCTCACCCTGGAACTGGGCGGCAACGACGCCGGCATCGTCCTGCCGGATGCCGACCCCAAGGCCATCGCCCAGGACGTTTTCTGGGGTGCGTTCCTCAACACCGGCCAGACCTGCGCCGCCCTCAAGCGCCTCTACGTCCACGACAGCATCTACGACGCCGTCTGCGGGGAACTCACCGCTGTCGCCAAGGCCATGCCGATGGGCAACGGCCTGGATGAAAACAACGTCCTGGGCCCGCTGCAGAACAAGGCACAGTACGACGTCGTGGCGAACCTCGTGGAGGCAGCGAAGGCTTCCGGAGCACGCGTCCTGCTGGGCGGGAACCCGGACGCCAGCCAGCCCGGCTTCTTCTACCCCACCACCCTGGTGGCGGACATCGACAACGACAACCCGCTGGTCGCGGAGGAACAGTTCGGTCCGGCCCTGCCCATCATCCGCTACAGCACCATCGATGAAGCGGTGGAAAAGGCCAACGGCCTTGACGTCGGCCTGGGCGCCTCCGTCTGGTCGGCGGACCTGAAGGCTGCCCGTGAGGTCGCTGCCCGCATCCAGGCCGGCACGGTGTGGATCAACCGGCACGGCGCCGTCGACCCGCGCATCCCCTTCGGCGGGGCCAAGCAGTCCGGCTACGGCGTGGAGTTCGGCGTCGAAGGACTTAAGGCCCTCGGCGTACCGCAGGTCATCAACGGCTGAACTTGATGCGGGAGCCCGGCGCGCAGGTCCCCAGCGCCGGGCTCCCGGGGCTTTGCAGGGCTACCCCAGGGCCGGGACGGTGGACGTCCGGCCGGAGAACTGCCGGCGGGCCCAGCGCGCGAGCTTCTTGCCTTTGCCCTTCCACCAGTTGTCCTCGTCCTGGTTGTGGTGGAAGCGGAAGACGATGGCAACGAGCACGAACATGCCCATCACCACGTCCACCCAGGACGACACCACCAGGGCGATGAAGACCGTCATCGCGTTGGCCATGATGGACGGGATGGCGAGGGTCCGGAAGACGGTGCTCGCCACGTACCGGCGGTGCGACCTGGGCACGGACAGTTCCCGCACCATGTCGAAACACACGCACACCACCACGATGGTCTGCCCGATGGCCAGCAGGACCTGGCCGGGCAGGGAGCTGCTGAAGGCAGCCACGGACTCCATTCCCGGGCTCATGACCGGGCCTTGCTGCTGAGAACCTTAAACACGGAAAACCCCCAGAACTTGTGGAACCACCGCCGCTGATCCGGCGATGGCTCCATTCAAGTTCCAGGGGCTTTTTCGGTCACGAGTAGCGGGTACTCATATTTGCCCGGGGGCGCCGGCAGCACTACCTGCTGCCGGGTCCCATTACTCCCTCATGGCGCTACTTCCCAATGGCGCGGGGCCGCCACAGCATGACAGCCTGGGACCGTGGCCGGGGCCGCTGTCCTCGGGCCAGGCTCACCACGTCGCCTGCCGTGCCGGCGGCGAAGATCCGTGAATCCACGGCCCTCGGCCTTCGCCCGAGTTCCTCGGTCAACTCTGCAATCCGGCTTTGCAGGGCAGCCACCTGGTTTTCGAGTTCCAGGATCCGCTTGATGCCCTCCAGCGAGACCCCTTCCTGCGACAGCCGCTGCACCTCGCGCAGCATGTTGACGTCGCGCTGGGAGTACCGCCGGGATTTCCCCGGGGCACGGCTGGGCTTGACGATGCCCAGCCGGTCGTACTGCCGCAGGGTCTGCGGGTGCATGTCCGCGAGTTCGGCCGCCACGGAGATCACGAAGATCGGCTGGTCGGCGTTGATGTCCACGGCTCACCTCCGCCCTAGAGCCGGGCCTTGGCTGCCAGGCCCTCGCGGACGTCCGCCGACGACGTTGCCTCGGCGAACGCCTTGACCGCAGCTTCGGCGTCCTTGTTGAGATTCTTGGGAACTGCGACGTCGATGGTCACCAGCAGGTCGCCGGCGCCTTTGGACGTCTTCACGCCCTTGCCCTTGACCCGCAGGGTACGGCCGGACGGCGTGCCCGCCGGAACCCGGACCTTGACCCTGTCGCCGTCGATGGTGGGCACTTCGATGTCCGCTCCCAGGGCGGCCTCGGGGAAGGTGACCGGGACGTGGATGCGCAGGTTGTCGCCGTCGCGCGTGTAGAAGGCATGGGGCTGCACCGAGACGGACACCACCAGGTCGCCGTTGCCCGCGGCACCCGGCTGGCCCTTGCCGCGCACCCGGACCTTTTGGCCGTCCTTGATGCCGGCCGGAACCCGGACGTCGATCACTTCACCGCTGGGCTCGCGCAGGCCGATGGTGGTGCCGCGGATGGACCCGGCAAACGAAATGCTGGTGGACGCGGTACGGTCGGCCCCCTTTTGCGGCGTGCGCTGGAACCCGGGCGCCCCGCCGAAGCCGCCGAACAGATCCGCGAATTCGGGCGGAATACCGCCGGAGGACGGGTTGAAGCCGCCGGCGTGGCGTCCCGTGTTTCCGGTGAACAGGCCGCCGAACATGTCCTCGAACCCGCCGTTGCCGCCGGCGGCGCCGCCGGGGGCAAAACGCGCCCCGCTGCCCATGGCCCGGATGGCGTCATACTGCTGGCGCTCCTCCGGATCCGAGAGCACCGAATAGGCCTCCGAGATGTCCTTGAACTTCTTCTCGGAAGCAGTGTTACCGGCGTTAGTGTCAGGGTGGTGCTGCCGCGCAAGCTTCCGGTAGGCCTTCTTGATGTCGGCGTCGGAAGCGTCCTTGGCAACACCAAGGATCTTGTAAAAGTCCTTGTCCACCCAATCCTGGCTAGCCAATGGCGTTTCCTTTCTTGTTCAAACCTTCGTGCCCCGGCTGGGCAACGCTCCGCTGGATAGGGGGCCGTGCCCGCTCCGCGGTGCCCGCCACGCCGCGGCCCCCTATCCAGCTGCGCTTCGCTTGCTCCCACCTTAGGCGAGACGAGCGCTGAGCGACGGACGGATAAGGGGGCCCGGGAGTGGCATCGGGCCTGCCGGAGCTGGGTGGCTGACGATCGCAGATCGTTAGCCACCCAGCGTAGGGGCGGGGCCCCCTTATCCGTTCGGCGCGACTTGAGCACCGCCCCATATCCGGCGTAGCGCCTGGTGACCGACTAGGCCGGGACGGCCACGATGACCTGGGCGGCGCGGAGCACGCGGTCTCCTGATTTGTAGCCGGAGCGTAGGACCTGGCTGACGGTGTCAACCTCGATGTCCTCGCCGGGCTGCTGGATCAGGGCCTCGTGGATCGTGGGATCGAACTCCACGCCGATCTCGTCGATGCGGACCAGGCCGTAGGTCTTCAGTGCGTTCTCCAGCTTGGTGGCGATCGCTGCGAAGGGGCCGTCGGCCAGGTCACCGTGCTGCCGGGCGGCGTCGACGTCGTCCAGCACCGGAAGCAGGGAGTTCAGGACGCCGATGACGGCCATCTCCCCTGCCACGGCGCGGTCGCGTTCAACGCGCTTGCGGTAGTTGACGTACTCGGCCTGCAGGCGGAGCAGGTCGTCGCGCAGCTCGGCGGCCTCGGCGTTGCCGGAACCGGCCTTGACGCCCTGGGCCACGGATTCCTCGGCCGGCACGTCCACGCCGTTGAGAATCTCCTCGGCCTGGGCCAGCGCGTCGCCGTCGGAATCCGCTGCTCCGGCCTGGGAGCCGGCCCCCGAGGGCTGGCCGCCCTCGGGGTGCCGGGCCTGCCCGGTCACCGGGTCAACCTTGCGGTTGTCCCGGATGACCGGCTCCTGGCCGTTGCCCTGCGTGTTCTGCTGGCCCGCGGATGTGTTGTGCTCTTCCTCGTTACCGTGGTGCGGCATGGGTTACTTCTTCGCTTCGTCTTCGTCGATGATCTCGGCGTCGACGATGTCCTCGTCGGAGGAACCCGCCGAAGCGCCTGCGGCACCCTCGGCACCTGCGGCACCTGCGCCGTCCGGCGAACCGGGCTGGGCGTAGATGGCTTCGCCGAGCTTGGTCTGGGAAGCCTGCAGTTTCTCGAACGCGGACTTCACGGCGGCGTCGTCGGTGCCTTCAAGGGCCTTCTTCAGCGCGTCAACGTCGCCCTGGACTTCGGTCTTGACCTCTTCGGGCAGCTTGTCCGCATTGTCGGCGATCAGCTTGTCCACGGAGTAGGCCAGCTGCTCGGCCGTGTTGCGGGTGTCGGTTGCCTCGCGGCGGGCCTTGTCCTCGGCTGCGTGCTCCTCGGCGTCGCGGATCATCCGGTCGATGTCCTCCTTGGAGAGGCTGGAGCCACCGGTGATGGTCATGGACTGTTCCTTGCCGGTGCCCTTGTCCTTCGCGGAGACGTGCACAATGCCGTTGGCGTCGATGTCGAAGGTGACCTCGATCTGCGGAATGCCGCGCGGCGCCGGGGCGATGCCGGTGAGTTCGAACGTGCCCAGCGGCTTGTTGTCGCGGGTGAACTCGCGTTCGCCCTGGAAGACCTGGATGGCCACGGACGGCTGGTTGTCGTCAGCGGTGGTGAAGGTCTCGGACCGCTTGGTGGGGATGGCGGTGTTGCGTTCGATCAGGTGCGTCATCACGCCACCCTTGGTTTCGATGCCGAGGGACAGCGGGGTGACGTCGATCAGCAGCACGTCCTTGCGCTCACCCTTCAGCACACCTGCCTGCAGGGCTGCGCCGACTGCCACGACCTCGTCCGGGTTGACGCCCTTGTTCGGTTCCTTGCCGCCAGCCAGTTCCTTCACCAGCTCGGACACGGCGGGCATACGGGTGGAGCCACCCACCAGCACGATGTGGTTGATGTCGGAAAGCTTGATGCCGGCTTCCTTGATCACATCGTGGAACGGCTTCTTGGTGCGCTCCAGCAGGTCCTTGGTCAGGTCCTGGAACTTGGCGCGGGTGAGCTGCTCGTCCAGGTGCACCGGGCCGTCGGGGGTGACGGACAGGTACTGCAGCGAGACGTTGGTGCTGGTGGAGGAGGAGAGCTCCTTCTTGGCCTGCTCGGCTGCTTCGCGGAGGCGCTGCAGGGCGATCTTGTCCTTGGACAGGTCGATGCCCTTGACCTTGAGCTGGTTCAGCAGGTAGTCAACGACGCGCTGGTCCCAGTCGTCGCCGCCGAGGCGGTTGTCGCCGGCGGTGGCGCGGACCTGGATGGTGGAGAAGTTGTCTTCGTCCTTGCCGACTTCCAGCAGGGAGACGTCGAAGGTACCGCCACCGAGGTCGAAGACCAGGATGAGTTCGTCTTCCTTGCCCTTGTCCAGGCCGTAGGCGAGGGCTGCGGCGGTGGGCTCGTTGACGATGCGCAGGACGTTCAGGCCCGCGATTTCGCCCGCTTCCTTGGTGGCCTGACGCTCGGCGTCGTTGAAGTAGGCCGGGACGGTGATGACGGCGTCGGTGACCTTTTCACCCAGGTAGGACTCGGCGTCGTTCTTCAGCTTCATGAGGATACGCGCGGAGATTTCCTGCGGGGTGTACTTCTTGCCGTCGATGTCCACCTTCCAGTCAGTGCCCATGTGGCGCTTGACCGAAGCGATGGTGCGCTCGATGTTGTTGACGGCCTGGCGCTTGGCGATCTCGCCAACCAGGACCTCGCCGGACTTGGAGAATGCAACGACCGACGGCGTGGTGCGGCCACCCTCGGCGTTGGCAATAACGGTGGGCTCGCCACCTTCGAGAACGGAGACGACGGAGTTGGTGGTTCCGAGGTCGATACCTACTGCACGTGACATGTGTTGCTTCCTTCTTTCCTTGGAAACTGGTTGGCGCCCTAAGCATTGAGCGTTCTGCACTCAACTTTACTCAGCCGCCAAAGGATGTCAACACAAGTTGAGTGAACTACGCTCAACTTTGCTCAGGGCGTACAGCAGCGCACGACGGCGGCACGCGCCGGCGGGGAGGAGGCGTCAGTCCGCGCCGGGCGCGTCCAGGACCGCGGCGAGCAATCCGGGGAACCGGGCATCAAGGTCCTCGGCGCGCAGGGTCAGCCTGCGGCCGCGCCCGTTGGCCTCGTTCCGGATGATGCCTGCCTCGCGGAGCACCTTCATCAGGTGGGACTTGGTGGACTTGGGCATCTCCGGATTGCCGAGGGTGCATTCGGCCATATCGAGGGGGCCGGCACGGAGCTGGCGTGCGATTTCCAGCCGGTCGGGATCGCTCAGGGCGAAGAGCACACTGGGCAAGTGGAGGTCCGCGCGTTCGGGATGGGTGAGGTTCGCCGGTGTAGCCACGGTTCGACTTTAGTTGAACCATCGCGGATATGCCAGTAGTCTGAGGTTTCGATTATTTTCGAACCAACCACACCCCCAATGCAGAAGGCGGCATGTTGTGACACACCCACCCGCAGTCCGGCCCGGAGAGTCGCACCGGCGGCTGGGTTTCGTCCTCATTGCCGCCGCCACGGCAGCCATGATGGCCGGAGCCAGCGCGCCGTCCCCGTTCTACCCCACCCTGCAGGAGCAGCTGCACCTGCTGCCGGTAGCCACCACCGGGATCTTCGCTGTCTACGCCGTGGCCCTCCTGGCGGCCCTGCTGGTCTTCGGCTCCATCTCCGACCACCTCGGCCGCCGGCCGGTCATCAGCGCGGCATTCCTCCTGCTGGCCGGCAGCGTCGTGACCTTCCTGGCAGCCGATTCGCTGGCGATGCTGCTGGCGGCCCGCGTCCTCCAGGGGGTGGCCAGCGGCATCCTCCTCACCACGCTCTCCGCGGCCATCGCCGATCTGGAACCGGAGGATGACCCGGGCTCCAGCGCCGCCTGGAACACGGTGGCACCCCTGGGCGGCCTGGCCCTGGGCGCGCTGGCATCGGGCCTGCTGCTGGACCTCCTTGCGGAGCCCCGCGTGCTGGTGTTCGTCTCGCTCTCGGTCCTGTACGTGGCGTTCGCCGCACTGGTGTGGGCCTGCCCGGAAACCTCACCCCGCACGGCCGGGGCGGCTGCTTCACTCAAGCCGCACCTGACCCTGCCGCCGGCCGCACGCCGCGCATTCCTCACCGGCGCCCCGGCCGTTTTTGCCGGCTGGGCCACGGGCGGGCTGTACCTCTCCCTTGGCGCCGCGATCGTGCACACCACTTTCGGCGTCCGGGAGCATCTGTGGCAGGGCATGGTGATCACCATCCTGGCCGGGACAGGAGCCGCGTCGGCGGCCTGCCTGCACCGCTTTGGAGCCCGCACCATCACCATTTTCGGCACCACGGCGCTGGCCGTGGGGACCGCACTGTCGCTGCTGGCCCTCGGCCTGGATTCGTTTGGCCTGTTCCTGGCCGCTGTGGTGGTGGCAGGCGCCGGTTTCGGCACTGCCTTCATGGGCGTCATCCGGTCCATCAGCCCCCTGGTGGAGGATGATGAACGCGCCGGGACTTTTGCTTCGCTCTTCGTCGTGGCCTACACGGCCTTCGGCGTTCCGGCGGTACTGGCAGGCCTGCTGGCCCCCATCCTGTCCCTCCCGGTCACCACCTACGCCTATGGCGGCCTGGTGACGGTTCTGGCTGCGGTGGCAGCCATCAGCCGCGCCCGCAGCAAGGACGCCCAACCCGCCAAGGAGGACAGCCTGGTGGCGGCGGACGCCGCCGGGTAAGGGGACCCCCGCGGGTGCCTACCGGCCGGAGTCGGGGCGCCCATGGAGCGGTCCGCGCTCCTCATCGGTCGCCTGGACCTGGCCGTCGGTGAGGCCCTCGCGGACGGCACGCTCCGTCCGGGCGCCTCCGGAAGTGCCGGCGTCGCCGTAGTCGCCTTCCTCGTATTCGCCGTCCGCGGCATCCCGGTCGGGTTCGTTGATGGTGCCGGCGTCCCCGTAGTCGCCGTCCACGTACTGCCCGCCTTCCCCTTCCAGTCCGGGGGCGCTGCTGCCCTTGCGGGGCTCCTCGGCTGCAACTTCAGGGTTTTCAGTCATGGTGCATCTCTCCTTTGAGGCTCCGCGTCCGTCCGGGCGCACTGGCAGTCTATCGACGGGGCGGGCGCACCAACAGGCCTCAAACCCGCCCCGTCAGGAGGGCTGCACCGGCAGGCCCGCGGTCCCCGCCAGGACGGCGAGGTGATGGTCGAAGAGTTCATGCGGCGCCCGGAAGGTGTCCGGCCCGTACTGGCTGAACACTTCGAAGCTGACGGCACCGAAAAGGGAGCTCCACACCAAAACGCCCCGCGCCACCAGCTCGTCCGGGATGGCCAGCCCGAATTCCCGGCGGATGGCCTCCAAGTCGGCGGCCAGCGTGGGCGGAAGCTGCGGGGATGGTCCCACAACCGCCAATTGCCCCGCCCGGGAGGCGGCGTCCAGGATGCCGATGAGGCTGACGATGACGCGCGTGCCGGGACCCGTGGTGCGTTCGGCCGGGGCGTTGTAGCCGGGAACCGGGCTGCCGAAAAGGAGCGCATAGCTGGCAGGCTCGCGCAGGGCCCAGGTTCGGACTGCCCGGCCCAGCGCCATGAACCGGCCAAGATGGTCACCCTCCGGGGCCGCCGCAACGGCCGCGTCCACCTCGTCCCCCAGTTCACCGAAGGCATCGATCAGCAAGAGGGTGAGCAGCTCGTCCCGGCTCTCCACATAGCGGTAGACGGCGGAGGACACCACTCCCAGATCCCTTGCCACGGCCCTCAGGGAGAGGGCGGCCGCACCGTCGGTGGCCAGATGGTGCCGGCCCAGCCGGACAATGTCCGCCACCGTCTGCGACCTGGCCCGTTGCCGGGGCGTCAGGGGCCGGGGCTGGTCAGCGGTTGATCCGCGGGCATCATCCATGACCCCAGCATGCCATAAACGAGAGCGCGGGCAGCTAAAGAGAGCGCTGCTCTTGACTCTGCCCCCCTGTACGCGCATCCTTGTTTTCGAGAGCACTGCTCTCAATTACTGAAAGGGAGACAAAGTGCCTGACATATATGTGGTGACCGGAGCAGGCCCCGTGGGGTGGACGGTAGCGGAACAATTGGCAGACCGGGGACGGCAGGTGCGCATCCTGACCCGGTCGGGCAACGGCCCGGAGCACGCCCTGATCGAGCGCATCAAGGGCGACGCCAAGGATCCGGCAGTTCTGCGCACTGCCTTTGCCGACGCCAAAGCCGTCTTCCACTGCATCCACGGCTCGGCATACACCGCGGCCGCGTGGCGGGCAGAGCTTCCTGCCGCCGAGCAGGCAGTCCTCAGCGCCGCGCAGGAGGTGGGCGCCGTCGTCGTCTTCCCTGAAAGCCTCTATTCCTACAGCGAGCCGGACCGCCTGATCACGGAGGCCGGCCCGCGCCGGGCCACCGGGGGCAAGCGCGGTGTGCGGACGGACCTGCTGCAGGCGCGCGAGGCCTCGGCCACGCCCACAGTAAGCGTGGTGGCCGCCGACTTCTTTGGGCCGCGCGTCCGGATGGCGCACGCCGGAGAGCGGATGGTGGGCCCCATCCTCGCGGGCAGGAACGTCAGCGTGTTGGGAAGCGCCCGCCAGCCGCACTCCTTCACCTACGTACCTGACTTGGCCGGCGCCATGATCGCGGCCGCGGACCAACCGTCCGCCTGGAATGCCGTGTGGCATGCCCCGACGGGGCCGGCGCGCACGCAGAAGGAACTTGTAGCGGCCTTCGCTGCGGCGGCGGGACGGCCCACCCCGAAGGTGCGCGTCCTTCCCGGCTGGGTACTCCGGGCGGCGGCGGCATTCTCCCGTGATGCCAGGGAGCTGGCGGAGATGCTGTACCAGTTCGAGCGGCCGTTCGTCATGGATTCCGCAGCATCCGAAGCCGCCCTAGGGGTCACGCACACTCCCCTGGAAGCGGCTGTTGCCGCCACCGTGGACTGGTGGCGGCAACAGGGTTAGGGCCTGAACAGGCTCAGCGGCTGGGAACCTCTTCCAGGGGTTCGACGCCGGGCTCCCGCGGCTGCACCGCATTCCCGCTGTCCGTGCGGCCCAGTTTGCTGGGCCACCAGATCTTCGGCCCGATGTCGTAGGCCAGTGCCGGCACCAGCAGCGAGCGCACCAGCACGGTATCGAGCAGGACGCCGAAGGCCACGATGAAGGCCAGCTGCACCAGGAACATGATGGGGATGACCCCGAGTGCGGCAAAGGTGGCGGCAAGGACCACACCGGCGGAGGTGATCACGCCGCCGGTGACCACCAGGCCCCGCAGGATGCCGGCCCTGGTGCCGTGCTTGAGCGATTCCTCGCGGACCCGGCTCATCAGGAAGATGTTGTAGTCCACGCCCAGGGCCACCAGGAAGACGAAGCCGAACAGCGGAACGGTTGCGTCGGCTCCCGGGAACCCGAAGAGGTTGTTGAACACGAAAGCCGAGACGCCCAGAGCGGCCGCGTAGGACAGCACCACCGAGAGCACCAGCAGGACCGGGGCCACGATGGAGCGCAGCAGCAGCATCAGGATGAAGAGGATGACCACCAGGACCACAGGGATGATGACCAGCAGGTCGCGCTGGGCGGTGGTGTTGGTGTCCAGTGCCGTGGCCGTCACGCCGCCCACCAGGGCGCTGGAATCAACGGCCTTCACCTCGGTGCGCAGGGCCTTAATGGTCTCCTCCGCTTCAAGCGAGTCGGCGGCATTCTTCAACGTGGCATTGATGAGGACCTTCCCGTCCCGGACGTCGGGTGCGGTGGGGGCGCCCGGGGCTCCGGTGACCGGCACGCTGCCGCGGCCCAGCAGGTAAGCCTCGCCCACGCCGTCGTCCGCTTTCACCTTGTCCAGCACTTCCGCCGCCTTGGCCTGGTCGGCGACCACGACGGCGGGGCTGCCGCTGCCGGCGTCGAAGTGGCGGGCCAGCGCGTCCTGCCCGTCCACTGCGTTCGAGGCGGTAAGGATGACATCCGTCTGGGGTACGCCGTTGGCCTTGAGCTGGAAGAGACCGCCCGCGGCGACGAGCAGCAGGAGGACCGACGCCACCCACACGGTCCTGGGCCGCCGGGAGACCAGTGAGCCGGTGGCACGCCACAGGCCCTTCTGGCCTTCGAGGCCGGTGACCAGCTCCGGTTCGCGCTCATCCGCGGGCAGGAGCTTGGGCCGGAAGGGCCAGAAGGCGGCCCGGCCCAGCAGCGCCATCAGGGCGGGCAGCAGGGTGAGCGCTGCGAACAGGGCGCACAGGATGCCTGCCGCAGCAACGGGCCCCAGGGCCTTGTTGGAGTTGAGGTCGGAGAAGAGCAGGCACAGCAGCGCGATGATCACGGTGGCACCCGAGGCAAGGATGGGTTCGAAGGATGCCTTCCACGCGGTCAGGACGGCCGCCGTCCGGTTGGTGGTGTGCGTGAGCGCTTCGCGGAACCGTGCCACGAAGAGGAGGGCGTAGTCCGTGGCTGCGCCGATCACCAGGATGGAGAGGATGCCCTGGCTCTGGCCGTTGAGCTGGATCCAGCCCGCCTTGGCCATGCCGAACACCAGCAGGATGGCCGCACAGAGGGCAAACACCGAGGTCAGAAGCACCATGATGGGCAGCAGCAGGGAACGGTAGACCACCAGGAGAATCACGAACACGGCGGACAGGGCCACCAGCAGGAGGATCCCGTCAATGCCACCGAAGGCGGAGGTGAGGTCGGCCGCAAGTCCGGCGGGGCCGGTAACGAAGGTCTGCGTGCCCTCCGGGGCCGCCTCCTTGACCGTGTCCCGCAGTTCCTTGACGGCGTCCTTGACTTCAGCCGAGGAGCCGATGGGGACCACGAACTGGACGGCTTTCGCATCTTTGGACGGGATCGGGCCAATGACGGTGCTGCCGAGCTTGAGGTCTTCGAGGCTGGCCTTCAGCGATGCCAGCCCGCCCAGCTGCTGGGGCGTGAATGCCTCGCTCTTCTCGATGACGATGATGCCCGGCACCTCGTCCGAGTCGCGGAACTTGGCCTGCCAGTCCTGGGCCTCGGTGGCCTCTGCGCTGGCGGGCAGGAAGGACGCCTGGTCGTTGGACGAGACCTCCTCCAGGCGGCCAAACGTGGGCCCGCCCACGCCGGCGAGCGCCAGCCAGGTCAGCACCAGGACCACAGGGACCAGCCAGCGAAGCCAGAACGGGACGCGTTCCCTGGCAACTTTTGTGCGATTCATGATGCCTTCCATCGGTGAGCAGGTGGAGTAGTATTTGTTCCAGCATAGATTATCTCCATGACAGAGATAAGTGCCAGTCAAGCTTTTTTGGCCGAAGTCTCCGGTTGCCTGCCGCGGAGCCCGGGAGGCGCGGACCCTGGAGTAATATCCGTCAGGACGCCGGAGCAGAAAACGAGCGGAAACCAACGACAGGGAGGTGGAAATGGCAGGCACGGAGCCTCCCCAGCCATCCCCCGTCGGGCAGGCGGGGCCGGAGTTTGGCCATCCGCTGCTCAGGATCCTGCAGGAGTTCACCATTGAGGCGAACCGGTATGTGGATGCTGCCGGGGACCGCAAGGACATGCACCGTACGGATATGAATGCGCTGGCAGTGATCATGCGGCATACGGCCCGGGGCAATGTGGTGACGCCTGGACTGCTGCGGAAGGAGCTGAACCTGAGCTCGCCGGCCACTACAGCCCTGATTGACAGGCTGGACAGCTCAGGCCACGTGGTCCGGGAGCGGCACAGCACGGACCGGCGCCAGGTCCAGTTGAAGATGACGCCCAAGGCCTTCCGGGAAGGCGGGGCCATCTTCGCCCCCCTCGCCCAGCACATGGGCAGCGCCATGGCCGGCTTCTCCGAGGAAGAGCTGGACACCGTCACCCGTTTCATGACGGCGATGATCGAAGCCACCGTGGCGGCAAGGACGGAATCCGCATAGCCTCCCCCGGACAGGGGTAGCGTTTGGTTATGAGTGCGCAGCAGCCTGAAGAAGACGTCTACACGCACGGCCACCATGAATCGGTGGTCCGCGCCCATGCCGCCAGGACCGCCGAGAACTCGGCGGCGTTCGTCCTCCCCTACCTCACGCCCGGGGCCTCGCTGCTCGACGTCGGCTGCGGGCCCGGCACCATCACCTGCGACTTCGCCGCCCTGGTCAGCCCGGGAACGGTCACCGGCCTGGACCGCTCACCGGACATCATCGCCCAGGCCAAGGCCCTGGCTGTCGAGCGCGAAGTGCCGAACGTGGAATTCGTCGCGGGCAACATCTACGACCTCGACTTTGCGGACGGAACGTTCGACGTCGTCCACGCCCATCAGGTGCTTCAACACCTGACCGACCCCGTGGAGGCCCTCCGCGAAATGCGCCGCGTCGCTAAGCCTGGCGGCATCGTCGCGGTGCGCGACGCCGACTTCCACGGTATGAGCTGGTACCCCGCCATCCCGGAACTGGACGAGTGGATGGAGCTGTACCAGCGGATCGCCCGCCGCAACGGGGCAGAGCCCGACGCCGGGCGGCGGCTGGTCAGCTGGGCGCAGTCCGCCGGTTTCACCGACGTGGCACCCTCCAGCAGCAACTGGCTGTACGCCACGGCGCAGCAGCGCCGGTGGCAGGCGCGCGTTTGGGGTGAGCGGGTGCTGCACTCGGCCTTCGCTGAACAGGCCCTGGAATACGGGTTCGCCGACGCCGCTGACCTGGCCCGGATCTCGGCCGGCTGGCACCGCTGGGGCTCCACGGACGACGGCTGGTTCCTGATTCCCAACGGCGAAGTGATCGCCAGGGCGTAGGACCGCCACCGCCCGCTTCTGCCGCGTGCCTGGACCACTGGGCATTCGCCGCTGGGCACTCGAAGCATCGGTGATGCGGTTGGCGGGGGTCCCTTCATGCCCCCGTACGATTGATGAGTGCAATTTTCCCTGTGGCTGGCCCTTGCGGGTGCCGGCGCCCTCATCAGCTTCACCCCCGGCGCCGGGGCCATCAACACCATGAGCAACTCCCTGAACGCCGGGTTCCGGCGCTCCATCTGGGGGATCCTTGGCCAGCAGGCAGCCCTTATTGTCCACGTCCTGATCGTGGCCCTGGGCGTCGGCGTACTCGTGGCCAGCTCGCCCGTCGCCTTCAACGTGATCCGCTACGCCGGAGCGGCCTACCTGGTCTACCTGGGCATCCGCCAGTTCCTCAGCAAGCCCGCCGCCGCACAGGAGCAGGCCGCCGCGCTCAGCAACGAGCCTGCATGGTCCATCTTCCGCCGTGGCTTCTGGGTGAACCTGCTCAACCCCAAGGCGATCGTATTCTTCCTTGCCTTCACGCCCCAGTTCATCCGCCCCGACCAGCCACTGGTCACGCAGTATGCCGTGCTGACGGCGACGATCGTGGCCATCGACATCCTGGTGATGTGGTTCTTCTTTGCTGCCGCGGCGAAGTCTTTCCAGCGCTTCACCACCACGGACCGGGGGCAACTGGTCCTCAGCCGGGTGTTCGGCGTCCTGTTCGTGGCGGTCGGCATCCTGCTGGCCCTGATCCATTGAGCGGCACCAACGTGGGACGTACCCATATCAGGCGCAGTCATGCATCTTTACAAGGCTGTAAAACAATGTGAACCCACGGCTAGCCAAGAGTGATCGGATGCGCGCATGCTTGGAGGCATGGACTCAACGTCGAGCGCATACCGCGTCATCACCGTCTGCACGGGCAACATCTGCCGGTCCCCCATGGCCGAACTCATGCTCAAGGCGGCGCTTGAACGCGAGGGCCTCGACGGGCTGGTGGAAGTGGACTCCGCCGGCACCACGGGCTACGAGGCCGGCCGCCCGATTGATCCACGCGCCGCCCGCCGGCTCGCCGCCACCCAACTGCCGTCCGACCACCACGTGGCCCGCGAATGGGAGGATGGCTGGTTCCGCGAGCGCGATCTGATCCTGGCTTTGGACATCGACCATTACGCCTGGCTCAGCGAAGCGGCACCGGACCAGGAGTCCCTGGACAAGATCCGGATGCTGCGCAGTTTTGATCCCGCCATGGCAGGCAGGGACCGGCTGGACCAAGGCATCGAGGACCCCTGGTACGGCGGCCACGCCGACTTCGACGCCGTCTGGCACCAGATCCACTCCGCCCTTCCCGGCTTGGTGGAACACATCCGGACGGCAGTCCGGCAGAACACGCAGCTCCAGCCGCATTAGGGGGCCGGCCGACCGGAATTGCAGTGCAATTGCCCGGCAGCAGGAGTATTTTGCATTGCATGCACGCCGCATCCCGCCCCGGCAGGTACACCCGGTTCCTTGCGAAGCTCGAGGAAGCACACCCTTTGGACGCTGCCGTCACGGCGGCCGAGCCGCTGGCGTCTCGGCTGATGCCGGGACGCAGAATCCCGTCCATCATCCGCGGCGACACCACGGGCATCCCGCTGCACGTCATCCTCACCGATGCACCTTTCGGCGCCTGGTGGTCTGCGGTGTTCCTGGATCTTTTTGAGGACGAGGGTTCCCGGCGTGCGGCCCGGCGGCTGGTGGGCCTCGGCGTGCTGGCTGCGGTGCCCACGGCCCTGTCCGGATGGGCCACCTGGTCCGGCAAGGACCGTGCCATTAAGCGCGTAGGCATCGTGCATGCTGCCGCCAACGCCGCGGCAACCATTGTCTACGGTGCCTCTTGGGCGGCCCGGACACGCGGGCGGCATCGGCTGGGCGTACGGCTGTCGCGGGCGGGAGCGGTGCTGCTGCTGGTGAGCGGGTTCCTGGGCGGGCACCTGAGCAGCGGACGTCACGCATCCGGGCAGGGCGTACCCCGTGGGTGAAAGCGTATGGAGGAAAACGGTACGCTCTAGTCCATGAGTCCAGCCCCCGTCATCATCGCCGTCGACGGGCGCTCCGGCGCAGGGAAGACCACCCTCGCCGTCGAGCTTGCGGCCGCGCTGCGCGCCCACCACAAGGTCTCCCTGTTCCACCTCGAGGACATCTACCCCGGCTGGGACGGCCTCACGGCGGGCATCGAGCGCTACGTTTCCACCGTCCTGGCGCCCCTGGGCCGCGGCGAGGCAGCCACCTGGACCAGCTGGGACTGGGACAACCACTACGACGGCGACACCCGGGTAACGCTGCCCGCCGAGATCGTCATCGTGGAGGGCGTGGGGGCTGCTGCGGAAGCGGCACGTCCCCTGCTGAACGCGGTGATCTGGGCGGAATCCCCGGATGATGTCCGGCGGACCCGCGCCCTGGACCGGGACGGCGCCACCTATGAGCCCTACTGGGACCAATGGGCCGCCCAGGAGGAAGAGTGGCTGGGCCGCGATGACGTGCCCGGCCATGCGGACCTGCGCGTGCAGAACCTGGCCGACGGCTCGGCCCCGGCGGACATCCTGCGGCTCCTCCCCTTCCTGCCCGCCCTGGCCCCGGTACTCGCCCCGGAATCATCGGCGCGCCAGGCACTCCGCCTCCGTGCCGAACGCCTCACGGCCGTACCGGATGCGCCCGGACTGTTCCACCAGCTGTACGGACACTCGGCCAACGCCGTCTGGCTGGACTCCTCCAATGCGGGCAGCGCAAAAGACGGTACAGACCCGGCCGCACGGACGGCCGCGGAACGCAGCCGGTTCAGCATCATGGCGGACGACGGCGGCACGTTCGGGCAGTTCGTCGCGCACCGCGGCGGCGTCAGCCGGATCAGCGCAGGCTCATCGACGGCCAAGGTCGCGGGCCCCTTCTTCCGCTGGCTGGACACTGTCTGGGGCCGGCCGGCCGTCCGCACCCCGGACGGCTATCCCGGCGGGTTCACCTTGGGCTGGCTGGGTTTCCTGGGCTACGAATTGAAACGCGAAACCGGCGGCAGCGACCTGGCCGCACCCACCCCCGATGCCGCGTTGATCTTCGCCGGAAGGGCCGTGGTCCTGGACCACGCCGACGGCACCGCCTGGCTCCTGGCGCTGGAGGCACCTGACGCGGATGATTGGCTGGCTGAGGCGCGGGCAGCGGTCCACGCCGCGGCGGACGCCGCCGCCCCTAAGCCGGAGCCGGCAGCGGAAGCCGGCGGCAGCACCGGCGTCGTACTTCCCGCAGCACCCGCCTTCCGCAGCAGGGATTCGGGCGCCCAGTACCGGGAAAAGATCACCGCCGCCCAGTACGAGATCACCCAGGGCAACAGCTACGAGGTCTGCCTGACCACCACCCTTGAAGCCCGGCTCGGGGCAGGTTCGCTGGATCCCTGGACCACCTACCTGGCGCTGCGCCGCAGGAACCCGGCCCCGTTCGCCAGCTACCTGCGGCTGGGCAGCCTGGCCGTGGCCAGCACGTCACCGGAGCGGTTCCTCAGGATCGCGTCCGACGGCGGCATGCGCGCCGAGCCGATCAAGGGCACCAGGCGCCGGGCTGCTGATCCGGCGGAGGACCACCGGCTGCGCACGGACCTGGCCACGTCGCTGAAGGACAGGGCCGAGAACATCATGATCGTGGACCTGCTGCGCAACGACCTCAGCCATTTTGCCGAACCCGGTTCGGTCACGGTCAGCCGGCTCTGCGCCATCGAAAGCTACGCCACGGTCCACCAGATGGTCAGCACCATCGACGCCCGCCTGGCCCCCGGGGCGCCGCGGGCCGAGGCCGTGGCGGCCTGCTTCCCCGCCGGATCCATGACCGGGGCCCCCAAGATCAGCACCATGGCCATCCTTGACCGGTTGGAGGCCGGACCCCGCGGGCCCTACTCGGGTGCCATCGGCTACTTTTCGCTGAACGCTGCGGCTGATCTTGCCGTCGCCATCCGGACCCTGGTGATCGACACGGCAGGCGACGGAACGGCGGAAGTGTCGCTCGGCGTCGGCGGTGCCATCACATCCGACTCCGATCCGGACGATGAATACGAGGAAATCCGGACCAAGGCATACGGTGTGCTCTCCACCCTGGGCGCCGCGTTCCCGGAAGACTGACGCCGTTTAGGCGCACGGCCCCGGGGGTAGGCTCCAGAGCGTCAGCTGAACCGCTCAAGCCACGCGGCGGGAATCCCCAGCGCCACGAGTGAGGTTTGCCGCGTGACGGATCCTTCCCATTCCCACAAGCCCGGCAATAAGGCACCGCGCAGCATCAAGTACGTCCTGATGCTCGGCGCCCTGGCCGCGCTTCCTGCCCTCACCACGGACATGTACCTGCCGTCGCTGCCCGCGGTGGAGGCCGACCTCAACACCACCCAGACCGCCGCCCAGCTGACGTTGTCCGGAACCCTCGTCGGCGCCGGGGTGGGCCAATTGGTCGTTGGCCCGTTCTCGGACCGGTTCGGACGGCGCCTTCCGCTGGTCATCGGCATCTCGCTGCACGTGGCCATCTCCCTGCTCTGCTCCATGACGCCGAACATCGAAACGCTCACGGGCCTGCGCGTGCTGCAGGGCTTCTTCAACGCATCCGCGGCAGTGGTGGCACTCGCCGTGATCCGCGACCGCTTCGTCGGGTCCGCCGCGGCTCAGCTGCTGTCCCGGCTGATGCTGGTGATCGGTGTGGCACCCCTCCTGGCTCCCACCGTGGGCCAGGCCATCGCGGGCGCCTGGAACTGGCGCGCCGTCTTCTACGCCCTGGCGCTCATCGGGGTGGTCCTGGTGGCCATCGTCCTGCGGTTCATGCCCGAGACCCTGCCGGAGGACAGGCGCAGCCCGGGCCACCCCAGGCATGTGGCCGGGGCCTACTGGTCCCTGCTCAGGGACCGGCATTTCATGGCGCTGGCCGTCATCCCTGGACTGGGGCTGGCGCTGATCATGAGCTACGTGGTGGGCTCGCCCTTCGTCTTCCAGAACGAATACGGCCTCACCGCCCAGCAGTTCGCCCTCGTTTTCGCCCTCAACGGCGCCGCGCTGGTCCTCTCGGCCCAGCTCAATGCCGCCCTGGTCAGGAAATTCCCGCCGGTCCGCCTCCTGCGCACCGCCCTCCTGGTCCAGCTGGGCCTTGCCCTGCTGCTGCTCGCGGTGGTGGCCACGGGCGCCGGCGGCGCATTCGGCCTGGTGGCCGCCCTGTGGCTGGTCCTGTCGGCCCAGGGCATGATCCCGGCCAACGCCTCCGTGCTGGCCCTGCACAACTACGGCCATATGGCGGGGACGGCGGCGGCGGTCATTGGCGCCCTGCAGTCCGGCGTCGCGGGACTGGTAAGCCCCCTGGTGGGAATCCTGGGCGGCAACTCACTGTCCATGGCCAGCGTCATGATCGGCAGCTGCGCCCTGGCGGTGACGGTGCTCGCGCTGGGGACGCCTGCCTACCGGAACGGCGGCTGGCCCGAGCATGCAGGGCACGACGGCGGCCAGCGGGTGGGCGCCGAAGAGTAGCCGGCGCGGGCGTTGGGTTCCGGCTGTTGGGCGGGCTGTCGCAAGCGCTTGCCGCGCTGGTTATTGGACAGCTACTGGACGGCTATTGGACGGTGGCCGTCAGCCGGGCCACGTTATCCACGTACCGGGCGGCGAGCGGCCGGTTGAGCCAGTCCGCGAGCTTGAGCTCATGGGAGATGTCCCGGTAGGTGTCCTCCACCGCCCGCATCTTGTTGACGATGTCCTCGCCCAGGAGCATCACGGAGACCTCCAGGTTCAGGGAAAACGAGCGCATGTCCATGTTGCTGGACCCCAGGACGGCCACCTCGTCGTCGATGGTGAAGTGCTTGGCGTGCAGGACGAACGGGGCCTTGTAGAGGTAGATCCGCACGCCGGCTTCCAGGAGTGCCTCGTAATAGGACCGCTGGGCATGGTGCACCAGGAACTGGTCACCCTTTTCGGAGACGAACAGCTCCACGTCCACGCCCCGCTGGGCGGCGGTGGTGATGGCGTAGAGCAGGGAGTCATCCGGAACGAAGTAGGGGCTGCAGATGGAGATCCGGTGCTGCGCGGAGTAGATCAGCGTATTGAAGAGACGCAGGTTGTTCTCCGTGATGAACCCGGGACCGCTGGGCACCACCTGGGCGGTGACGTCGCCCGGTTCCGGGTTCGCCGGCAGCTGCAGCTGGTGTTCCAGGGACTCATCGGTTTCGCTGAGCCAGTCGGTGGCGAAGACGACGTTCAGGGTGGTCACGATGGGACCGCGCAGGCATGCCATCAGCTCCACCCATTCGCGGCCCGCCTTCCGGTGCCGGGGGTTGTTGTAGGAGGGCTCGATCAGGTTCTGCGAGCCCGTGAAGGCGATTTCGCCGTCGACCACCATGATCTTGCGGTGGTTGCGCAGGTCCGGCCGGCGCCACTGGCCGTGGATGGGCAGCAGGGGCAGCATCCGCTTCCACTGGATCTTGCCCGCCCGGAGCCGCCGGAGCAGCTTCCGGTAGCCCTTGATGCGCAGCGTGCCGATGTGGTCGAACAGCAGGCGCACGTCCACGCCGCGTTCCGCGGCTTCCTCCATGGCCGTGAGCAGGTCATTCGTGACATGGTCCGAGCTCATGATGTAGAACTCGGCGTTGACGAATTTCTTCGCTTTCCGGACCGCGTTGGTCATGGCCAGGATGGAGTCCGGGTATCCGGGAATGAGGTCCACGGAGTTGCCGTCCACCATGGGCAGCGAGCCCAGCGTGCGGTTGAGCTCGGCGGCGGACTTCACCCATTCGGGGCCCGGGTAGTCGCTTTCGGCTTCGGAGAGGGCGCTGATTCCCGACCGCACCCGGTCGTTGACCTGCTCCTGCTGCGCCCGCCGCCGGCTCGAAAGCTGGAAGTTGCCGAACAGCAGGAACAGGACGATGCCCACGAACGGGATGAAGAAGATGCCGAGCAGCCAGGCCATGGCAGTGGTGGGACGCCGGTTGCCGGGGATGATTCCGAGCGCCAGGACCCTGATGACAAGGTCGGCGAAACCCAGGAGCACCACAACCCACGTCGGCGCGGTGCCGGCAAGCGAAAAAGGCCACAACACGTCAATAACTCCCGGGGAGGTTTGGCTCCGGAGGACGGTTTCCGGCCGGGGCACTCCGCCCAGCTTATCCGCGGTGCCGCACTAAGCTGGTGCCATGACCTCTCCAGCCCCCGTGGTTCTCGTTTTCCTCGACCCTGCTTTCCCTGACGGCCGCGTGGAGGATGCCGCCAAGCCCCAGCTGCTGGTCACGGACCTGGGGGTCACCCGGGGCGACGGCGTCTTCGAAACCATGCTGGCCGTGGGTGGCGAGGTCCGGAAGATGCAGGCCCACCTGGACCGGCTCGGAGCCTCCGCCGAAGCCCTTGACCTGGACATCCCGGGCCAGGACGCCTGGCGGCGGGCCATAGCTGCCGCTGTTGTCCGGCACCGCTCGGAGAACCCGCCGGCGGACCCGGCCACGGACGAGCTAGTGGTGAAGCTGGTGGTGACCCGCGGCGCCGAGGGCGCTCCAGCCCCCACCGCGTGGGTCCAGGCTTCTCCGGCGGGTGCGGCCGGCCGGCGGCAGCGGGAGACGGGCATCGACGTGATCTTCCTGGACCGCGGCTATGACAGCGACGTTGCCGAGCGGGCGCCCTGGCTGCTCCTGGGTGCCAAGACCCTGTCCTACGCCGTGAACATGGCAGCCCTCCGCTACGCGCACAAGCAAGGTGCAGACGACGTGATCTTCCTGTCCTCGGATGGCCGGGTCCTGGAAGGCCCCACGTCCACCGTGCTGCTGGCCCACGTGGAAGAGTCCGACGGCGGCCCGCGGGTCAAGCGCCTGATCACGCCGCAGCTGGACAGCGGCATCCTTCCGGGGACGTCCCAGGGAGCGCTCTTCACCGCAGCGAAGGCAGCGGGCTGGGAACTGGGCTACGGCCCCCTGGAGCCGCAGGACCTCCTGGACGCCGACGCCGTCTGGCTGATCTCCAGCGTCCGCCTGCTGGCGCCCGTCAACACGATCGACGGCAAGCAGATCGGCACGCCGTCGCTGCAGAAGGAACTCACAGCCGAGTTGGGTGCACTTTTCGCCGGTATCCGTTAGGCGCGCGACAGGGTACGCCGTCCCTTTTCCCGCTGGGGCATCACCCGTAAGGTGTGGACCATGGACTCGCAAAACGTGCCGATCGAAAAACTGTCCTTTGACGACTGCTGGGAACTCCTCGCCGACGATATCGTGGGCAGGCTCGCCATCGTCGTGGACGGCCATCCCGAGATCTTCCCCGTCAACTACGTGGTCCATCGGCGCAGCATCGCATTCCGAACGGCGCCGGGATCCAAGCTTTGGGGAGCCGCAATGGAACGGGCCGCGGCACTGGAGATCGACGGGTACGATCCCGCCACCGAAGTGGCGTGGAGCGTGGTGGCACGGGGCGACACGGAGATCATCGAGGACCAGGCGGAAAAGGACGCGGTGGACAACCTTGGACTGGAGCCCTGGCAGCCCGGCGAAAAGGCCCATTACGTGCGGCTCAACGCCAAGGCGCTGACCGGCCGCCGGTTCAAGGTCAACCGGCCGGACGTCTGGAACACCCGGGCCCAGGACCGGCGGCGGGCGACGTTCGAGTAGATCGTGGCGCCGGCCCGGACATGGACCGTCCGCTGCCGTCAGGCGCGGGAGGCCTGCCGGGTCAGCTGTGCTTCCAGGCCGGACAGCAGGATGGTCAGGCCCTGGTCGAGCTCCAGGGCGCCGTCGTACTCCGCGAGCGCCGGTGCCAGCGTGCGGAGCCTGGGGAACTCCTTGGCCGGCAGGCGGTGCAGCCCCAGGCGCAGCAGCACCTCGTTCTCCTCCGGGTCCACCACGTACTCCTGGAGTTCGTTCAGGATGTGCCCGTACAGGAAGCCGTAATACGCCCGGTACACGTGAAGCGCATCTGACGGTTCGAATCCCGCCGCCGCGAGCAGGGTCAGAATCTGCTCCAGGGGCCGCAGCGTGCCCAGCGGGCGCAAACCCAAGGGCGTGGAAAGCGGACGGGTGACCAGCAGCGGCACCACATTGGGGTGCTTCAGCGCCAGCTGGCGGAGGTTGTGGGCGATGTTCCGCAGCTGCGCCTTCCAGTCCGGATCCTCCGGGTGGATGGTGAGCTGGTTCAGCACCAGCTCGGACACGCCGTCCAGCAGGGCAGCGCGGTTTTCGGCGTAGCGGTAGAGGCTCATGGGATCCCGGCCGAGTTCCGTGCCCAGGCGGCGCATGGTCAGCGCATCCAGTCCTTCGGCGTCCACGATTTCCAGGGCTTTTGCCAGCACCACGTCCCGGCTCAGCCTCGCCTTGCCGCTGACTGGTGTGTCGGTTTTTGGGGAAGCCATGGTGTCCATCCTGAATGCCGGCGGGTCACGCAACCAGTTACTCCAGTCGCTTGCCGTATCTGTAGTCTACAGGTAAAGTCTACAGCGTAGACACGCGGTGAGAGCGTCCCTGTTCCGTCCATGTGGACGGCAGGGTGTTTATGAACCGCCGTCCGCGTGCAGGACGGCGGGATTACGCTGCTGTAGCCGAACGGTGGCACCGAGCACTGAGCGAAGGGAAGCCGCAATGGCACATTCGCAGTTCGACATCTTCCTGCAGGAAGCCACCCACTTTGACCAGGTCTCGGGCTCCAGCCTGGACCGCGACCGCCTCTACGGGCTCTACACCAGCTGGTGCTTTATCAACCAGCAGGCACCCGGCACGGAATCGAGTTTCTGGGCAGCCATGAAGCACAAGGTTTCACCGCGCCGCAACGGTCTCCGGATGAAGGGTCCCGCGGCGGCCGACTACATCCTGAGCAGCTACCCGCGGCTGGCCTGATACTCCGGCCAAATCCGTAGGGACTCCGGCGGAGCCGGACCACGATTAAATGCTGTGGCACGGGCGTGCCACAGCATTTTTTGTGCCCTGACGGCGGGGACCCACGTCCTGCAGACCGGCCTCAGGTGGGGATGATGCGGAAGAGGAACCTGGTGCGCACCATCACCCAGAGCAGCCCCAGGACCACGGCATAGGCAGCCGTGTTCAGGGCGATGCTTTGCTGCTGCAGGGCCGGAATATTGGCCACGACGGCGATGAGCACCACGTGCATGATGAACACGTAGAGCGTGGCCCGGCCCAGCGGGATCAGGAACCAGCCCAGGGCCCGCTGCACCGGCTTCCAGTAGGCGCTGAGGAAGGCATAGGCGGCCACCACCAGGACCAGGACGTTGAGCAGGCGGCCCGGGGCCAGGTAGGTCCGGCCGAAGAGTGCGTCATACATGGCCCGGTACGCGGCATCCGGGATCAGCGCCAGGCGAACGTCGTAGTTGTTGGAGAGGTACGGGTTGCCCCAGGACAGGAAGGCCAGCGCGAAGGCTGCCACGGTGCAGGCAACCACCACCCAGATGTGCCTGGTCAGCCAGGCCACGATGCTGCGCCGGTGGTATCCGGCCACCATCCCGACAACGAACAGCACCTGCCACACCAGCAACGGGAAGGAGTCCTCGAACTGCGAGGGCAGGATCCTGAACCTGGTCACGTTGCCCACGGCGTACACGGCAAGGGTCACCAGAAGCACCCAGGCGGCTTTGCCGCGGTTCAAGGCGGCAAGGATCAGCGGACTGACAAGCAGCAGGACCACGTAAAGGCCCATGACGTTGAACTGCCAGGGCCCGAACTGCAGCAGCACGATGGCCGGCAGCACCTGCGGGGGCACGGGGAACTGGAACAGCGAGGACATGCCGGCATACAGGTCGTACGTGCGCCCCGCCCCTGTGTGCCCGGCGCCCCCGGTTCCCTGGTCCACGAAGGTGGTCAGGGCTTCGGTGTTGAAGAACGGAAGCAGGGACAGCAGGAAGACGCCGACCAGGACGGCCAGTGCCGTGACGTAGAGCTTTCCGGCGCGGCGCGAGGTGAGGTCCACCACCTGGCCGAAGTCCTCCTTGGCTTTGGGCCCGTACACCATGCCCACCACCAGTCCGGAGAACAGGACAAAAAGCTCAGCGCCGGAGACGAAACCCACGGCCTCCTGCGTAAGCAGCTGGAACAGCGAGGCCATGCCAAGGTGGTTGACCACCACGAAGACGATGGCCATGCCGCGCAGCAGGTCAACCCTCGAGTCCCTGCTGGAGGGGTCCTGGTAGCTCCAGGCAGTCGCCGCGCTGATCCGTCGCGGTATCTGCCATAGAGCCACCAGGAGGATGGCCATGGCGGCAGCAACACTCCAGGCCGCCGCGCCGGACAGGGTGCTGGCACGGACGTAGGTGCTTCCGGACGCCACATCGGTGACCGGGCCGGTGACGATGGGGGAAGACTTCAGCCTGTCCAGTGCTGCTTTGGCGATCTCCGGGCTCCCCGTGAGCAGCCAGCTGATGCTTGCCACCCCCGTATCCCTGGTGCTGGTCCGTTCGTCCCATACGACGGCCGCCGTCGTGGCGAAGTCAGGGGAGGTGGCAGTCCCCACCACCTGGTCCCACCAGCCGGCCTTGATGTCGGACTCTGCCGCGCCGCCGGCTGCAGGGCTGTAAAAGGCGGATGTCTGGAGGAGGAAGGGCTTGCCGTGCCGCTGTGAGTAGGTGCCGTAGAAGTTCTCGCCGCCGGACGCGGTGAGCATGTCCTTCAGTTCATCGGTTCGGGGAGCCGTGTTGACGGCCGTCCCGCCGGCGGTGTCGTCGTGGTAGGCGGCCAGGCCCACCCAGTCCACGGCGTCATCCCCGGGATAGTAGGGGGCGTAGGCGCTGTCGCGCCCATCCCAGGTTCCATCACCGTTGGTGTCCAGGAGCGAAAACCCTTCACTTCCCGGCTGCGGGGCACTCCGGTTCCTGTCAAAGGGGTAGTCCTTGCCCAGGTAAGGGGCCCACACCATGGTGGCCCGGCCGCCGTCGTACTTCCTGAAAGCTGCCGTTACGGCCTGGAAGGCCTTGCGGTAGGTGGCTGGCTGCTGCCCCCAGGCCACCCAGCTTGCGTTCATGTCGGGGGCAAAGCGGATCATCAGCTGCCCCTTGAAGCCGGAGGCCAGGTCGCGTACCTGCTGCGCGAAGGCCTCGGCCTCCTGGGCACCGAGCTGGTCCAGCGGCACCGACGGCCTCACGGTGAGCAGCGCATGGGCGCCCCTGCCCGCCGCCTGCTGCAGGAATCCGTCGAGATCGTTCCGTTCCGCCTCGCGGTACGGCATGGTGATGTCGTGGCCGAAAACCGCGGGGTCGGCGCCCAGCCGGTCACTGAAACCGGCAGCGGTGTCCTCGCCCCATTCGAGCACCACGCCCAGCCAAGGTTTTCCCGGGTCCGGGGCGGCTGCTGCGGACTGGGCGGCACCTGCTTGGGCTGCACTGGCCTGGGCGGCACTGGCCGGGCCGACCAGGGCCAGCAGGCTGATCAGGAGCCCGGCCACCACGGCGGCGACGGAACGTGGACGGCTGCGGCGGACCGCTTGGTGGTGCGACGTGTTTCCCCGCATGCTGACAAGACCCCCCCGGCACTCATTGCTCTGACGTCGGGGCGGCGCCCCACGGTAAGAACCCTATCGCCTCGGGTGGCTGCTGAATTACGGAACATGACGACGGCGGCGATGCGCGTTTTCGCGGCAGGTGTTACGTTTTTGGGGAGTAATGAGTACCGGTGTGAAGCCCTGACTGGCCGGTCGGCAACCCTCCCTTTCGCGGCGGGGTGCCTCAGGT
Organism: Pseudarthrobacter phenanthrenivorans; assembly: GCF_000813845.1. Lineage (GTDB taxonomy): Bacteria > Actinomycetota > Actinomycetes > Actinomycetales > Micrococcaceae > Arthrobacter > Arthrobacter phenanthrenivorans_B. The sequence continues at coordinate 49,181 of NZ_JWTB01000025.1, forward strand.
GAATACTCGGCATATCGACCGACTCGAGCTGCAAGCGTGAAAGAAGGAGATCCGTCATGTCTGACGCACCTGCCCCCGACGAGAGACTGTCCTACCGCCTCATCAGCGGCCCGGACAACCGTGAATTCTGTGAGCGGATCTCCAACGCCCTGGCCGAAGGCTACGTGCTGCACGGCAGCCCGGCGGCAACCTTCAACGGCACCAGCGTGATCGTGGCGCAGGCGATCGTCCTTCCGGCAGCCATCGCTTCCGCGGACGCCGCCGTGGCTACCGCCGTGGACCAGCTCGACGCCGGCGGGGACCTCGAATTCGACGGCGAGGGCCACGCATGAGCTACGCAGGAGACCTGACCCCCGAGGAAGCCTGGGCCAAGCTGGAGCAGGGCGCCATCCTGGTGGACGTGCGCACGGAGGGCGAATGGGCCCACATCGGCATCCCGGACACCAAGGCCACGGACAACGATCCCCTGTTCATCCCGTGGACCTTCCCCGGCGGCATTCCCAACCCGCGCTTCGTCCAGGACCTCAAGGAACAGGCGCCGGAAGACCCGGCCGCGGAGCTGGTATTCCTGTGCCGCTCCGGCCAGCGCTCCATTGCCGCCGCCACCGCCGCCACCCAGGCCGGCTTCACGTCCTACAACGTGCTGGAAGGCTTCGAAGGCGAACCGGACCGTTACGGCGAACGCACCGTCAATGGCTGGAAGAACCGCGGCCTGCCCACCAACCTCGGAAAGAACTAAGTGAGCTTCAACCAAGACGCCCCCGGCTGGAACCCCGACACGCAGGCCGTCCGCGGCGGCCTTGACCGCACAAACTTCCAGGAAACGTCCGAGGCCATCTTCCTGAATTCAGGCTTCGTCTACGAGTCCGCCGCTGCAGCCGAACGCGCCTTCACCGGCGAGGACGAGCGCTTTGTCTACTCGCGCTACGGCAACCCGTCGGTGGCCACGTTCCAGGAGCGGCTCAGGCTGCTGGAAGGCACCGAAGCATGCTTCGCGACGGCGTCGGGCATGTCCGCGGTGTTCACCGCCCTGGGTGCCCTGCTGGCTGCCGGCGACCGCGTGGTGGCCGCCCGCTCACTGTTCGGCTCCTGCTTCGTGATCCTGAACGAGATCCTGCCGCGGTGGGGCGTGGAGACCGTCTTCGTGGACGGACCCGACCTGGACCAGTGGCGGGAGGCGCTCTCCACGCCCACCACCGCCGTCTTCTTCGAATCCCCGTCCAACCCCATGCAGGAGATCGTGGACATCGCCGCCGTCAGCGAACTGGCGCACGCGGCCGGTGCAACGGTGGTGGCGGACAACGTCTTTGCCACTCCCCTGCTCCAGCGCTGCGGCGACCTCGGTGCCGACGTCATCGTCTACTCCGGCACCAAGCACATCGACGGGCAGGGCAGGGTGATGGGCGGCGCCATCCTGGGCACCAAGGAGTTCATCGACGGCCCCGTGAAGCAGCTGATGCGCCACACCGGCCCCGCACTTTCGGCGTTCAACGCCTGGGTCCTGACCAAGGGCCTGGAAACCATGGGCCTGCGGGTCAACCACTCCTCGGCCACTGCCCTGCGGCTGGCGGAGTGGCTGGAGGAACAGCCCGCCGTGAGCTGGGTGAAGTACCCGCTGCTGAGGTCGCACCCGCAGTATGCCCTGGCGGCGAAGCAGATGAGCGCCGGCGGCACGGTGCTCACGCTGGAGCTGGCTCCTTCCGCGGGGCGCTCGGCGAAGGAAGCGGCGTTCGCGCTCCTGGACGGGCTGCGCATCATCGACATCTCCAACAACCTGGGCGACGCCAAGTCACTGATCACCCACCCCGCCACCACGACGCACCGCGCCATGGGGCCTGAAGGGCGGGCGGCCATCGGGCTTAGTGACGGCGTGGTCAGGCTGTCCGTGGGGCTGGAGGATCCGGAAGACCTTATCCGCGACCTGGAACAGGCACTGAAGCAGATCTAGCCGCGCGGTCCGCGGTCTCATGGCCCGGCGTTCCCCGACGCGCAGCCTTCTATCCGACGCGGGAATTCCTCTTCGCTGCCCGGATAGGGGCCGCGGAGAGGAATTGGCGCGTCGGGGATGAATCTGCGCAGCGGGAAACGCAGTTGCGCGGCCGTCTCAGGCCTGGCGCACCCTCAACAGCTCGGGTGTTGTCTCCACCTCTGACAGGTCCAGCGAACCGCGCATGGTCACGTGGACGGCCTGGCGGACCACGGCGCCGAACCCCATGTCCTCCGGCGGCGGCCCGGCGATGGCCTTGTCGCGTGCACGCCGCTGTTCAGCTGCCCCTGTCCCGCGGGCGATGATGTCCTCCACACCCTGCCGGGCCAGGGCCAGCTCGCCTTGTTCCTCCAGCACCGGCGCCAGGTAATCCACCAGCGACCGGACCACGTCCGCAGCGGGCGTGGGCCGGAAGTTTCCGAAGTCCAGCAGCTCGCCGCTGAGCCCTTCGCTGCTGGCCTGCCAGGACGCCATCCGCAGCAGGACCGTGGGCACGGGTGCCGGATCAACGTCCTCGCGCCACTCCCGGCTGGCGGATTCCACCAGCGCCCGGACCAGCACCGCAATCAGGGCTGCGTCCTCGGCCCGAAGGCAGACGTCCGCCACCCGCACCTCAACCGTGGGGTGGTTGCGGGACAGCCGGGCGTCGAAGTACAGCATGCCTTCATCGAGCATCACGCCGGTGTCCAGCAGCCGGGTCACCACCCGCCGATAGGCAGGATAGGTTCCGTAGATGCCCGCCGGTCCGGCCGTCGGCCAGCGGTTCCAGGCCTGGGTGCGGTAGCTTTCGAATCCGGTGGGCACGCCGTTCCAGAACGGCGAATTGGCGCTCAAGGCCGTCAACACTGCCAGCTTGTCGCGGATCCGGTCCAGGACCGCCACGCCTTCCTCCGGCGACTCGATGTAGGTGTGGACGTGGAACCCGCAGGTCAGCTGCTCCTGGGCAGTAAGGCCGAAGCGTTCCAGCATCCTGGCGTAGCGCGGGTCCGGAGTGGTGTGGCTCGGTGATGCCACCGGCGAGGTTGCGAGCGCCGCGACCCGGGCCCCGTGCTTCCTGGCAGCCTGGTCCGCCAGCGCCCGGCCCGCGCGGATCTGTTCCAGCAGGCTGCCGTACTCGCGGCAGGGCCGGGTCTGGGTCTCGATCTGCTCAAGCTTCAGCTCGGCACTCAGGCCCATCTCGTCGTCGTAATCCGCCTGGTTTCCCGCGTGGTGGACGGTTGAATCCGGGGGGAGGTCATCCGCCGCCACGTGGTGTCCGGCCAGGAGGGCATCCGCCAGGGCGAGCGGCTCTCCGGACTCCGGATTAACGATCAGCAGCTCTTCCTCTACGCCGAATGTACGCATACGAACATTCTGCTGCAGCAGCGGGTCATTGGAACTGTGGCCCGCCGTTCATGACGAAGCGTGAATGCTCAGCCCTGGAAGTACTCCACCTTGGCGCCGATGGTGTTCAGCCGCTCCGCCAGGTCCTCGTAACCGCGCTCGATCACGTAGATGTTGCGCAGTTCGGAAACACCGCGGGCCGCCAGCATGGCCAGCAGCAGGCACGCGGCAGGCCGGAGTGCCGGCGGGCAGCCCACCTCGGCGGCGCGCCACTTGGTGGGCCCGTTGACGTAGATCCGGTGCGGATCCAGCAGCTGCACCTGGGCGCCGAGCCGGTTCAGCTCGGTCAGGTAGATCGCCCGGTTCTCGTAGACCCAGTCGTGGATCATGGTCTGGCCGTGGGCGTTGGCAGCAATGACGGCGAAAAACGGAAGGTTGTCGATGTTCAGCCCGGGGAACGGCATGGGATGGATCTTGTCCTCGGGGGCCCGGAGCTCGGAGGGCTTGGTGGTGACGTCCACCAAACGGGTGCGGCCGTTGCGGGCCATGTACTCGCCCGAAACCTCGAGCTGCTGCCCCATCTGGCCCAGGGTGGCCAGTTCGATCTCCATGAACTCGATGGGCACACGCCGCACCGTGACCTCTGAGTTGGTGACGATGCCCGCCGTGATGAGGCTCATGGCCTCAATGGGGTCCTCGGACGGGAAGTACTCGATCTCGGCGTCGATTTCCGGCTTGCCCGTGATTTTCAGGGTGGTGGTGCCCACGCCCTCGATGGTGACGCCGAGCATCTGCAGGTAGAAGCACAGGTCCTGCACCATGTAGTTGGGGCTGGCGTTGCGGATCACGGTAGTCCCGGCCCGGTGGGCTGCCGCCATGATGGCGTTCTCGGTGACGGTGTCCCCGCGCTCGGTGAGGACGAACGAGCGGTCCCGGGTGTCGGCCGGCGGTGCCTGCACGGTGTAGAAACCGGCAGTGGCCTCCACCGAAAGGCCGAACTCACGCAGCGCCTGCATGTGCGGTTCCACGGTGCGGGTGCCAAGGTCGCAGCCGCCGGCGTAGGGCAGCCGGTACTCCCGCGACTCGTCCAGCAGGGGGCCCAGCAGCATGATGACGCTGCGGGTGCGCCGTGCAGCGTCCACGTCCATGGCGTCCAGGTCCAGGACCGCGGGGCGGCGGAGGCGCAGGTCGGTGTCGTTGAGCCAGGTGCACTCCACGCCGATGCTGGTCAGCACCTCGACGATGCGGTTGACTTCCTCGATCCGGGCCAGCCGGCGGAGCACGGTGGTGCCGCGGTTGATCAGGCTGGCGCACAGCAGGGCGACGCCGGCGTTTTTGCTGCTGTTGACGTCCACAGCACCGGAAAGGGTGCGTCCGCCCTCCACCCGGAGGTGCGTCATTTGCGGCTTGCCCACGTTGACGATGCTCCGGTCAAAGATGTTTTCCAGCCGTTGGATCATCTTCAGGCTCAGGTTCTGCTTGCCCTGTTCCATCCGGGCGACGGCTGACTGGCTGGTGCCGAGCTCGGCGGCCAGCTGGCCCTGGGTCCAGCCCTTTTCGGTCCGGGCGTCCTTCAGCATGGCGGCAACGTGTTCAGCGGTTTCCTGCGTCATACTCCCGAATATATCATAAATGAGTTATTTGCCCGGATAGCCGGTCGGGGCGCGCGATCGCGGAAAGGCTTTACCCGCTATGTGCGATACGGCACGTCGACGTGTCGGATCAGCTGCCCAGCCACACCATGTTCCAGGTCCCTGCCGCAAGCGCCGCTGCCAGGGCAAGCCCGGCCATCAGCACGCCACCCGCCAGCACGCCCAGGTCCAGGCCACTGAAGGTGGATTCACGCGCCCAGGTCCTGCTGCCGCCGCCGAATCCGCGCGCTTCCATGGTCACGGCAAGCCGGGACGCGCGGCGGATCGCCTGCACCAGGAGCCCGAAGCTCTGCCCCAGCGTCGCTTTCACCCGCTGGGGCAGGCTGCCGCGCGAGCCGACGCCGCGTGCCCGCCGGGCCATCCCGATGGTCTGCCATTCCTCAGCCATGAGCCCCACCAGGCGCATGGCGGCCAGGGTTCCCAGGACGAACCGGTGCGGCAGCCGCGCCTTCTGCGCCAGCGCATCCGCGAGGTCCGTCGGGTCGGTGCAGCTCATCAGCAGGACCGCCGGCAGTGCAATGGCAAAGCCGCGCAGGAGGAAGCCGATCCCCAGCTGCAGCGAGCCTTCGCTCATGGTCCAGATGCCGACGTCGAGCAGGATCCTTCCGCTGTCCGGCGCCAGGATGGAGGTGCTCCACCCGCCCACGGCGGCGGCGAGGATCAGCGGCCACCCGCGCTGCCACAGCAGGGCCAGGGTGAGCCCGGCCAGGGGAAACAGCAGCAGTTCGAAGACCAGGGCCACGGAGGCCGACACCCAGTCGATGGACAGCGCCAGGACCGCGGTAATGAGCACGACGGCGGCAAATTTGCTCAGGGGGTTGGCGCGGGCCAGGAGGGCGCGGTTGCCGGCCAGGGTGAGTTCCTGCCTCATGGCGCCACCGGTTCCGACGCGGCCATCCGAAGCTCTGCCCCGCCCAATGCCGCCGTGAATTCGGCGTCGTGGGTCACGGACACCACGGCGGTGCCTGCGTCCAGCAGCTCGGAGAGGAACGAGGCCAGCTCCGCCCAGGTGTTGGCATCCTGGCCGAAGGTGGGCTCATCCAGGACCAGCACCTGGGGGCTGGCGGCGAGGACGGTGGCAACGGAAAGCCGCCGTTTTTCGCCGCCGGAGAGCGTGTAGGGGTTGGCGTCCACCAGCTGGGTAAGACGCAGCCGCTCCAGCAGTTCGTCAACCCGGTCCTCGCCGTGGCCAAGGTGCCGGGGACCGAACAGCAGCTCATCGAGCACCTTGCCGGTGACGAACTGGTGCTCCGGCTCCTGGAACACCGTCCCCACGCGCGAAATCAGTTGCTCGGCCTTCCAGGTGTAGGGGTCGATCCCCGCGCCGCGGCTGAGGTCCAGCGTGGCGGAGACCTTCCCGGAGACGGGTTCCAGCAGCCCGGCAAGGGTCAGCGCGAAGGTCGATTTTCCGGCGCCGTTCGGACCGGTGATGGCAAGGGCCTGGCCTGCACGGACCTGGGCCGCGAGCCCTTCCTGGACCGGGACGGCCGGAATCCTGCGAAGGCCCTTGCGGCGTGGACGTTCGCGGGAGACAGCAAGCCGTTCGGCGGCCAGCAGGAGATTCCCGGTTCCGGGGGCGGGAACCCCGGCACGGCCACGGGTGGCCGGCACGTAGCCCGGCACCCACACCCCGGCGGCGGTGAGCATGGCGCGCGCCTCGCGAAGCACCTGGTCCGGCGGCCCGTCCAGGAGTACGGCCGGATCGGACGCGGAGCCCGGCTGGAGCACCACGATCCGGTCCACCAGGTCCTTCCACACGGAAACCCGGTGCTCCACCACCACCAGGGTGGCCCCGGTCTTGTCCAGGCAACGCGCGACGGCGTCCCGGACCTCCAGCACGCCGTCCGGGTCCAGGTTGGCCGTGGGTTCGTCCAGCAGGATCAGCCCCGGGCGCATCGCCAGGATGCCCGCCAGCGCCAAACGCTGCTTCTGCCCGCCGGACAGCGCCGACGTCGGGTGGTCCAGCGGGAGGTGGGACAGGCCGACGTCGGCAAGCGCCTCGTGCACGCGCGCCCAAATGGCCTCCCGGGGCACCGCAAGGTTTTCGGCACCGAAGGCGACGTCGTCGCCCACCCGGGACAGGACCACCTGGGTTTCCGGGTCCTGCTGCATCAGCCCGGCGTGCCCGCGCCGGGCGCGGGGCACGGCGCCGTCAATGAGCAGCGAACCTGACTCGTCGGCGTCGCCTGCCTCGCCGTCGTCGTTGATGTCGCCCAGCACCCCGGCAAGCGCATGCAGCAGCGTGGACTTCCCGGCCCCCGAGGGGCCGAGCAGCAGCACCCGCTCGCCGGGGCTGATGTCCAGGTCGAGGGCACGGACGGCAGGCTTGGCCCGTCCGGCATGCCGCCAGCCCCAGCCGCGGGCGGCCACGGCGGCGGGGCGGACCGTGCCGGCGGCGTCCTGGGGAGCCATCAGGAGAAGACTGGCTCCGTGGCGGCCTTGCGGGACGCGAAGGAGCTGAGCACGCCGGTGCGCGCCAGGCCGCGGGTGGCGAGCCAGGACAGGGCGCCGGCGATAACTGCGCCTGACAGCATGCAGAACAGGATGTAGGCCAGCTTGTCACCACCGGAGTAGGCGATGTTCCAGCCCCACGGCGCGAACGAGTCGTTCAAGCCGCAGAACAGGCCCGCGGCCGCACCGGCCAGCAGGGACACCGGCAGGTTGAACCTGCGGTAAACGAAGATGGCGAAGATGATTTCCGCGCCCAGGCCCTGGACGAAGCCGGAGAACAGGACGGACGCGCCGTACTGGGAACCCATGAGGAGTTCGCCCGTGGCGGCCACGGTCTCGCAGAACAGGGCGGCCCCGGGCTTGCGGATGATCAGCATCCCCAGGACGCCGGGGATCATCCAGCCACCGGCGATCAGGCCGGTCAGGGGCGGGTAGGCGGCGTTCATCGGCACGGAGACCGCGGCCGCAGCCTGGTCCCAGGCCCAGAAAATAACGCCTCCGGCGATGGCCACCAGCGCGGCCACCACGATGTCCACGACGCGCCAGGACTTGCTGGTGGTCTTCTTGATTGCTGCAGTACTCATTGGATCCTCCTGGGAAACAGGAGGGGAAAGCGTTCCCGGCCGGCGGCCTGTTGCCGTGCAGCCGCGACACTTTGAGAACTCGACTCCCTTGCGCCGGTACTAACCGGATCAGGTTCGAGGGTCTGCGGCGGTCCGCACTCTCAGCGCCCACCTTCAGTTCCCGGCTGGTGCCGAGGGCCGACGGCGGCGCTCCCCTGTCGTTTTTAGTGTTGCGTTAAATGTGGGTAAGGCTTTTTGCCCTTCCGGACGTGCTCAAGTTTACACCGGAGGGCCCTGCGTGGAGGGCCCCAACGGCCCATCCTGCCGGATGTGACCGGCCCGCCGGCCTATCGAAGCGATGGCTTTAGCTTTTATTAGTAATCATGCTTACTATATTGGTTCCCGGGATGGACGGGGACAGGGCGTGGGAGCTCCGTCCCCGGTCACGGAAACAGCGCGCCGGAACGAGGAGCATCATGAGAATCCCGGAAACCCGAGGGCCCATCAGCAGCGCCCTTCTCACGGCCTTGGCCAAGGCTCCGGATTCCGCTGGCGCGGAACTGGACGGGCTGTACCGGCTGGTGGCGGGGCAATTGGCGGAAACCACCGACATCATTGGCGACGAGGACATCCAGCTGGCCCTTTTCTGCCTTTACGAGCTGCACTACTCGGGCCTGGACGGCATCTCCGACGCCTGGGAGTGGGAGCCCGGCCTGATCAGGGTGCGGCGGCTGATCGAGGAACCGTTTGAGGCCGCCCTCCGCACGGCCGCGCACCAGGCCGCCGGAAGCCTTGAACTTCCCACCGGCACCTTGGGCAGCGACCAGGTGGCCGATGTTCTCTTCGGCCTTGCGGCCGCTGACACCGGCCCCAGCGTCTCCCGTTTCGTTGCCAGGAAGGCAAGCCTGGACCAGCTCAAGGAGTTCCTGGTCCACAAATCCGTGTACCAGCTGAAGGAAGCCGATCCCCACACCTGGGCGATTCCCCGCCTCAGCGGACGTCCCAAGGCGGCGCTGGTGGAAATCCAGGCAGACGAATACGGCGGCGGGCGGCCTGAGCGGATGCACAGCGCGCTGTTCGCCCGGACCATGCGGGGCCTGGGGCTGGACGGCAGCTACGGCGCCTACGTCGATGCCGTTCCCGCCATTTCCCTGGCCTCGGTGAACCTGATGTCGCTGTGCGGCCTGAATAGACGGCTGCGGGGGGCCATCACCGGCCACCTGGCCATCTACGAAATGACGTCTTCCCAGCCCAACCGGTTCTACGGCAACGGATTCCGCCGGCACGGTTTCGGCCCGGACATCACCCACTACTTCGACGAGCACGTGGAAGCGGATGCGGTCCACGAGCAGATCGCGGGGCGGGACCTGGCCGGCGGCCTGGTGGAAGCAGAGCCGGAGCTCCTCGGCGATGTCCTGTTCGGGGCAACGGCCGTCATGGCCATGGACAGCCGCCTGTCGAACCACCTGTTGTCCTCCTGGGAAGCCGGCACATCGTCGCTCCGGACGGCCGTGCCGGCGGCAGCATGACCCCGGGAACAGCATGACCCAGGAACAAGGAACAGGAGGCAACGTGGACCAGGAATCTGCGGCGGGCTCAATAGTGGTGTGCCCGGACGGACCCTTGATCGTCAGGGGCGGGTTCGAGATCGTCACCCCTTCCGGGGACGCCGTGCCCCGCGAACGAAAGACCGTGGCGTTGTGCCGGTGCGGGGCCTCGGCGATCAAACCCTACTGCGACGGCAAGCACAAAATAATCAAATTCCGTACCGAACCACCCACCCCCTAGTCCGCCAAGTGCCTGCCGCCCGCCACGTCCTTGCCATGACCGGCACGGCTGTCCGGCTAGGGTGGAGGCAGTCCGTTTTCCGCCGCCGCAAGGAGTTACAGGAATGAACCTTTTCATCAAGCTGCTCGGGACCGGGGTGAGCCTGGGCGCAGGCCTGGCCGGCACCAAGCTGGTCAACACCATCTGGGAAAAAACCACCGGCCAGAAGGCACCCACCGGCAAGAACGAGGATGTCCCCACCAGCCTGCGTTCCGCGCTGACCTTCGCGCTGATCTCTGCCGCGGTCAGTGCCACCATCCAGGTCCTGGCCAACAGGGGCACCCAGCGCGCCATCGCCCGTTTCGCCAAGACCCAGGACATCGTCTAATCCGGGACACCGTCCAACAGCGCGTTACCCGCCGTCGCCGGGGCTGTCCTTAAGGGCAGTCTCGGCGGCGGCTTTTTGCACCACGGCCTCGAGCTCGTCCGAGGTGAGCAGTTCCCGGTGCAGGTGCTTGGTGCGGTAGCCGGCCCGGCCCACCATGTGCGCGGACACGGGCACCGTGAGCAGCTGGAAGATCCACGCCACCACCAGGACCGGCCACACCCACCAGGTGCGCATCTGCAGCCCGATGGCGGCCAGCAGCAGGAACAGTCCCAGCACCTGGGGCTTCGTGGCGGCATGCATCCGGCTCAGCAGGTCCGGGAAGCGCAGCAGGCCAACGGCTGCGCCGAGGGACATGAGTGCCCCGACCACCATGAACACCGCGGAGACGGCGTCAATCCAGGCATCGGGTCGGGAGAAGTCAGGATTCATCAGGCTTCACCCTCCGGTCGGCCACGAACCTGGCAACCGTCACGGATCCGATGAATCCGATGATGGAAATGGCCACCACCAGCATGAGGTTGTGGAGGTGGCGGTTTACGGCCATGTCAATGCACAGTGCCCCCGCGAGGATGGCCAGCAGCACATCCGCTGCCAGCACCCGGTCGAGCAGCGACGGGCCCCTGGCAATCCTGATGATGGCGCCGGCCGCTGCCAGCGAGAAGATCACGGCTGTAACAGCCAGGACAACCTGCATCACGCGGCGGCCTCCAATCGGACGGCTTCAAGTTCTTCCGGCGTTCCCATGATGCGGATCAGGCCCGCCTCGATGGACCGGACCTCGTTCCGCAGGCCCTCCACATCTTCCTTGGACGTGATGTTGAGCGCGTGCAGGTACAGGGTGGATGTCGAGCGGTCCACCTCCACCACCAGGGAGCCGGGGATAAGCGAGATGACATGCCCGGTGGCGGTGACGATCAGGTCCTGGTGGCTGCGCAGCGTGACCGCCACGACGGCGTTGGTCACCTTGGGGCCGCGGACGGTGGCCAGGTAGAGGACCTGGGCGCTGGCCACCACCACTTTGCCCAGGAAGACCAGGGCAAAGGGCACGGCGTACAGGATGTTGAACCGCCCGCCGAGCTCCACGGGCGGAAGGTAGAAAAGCCTTGCCACGCCCACCGCCAGGAGGGCTCCAAACAGGAGGTTCCCGGCGCTGAAATCCTGCCAAAGCGCGCCCCAGACGATCACCAGCCAGACCAGGAGCGGCAGTTCCTGGCGCAGCGAAATGCGTTTCCGGCTCATCGCGTGCCTCCCCCGCCGGCAGGCGCCGGAACCTGGACGTCACTGCCCAGGACCGACTGGATATACGGGGCCCGGTCCAGCATGTCCCGCGCGGCCCGGTCGGAAAGCCCGAACAGCGGCCCGGCGAAGACCGTCAGGGCCACGCCGAGCACCACCAGTCCCGCGGTGGAACCCACCATGGTCCGCGGCAGGAGGGTCACCGTGTTGAGCTTGGCCCCGGGCCCGGAAATCCGCGCCGATGCCGGCGCGAGGAGCACAGGATCGGGGTGCTCGGCGTCGGTGGGCCTGCGCCAGAAGGCGCGGTTCCAGACCCTGGCGACGGCCAGCAGCGTCAGCAGGCTGGTCACCACCCCGCCAACCACCAGCGCGTAGGCCAGCGGCGTGCCGAGTTCAATGCCGGCCTGGATCAGCCCCACCTTGCCCAGGAAGCCGGAGAACGGCGGTATGCCGGCGAGGTTCATCCCGGGGATGAAGAACAGCAGCGCCAGCATGGGCGACAACTTGGCCAGTCCGCCCAGCCGGTCCACAGAGGAGCTGCCGCCGCGGCGTTCGATAAGGCCGGTGACCAGGAAGAGGCTGGTCTGGATGGTGATGTGGTGGGCCACGTAGAAGACCGCCGCCGCCAGGCCCACCGCGGAGGACATCGCCAGCCCGAACACCATGTAGCCGATGTGGCTGACCAGGGTAAAGGAGAGGAGCCGCTTGATGTCGCTTTGGGCCAGGGCGCCGAGGATACCCACCACCATCGTCAGCAGCGCCACCACCATCAGCGGTGTGTTGAGGGTGTCGCCGGGGAACAGGAGCGTCTCGGTCCGGACCATGGCATAGACACCCACCTTCGTCAGCAGGCCGGCGAACACCGCGGTGACGGGCGCCGGTGCGGTGGGGTACGAGTCCGGCAGCCAGAAGGACAGCGGGAACACGGCGGCCTTGATGCCGAACGCCACCAGCAGCATCACGTGCAGCAGGGTCCTGGTGCCCTGGTCCAGCCCGCCGAGCTTGATGGCCAGGTCCGCCATGTTGACGGTTCCGGTGGCACCGTAGACCATGGCGATGGCGATCAGGAACAGGACCGAGGACACCACGGACACCACCACATATGTGACGCCGGCCCGGATGCGGGGACCCGTCCCGCCCAGGGTCATCAGCACATAACTTGCGGTGAGCAGGATCTCGAATCCGACGTAGAGGTTGAAGAGGTCCCCGGAAAGGAAGGCGTTGGAAACCCCTGCCACCAGGATCAGGTACGTGGGGTGGAAGATCGAGACCGGGGCGTCGTGGTCACCGTCTGCCATGCCCTGCCCGGTGGCGTACACCAGCACGGCCAGGCTCACCGCGGAGGACACCACCAGCATCAGCGAGGAGAACTGGTCCACCACCATGACAATGCCCCACGGCGGGAGCCAGCCGCCGATGGTCACGGCGGCAGTCCCGCTGTTCCACGCCGAGGCGAGCAAAAGGCATTCGAGCGCCAGGGTCAGCGACAGCAGGGCGATGCTGACGGCGCGCTGGGCCCGGGAGTGCCGGATCAGCAGGAAGGTCAGGGCGGCACCCAGGATGGGAAGTACGACGGCGAGCGGGGCCAGGCTGGCGATGTTCACTGTCCGCCTCCTTCCGGGTTGGGGTCGACGTTGAGGGAGCCGGGTTGCTCTTCCGCGGCGGCGTGTTCGGCAGGCATTTCCCGCCCGCCGGCCACCACCGTGGCCACGGGCCGTTCGGTTTCCCGGTCCGCCCCGGTTCCGGAACCTGCATGGTTGGAGACGTCCCGGCCATCCGTGCCCAGCATGGTGAGCGGAAATTCGGAGGTTTCCGCGGGCACCTCGGCGTCGTCCTCGGCATCGAAGCTTGGGGTTGCTGCCACCCTGCGGTCTTCCACGTCGTCCTGGATCTCGTCCTGGCGTGCCAGCACCCAGGTCCGGTAGATGATGCCGAGCATGAACGCCGTGACCGCGAAGGAGATAACGATCGACGTCAGGATCAGTGCCTGCGGCAGGGGATCGTTGTAGTCCTGCGCGGGCGTGTCCTTGGTGAAGAGCGGGGCGAGGCCTGCGTAACCGCCCGTGGCCAGGATCAGCAGGTTGGTGGCGTTCGCCAGGAGCATCAGCCCCAGCAGCACCCGGGTGAGGCTGCGTTCCAGGATCAGGTAGATGCCGCACGCGTACAGGGCGCCCATGACGATCAGCAGGGTCAGGTTCACGCTCATGCGGTGCCCTTCGCGGTGGTTTCGGCGGGGACGTCGTCCGGCTCCAGCGCCGGTTCCACATCGCGTTCGGCCTCCGGTTCCGGTGGCTGCCGGCGGTCCTCGTCCGGCTCGTCGTGGTGGGCGGAGGCGGACCGTTCCTCCATGTGCTCGTCGATCTCCGCCCCCAGGCTGCGCAGCACGTCCAGCACCAGGCCCACCACCACGGTGTAGACGCCAATGTCGAAGATGGTGGAGGTGACGAATTTGATGTCGCCGAATACCGGCAGCCAGAGCTGGATGATGGCTGACTGGAACACCTGGCCGCCCAGCAGCAGGGGCATCACGCCGGAGGCGGCGGCCAGCGCCAGGCCCGTGCCCAGCAGTGCGCCGGCACTGAGCGGCGCGGCCTCGCGCAGTTCGAAGCGGCCGCCGGCCAGGTAGCGGATGGTCAGGGCCAGGCCGGCGGTCAGGCCGCCGGCGAAGCCGCCGCCGGGCAGGTTGTGGCCGGCCAGCAGGAGGTAGAGCGAGAAGATGATCATCGAGTGGAAGATCAGCCGGGTGACCACCTCGAAAATGATGGAGCGGCGCTCCGGGGCCAGCGTGCGGCCGGCCACGATCCAGGCGTCGCGGGCGGAGGCCGCGAACTTCCGGCTGACGGCCAGCGCCGCGCCGTCCCGGGATCCGGGATCCACGCCGTGGTGGCGGCCCACGGTGCCCTCGGCCACCGCCGCGGACCGCTGCAGGCGGTCGCCCCGGCCGCGCACGAAAATGAGGCTGGCAACACCGGTGGCAGCGAGGGCCAGGACACTGATCTCGCCGAACGTGTCCCAGGCCCGGATGTCCACCAGGGTCACGTTGACCACGTTGAGCCCGCCGCCCCCTTCGTAGGCGAGCTGGGGAAACTGGAGGGAGACGGGGATGGCGGTGCGGGCGCCCATGGCGAAAATCGCGGCAAACACCATGGTCACACCGAACCCAAGCCCGATGATGACGCGCAGCACCCGGTATCTGCCGCCGGTACGGTCCCGCAGTTCTGGCGGCAGGCTCCGCATGGCCAGCACAAACGCCACCAGGATGATGGTCTCCACGAGCATTTGGGTCAGCGCCAGGTCCGGCGCGCCCTGCAGGGCGAAGACCAGCGCGATGCCGTAGCCGGTCACCGACACCATGAGCACGGCAAGGAAGCGTTTGTTCGCCCTCACTGCGGCCAGGGCGCCGATCACGATGCCCACCCCTGCCACAAGCTGCAGCGGGGAATTCGGGTCCACCAGGTAGATGTCCTCCGGCAGGGCATTGCCGCCCAGCAGGATCGCAGCGAGCGGCAGGACGAACGCCACACTGAGGATCACGGCGAGATAGTAATACAGGGAACCACGCTGGGTGCGTCCGGTAAGCCAGACGGCAACGTCGTCCAGGGCGCCAATGGTCAACTGGTACGCTCGGTCCCCGTCCACCCAGCCGGGCACCAGGGACTGGGCACGGGCCACAGCGTTGCGGCCAAAATACATTGCCAGGCCCAGGGCGAAAGTGAGGGCCGTCAGGCCCAGCGCAGGAGTGATCCCATGCCACAGCGCAAGGTGGCCTGCCTGCTCTGCCGGGGTGCCGGCGTCGGGCGCTGTGGACGCGAAGAGCGCGGCGTACGGCTGGATCCACGCATCCACCGGTGCCGGCCAGAGCCCGTAGGCGATGGTGAGCAGTGTCAGGACCGCGGGAGCGGCCAGGAAGGAGGGCCGGATGGCTTTGAACGGGGTGGGATCCACGCCGCGTTTTTCGGCGAAGGCGCCCCACATGAAACGGGCACTGTAGGCAAACGTCAGGATCGACCCCACCACCACACCGGCCAGCACCACCATGCCCCACGGGCCGGACCTCAGGTCCCCGGCGTGGTGCACGAACGCTTCCAGCACTGACTCCTTGGCCACGAAGCCGCCCAGCAGCGGTACGCCCGCCATGGACGCGGCGCCGATGGCCGCCACGATCCCCAGCGCACGTGAGGAACGGAAGACGCCGGAAAGCTTGCGCACGTCGCGGGTTCCGGACTGGTGGTCGATGATGCCCACCACCAGGAACAGCGTCGCCTTGAACAGGCCGTGGGCCAGCAGCATGGCCAGGCCCGCCAGTGCGGCGTCGGGTGTTCCCAGCCCCACCACCATGGTGAGGAAGCCCAGCTGGCTGACGGTGCCGTAGGCAAGGATCAGCTTGATGTCGGTCTGCCGCAGCGCCCGGTAACCGCCCACCAGCATGGTGGCCAGGCCAAGTCCCAGCACCACCGGCTGCCAGTAGGCGGTAACTGCAAACCCGGGCGCCAGCCGCGCCACCAGGTAGATCCCTGCCTTGACCATTGCCGCGGCATGCAGGTAAGCGCTGACGGGCGTGGGCGCCGCCATGGCGCCGGGAAGCCAGAAGTGGAACGGGACCAGCGCGGACTTGGTGATGGCACCGACCAGGATAAGCACGACGGCGGCACTCACCATGGCCCCGGACGCCCCGCCGGCCAGTGCCGGCGCCTGGTCAAGGATGCCGGAGATCCGGTAGGTGCCGGCTGCATAGCCGAGCATGATCAGGCCCACCAGCATCGCCAGGCCGCCGGCGGTGGTGACCATCAGCGCCTGGAGGGCGGAACGCCGGGCGGCCAGCCTGGTCCGGGCAAAACCGATCAGCAGGTAGGACAGGATGGTGGTCAGTTCCCAGAAGATGAACAGCAGCAGCAGGTCATCGGCGGTGACCAGGCCGAACATGGCACCGGCGAACGCCAGCAACTGGGCGCCGAACCCGCCAAGGTCCTGGTCCTTCCGTTTGAAGTACCGCGCGCAGTAAACCAGCACCAGCGCCCCCACCCCGAGCACCAGCAGGGACATTACCCAGGCCAGGGCGTCCATCCGGAACGCCAGTTCCAGGCGGAGGCTGGGAATCCATTCGACAACCTCGGCCACGGCGCCGGGCCCCGAGTAAATGGGATTGTGCTGGAACATCAGCCACGCAAACGAAAGCGCCGGAACGGCCGCCAGCGCGTAGAAGGCGTTGCGGCCCCAGAGCCTGAAGAGGACGGGCGCGAGGACAGCCACCGAAAAGTGCACGGCAAGGACTGTGATCACTGTATTCTCCGCAACGTCAGGGATTCGATTGTCAAAAGTTGGAGCAGGCGGCAAAAAGTAAGGTCCGGGAGGGGCCAGTTTACCAAGGCGCATCCGGGTGCAGCCCCGGCCGGGGCGGTGCAACTACGCGGAATCCCCGGCCTCGCGGGCCCGTGGTCCGCAGGGTGTTCGCCACGGGCGGATACGATGCATCGTATGAACAGCGCCAGCGCTCCGGGGGCAATGCAGCCTGCCTCTGAACTCGAAGCCGGAACCCAGTCCTCCAGCAGGGGCCGCGTGCTGGCCTGGGCATCCTGGGACTGGGGCTCGGCGGCCTTCAACGCGGTGATGACCACGTTCGTCTTCACCGTCTACCTGACGTCCAGTGCTTTCGGCGGTGAGGACAGCGCGTCCGCCGTGCTGGGTGCGGCGCTGGCCGTCGGCGGCTTTGCCATCGCACTGCTGGCACCCGTGACGGGCCAGCGCTCCGACGCGGGCGGCAGGCGGAAGCTGTGGCTGGGAGTGAACTCGGCCGCCGTCGCCATCCTCACGGCTCTGTGCTTCTTCGTGTTCCCGCGCCCGGAGTTCCTGCTCCTCGGAGCATGCCTGATCGCCTTGGGCAACGTGTTCTTCGAATTCGCCGGCGTCAACTACAACGCCATGCTTGCCCAGGTCTCCACGCCGCAGAACATCGGCAAGGTCAGCGGCTTCGGCTGGGGTGCCGGCTATCTCGGCGGGATCGTGGCGCTGCTGATCGTCCTGCAGCTGTTCGTCCAGCCGGCCTTCGACTGGTTCGGCTCGTCAACGGCGGACAGCCTGAACATCAGGCTGGTGGCCGTCTTCTCAGCACTCTGGTTCTTTGTCTTCGCCCTCCCTGTGCTGTTCGCCGTTCCCGAAGTACCCCGCTCGGCGCAGGCCGCCCGGCTGGGATTCATTGCCAGCTACGGACTGCTCTTCCGGCGGATCAAGGCGATCTACGCCACCAGCCCGCACACCATCTACTTCCTGCTGGCCAGCGCGGTGTTCCGCGACGGGCTCGCCGCGGTCTTCACGTTCGGCGGCATCATCGCGGCCGGCACATTTGGGTTTGCCCTGCCGCAGGTCATCTTCTTCGCCATCTTCGGGAACGTGGTTGCCGCCATCGGCGCGGTCATCGGCGGGTTCCTGGACGACAAGGCAGGCCCCAAAGCCGTCATTACGGGCTCCCTGCTGGGACTTCTGGCAGCCGGGACCGCGATCCTGGTCCTCGGTAACGGGAACTATTCCTTCTTCGGCATGCAATGGGCCGGCAGCACCACGTTCTGGGTGTTCGGGCTGTTCCTGTGCCTGTTCGTCGGGCCGGCCCAGTCCTCCTCCCGCGCCTACCTGGCACGGCTCGCGCCGCACGGCGAGTCCGGCGAGCTGTTTGGCCTCTACGCCACCACCGGCCGGGCTGTCAGCTTCCTGGCACCGGCGCTGTTCACGCTCTGCATTACCGTGGCCACTCCGCTGGTCCCGGCCGGAGAGGCACAGCGGTGGGGAATCCTGGGCATCATGGTGGTCCTGCTGGCAGGGCTCCTGGTGCTGCTGCCGGTAAAGCCGCCGGCGAGGGCACCCATTGCGGTGGTTCCCGCAGCGTAAAACGACTCCCCGGCGTCCTGTTCCAGGCCCACCCGGGAGTTGCCAGGCAGACTAGGCTGGACCCATGAACGTTGACGAAACGAACCTTCCCGGCCTGGGCCGCCGGAAGGATTTCATGACCGCTTCCGGACGCCGCATCGGCGTAGTGGAGCGGCGGGAGGGCCAGACGGAACTCATCGTTTCCACCTGGGATGATCCCGATACCTGCGAGGCCTCGATTCCGCTGACCAGCGACGAAGCCGCCACGCTGGGCAACCTCCTGGGCGGCACGCACCTGGCCATGAAGCTCGCGGAAGAGCACAAGGACGTTCCGGGCATCGTCACCCGGCAGTTCTCCATCGCGGCCGACTCCCCGTTCCAGAACCAGCCCATGGGCAAAGCGTGCATCCGCACCCGGTGCGGGGTATCGATCGTGGCCATCATGCGCGAGGGCGAAGTGCTGCCGTCGCCGGGACCCGACGCTATCCTCCACGCCGGCGACCTGCTGGTGGCAGTTGGCACCCAGGAAGGCCTCGACTCAGCGGCCGAGATCCTGCGCCACGGGTAACCCCCATGGACCCGCTGGCCCTGACCCTCATTGAACTGGGGGCCGTTGTGTTCTGCCTCGGCCTGTTGGCCAGGCTGGCCGGACGGATCGGAATGTCACCCATCCCGCTCTACCTCCTGGGCGGGCTGGCATTCGGGGCAGGCGGCATCATCAAACTCGAGGGCATGCACGAGTTCGCGCACCTTTCCGGCGAGATCGGCGTCATCCTGCTCCTTCTTATGCTCGGTTTGGAATATACGGCGGCAGAGCTCTTCACCGGCCTGCGCCGCTCGTGGCAGGCCGGCGTCCTGGACCTCGTCCTGAACTTCCTGCCCGGCGCCGGGCTGGCCCTGCTTTTGGGCTGGGGCGGCGTGGGCGCCATGGTCATGGGCGGCGTCACCTACATCTCCTCGTCCGGCATTGCCGCGAAGGTCATCACGGACCTTGGCCGGCTCGGAAACCGCGAAACGCCGGTGGTGCTCTCGATCCTGGTGTTCGAGGACCTGGCCATGGCCGTCTACCTGCCCATCCTCACTGCCACCCTGGCGGGGGTGAGTTTCCTGGGCGGACTCACCGCGGTGGGCATCGCGCTGGCGGTGGTCACGATGGTCCTCATGGTGGCGCTGCGGCATGGCCACCACGTTTCCAAGGCCGTGCACAGCGAAAACTCCGAGGTGTTCCTGCTGAACGTCCTCGGGGCCGCCCTGCTGGTGGCCGGAGCCGCATCTGCCATGCAGGTCTCGGCGGCAGTGGGCGCTTTCATGCTCGGCATCGCGATCTCAGGCTCCACGGCACACAACGCCACCCGGATCCTCGAACCGCTGCGCGACCTGTTTGCCGCCATCTTCTTCGTGGCGTTCGGGCTCAACACGGACCCGTCATCCATTCCGCCGGTCCTGGGCTGGGCGCTGGTCCTTGCCGTGGCCACGGCAGCAACCAAAATGCTCACCGGGATCTGGGCTGCGAAACGGGCGGGAATTGCCCGGCCCGGCCGGTTCCGCGCCGGCGCCGCACTGGTTGCCCGGGGCGAATTCTCCATCGTCATTGCAGGGCTGGCCGTTGCCTCGGGCGTCGTTCCCCGTGAGCTTGCCGCCCTTGCCACGGCGTATGTGCTGCTCATGGCGGTGATGGGCCCGCTGGCCGCGCGATACGTGGAACCGTTGGCCGCGCCGTTCATCCGGAGGCCGGCCCCGGCCCCGCAGCTCTAGGCCTTCCTGGATCTGCTCCTGCCGGGAGCGCGGCTGCAGCCGGAGGCCGCGGCTGCACCGGGAGGGCCGTGGGGTGGCGCTAGATGCTGGTGCGGTGGAAGTTCAGGTGGCTGCGGCTGGCCGTGGGACCGCGCTGGCCCTGGTAGCGGTTGCCATAGTCGCCTTGGCCGTACGGGAATTCCGCCGCTGAACTGAGGCGGAAGAAGCAGAGCTGTCCGATCTTCATGCCAGGCCAGAGCTTGATGGGCAGGGTGGCCATGTTGGAGAGCTCAAGGGTGACGTGGCCGGAAAACCCGGGGTCGATGAAGCCTGCCGTGGAGTGCGTCAGCAGGCCCAGCCGGCCCAACGAGGACTTGCCTTCCAGGCGGGCTGCAATATCGTCAGGCAACGTCACCGTTTCGTAGGTGGAGCCCAGGACGAACTCCCCGGGGTGCAGGATGAAGGCTTCGTCCTGCTCCACTTCCACCAGGCGGGTCAGCTCGGGCTGCTCCTGTGCCGGATCAATGTGCGCGTACTTGTGGTTGTCGAACAACCGGAAGAATTTGTCGATCCGGACATCCACGGACGATGGCTGGACCATCGCCGGATCGTACGGTTGCAGCACGATCCGCTCGGAATCAATTTCGGCACGAATGTCGCGGTCAGAGATCAGCACCGTCCCAAATTACCGTATCGGTTATCCACAGCTGCATTTTCCCGTTGTTGCTGTGGCCTGGTGGGGCTAATGTTGCGAATGAAGCCGCCGGAATGGTCTCCCGGATGGCGTAACAGAGCTGGGGATGTTGTGAATAAATTGGTGGCACCGTCTTTTATTGGCGTGCTGTGTGCGTTGGCGCTGGTCTCGTCGAACGCCGCCGCACCTCCCGCGCCGCTGCAGTCCCGCCATGCGGCGGCAGCCGGCATCACGCTGGAGGCCCCCATCGTCCGCGGCGACGCCGCACATTACGCGGGAGACGGTATCCCCGGGAGCCTCACTCCCGCCATCGATCCGGACATCCGCGTGGCGTCACCCCTGTCCGGGCCCACTGCAACGGCGGCCCCATCCCCCGCCACGGCCGCCGCGCCCACGCCGACCGCAACCGCCTCTGCTCCGGCCACGGCTTCCACCGGCGACGCCGCTTATTCCGCCGAAACGCTGACGACGCCCACCACTGCCATCACCGGGCCGGTGCCGCAGACTGCGTCCATTCCGCCCCTGTGGGCACCGGACCAGGAACTCGCATCCCCTTCAGCCAGCCAGCCTGCCGCTTCCGAACCGGCCGCAACACTTCCTGACACCGAGGCCCTGGTTCCGGACAGCAACGCTGCCGCCATCCTCACCGTCTTCACCAAGATCAACGAGTATCGGGTGGCCAACGGCCTGAACAAGGTGAAGTACCACCCCACGGTCGCCGGATTGGCCCAGGACTGGTCCGACAACATCGCCAGCCGCGAGGTAATCGAGCACCGGGCAAGTTTCTGGACCGACCCCCGCGCCCTGAGCCCCAACAACGGCGCCGGTGAGGTCATCGCCATCCGGACCGACCGTGACGCCGCGCAGCTCGTGGAGTGGTGGAAAGGCTCGCCCGGGCACAATGCCATGCTCCTCGATCCACGGTTCAACGTGATGGGCATCGGCATCTCCTACACCAACTCCACGTACCAGATCTGGGGAGTGGTGGACTTCTTCGGTTACACCACGCTGCCGGCAGGCACAGTCGAGTCTCCGGGCGGCGCCAGCTCTGGCGGCGGCGCCTTCCCCGCACCGGCGCCAAGCATTTGTGATGCACCCGTCAAGCACATGCCGCCCACCCTGAACCTTGCAGCCGCCGCAATCACGGGCCCCGCCGACCTCGTGTCCGTCGACTCTGCCGGCCAGCTGCTGGACAGGGCGTCCACAGGTCCCCGTACCTACGCCCCTGCCAAAGTCATCAGCTCGGGATTCAGTGGCGCCAAGGAAGTCTTTGTCACCGACTGGGACCGCGACGGCACGTACGACCTCCTCACCCAGTGGACCGGCGGCAACCTGACCCTGCACCGCGGCATCGCCGGCGGAGGATTCCAGGCCCCCATCACCCTCGGCACCGGCGGATGGAACACCCTGACCCTGGCGGTTGGCGGCTGGTGCGCCAACAACCGGATGCCCCAGATCCTGGCCCTGGACACAGCAGGGAACCTCTACCTCTACGGCAATAAGGGCACCGGCGACATCGCAGAGCGCGTCACCGTCGCCACGGGGGTCTACGCCACCCGGCTCGCCATGGTGGACTACGACGCCGATGGCTTCCAGGACGTCCTGGCCCTCAAGTCCGACGGCAGCGTCCAGCTGTACCGCGGATGGGGCACCACCGCGCTCCGCGCTGAGGCCCGGCCCACCGTCGCCACCGGCTGGACAGACGTAACGGGAATCCGGGCCCTGCGCAACGCCACCGCCCTCAACTCCACCGGGGTGGCACTCCGCCGGTCCAACGACGTGGTGCAGTACTGGGACCTGAGCGCAGGAAGCCTCGCATCGCCGTCGAACCTTGCCGGGCCTTGGACGGGGCAGCGGCTGGCCCAGTGATCACACCGCGGGCTGGAGTTCCAGCACGTCCTTCAGTCGCTCCAGCTGGGCAACGTCGGAGCTGACGCGGCGCTGCAGCATTCCGTCCAGCAAACCGAGCCTGCTGAGGAAGCTGAAGCGTCCGTGGCGTTCCGCTTCCATGGCGAAACGGACCCTGGTGCCGGTGTCTTCGCTGCTGAGGTAGTAACCGCCCCAGCGGGTGGCCGGTCCGGAAACGATGTGGAATTCGATCTCGGCGCCGGGCCGTACGTTGGTGATCTCCAGCTCCGCCGGGATGCTCAGCCCTGAGCGGCCGGCCACCATTTTCCGGTAGACCGCGCCCTTGGACCCGGCAGGACCCCGTACAAGATTCACGCTCCGGACATCGTTCCGCCAGGCCGGAAGATTGGTGGGGTCAAGGAGGTACTGGTACACGGCCATGGCGTCCCGCTCTATGAGGACCTCGTGCTCTGCGATTGCCATGAAGTAGTTCCTGTGGTTGACGTGGGCTGCCGCAATAGCTGCCTCCCCCAACGCGGCCGCTACCCGGATTAGGTTAGCCAGCCCCCAACACAGGGACCTAGCCGGCAGCGCCGACGTTATTGAAGAGTTACTGGATGACGTCCCGCTGGCAGGACACGGAGCCTCCGCCTACCAGGTTGGCGGGGAGCGCACGGATCTGCGCTAAGCTAAGTTCTGCCCCGCGCGAGCGGCGGCGCTGCGGCTGTAGCTCAATGGTAGAGCGCTAGCTTCCCAAGCTTGATACGCGGGTTCGATTCCCGTCAGCCGCTCCACGTTCTCCCCCGGCCAAGGCGGCCCACCACCCCGGCGATGATTAGGTGCACGCGGGTGTACTGTCAGTAGTCAGGAACCTCTTCGGTTCCGCTACAGGAGCAACCATGGCTGACAAGTCCCCGCGTCAAACGGCATCAAAAAAGTCCGGCAAGTCCATCAAGGAAAAGCGCGCTGAGAAGAAGGCCGCCGCGGCGCCGGCCAGCTCCCTGGACATCACGTCCACCAAGGCCGCCAAGAAGAAGTGAGTGGCCAACAGACCCGGCTGAGCCTGGGCGTCCTGGCCTCCACGCGCAAACCGGACGAGCGCCGCGTACCGATCCATCCCCTGCACTTCGAACGGATCGCCCCCGCGCTCCGGGAACGCATCATCCTGGAGCGGGGCTACGGCGAACGTTTCGGCGTCGCTGACAGCCACCTCTCCACGCTGGTGGGACGCATGGCGGGCAGGGACGAGCTGCTGGCCGCGGCCGACGTCGTGCTCCTGCCCAAACCGCAGCCGGAAGACCTCGCCGACATGCGTGACGGCCAGATTCTCTGGGGCTGGCCGCACTGTGTCCAGGACCGGGCCGTTACCCAGCTGGCCATTGACAAGAAACTGACCCTTATCGCCTTCGAGGCCATGAACCACTGGGCAAGCGACGGCGGCTTCGGACTTCACGTGTTCCATAAGAACAACGAACTGGCCGGCTACTGCTCAGTCCTGCATGCCCTTGCACTGACCGGTTCCACCGGAGACTACGGGCGGCGCCTGAGCGCCGTCGTGATCGGTTTCGGAGCCACCGCCCGCGGGGCCGTCACTGCGCTGAACGCGCACGGGATCCACGACGTCCAGGTGCTCACCAACCGGGGCGTCGCCGCCGTGGGAGCACCCATCCATTCGGTGAACATCGTGCAGTTTGACCACGACGACGAAGCCCCCTTCCTGAGCCAGGTCATCACCGAACGGGGCCGGGTTCCGCTGGCGCCGTTCCTCGCCGAAAGCGACATCGTGGTCAACTGCACCCTGCAGGACCCGAACAATCCGCTGACCTACCTGCAGAGCGGGGACCTCGCGGCCTTCAGCCCCGGCAGCCTCATTGTTGATGTCTCCTGCGATGACGGCATGGGCTTCAGCTGGGCGCGGTCCACCACGTTTGCCGAACCGATGTTCACCGTGGGTGACCACATCAACTACTACGCGGTGGACCACAGCCCGTCGTACCTCTGGAATTCCTCCAGCTGGGAAATCAGCCAGGCCCTGCAGCCGTTCCTTCAAACCGTGATGGGCGGACCGGACGCGTGGGAAGGCAACGACACCATCGCGCGGGCCATTGAAATTCGCGACGGAGTGGTCCGCAACGAGGCCGTGCTTCGGTTCCAGGAGCGGGACCGGGAGTATCCGCACCCGGCCCTGCACCCGGCAACCGTTTAAAGCGGCGGACCCTCAGGCGCCCGCGTGCCGGCTGACGATCCTCAGCGGGCGGCGGCCCTTGAGGTCCAGCCGAAGCTGCAACCCGCCCTTGCGGGCCAGGATGGCAGCGACAGTGAGGGCCGCCAGGGCGGGGACGCCGCCGGACACCAGCAGGGCGGCATGCGGATCAGCGTGCTCCGCGATCCAGCCCAGCATGGGTCCGCCCAGCGCCTGGCCGCCGATCAGCACCATGATGTACAGGCTCATCACCCGGCCCCGGATTCCCATGTTGGAGCTGACCTGCACCAGTTGGTTGGAGCCGGTCAGGAACATGAGGCACCAGAAGCCGGACAGCACCATCACGGCCCCGAACCACACCAGGGACGGGGCCAGGACCGCAAGGCACAGCATCAGGCCGTACATCCCGGCGCAGAACACCACGGACCTTAGGCGCAGCTGCCGACGGCGGGTCGACGCCACGGCGCCGGACAGCGCGCCCAGTGCCACCAGGGCATTGAGGAGCCCGTACCCGCCGGCGCCGACCTTGAAGACGTGGTCCGCGAAGGCGGCCAGCAGCACCGGCAGGCTCATGGCGAAGACGGAGATGAAGCCGGCCATCAGCCACGGCCAATAGATGGTGGGCTTGCGTAAGGCGTAACGCAGCCCCTCCCGGAGCATGCCCTTGCTCTTGGGCGTGGGGGCGCTGACGAACAGCTGGTCCTTGCGCAGCACCAGGAGCATCGCCACCGTGGAACAGCAGGCCACCGCGTTGGCTGCGAAAGCCCAGCCGGCCCCCACCGCCGTCAGGAGCAGGCCGGCGAGGGCGGGGCCGATCAGGCCGCCGAGCTGGAAGGTGGTGGAGTTGACGCTGATGGCATTCCGCAGATGCGTCGGGCCGACCAGCTCGTTGACGAACACCTGGCGCGCAGGCTGGTCAAGCACGGTCACCAGGCCCAGGACCAGGGCGATGGCGTAGACATGCCAAACCATGATGACGCCGGTCAGGGCCAGGACAGCGAGGGTGGCGGCCAGGATTGCCGCAATGCTCTGGCAGAGGATGAGGATCTTCCGCTTGGCGAACCGGTCGGCGATCATGCCGCCCCAGGGGCCGAGCAGCAGGGACGGCAGGAACTGCAGCGCCACGGTTATCCCCACGGCCGTCACGGAGCCTGAGAGCTGCAGCACCAGCCAGTCCTGGGCAATCCGCTGCATCCAGATGGCGATGACGGCGATGAAGTGGCCCGCGGCAAAAATCCGGAAGTTGGGCACTCTCAGGGAGATGAAGGTGTGCTTCCAGGGGAGCCGTTCGGCGACGACGGGAAGGGGCTGGGTCTGGTTGCCGGGCGGCGGTGATCCCGCCGCGTCGATGACTGGTTGGGAGACTGAAGCCGACGAAGGCGGTGGGGGTGCCACAAGAGTGTCCTCAAAATTGCGGGCGGGCTGGGATGTCCTTAACGCTAGGCTGGCGGAGCCGATTATGGAGCTGTATGGTCCCTATAACTCGTATTGCAAAACGCAATAGCGCGGCCGCGTAAAGGGCCGGGCCGAAAAGACAGTGGAGTCAACGATGTTCGAACCAGCGCAGTTGCGCTCCTTCCTTGCGGTGGCGGATACGCTCAGCTTCACCAAGGCCGCTGAGCGCCTGGGCCTGGCCCAGCCCACCATCAGCCAGCACATCCGAAAGCTCGAAGCAGCCGCAAAGCGCAGCCTCATTACCCGTGACACCCGCGACGTCCGGCTCACCGACAACGGCGATGCCATGGCAGGGTTCGCCCGGACCATCCTGTCCGCCCATGACGCCGCGGCCCGCTACTTCTCCGGTTCGGCGATGCGCGGGCGCCTCAGGTTCGGCACCGCGGACGACCTCGCCATCACCGGGCTGCCCAGGATCCTCCGGGAATTCCGGCAGATCTACCCCCAGATCAACCTGGAACTGACCGTGGGCCAAAGCGACCAGCTGTACCGCAAGCTCAACGCCGGCCAACTGGACCTTGTCTTCGTGAAGTGGGTGGCAGGTGCAAAGGACGGCACGGTGGTCCAGCACGATTCGTTCTCCTGGGTGGGCCTGGAACAGACCGTGCTGGAGCAGGGGATGCCTGTTCCGCTGATCGCCTACCCGGCACCCAGCCTCAGCCGAAAACTGGCCATCGATGCGCTGGAGGCCCACGGCAGGACCTGGCGTATCACCTGCACCACGCGGCAGATCAGCGGTGTCCTGGCTGCGGTCCGGGCAGGCATCGGGGTGGCGGTCATGCCGACGTCACTGGTTCCCGAAGACCTCAAGATCATCACGCGCCGGTTCGATCTTCCGCCCGTCGGAGACGTGGATTTCACCCTGATCCGCAACCCGCTGGCCAACGCCGAGGTCATCGAGGCCCTCACCCAATCCATCGTGGGCCGGACCATTAACCGCCAAACTTAACTCTCCAAGCAGGCAAATTCCAGCATTTAGGTAAGTTAGGGGACCCGTGTCCATTGATAGGGGAATCGGCATCCCCTATGCTGGGTTTCCAAGGTCAAGCAGCAGGCCAGTTCACCCAAACAAGCGCATATCCGCCTGCCGGAAAACCGCTTGGGACAGGCAGCCAATGACGACAGCCAGGAACATCCACCCAGGTTCTGCGCACGCACGCCCGTACTCCACAGCACGGCCGTCCACCCGTCAGAACACCCTCGGAACCGGACACGCCTCAGTAGACTCCGGCTACGTGGGAAAACCCACCTGCGACAAGTGCCGTACGGACGAGTTCGTCTACCTCGAGTCGTACATTCCGCCCACCTACCGGCGTGACGGAACGGTGGCCACCCTGGGCGAAGTGGCCTACACCTGCACCCGCTGCGAGGATTTCTCGGCCCACAGCGTCCCGGTCACCTGGACGCCGCCGGGTTGGTACCTGGGCTAGCAGCCGGGCTGTCCAAAGAACGACAAAGAGACCGGTGGCTGGGCT
>NZ_JWTB01000026.1 GCF_000813845.1 Pseudarthrobacter phenanthrenivorans
GCCGGGAGCCCACCTTCTGTGTCTTCGCAGTGCCTCGGTGGAGGATGTCGTGGGGCGGGTCAGGCAACCTGGCGGCGCGCTGCCTTTCGGGCCACCGAGTTCCTGCGGGCGGTCTGCAGCATGTCCAGGGTCAGCAGCAGCAGGGCCAGCCACACCACACCGAACCCGATCCAGCGCTCCGCTGTCATGGCCTCCCGGAAGACGAGCAGGGCCACGAGGAACTGCAGGACGGGGGCGAAGTACTGGAGCAGCCCGATGGTGGTCATGGGCAGGCGCCGCGCGGAGGCGCCGAAGAAGAGCAGCGGGACGGCGGTAATCACGCCGGACGCCAGCAGCAGCCAAAAGTGCCCGGGACCTTCGGAGGCCAGGGTGGAGCTGCCGTTCACCGCCAGCACCACCATCGCCACCGCAGCCAGCGGTGCAAGCACCATGGTCTCCACGCTGAGGCTGGTGATGGCATCCACCCTGGAACCCACCCGGTTCTTGACGAAGCCGTACAGGCCGAAGCTGAATGCCAGGGTCAGCGCGATCCACGGCAGCTTCCCGTAGGAGTAGGTGAGGACCCCCACCGCCACGAACCCGACGCCCACCGCTGCCCACTGGAGCGGGCGCAGCCTTTCCTTCAGGACGAGCACGCCGAGCAGGACCGAGACCAGCGGGTTGATGAAGTAGCCCAGGGACGTTTCCACGGCCTGCCCGGTGGTGACACCGTAGGTGTAGGTGAGCCAG
Source organism: Pseudarthrobacter phenanthrenivorans (assembly GCF_000813845.1). Classification (GTDB taxonomy): domain Bacteria; phylum Actinomycetota; class Actinomycetes; order Actinomycetales; family Micrococcaceae; genus Arthrobacter; species Arthrobacter phenanthrenivorans_B. Next base: position 730 of record NZ_JWTB01000026.1, read on the forward strand.
TTGATGGCAATCAGGAACGCCGCCAGTGCCAGCGAGCCGAAGACCCGGCGGTCCTTCAGGGCGGTGCCCAGGACGCCCCATGCCCGGGTGACGGTGATCAGGAGGGCGCAGAACAGCAGTGACCACACCACCCGGTTGGCCACAATTTCGACGGCGCCGGCGGGCATGAGAATGAAGAAGTACAGCGGGAGCAGCCCCCACAAGACGTACGCGCCGATGCCGAACAGCATTCCCGCCGTCGTTTCCTTTGCCATGGGCCCGGGACCCTTGGCTGAAGGGGTATCCGCCGCGGAGCCTGGCGCCGGGGAAGCGCCGGTGGGGGAGGTGGCTACGGACGTGGCGGGGATTCCTTCTGGCATGGGCACGATGTCCATAACAGCAGCCGCAGGGCAGGTATTCCAGCAGGCAGGCGGGAAAACGGAAAAATAGTCAGTAGGCTTGTTTTCATGACACGTGCCCGTATCCCGGAGCAGGCCCGATGAGGCTCCGGCGCAGCAACGCCTCCGGCCGCGGCTACCGCAGGGTCCCTGCCGGCAAGGGCTTCAGTTACCGCGACCTGGACGGGTCCACCCTGCCGCCGGGACCCGTCCGGGACCGGCTGGAAAGCATCGGCATTCCACCGGCGTGGACCGATGTATGGATTGCCCCGTTCGAGAACGGCCATATCCAGGCAACCGGTGTGGACGCGGTGGGCCGGCGCCAGTACATCTACCACCCTGAGTGGCGCGAAAGGAAGGACCGGGTGAAGTTCGACCGGTCCCTCCAGTTGGCCGAATCGCTGCCGGCAGCCCGCCGCCTGGTCACGATGGACCTGCGCAGTGAAGGCTTCACCCGGGAGCGGGTCCTGGCGGGCGCGTTCCGGATGCTGGACAGCGGTTCGTTGAGGGTGGGTTCAGAGCGGTACACCAACGAGAACGGCAGCCGGGGCCTGGCCACCCTGCTCTGCGCCCACGTCCAGGTGCGCAAGGACCGGATCATGCTGCGGTTCCCGGCCAAAAGCGGCAAAGACTGGGAATCGGAAATCCGGGACCCCGACCTCGCCGTGCTGCTGCGCCTGCTTAAGCGCCGCGGCCCGAACGCCCGGCTGCTGGCCTATAAGGAGGGCAGGACGTGGCGCCCGGTCACCAGCGCCGACATCAACGCGTACGTGAAGGAACGCACGGGCTCCGACTTCACGGCCAAGGACTTCCGGACACTGCGGGGTACCGTCGCGGCCGCGGCGAGCCTGGCACGCACCGGTCCCCAGCGCACGGCCGCGAAACGGAAACGGGCCATCAGCCGCGCCATGCACGAAGCCGCCGAAACGCTCGGCAACACTCCGTCCATCGCCCGCAAAAGCTACGTGGATCCCAGGGTGCTGGACCACTACCACGACGGCGAAACCATCGATCCGAAGCGCCTGGACTCTGCGGAGGCCGAACTCCGGGCGCTGCTGTACCGCGAAGGCAAGGTGGTGGCACTTGCCGCCAACTAGAATGGGGGACTGTGCGGAGCACCACGCTGCGCACCCTCATGGATCATGAGCAGGACCAGTTCAGAAGGGCTCCCGGTGTCCAACCACAGCGAAACCGCCGCCAACCGTCCCCTCCGCGTCGCCATCGTCGGCGCGGGACCGGCAGGGGTCTATGCTGCGGACATCCTCACCAAGTCCAGCGGCGTCAAGGACGGCGACTTCCAGGTCAGCATCGACCTCTTCGAGGCCTACCCTGCGCCCTATGGCCTGATCCGGTACGGCGTGGCCCCGGACCACCCCCGCATCAAGGGCATCGTGAACGCCCTGCACAAGGTCCTGGACCGCGGCGACATCCGGTTCCTGGGCAACGTGACCTACGGCCGGGACCTCACCCTGCACGATTTCCGGGCTTTCTACGACGCCGTGATCTTCTCCACGGGCGCCATCAAGGACGCGGACCTGGACATCCCCGGCATCACCCTGCAGGGCTCCTTCGGCGGCGCCGACTTCGTGTCCTGGTACGACGGGCACCCGGACGTGCCGCGCGAATGGCCGCTGGACGCCAAGGAGATCGCCGTCATCGGCAACGGCAACGTGGCCCTGGACGTGGCCCGCATGCTGGTCAAGCACCCCGAAGAACTGCTCAGCACCGAGATTCCGGACAACGTCTACGCCGGCCTGAAGGCCTCGCCCGTCACGGACGTGCACGTCTTCGGCCGCCGCGGCCCCGCCCAGGTCAAGTTCACCCCGCTGGAACTGCGCGAGCTCAGCCACATGGACGACGTCGACATCGTCCTCTACCCCGAGGACTTTGAATTCGACGAAGCCTCGGATGAAGCAATCCGCACCAACAACCAGGTCAAGACCATGGTGAACACCCTCACCAACTGGCTGGTGGAAGAGCACGCCGAGTCGGAGAATCCCTCCTCCCGCCGGCTGCACCTGCACTTCCTGCACAGCCCCGTTGAAGTGCTCGACGACGGCACGGGCAAAGTGGGCGGCATCAAGTTCGAGCGGATGCAGCTGGACGGGACGGGCAACGCCAAGGGCACGGGGGAGTACATCGAGTACCCGGTCCAGGCCGTCTACCGCGCCATCGGCTACCACGGCTCCGCCTTGGACGAACTGGAATATGACGCCAAGCGCGGCGTCATCCCCAACGAAGGCGGCAGGGTGCTGGACGCGGAGGGCAATCCCGTCGCCGGCATCTACACCACCGGGTGGATCAAGCGCGGTCCTGTCGGCCTGATCGGGCACACCAAGGGCGATGCGCTGGAAACCATCGGGTTCCTGCTGGAGGACCGGCTGAACTTGCCGGCCGCACAAAACCCCGACCCCCAGGCCATCATCGACCTGCTCGAAGAGCGCGGCATCGAGTACACCACCTGGGAAGGCTGGAACAAGCTCGATGCCCACGAGGCAGGCCTGGGCGCCGCCTGGACCGGCCCCGAGGGCCTGGACCATGTGGTCCGGGAGCGGATCAAGGTGGTTCCGCGCGAGGACATGATCCGCATTTCCCGCGGCTGACCCGCCCCGCAGGAAACTTCCCCAGGCCCTGTTGGGCCGCCCATATTCGAGTTACTATGACTAACATGAATATGGACGGCGTGAAAAGCCGACCCTACGACGCCCGGAAGCGTGCTTCCGCGGCTGCCGAAACCGGCCGCCGCATCCTGCAGGCTACCGAGGACCTCTTCATGGAAGGTCCCCTCGCGGACCTCACCCTGAATGCCGTGGCCGCGAAGGCCGGCGTAACAGTCCAGACCGTGATCCGCCGCTTCGGTGACCGGATGGGACTGATCAACGCCACTGCCGAATCCGTCTCCGCGCGGGTGGCAGGCCAACGCGGCGCCGCCCCTGCCGGTAATGTCCGTGCCGCCGTCGGGAACCTCGTGGACCACTACGAGACCACCGGCGCCCTGGCCCTGAAAATGCTGGCCGAGGAACACACCTCCCCGGTACTTGCCGGGATCACCGCAGCTGGGCGGGACCTGCACCGGCAGTGGTGCGACCGCGTTTTCGGGCCCTTCCTCGAACCGCTGGCCGGCACGCCGGACCACGGCCGCCGGCTGGCCCAGTTCGTCGCCATCTGCGACGTCTACACGTGGAAACTGCTGCGCCTCGATGCCGGGCTCAGCCGCGACCAGGTGGCACTTTCCCTGATCGAAATGCTGGAGCCCTTGACCCGGAGGCCGTGATGTCCACCGTCCTTGCCTACACCTCGCCCGCCATTGGACACCTGTTCCCGATGGTTCCGTTACTGCTGGAGCTGAAGGCCCGCGGCCACGAAGTCCACGTCCGCACCCTTCCGAAGCACGTTCCCACCCTGTCCGCCCTCGGCCTGCACACCGGGCCGGTGGATGGGCGGCTGATGCACGTCGAGGCCCACGACTACACGGCGGCTTCAACCAAGGAGGCCCTCGCCTCGAGTGTGGACACGTTCGCGGCGCGGGCACGGTTTGATGCCCCGGACCTCCGCCAGGCCATGGCGGCGGTGCGCCCGGACCTGCTCCTCGTGGACATCAACTCGTGGGGAGCCAGGATAGCCGCCGAGGAATCCGGCCTGCCCTGGGCCACGTTCAGCCCCTACACCCCGCCGCTGCAGTCGCGCGGAACTCCTCCCTTCGGACCCGGCCTGCTTCCGATGTCCGGGCCCCTCGGGACGCTCCGTGACGCCGTGGTGCGCCGCCTGGTGATCGGCGCCGTGGAGAAGCTGATGCTGCCGCGCATTAATGCACTGCGCGCCGACCTCTCCGGCGGGACGCTCCCGCCGGTGGGCGGTGCCGACGAGATGTTCCGCACCGCGCCGCTGATGCTCGTCACCACGTCTGAGCCGTTCGAATACCCCCATCCGGACTGGGCTCCGGATGTGCGGATGATCGGCGCGCTGGACTGGGAACCGCCCGCCGAGCCGCCCGCATGGCTCCGGGACAGCACGGAACCCCTGGTCCTGGTGACCACATCCTCCGAATACCAGGCGGACGAGGCCATTGTCCGGGCGGCGCTGGCAGGCCTGGCCGCCGAACCCTTCACCGTCGTCGCCACCCTGCCCGCTGCCCGCACCGGGTCCGCCGGCGCCCACCGGGCATCCGGGACCGACGCCTTCGGCCCTGTTCCGGCGAATGCCCGGCTGGAACACTTCGTCCCGCACGGCCCGGTCCTGGACCACGCCGCCGTCGCCATCACGCACGGCGGCATGGGCGCCACCCAAAAGGCGCTGTCGAAGGGCGTGCCGGTGGTGGTGGTCCCGTTCGGCCGGGACCAGCACGAGGTGGCCGCACGGGTGGTAGCCGCAGACGCCGGCGTGAGGCTTGGCCGGACAAACCTCACGCCGGACCGGTTGGGGGCGGCCGTGCATCAGGCCCTCACGAAGGCACCGGGGGCGCGTCGGGTTGCCGAAGGATACGCGGCCGCCGGCGGTGCTGCTGCCGGCGCGGATGCCCTGGAGGAACTGGTCCGGCTGCCACGCCCGGCCCGATAACCGGCGCCCTGCCGGCTTCCGTCCCGGCAGGGTTAGAATAGCCGCCACACCCCTGCACCCTCCCGGGAGTTCGATGACGAACCTGCTCCAGCCCGAACCGCGCCAGCGTGCCGCGCTTGCGGGCCACGAGCGCCTGGGCGGCGCCGGGCCGAAGCAGGGCGCGGACGATAGCTTCGGCGGCGGTACCCCTGAAATCCCCGGGCTCCGCAAACTCATCCGTGAATCCTGGCAGCGGTCAGCGGGCTTCAAAGCCAACCCCGACAACCCGGCAGCGCCGCTGGCCCTGGACTGGGCCGAACTGGAGGACTACCGCCGGCAGCACCCCCTGGCCGCGATCATGCCCGTGATCAACAAGCTCCTGGTCCAGCCCAGCCACGACAGCGGGCTCCTGGTGGCCGTGGGAGACGAAGTGGGCAGGCTGCTGTGGGTGGACGGCGACCCTGCCCTGCAGCGCCGCGCCGAAGGCATGATGTTCGTTCCCGGGGCGGACTGGTCCGAGGCCAGCGTCGGCACCAGCGCGCCCGGCACGGCGCTCGCCCTGGGGCGCGGGATCCAGATCGCCGGCGCTGAGCACTACCAACGCACCGTCCACCCCTGGAGCTGCACCGCAGTGCCTTTCCATGACCCCGACTCCGGTGCTGTGCTCGGCGTCGTGGACATTACCGGCACGGACACGGCGGTGGCGCCCCATACGTTGTCGCTGGTGGAGGCCACGGTGGCCGCCGCCCAGGCGCAGCTGCGGGTGGAGCGCCTGCAGCACGCCGCGGAGCTGGCCAGGAAACCAGTACGACGGCGGTCCCCGGCTGCCGGCGCCGCGCACGGCGGGGGTGCCGCGGAAGGCAGCCTCTACCGGAACAGCCTGCAACTGCTGGGCCGCGACCAGGCCCTGCTGAGCCTCGGCGGCCGGACGGTCGCCCTGTCCGCCCGGCACAGCGAGATCCTCGCCCTGCTCAGCACCCACCCGGAGGGCCTCACCGCCGAGGAACTGGGCTTGCTGCTGTACCCCGGGGAGGGCTCCACCATCACCCTGCGGGCCGAGATGGTCCGCCTGCGCAAGGTGGTCCAGCAGCTCAGCCCGGACGCCGTCCCGGGTTCCCGCCCCTACCGGCTGCCCATCGACCTGGTGCCGGACACGGGCCAGGTGCTCAGCTGCCTGCAGCGGGGGGCGCACCGGATCGCCCTGGAGATCTACCGCGGCGAGGTGCTCCCGCGCTCCGAGGCCCCCGGCATCGTCGAGCTGAGGGCCAGGGTCTCGTCCCTGCTCCGGGAAGCGGTCCTCACGGACGGCAGCGCCGAGTCCCTGCTCAAGTACGCTGCCCTGCCCGAGGCAAGGGACGACGTCGGCATCCGCCGTGCCGCGCTCCGCCTCCTGCCGCCGCGCTCACCCAAGCGGGCCGCCGTTGTGGCAGACATTGAAAGGCTGGAAGCCGAGCTCCGCGCCTAGGTTTGCCCCGGCGTCGCCTTGTGTGACCTGGATCGCATTGTTGCAACCTGGCTGCAACCTCCCCGCTCCTACGCTTACTGCAATGGCAGGCACCCCTGTGGGCCAGCCTTCTGCACAGCAAAGGAGCTCAGCACATGACCGTTTACGCACAGCCGGGAACCGACGGTTCGAAGGTCACCTTCAAGGACCGCTACGAAAACTGGATCGGCGGCGAGTGGGTGGCCCCGGTGAAGGGCCAGTACTTCGAGAACATCACCCCCGTGACGGGCAAGGCATTCTGCCAGGTTGCCCGCGGCACGGCGGAGGACATCGAACTGGCACTGGACGCCGCGCACAAGGCGGCACCCTCCTGGGGCAAGACCTCCGTGGCGGAGCGCGCCGCGATCCTGAACAAAATTGCCGACCGCATCGACGAGAACCTCGAAATGCTCGCCGTGGCCGAAACCTGGGACAACGGCAAGCCCATCCGGGAAACCCTCAACGCGGACCTTCCGCTGGCTTCTGACCACTTCCGCTACTTCGCCTCCGCGGTCAGGGCCCAGGAAGGCAGCCTCTCCCAGCTGGACGAGAACACCACCGCCTACCACTTCCACGAGCCGCTGGGCGTCGTGGGCCAGATCATCCCGTGGAACTTCCCCATCCTCATGGCCGTCTGGAAGCTGGCCCCCGCGCTCGCCGCCGGAAACACCGTGGTGCTCAAACCCGCGGAGCAGACGCCAAGCTCCATCCTGGTCCTGGTGGAACTCATCGGGGATCTGCTGCCCGCAGGGGTGCTCAACATCGTCAACGGCTTCGGCGTGGAGGCCGGCAAGCCGCTGGCCTCCAGTTCCCGGATCCGGAAGATCGCCTTCACCGGCGAGACAACCACCGGCCGCCTGATCAGCCAGTACGCCAGCCAGAACCTCATCCCCGTCACCCTGGAACTGGGCGGCAAGAGCCCCAACATCTTCTTCAGCGACGTAGCGCAGGAGAACGACGCGTTCTACGACAAGGCCCAGGAGGGCTTCGCGCTGTTCGCGTTCAATCAGGGCGAAGTCTGCACCTGCCCGTCCCGCGCGCTGGTGCAGGAGGAGATTTACGACTCCTTCATGGCGGACGCCGTGGCCCGGGTGGAGAAGATGATCCAGGGCAACCCGCTGGACACCGAAACGCAGGTTGGCGCCCAGGCGTCCAACGACCAGCTGGAGAAGATCCTGTCCTACATCGACATCGGAAAGCAGGAAGGTGCCAAAGTGCTCACGGGCGGCGCCCGCGCCGAACTTCCCGGCGACCTGGCCGGCGGCTTCTACGTCCAGCCCACCGTGTTCGAGGGCCACAACCGGATGCGGATCTTCCAGGAGGAGATTTTCGGCCCGGTGGTGGCGGTGACAAAGTTCAGCGACTACAACGACGCCATGGGCATCGCCAATGACACCCTCTATGGCCTCGGCGCCGGCGTGTGGTCCCGCAACGGCAACGTGGCGTACCGCGCAGGCCGCGAAATCCAGGCCGGCCGCGTCTGGGTCAACAACTACCACGCCTACCCGGCAGGTGCCGCGTTTGGCGGCTACAAGTCCTCAGGCATCGGCCGTGAGAACCACGCGATGATGCTGGACCACTACCAGCAGACCAAGAACCTGCTGGTCAGCTACGACGAGAACAAGCTGGGCTTCTTCTAGGCCGCAAAGCACACCCCATCCCCACCGACCACCACAACGCAAGGATCGCCAATGACGACGACAATGCAAGCAGCCGTAGTAACCGAATTCGGCAAGGACCTGCAGGTCCAGACCCTCGACATCCCAACACCGGGACCGGGCGAAGCCCTGGTCAGGGTCCTCACCACCGGCGTCTGCCACACCGATCTCCACGCCGCGGAAGGGGACTGGCCGGTCAAGCCGGCCCCGCCCTTCGTTCCCGGGCATGAGGGCGTGGGGGAGGTGGTGGCACTCGGCGAAGGCGTCACCGACCTCGCCGTGGGCGACCTGGTGGGCAACGCCTGGCTCTGGTCCGCCTGCGGGGACTGCCAGTATTGCCGCACCGGCTGGGAGACCCTCTGCGAGGCCCAGAAGAACGGCGGTTACAGCGTGGACGGCTCCTTCGGGGAGTACATGCTGGTGGACTCGCGCTTCGCGGCGCGCATACCGGCGGGATCCGACCCCGTCGAGGTGGCGCCGGTGCTCTGCGCCGGCGTCACCGTCTACAAGGGCCTGAAGATGACCGAGGCGAGGCCGGGGCAGTGGGTCACCATCTCGGGCATCGGCGGGCTGGGCCACATTGCCGTCCAGTACGCGGTGGCCATGGGCCTGCGGGTTGCTGCCGTGGACATCGCGGACGACAAGCTGGCCCTGGCCAAGGCACACGGCGCCGAAGTGGTGGTCAACGCCCTGCACGAGGACCCGGTGGAGGTCATCCAGCGGGAAACCGGCGGCTGCCACGGCGTCCTGGTGACGGCCGTGCACCCCTCCGCCTTCGGCCAGGCGATCGGCATGGCGCGCCGGGGCGGAACCATCGTGTTCAACGGCCTGCCGCCGGGCGACTTCCCGGCACCGATCTTCGACATCGTGCTCAAGGGGCTGACGGTGCGCGGCTCCATCGTCGGCACCCGGCAGGACATGGACGAGGCCCTGGACTTCTATGCCCAGGGGAAAATCCATCCCACCGTCTCCGTCCGGGAGCTGGCCGAGGTCAACGCGGTCCTGGACGAGATGAAGCACGCCAAGATCGATGGCCGCGTGGTCCTGAGGTTCTGATGGTCCCCGACCGGCTTGATGCCGCCGTGACGCTGCCCGGGGAAGACTTTTCCCGGGTGGCGCTCACGCCCGCTGCCGTGGACCTGCTGCGGATGCTGTGGGACCGGCACGGCCCGCTCATGTTCCACCAGTCCGGGGGCTGCTGCGACGGGTCCTCGCCCATGTGCTACCCGGCGGGGGAGTTCATCATGGGCGACTCGGACGTCCTGCTGGGGCTGTTCGACCTGGCGGAGGGGCTGCAACCCCTGCCGCTGGAATTCTGGATGTCGCGGGAGCAGTTCAACTACTGGAGCCATACGCACCTGACCATTGACGTGGTCCAGGGCCGGGGCAGCGGTTTCTCGGTGGAAGCCCCGGAGGGCAAGCGGTTCCTGATCAGGTCCACGCTGATGGACTGGCCGGGCTAGGACCGGCACCACGGCGGGGTTGGAGGCGCGCTTCAGCGATCCTGCGCCGTTCGGCCGAAAGCACGCGGGACCCTCCGAAAGGAGGGTCCCGCACCTTTTGGCAGAACAAAGTTCGGCAAACCGACCGTCTCACTATTCGGGACGATTGGGGTCGTCCAGTGGATGGACACTATCGTTGATAGGTCTGTTTCCATCACAAACCAGGATTGTGAACCCCTATGAACCTTCTGCGGACAAAATCCATCGAGCAGTCGATCGCCGACGCCGATGAGCCCGGACGCAAGCTCAAGCGTTCCCTCAGCAGCTGGGACCTCATGATCATGGGTGTCGCCGTTGCTGTAGGCGCCGGCATCTTCTCCGTTGGAGCCAAGGCCGCCGCTAACTTTGCAGGCCCCGCCGTGACCGTCTCCTTCGCGATCGCCGCCGTCACGTGCGCACTGGCCATCATGTGCTACGCCGAGTTCGCCACCGCCATCCCCGTAGCGGGCTCCGCCTACGTCTTCACCTACGCCACCATGGGCGAACTCCTTGCCTGGATCATCGGCTGGAACCTGATCCTTGAACTGTTCACCGCCGCCGCCGTCATTGCCAAGTACTGGGGCATCTACCTCAGCAAGGTCTTTGCGCTCACCGGCCTGGACGTTCCCCCCGCCATCTCGCTGGGCGGCGTTGACCTTTACTGGGGCGCCTTCCTGATCGTGGCGATTTTCACCGTGCTGCTGGTGCTGGGCACCAAGCTTTCGGCCCGCGTGGGCAACATCTTCACCCTGATCAAGATCGCCGTCGTGCTGTTCGTGATCGTGGTGGGCTTCACCTATGTGAAGTTCGAGAACTACACGCCGTTCGTTCCGGCCGCCGAGCCCACGGCAGGCACCGGGGCCGCCGATGTCCTCAAGCAGTCATTCTTCGGCTTCCTGACCGGTGCCGCGCCCGCCCAGTACGGCACCATGGGGATCTTCGCCGGTGCCGCACTGGTGTTCTTCGCCTTCATTGGATTCGACGTGGTGGCCACCTCGGCCGAGGAGGTGAAGAACCCGCAGAAGACGCTGCCCCGCGGCATCTTCGGCGGCCTGGCTTTGGTGACGCTGCTCTACATCCTCGTCTCCTTGGCCCTGACCGGCATGGTGTCCTACACGCAGCTTGCCGAGGCCAAGAGCCCAACCCTCACCACCGCCTTCGAAGCCGTGGGCGACACGTCCGCCGCCAAGGTCATCGCCTTCGGTTCCCTGGTGGGCCTGACCACCGTGATCATGGTGCTCCTCATGGGGCTGTCCCGCGTGGTGCTGGCCATGAGCCGCGACGGCCTGCTGCCCCGGTCGCTGTCCAAGACCAGCGAGAAGCGCTCCACCCCGGCCCGCCTGCAGATCATCTGTGGTGCCGCCGTGGCCCTGGTGGCAGGACTCACCAACGTGGACCTGCTGGAGGAGATGATCAACATCGGCACGCTGTCCGCGTTCGTTGTGGTCAGCCTGGGCATCCTGGTGCTCCGCCGGAAGCGCCCGGACCTGAAGCCGGCCTTCCGCGTTCCGTTCGGCAAGGTGCTGCCCATCGTCTCCGCAGTCCTCTGCCTGTACCTGATGACCAACCTTGCCGTGGAGACCTGGATCTTCTTCGCGTTCTGGCTGGTCCTGGGCCTGGCGATCTACTTCGCCTACGGGCAGCGGCACTCCCGGCTCAATGAGCGCTTCGCCGAGGCCAACGCCAGCGTTAACCGCCCCGCGGGTTCAGCGGCAGCCCCCGCCGCTGAACGGGACGACGAGGATGAGCTGAGCCGCACCTGACGGCCCGCTACCCACATCTCCTGAACTGCCGTCTCCTGAACTGCCCGCCCGGCCTTCGCCGGGCGGGCAGCCGCATTTCCGGTGCCTCTCCACGGGACCTGCGGCCAGCGCGCCACGGGAGCCGGCGGCGATGGGTCAGGGTGCGGCGTACCGGCCCACCCACTCCACGAGCGGACGCAGCTGCCGCCACCGTTCCGCGATCCGCTCCTTCGCGGCGGGTGTGGAAACCCACTCCGGCTGGCCCACCTCGATTCCCGCGGACAGCGATTTGTGCTTGAGCAGTTCGGCACGGGGATGGTCCTTGTCGAATCCCCGCGGAACGGTTTTCAACTTCTCGCCTTCGACGGCAAAACCGGCGCCGGCCACGGCATCAACAATGTCCTGCAGGGCGGCGCCGCTGGCGGAAGCGTCGGCGGCCGCACGGAACCGTGCCAGCTGGGCGGGGGTATGGGAGTGGTAGCCGCCACCGATCAACAGTCCGTCGGCATTGATTTGGAGATAGAAACCCACGCCTTCCTGGCGTGCAGCGAATGCTCCCTGGGCAGTTTTGTATGGCGACTTGTCCAGTGAAAAGCGGACATCGCGGTTGGGGCGGAAAAGCTTGGCCGGTCCGAACTCGGGCTCCAGCTCGGAGAGCAGGAGGGTGAGTGGTGCCTTGACCGATGTGTCGTACGTTGCCTTGTGTTCCAGCCACCAATCGCGGTTGTTGTTGTCCTCCAGCTGCGCGTAGAAGCGGAAGGCCTCGAGGGGGATGCCTGCGAAAGTGTTCATCTACGGAGCCTAGGGCGGCCGGCCGCAACCGGCCAGATCCCCGCCGCCGTATGTGCAAAAGCGGCCGGACAGCGGAACACCCCGCCACGAAAGCCCGTGACGGGGTGTTCTATCAGTTCAGCAGGCAGGAAGCCTGATCAGCCGATCTTGTTGGCTGCCTCAGCGTCGGAGGCGGCTGCCACGCCGAGGTTGGCGCGGAGTTTGGCGCCCAGCTCGGCGTCGACGTTGGTCCAGTACTGGATGGCGCGTTCCTTGATGTCGGAGCGCTTGACGCCGCCCACCGCACCGGTGATGGTGTCCAGGAAGCGGGCCTTGGCGGCCTCGTCGTAGACCTCGCGGTACAGCGCGCCGGCCTGGACGAAGTCGCCGTCCTCGGCGTGGAGGGAGTGCGCGGCGAGGGTCAGCTCGCCGTCGTTCTCCCAGCCTCCGGCCGGGTTCTGCGGCTCAAGGGCAGCTGGGCCGCCGAAGGTGTTCGGGGCGTAGACCGGAACCGAGGGGGCGTTGAACAGGAAACGTCCGGCGCCGTCCTGGCTGTAGTTGTTGACCTGGTTCTTCGGCTGGTTCACCGGGATCTGGGCGTGGTTGGTGCCCACGCGGTAGCGGTGTGCGTCGGCGTAGGAGAAGATGCGGGCCTGCAGCATCTTGTCCGGCGAGGCGGCGATGCCCGGCACGAAGTTCGAGGGCGCGAAGGTGGCCTGCTCGATCTGTGCGAAGTAGTTCTCCGGGTTCCGGTTCAGCTCCATGGTGCCCACCTTGATCAGCGGGTAGTCAGCGTGCGGCCAGACCTTGGTCAGGTCGAACGGGTTGAAGCGGTAGGTCTTGGCATCCTCGTACGGCATGACCTGCACGTGCAGGTCCCAGGACGGGAAGTTGCCGGCTTCGATATTCTCGGACAGGTCGCGGATGTAGAAGTCCGCGTCCGAACCGGCCAGGGCTTCAGCCTGCTCGCCGGTCATGGAGTTCACGCCCTGGTTGGACTTGAAGTGGTACTTGACCCAGAACCGCTCGCCCTCGGCGTTGATCCACTGGTAGGTGTGCGAGCCGTAGCCCTGCATTTCACGCCAGGAGGCGGGCAGGCCGCGGTCACCCATGAGCCAGGTGACCTGGTGGGCGGACTCGGGGGACAGGGTCCAGAAATCCCACTGCATGTCGGCGTCGCGCAGGTGGGTGCCCGGCAGGCGCTTCTGCGAGTGGATGAAGTCCGGGAACTTGATGCCGTCGCGGATGAAGAAGACGGGGGTGTTGTTGCCCACGAGGTCGTAGTTGCCCTCGGTGGTGTAGAACTTCACGGCGAAACCGCGGGGATCGCGCCAGGTGTCCGGGGAGCCGTTCTCGCCGGCGACGGAGGAGAAGCGGATGAGCATCTCGGTCTCGACGCCCGGCTGCAGGAACGCGGCCTTGGTGTACTTGGAAATGTCCTCGGTGGTCTTGAACGTGCCGAAAGCACCGCCGCCCTTGGCGTGCACAACGCGCTCCGGAACCCGCTCACGGTTGAACTGGGCGAGCTTTTCAACCAGGTAGTGGTCGGTCAGGATGATGGCACCATCGGCACCAACTGACTTCGAGTGTGCATCGGACGTAACCGGCGCACCTGACTGGGTTGTGGAAACGGCAGTCATTGTTCTCCTATTTCTCTTTTTCTTGCGAGGGATTGTGGGGAGGAAGTTGTTGGGCCTGCTGGCAGTCCTGGCAGATGCCCTGGTACATGACATCCGCGATCTGGATGGTCATGGGCTTGGCGTCCGGGTTCCAGTGCGGCGTGAGGCACGGGGCGTGGCCGACGGCGCAGTCCACGTCCTCCACGCGTCCGCAACTGATGCAGATGGCGTGGTGGTGGTTGTCGCCCACCCGGGTTTCGTACAGCGCGGGGGAGTGCGGCGGCTCGAAGCGGCGCAGCATGTGCAGGTCCGTCAGGTCGCCCAGGACAACGTAGACGGACTGGGCCGTGAGTTCCGGCAGTTCCGCCCGGGCGGCGGCAAGGATGCTTTCGGCAGGGGAGTGCGGGTGGCGTTCGACGGCGGCCAGCACGGCCAGCCGCTGCCTGGTCACCCTGCGGCCGTGTGCGCGCAGGGCTGCGGCCCATGCGTCCTGGCCGTCAAAGTGCTCCGTCATGGCTCCATTGAAACACTTATTTTGATCAACTCACAATAAGGCGTGGCTAACCTTTCCGTGTCGCCCATTACTGTTACGGGGTGGGGAAATTACTTGCCGATGTCACTCCGTTGAAGGAAAGCCCCGCATTCCGCAGGCTGTGGCTGGGCACGGCGGTGTCCGCCGTCGGAAGCCAGCTCACCCTGGTGGCCGTGAGCCTGGAGGTGTACCGGCTGACCCAGGACAGCTTCTACGTTGGCCTGCTGGGAATCTTTGCGCTGGTTCCCCTGGTGGTGGGTGGCCTGATGGGCGGGTCCATCGCGGACGCGCACGACCGGCGGCGGATAGCCCTGCTGGCCACCACCGTCCTGTGGCTCACCACCGGCCTGATTGCGCTGCAGGCCTGGCTGCACCTGGGCAGTGTGTGGGTGCTGTATCTCCTGGTGGCGCTGCAAAGCGGGGCGCAGGCCATCAACCAGCCGGCCCGCAGCGCCATCATCCCCATGCTCCTGCGCAAGGAACTCCTGCCCGCCGCCAACGCCCTGAGCATGCTGTCCCTGGGGCTTGCCATGACCGCCGGGCCGCTGCTGGCGGGCCTCCTGGTGGCCTGGTTCGGGTTCGGCTGGACCTACACCATCGACTTCGCCAGCTTCGCCTTCGTCCTCTGGGCCGTGTACCGGCTTCCACCCATGGCACCTACCGGGAGCAGCCACAAGGCAGGGGTCCGCTCCGTCATCGAAGGCTTCGCCTTTCTCGGCACCCGGCCCAACCTCCGGATGACCTTTATCATCGACCTCATCGCCATGGTCCTGGCCCAGCCGAGGGCGCTGCTGCCCGCCGTCGCGGCCCTCATGCTGGGCGGCGGAGAAGCAACCGTAGGCATCCTGCTGGCGTGCACCGCCGTCGGGGCTTTCCTGGCCGGCCTGTTCTCCGGTCCCCTGGGCAGCGTGCGCCGCCAGGGGACCGCCGTGGTGGTGTCCGTGATGGGATGGGGCGCATCCATCGCCGCCTTCGGCCTGGTGGTGCTGCTCGCAGGCCCCGCACCGGACGGCGGGACGACACTGTGGCTGGCGCCGGCCGCCGTCTGCTGCGCCCTGGCCGGCATTGCGGATTCCATCAGCAGCGTCTTCCGGAACACCATCCTGCAGGCCGCGGCACCCGACCACCTGCGGGGCCGGCTGCAGGGCGTCTTCATCGTGGTGGTTGCCGGCGGCCCCCGGATCGGAGATCTGCTGGCCGGCGGCGCGACTAGGATTCTCAATGAGGGCTGGGTCCTGCTGTTCGGCGGTGTGCTGTGCATCGCGGGGGCATGGCTGGCGGCGAAACTGCAGCCCGGCTTCCGCAGGTACGATGCGCGGAACCCGGTGCCCTAGCAAGCCGTTCCAGTAGTGAGGAGGAAACGTGCACAACCATCACAACGGCCTGAAGACCGCGGCCCTTTTCGGGGTGCTGTGGGCAGTGCTGCTGGGCCTTGGCGGGCTCATCGGCGTCGGGACGCGCAGTTCGGCGCCCATCTGGATCATGGCCCTGATCGGCGTCGGCACCACGTTCTACGGCTACTGGAACAGCGACAAGATCGCCATCCGGTCCATGCAGGCCTTCCCGGTCACCGAGGCGCAGGCGCCACAGCTGTACCAGATCGTCCGGGAGCTCTCGGCGCGCGCCAACCAGCCCATGCCGCGGATCTACGTTTCGCCCACCATGAACCCCAACGCGTTCGCCACCGGCCGGAACCCGCAAAACGCGGCGGTCTGCTGCACGGAAGGCATCCTGCAGCTCCTGGATGCACGCGAGCTTCGGGGCGTGCTGGGCCACGAACTCATGCACGTCTACAACCGGGACATCCTCACCTCGTCGGTGGCGGCCGCCGTCGCCGGGGTCATCACCTCCGTGGGGCAGATGCTGCTGTTCTTCGGCGGCGGGGACCGGCGCAACGCCAACCCGCTGGCCATGATCGCCATGGCCCTGCTGGCGCCGTTCGCTGCGTCGCTGATCCAGATGGCCATCTCCCGCACCAGGGAGTACGACGCCGACGAGGACGGTTCGCAGCTCACCGGCGATCCGCTGGCGCTCGCCTCAGCCCTGGCCAAGATCGAGCGCGGCGTCAGCATCGCGCCCCTGCCGCAGGACCAGCGGCTGGTCAACGCCTCGCACCTGATGATCGCCAACCCGTTCCGCGGCGGCGCCATCAACAAGCTGTTCGCCACGCACCCGCCGATGCGGGACCGGATTGCCCGGCTGGAACGGATGGCCGGCCGGCAGCTGTAGCCGGGAACGCGCCGTCGGGCCTGCACGCCGGCGCCCTTACTCCACCAGCGACCCGCGCCGCCGCCCGGCGACGCGCACCTTCATTTTCGCTGCGCAGATTCCCTGGCGCCCCTGGTATTTCGGGTGCGTTAAGGAACCTGCGCAGCGTTGAGCCTTTTACGCGTCGCGGACGACGGCGGGGCGGGGCCGGCTTGGCCGGTCCGGCTACGAGAAGAGCCCCTTACGCGAAGAGTCCCTCGCCGATGAAGCCGCCGGGCTTGACCCCGCCAGGTACCGCGAACAGTCCGGAGCCCGTGTGCTTCAGGTACTCCACCGCGAGCGTGTCGCCCTTGGCCATCGCCATCTGCATGGGGACGTAGTGTGTCCGGGGATCGGTGACGAAGGCAATGAAGAACAGTCCGGCGTCCAGGTGCCCCACGCCGTCGGAACCGTCGGTGTAGTTGTAGCCCCGGCGCAGCATCCGCACTCCGCTGTTCTGGTTGGGGTGGGCCATCCGCACGTGCGAATCGAGCGGAATCAGCGGTTTGCCGGCCTTGCCCTGCCGGGTGAAGTCGGGTTCGGTGAACTCCTCGCCGCCGGACAGCGGCGCGCCCGAGCCCTTGGTCCGGCCGATCAGCCCTTCCTGTTCGCCCAGCGAGGTGCGGTCCCAGATTTCGATGTGCATCCGGATCCGGCGGGCCACGAGGTAGCTGCCGCCGGCCATCCAGGCATCCTGGGGCCGGGCCGCTGCTGCCCACACGTGCTGGTCCAGCAGCTGTTCATCCTCGACCTTGAGGTTGTTGGTGCCGTCCTTGAACCCGAAGAGGTTCCGCGGCGTCTGCTGGGACCGGGACGTGGACGAGGTCCGGCCGAAGCCCAGCTGGGACCAGCGGACCCGCACCTTCCCGAAGCCGATCCTGGCCAGGTTCCGGATCGCGTGGACGGCCACCTGGGGGTCATCGGCGCAGGCCTGCACCACCAGGTCGCCGCCGCTGCGGGCCGGATCCAGGTCATCGCCGGGGAAGTGCGGCAGGTCGATCAGGGCTTCGGGCTTCCGCCCGTCCAGGCCGAAGCGGGCCACCCCGTCCTTCTCGAACAGGCCGGCACCGAAACCGAAGGTCAGGGTCAGCTTGCCGGCGTTGAGGTCCAGGGCTTCGCCGGTGTCCTCGGGAGGGGCTCCGTAGGGGCCGTCCACCGCGCCGGTCGCGCCGGCCGGGCGGCCCTGGGTCAGGGCTTCCGCGGCCTGTGTCCAGTCCTTGAGCAGCTGGATGAGTTCGTCGCGCTTGGTGGTGGTGACGTCGAACGCGGCCATGTGCAGCCGGTCCTGCGCAGGGGTGGTGATGCCCGCCTGGTGGTCGCCGTGGAAGGGAACCACCGGGCTGTCGGCAGCAGGAGGGGCGGCGGAGGCTGCGACGGCGTCATGGCCCAGGAAACCTGCCGCAAGCCCCGCGGCAGCACCGCCCAGCCCGGCGATGCCAAACAGGCCGCGCCTGCTCAGGCGTGCGCCCGGCGTCGGCTGCTCCTTATCCGCGGCGCCCGGCTGCGGTTCTGCGGCGGCGTCACCCCGGGGTGCGGACGTTTCCGGCGGCCGGCCGCCAAAGGGGCAGCCGGTCACAGGACCACCGCAGCGGTCAGCCTGGACAGCGGTTCCCCGAGCGCGTCCACCAGGGACGCCAGCTTCTGGACCTGCTCCGGAGCCAGCTTGTCGTAGGAAGTGAAGCCGGAACCCTGGGCGTGCGTAGCCAGCTCAGCCTGCAGCGCGGCGAACTTCTCATCGAGCGAGGCTGCCAGGGCAGAATCCTTCTGGAGCAGGGCAGGCTTCAGGCTCTCGAAGGCGATGCGGGCGCCGTCGACGTTGGCCTGGAAGTCCCAAAGATCCGTGTGCGACCAGATCTCCTCCTCGCCGGTCACCTTCCCGGTGGCCACCTCATCCAGCAGTTCCTTGGCTCCGTTGCCCAGCATGTCCGCGGAAATCTCCAGCGTGCGCGTGCGCTCCACCAGGTCCTTGGTGTCGGCGACCATCCGGTCTGCAATGGCGGAGCGTTCCGCCGGCGCCATGGCCGTGTAACCGGCAGGCGGGAACAGGTCCTTTTCGGCACGGTGCCAGCCGGTCCACTCCTGGCCCGGTTCAAGGTCCGCCTCACGGGCATCGAGCTGCGGGTCAAGGTCGCCGAAAGACTCCGCCACGGGCTCGATCCGTTCCCAGTGCTGACGGGTGGCAGCGTAGAGCGAGCGCGCCTGCTCCGCATTGCCGGCCGCAAACGCCGCCGCGAACTGCTCGGTGCCGGTGAGCAGCTGTTCGCTCTGGTCCTTGACGTAGGACCCGTACTGCGTGGTGGCGGTATCCAGGAGGTGCTGGAAATCCGCATCGGCCGACGGCTGGTTTCCGGACTGGGTCACGTCCAGCGAAGCCCTGATCCCGTCGCCCTCCATCCCCGGCTTGCAGGCCGTTGTGTAGGTGCCTGCCGGGGCGGTGACCACCAGGTTGCGGGTCAGCCCGGGCCCGATGTTCTCCACTTCGCCCAGGATCCGCAGGCCGTCTGCTGCCAGCAGGTAGAACTCGGTGACCTCGGTGCCCTCGTTCTTCACGGAGAAGGTGAGGTTTCCGCTGGGCACGCTGCTGGCAGAGACCTTGCACTCGGTGTTGGAGCTGACAACCTCGATGGCACCGGTTGAGCTATCCGCGGCCTTGGTGTTGTCCGTGCAGCCGGTGAGGACCAGCGGGACGGCGACGGCGGCGGCGGCAAGTGCGGCGCGCGTGTTCCGGATGGCAGGGCGGGAAGTTCCGGGCTGGCGGGTCCGGAGCATGGGGTTCCGGGGCAGGGTGAAGCCGGGCATGGGGTATTCCTTTGGGTGCGGGGTGGCGGTGAGGGGTCAGGCAGCGGCCGGGGTCTGGGCGGGGGTCCCGTTTCCGGCCGGGGCAGTGCTGGGCGGCAGTGGCTTGAAGTGCGTGCGCAGGTACAGGAACAGCACCGGTACTACATAGAGCAGCCAAGCCGCAGCTTCCAGCCACGTGGTGGCCGGGGAGAAGTTGACGGTGCCCTTGAGCAGGGTGCCGTACCAGGACGACGGCGGGACGGCGGCACTGATGTCGAAGGCCAGCGAGTGCAATCCCGGCAGGATGCGGGCTTCCTGGAGGTCATGGATGCCGTAGGACAGGACGCCGCCGGCGATGACGATCAGGGCCGCGCCCGTCCAGGTGAAGAAGCGCGAGAGGTTCACCTTGAGCACGCCCCGGTGCAGCAGGTAGCCGAACGCTGCCGCCGCGGCCAGGCCCAGCAGGGCGCCGATCAGAGGTTGCGTGGACTCGCCGGTGGCCTTGGCAGCCGCCCAGAGGAAGAGTGCCGTTTCCAGGCCTTCGCGGCCCACGGCAATCGCGGCCACCACGGCCAGGCCCCAGCCGGCTCCGCCGGCGGACCGGTCGACGCGGCTCTTCAGGTCGCGTCCCAGCGTCCGGGCAGTGCGGGCCATCCAAAAGACCATCCACGTCACCAAACCGACGGCGATGATGGACAAGCCGCCACCGATCGCCTCCTGCGCCTCGAACGTGAGGCCCTTGGGCCCGAAGGTCAGCAGCGCGCCGAATCCGGCCGACACCACCACCGCGGCTGCAACCCCGGCCCAGAGCCGGGGGATGAGGTGGCGGCGGTCCGTCTTGACCAGGTAGGCCATGAGGAGGACCACCACCAGGGTGGCTTCGAGTCCTTCGCGCAGGCCGATCAGGAAGTTGGCAGTCATGGAGTGATCTTTCGCTCAGGCTGCCCTTACTTAGGCAGTCCTAAGGAAGAGGTTACCTGCCATGGATGATTACGCAAACTAAATGTGCCGTAATCCGATCCACGTTACGAGGCCCGTCTCCGGGCCGCCCGGGGCGTTCCCGCGACACGCAAAAAGGCCGGCGCACCCCATATA
>NZ_JWTB01000027.1 GCF_000813845.1 Pseudarthrobacter phenanthrenivorans
GGGGGGGACCCGCCGGTAGGTGAAGCCCACCATGGCGCGGATTCCCAGTGCCGCCGCCTTTCCAGCCGCCTCCGCCATCGACTCGGCTTCGGCCACCGTGTTGGCGAGCGGCTTCTCGCACAGCACGTGCTTGCCCGCTTCGAGCGCTGCGATGGCGATCTCGGCGTGCGAGTCACCGGGTGTGACAATGTCGACGACGTCGATATCGTCCCGGGCCACCACCTCGCGCCAGTCGGTGGCCGACTCAGCCCATCCCCACTTCTGCGCGGCGGCTGCCACCGCCTCCGCGTTGCGCCCCACGAGGACGGCCATCTCCGGCTCTGCCGGCAGGTCGAAGACCCGCGGGGCGGTGCGCCAGCCCTGCGAATGGGCCGCTCCCATAAAGCCGTAGCCGATCATGGCTACGCGGAGGCGTGTCATGCCAGCACTACCTTGCGCTCGACGGCCACCCGGTTGCCCACGTAGCGCATGGGGGCGATCTGCATGTACAGGAGGCGAAGGGTCAGGATCACTTCGACGTCGATTTCCTCGCCGGCCTCCGGGACACGGTCCAGCGGGATAATGATCTCCGGCTTGTCGGCGACGAACCACAGGGTCTCCCACTGGTCCGGAAGCTCGGCGATGGAATAGGAGTTGCCCTGAAGTTCGAAGCGGAGTGATTCCTTGGGGATTTCTTTCCCGTCGACAGTGGCCGCCACATCGTCGACGGCGGACAGCCAGAGGCTGCGGTACCAGGGCAGCTGTACGGAGACGGAGATGCCCTCGGGGTGCCGGCGGACGTCAGCGTCCTGGAACAGGGAGTTGTGGGTTGCCATGATGGTCCTTACTCGAAGGTCTCGACGAATGTCTGGTGGGGCACTGGCGGCTGCGGTTCCAGCGTCTGCCTGGCCGACGGATGATAGGGGTGGTATTCACTGGGGACGGGCTCGTCCGCCGGAGGCATGAAGACGGGCTTGCCATCGTCGCCGAAGTACATAAGGTCCAGCGCGAAGGCGTGCTGGTTCTTCCCGGCAAAACTGATCCAGTTTTCCTCAAAAGGTGCACGGAGGAGCTCGTAGCAGCGGAACTTCCAGATCTTCCATTCGCCGTCCTGGCGCAGGAAGTCCACCGCGTACTTGCACCAGACCCAGTGGGCCCAGACCTTCTTGCCCTGTACCTCCCCCGGCGAGTACATGTAGTCCGGGCTGTCCTTGGCCACTTCCGGGTCGGTCAGGCCGGACTCGTTGCCGGCCATGATCCAGACGCCCTTGGCGGTGTTGCCATCCGCGGCCACCTCGATGACGGGCGTGGTGGTGTAGTGCAGGATCAGCTTGCCCTCGGGCCGCGGACGGTCCTGGTGGTAGCGGATGACGCTGTCATGGTCCGTGTACTGGCCGGCGTTGGTGTACCTCGCCCGGATGCCGGGGGTACCCGGCTTGACCCACAGCGGGATGATTTGTTCATCCTCAAAGGCATTGTGGAGGTACATATAGCGGTTGAACAGGTTCTCGATGTCGCCCCGGTCATTGGCCCTGCGGGCCAATTTCAGGGCTTCGGCCAGTTCGCCCCGGAGCCGCTCCACCTCTGCCGTAAAGTCTGTATCGATTGCAGGCATGGGTCTCCTTAGGCCGGTACCACGGACTCTTCGATGGCGCGCCGCATGAGTGCATGCTGCTTCTTGACCAGCTCGATCGGGTCCGATTCGCCGAGGTCGGCGAAGGCGTGCCCCTCCCATTCGCTGGACAGGAAGCCGGTGTAACCGCCCTTGACGAACTGGCGCACGATCCGCGGGATGTCCATGGCGGGCTCATTGCCGTTTTCGTCGATGTCGTAGAACTTGGCGTGGACGTGGAACATCTGCGGCATGATGTCCAGCCATTCCTCCGGCGGAACCAGGCCGTGCATGTTGAAGGCCAGCCGCGTGAAGGGACCCAGCCGCGCGGGATCGAAGTTGTTGGCGCGCAGGTAGTCCTCGAACTCCTGGTTCCGTTCCTGCATGGGCAGCGGCTTGCGCCAGATGTCCTGCATGACAGCGAAGTGTTCTTCCGGCAGGCCCATCTGGGTCAGGGTGCGGAACAGGGTGGGTGACAGGCTGTGCATGGTGGAGCTGAAGTCGGCGGTGAAACCCAGCCGGTCGCTGCCGAGTTCCTCGTACATCTCGCGGATCTGGAGGATCTTGGGGTCGTTCGGGCCCTGCGGGGCGTGGATTTCGTAGCCCAGTTTCTGGTCGTACTTTTCGGCCAGCGGCAGGAGGCGGCGCAGCAGTTCCTTGCCGGCGGACCGGATGACGATCTTGTGGAAGCCGAGCGTGTTGGCCGTCTTGAGCTGCCTGGCGAAGAAGTCGAACTCCTCGTCCGGGGTCATGTCCCGGTCCTTGCGGCGGCCCATGTCCAGGTTGGTGCCGACGGCGCTGGGGGTCAGGCCGTAGCGGTCCATGCTGTCGCGCCAAAGCTTGACGAAGTCGGCGTCGACGTCGGGATAGGTGCGCAGCATCTGGGCGATGTTGAATTCGACGCCGGGGCCGAGGCCTTCATCGGCCACCGCCTTGATCATCGTCTCGGGCGTGTAAAGCCCGGCAGCGAATTCGGAGGTAAGCGAATAAAGGGTAATGCCAAGCTCAATGCCTGAGCCTGCGATGCCTTCTGACATGTCTTAATTCCTTTTGCTTTAGCCGCGGACGGGTTGGGCGAGGTGGCTGCTGAGGATGCGGCGGGCCTCTGTTGCGTCGGTGATCATGGCGGAACCGGCGTTGGCCGCTGCTGAGCGCTGGACGGCCTGTTCGCCGCGGATGATCTCGAACGGGTCCTGCCAGTTGTTCCAGTGCCAGCCTTCGTATTCGCTGGAAATGGCGCCGGAATAGCCGTTTTCCACCAGCTGCCGGACCAGGTCCCGTACCGGAACCGAGGGCTCCTCGCCGTTCTCGTCGATGCCGAAGAACTTGCCGTGCACGTGGCGGACCCACGGCATGATTTCCAGCCAGGTGTCGATCGGGGCCGGCCCGAACAGGCCCGTGCCGTTGATCCCGAAGTCGATGCCCAGGTCCGGCCTGCCGTTCCGGGCGGCGAGGCCGATGAAGGCGCCGAACCGTTCGCCGTGGACCTTCTGGGTGTTGGGCGGGCCCTCGGCGTAAAAGCCGTCCCACAGCTCCACTACCTGCCGGAGCAGATCCTCGGAGGCACCGCGGCGGCGGTAGGCCTCGAGGAGGGAGGGAGCAAAACCGGTGACGGTGGCACCCCAGTCGGCGGTGAATCCCAGCAGCGGGGAGTTGAGTTTTTCGTACCGGTCCCGCAGGGCAAGGACACGCTCGTGCGCGCCGTGCTGGTCGGCGTGGACTTCCAGGGCAAGGGTCACACCATACTGCTCAGCGACGGGCAGCAGGCTCTCCATGGCGTCCGGAGTCAGCGAGATCTGCACGCGGGCAATCGGGAAACCGAGCCTGGCGGCCATTTCGATCTGCTTGCGCATGTACTCCACAAGCTCGTCGTGGTTCATCAGCCGGTCGCGCCGGATTCCCGTGTCCACATTGACGGCGAGCGAGGTAGGGACCAGGTCCACCTCTTCCACGAGGTCCCGGAAATGGCCCACAAAGGCATCGTCGACGCGGTCCGGAAAGCCGCGGAGGCTGGAGAAGCCGATGATTTCGAGCCCCGGGCCGAAACCCTCTGCCGCCACCTTTCGGATCAGGCCGTCAAGGTCGTACTGCCGGCCGTGGAAGGCCCGGGTGAAGCTGTAGAGGGTGACGCCCTGGATGGGCGTGCCGGGGCTGGTCATCGCTGTGCCACCTTCATGGTTTTAGTGTCGTGCTCTTCGATGTGCAGCACGCCGTGGTCGGTGATGATGTAGGGGATGTAGAGCTTCAGGTCCACGCGGACCTCGTGCTCCGCCTGGTCGTCCGCAACCGGAAGATCGCCGGAAAGGACGGCCGAGTCCAGCGGGAACCACCACTCACCGGTTTCGTCCACCAGCTCATCGAAGCTGAAGGTGCGGTTGTTCATGGTCCAGCGCAGCGACTCTTTCGGGGCGGCGACGCCGTCCACCGTCAGGGCCGCCCCTGCAATGCAGGACCCGGGAAGGGCCCGGTACCAGGGGATGCGGACTTCGACGGCGGTCCGGCCACTGCCGGTGGTCAGTGTTCCCTGCTCAATGATGCGGTCGGCGATCATCGCGACCTCCTTGTCTGCGGCATTCCTTGCCTGTACTTGCGTGGAAAAGTGGCGTGATGCCTCTTCTTCATTATTTAGACATTGTATTGTCTGATTCTGACATAAGTAAAGCGCTGCCGATCCCGGCGGCGATCCTCCTGGCCCCCCGCACCGCGAGCGCTACTGCCGTGAGCGTGGGGTTGCATGCGGTGGGGGTGGGAATGACGCCATTGCCGGCCACGAAGAGGCCGGGGACCTGCCATACCTGGCTGTCGGGCGAGCAGACGCTCTCGCCGTCGTCCGCCACGCCCATCCGCGTGGTGCCCTGGTAGTGCAGCGACGATCCCGGCGGGAGGACGAATGGACGCTCGTCCAGCGGCTCACCGACCGCCTTGCCCAGGCGGACTATCTCCTTTTTGGCGCGCTCCAGCACCTCACGGTCCCGCCCGGTGAGGCGGTAGTGGATCCTCATGGCGGGCATGCCGTAGGAGTCGCTGGCACCGTCGTCGAATGCCACCCGGTCCTCGCGCTGCAGGTCCTTGGCGCAGAACAGCCCCAGCCCCACGATGGAGCCCGGCACAACGGGGTCATCGTCCGCCAGCGGGACGGGCGATGCGTCCAGCTGCATGATCTGGCCATGGAAGGGAGCCTCGTCGGTGTAGGGAACCCAGGCCACCCCGCTCTGTTCACTGAGTGCGCCGTTGGCGGTGGCCGGCCCCTTCGGGGCGGTGACGTCCCGCAGCCTGCTGGCGAACACCACCTGGGCCTGGTCGTTCAGGTAGCGCCCCAGTGCGTCCGGCCGGATGCCCGAAGCCCACAACAACTGGGGGGTACGCAGGGCATCGGCACCCACCACGACGTAGCGGGCCCCCACCCGGTGGGTGGTGCCACGGCGGCGGTCATGGACTTCAACGCCGGCGGCGATGCCGCCCTCGACCAGTACACGGGTCACCAACGACTCATCAAAAAGTTCAAACTGCGGGTTTTCCCGGGTGACATCCCCCATGACGACGTCGGAGCCGGACCATAACAGGCGCCCGTCCGCGCGCCGGTGGACGGCGAGGGGCATGGGCTGGACGCGATAGGCGGGTGCCCGGCCGGCGTCCACCACGGCGGACAGGCGCGTCCGGACGAGATCGGAAAAGGGCGCACCGTCGAAGGCGTGCGTGGTGACGCCGAGGAGCCGGTCCGCGTCCGCAAGGAGTTCGTCCAGGTCCGGAAGGAACGGAATCCGCTCCTTGCCGCCGGGCCGGGGGCACGCGGCGGTCCAGTGTGCGGCCATGCCGCCCACGTTGCTGGACATGGCCGCGACGGGCATGCCGTCCTCACCGGGGAAAGAGTAGCCGTCCTGCAACAGGTACGTTCCCGGCCTTGCCCTCCGCTCCCCGCTCTTGACGGCGCCGGGAGAACTTACCGTCTCGGCGCCCGCGCCGGGGCCTTCCGATGCACGCTGGGCGAGGCTTCTGCTGTCCGGATCCTCGATGTTCTTGACGTGGGCGCCGGGCGGGTTGCTGACCGTGGGGCCCACCTCGAACATCGCGATGGTGGCTCCGGGAGCTTCCTCACTGAGGATCCGGGCGTAGGCCGAGGCCGTGGGGCCGCTGCCGACGATGGCGACATCCACGGATCCGGGGTAGCGGCCGGTGCTCACTTGCCTGCCACCAGTTCCTGGATGCGCCGGACGGACTTGGCCGAATCAATGGTGGGGTAGTACTCAAGCCCGATGGGGCCTGCATAACCGCTGCTGCGCAGGTCACCCAGGCGGGCGGCCCAGTCGATGGATCCGGAGCCGGGCTCGCCGCGGCCCGGGGCGTCGGCAATCTGCACGTACTTGACGAGGTCTCCGGCGTTGGCCAGCTCGGCGGCCACGTCCTCGCCTTCAACCGTGGAGTGGTAGAGGTCGTAGAGGACGCCGAAGTTGGGCGAATTGACGCCCTTGGCCACGTAAACCGCCTCCGAGGTGCGGTCCAGGAGTGCACCGGGGTGGTCCACCCGGATGTTCACCGGTTCGAGGACCAGTGTGATGCCGGAACCCTCAATGTGGGCCACGCCCTTGGTGAAGATCTCGATCAGCTCATCCAGCTGGTCCTGCCGCTTCCGGCCGCCGAAACCGGTGCCGCTGCCCACGACGATCCGGGGGCAACCGAGCTGGCGGGCCACGTCCACGCCCGCGTCCAGCCCCGTGTAGAAGGGCGCGTGGTCCTTGGGCGGGATCATGAACTGCATCCGCGGCTCCGCCAGCTGGGCGGTGAGCTGGACGCCGGTTTCCTCAAGTGCCGCCTTGAGCGCCGCGATGTCCTTGCCCGTGGGCCCCCACATCTCCACGGCGTCGAAGCCTGCGGCCGCGGCGGCGCGGACGCGGTCGGGGGCCTCCCCGGCCTCGGCGAACAGCAGGTCGATGTTGGGTGCAAGCTGGTACATGGTTTACTCCTTGGAAAGTTGAAGTGCTCTAGAACATGGGATGGTCGTGGACGGGCCGGTCAGGGACCGGCTGGAGTACGTCCCAGTGCTCCACGATCCGGCCGCCCTCGAAGCGGTAAATGTCGGCGACGGCGGCATCCGGGCGTCCGGGGCCCGACGCACGTATGTGGACCATGGCCAGGTCGCCGTCCACCAGGATCCGCTGGACCTCGAAGCGGGAGTCCGGGGAGCCGTCGAATTTGGGCGCCAGCATCCGGATAGCCTCTTCGGGGCCGTCGCCGATGGTGGGATTGTGTTGGCGGTAATCGTCTGCGACGAGGAATTCGAAGGCTTCCCGCACCCGTTTTTGGGTGTAGAAGATCTCCACGAAGCGTTCGAACGCCGCGCGGTTGTCAGTCATGGCGGATCAGCCTTTAAGGCCGCCGGAGAAGCCCTGGATGAAGCGCTTCTGCGCGAACAGGAACAAGGCCAGGATGGGGATCATCGACACGATGACGATGGCGAAGATGGAGTTCCACTTCGATACCAATGAGCCGATGAAGTAGTACATGGCCACCGGCAGGGTCTGGTTGGCGGACCCGCCCAGGAAGATCAGTGACGTGAAGAAGTCATTCCACACGATGAGCCCGGCGAAGATGGTGACCGTTCCAGTGGCGGGAGCCATCATGGGGAACACCACCTTGGAAAAGATCTGCGTCTTGGTGGCGCCGTCGATCGTGGCGGCTTCCTCGTAGTCCGTCCCCAGGCCGCGGAAAAAGTTCGCGTACAGGAAGATCGACAGCGGCAGGAGCATGCCGGTGTACAGCACGATCAGGCCCCAGGCTGATCCCGTCAGGCCGAGGGAACGGGCGCCCATGTACAGCGGCACGGCGCCGAGCTGGCCCGGAAGAATGATGGCCACCAGGAAGAGGTAGTAGGCCGCTTTGCTCCAGCGGCGGGTGCTGCGGGAAATGACGTAGCCCGTAATGGACCCGAGCGCGATCAGCCCGACGATGCTTCCGGCGGTGATGATGATGCTGTTGACCAGGCCTGCGACGACGTTTGAGTTGCCTGTGGCCGTGAGGACTTTGACGAAGTTGCTGAAGTCCGGGTTGGCGGGGAGCGCCAGGGCGGAGGTGGTGTACATTTCGCTGTCAGGCTTCAAAGCGGTGGTCACCAGGAAGTAGAACGGGGCGAGGAAGACCAGGGCCAGGGCCCAGAGGCCGATTTCCCGGAGCAGGGTCAGTTTGCTGTAGCGGAACATGGGTTAGTCCTCCGGGTTCGATCGCGTCAGCCGCTGCTGAAGAACGGCGAAGATCAGGATGATCGCGGCAAGCACCAGGGCCAGGGCGGCGCCGCCGCCAAAGTTGCCCAGCGCGAACGCCTGCTTGTAGACCTGGGTGGCCAGCGTTTCGGTTGCACCGGCGGGACCGCCGCCGGTGAGCGCCATGATGGGGTCGAAGACCCGGAGGCCCTGCACAATGCCCAGCGTGGTGGCGATGGCGACGGCGGGGCGGATCGCCGGCAGCGTGACGTTGACGAAGCGCTGCCACAGGTTGGCGCCGTCGATGGCGGCCGCCTCCTCCACTTCAACCGGAACTCCGGCCAGGCCCGCCATGAAGATCACCATGGCAAAGCCGGTGGAGGACCAGACCAGCACCACCAGGACGGTCCAGATGGCCCACTGCGGATCGGCAAGCCAGGGCTTCGCCAGCCCGCCTGCGCCGATCGACTTGAGGATGACGTTGATGGGACCGTTGAAATCGAAGATGTATTTCCAGATGTAGGCGGTGGCAAGGGGACTGAGCACCACGGGCATGAAGAAGAGTGTGCGCAGGATGTAGCGCGTCTTGAGGACGCGGTTCAGTCCCAAGGCGATCACCAGCCCGGCAATGTTGCCGAGCAGCACCGAGCCGAAGGCCAGGAACAGGGTGTTGGAAAGGGCGCCGACCTTGGTGGGGTCCTTGAAGATCACCTCAAAGTTCTGCCACCCGGTGATCTTGAAGGATCCGATCCCGGTCCAGTTGGTGAAGGCAAAGAAGCCGCCAATTCCGGTGGCCACGTAGTGGATGGCCACCACGAGGGCGATTCCGGGGAGTGCCCACCACCAGTGTCCGAACTCCATGGAGCGGGACCGGGGGCGGGCGGTCTTGCCCGCCCCCGGTACGCGCCTGCCTCGCCGGGGTGCTTCAGCTGCTTCGCTCTTGGGTTGCATCGTCGCAGTCATGGTATTCCTTGCTTGTCCCTTTGAGTCGTCGGAACGTGGTTGTCGGCGGGCTTTACTGTCCCCAGGCGGCGTCCATGGCCTGAAGGACCTGGTCCACCGTCTTCTGGCCGGTGATCAGCCCCTGCACGCCGGACGCGAGGGCGTCGTAGACCGCCGAGTTGGGCCACTGGGTGTTCGGCAGCGGACCGTACTTTCCACCCTTGATGAGGTCGGCGACATTCTTGTAGGCTCCGCTGCTGAAGTCGTAGCTGTCCAGGCCGCTGACCGGCAGGGCGCCGTCGATTTCTGCGAAGGCCTTGGTCTGTTCAGGCTCGGCTGCCCAGTCGAGGAAGGCCCTGGCGGCGTCCTTGTTCTTGGAAGCAGCGTTGATCGAGAACGCGTAGTTGGCGCTTGCGTAGGTGAAGGGCTTGTCGTCCTTCGCCGCAGGCAGTGCGCGGACATCGAAGTCCGAGCCGGCTGCCGCCGACTTCAGCTGCTTCCAGCTGGGAGCGGGAATGAAGCCGGCAAGCGAAGTTCCGGTGGCCAGGCCCTGGGTGATGGCGTCAAAGCCTGCACCCGCGACGCCCTGCTGGAAGCAGCCGGCGTCATTGAGTTTGGTGACGGCTTCGAGGGCCGACTTCCAGCCGTCAGAGCCGGCGAAAGTGGTCTGGTTGGCTGCCCGCTTTTCGTTCCACTTCGGGTCCTCGGCGTACACCCGGGATCCCGCCAGCGACATTGCCATCAGGCCAGTGTTGGGGGCGGCCGACCCGGCAACGGCGAAGAAGGACTTGCCGTTGGATTGCAGGGTCTTGCACTGCTGTTCCAGCGAGGCGAAGTCCGACGGGAAGTCGGCAACGCCCGAAGCCTTCGCGGCCGTCTCGTTCGCAACCAGGCCAACAACGGTGATTTCCGCGGCCTGGCCGTAGACTTTGTCATCCTTGCCAAAAAGGGTGGCGCTTCCTTCGGGAACCAGCTTCTTGGCGGCGTCGTCCAGCGGCTCGAGGAAGCCGGCCTCAGCGAGGGGCAGGATGCTGCGTCCCTGGCCGGAACCGGGGGTGGTGACCACGATGTCCGAGGCGTTCCCGGCCTGGAGCTGGGTCCGCAGGGTCTGGTCATACGAGTCGTTCGGCTGCGGGTTGAACGTGATCTTCACGTCCGGGTGCGACTTCATGTAGTCCTCTGCCAACACCTGGAAGGGGCTCTCGATGGTGTTGGATGTCGCGAACGACAGGGAAAACTCCTTGGACCCACCCGCAGATGAGTTGCTGCCGGCAGAGCTTGAGCAGCCGGTGAGAGCGAGGGCCGCGATGGTGGGGACGGCGAGGACGCCGATAACCTTCAAACCCGCGGAGCGGCGGTGCTGTGTCATGTTCAGCCTTTCAGACTTCGTTGTCGAAGAACATCCGGGAGCGGTGACCCCGGTCACCCTCAAGTATGAGGGAGATGTGCAGGAAAAGCACATAAGTCTTTGCTATGACAGACATAAGTCTGGCCGTGGTGCACAAATCCACCCGGTTTGCATAGTGGTAGATGATGCAAAGCCCGCTTCATATCGGCGACGCTGATAAGCTCGGGTGACGTATTTCACGAGTGGAAGACCTGTTCCGTGACGAACTATTCCCAGCTGTCCCGGCTTGACCTCAACCTGCTGATTTCGCTCGATGCACTCATCACGGAGCGCAGCGTGACCCGCGCGGCCGAGCGGCTGCACCTGAGCCAGCCGGCGCTGAGCGCTTCCCTGGGGCGGCTGCGGTCCCACTTCGGGGACCCCATCCTGGCGCGGAGGGGCAATGCCTATGAGCTCACCCCCTTCGCGCTGCGTCTTGCCGAGCACACCACCACTGCCTTGGAGGCGGCCCGCCGTGTCTTTGAGAGCCAGGCGACCTGGGAGCCGGCTGAGTCCGAGCGGGAGTTCCTCATCTATGGTTCGGACTACGGTTTCAGCACCATCGGCCGGGCTGTCTCGGAGCTTGCGGCCGAGCGTGCCCCGGGGGTGCGATTCCGGTTCATGCTCCATAACCCCCTGGTGGTGGAGGATGCCGCCAACCGGCTTCGTTCCGTGGACGGCATGGTGATCCCGCATGGCTTCCTCAACGGGCTGCCGTACCAGGACCTCTGGCGCGACGGGTGGGTTGCCGTTGTCTCCTCATCCAACGACGCCGTGGGCACACAGATCACGATGGACAATATTGCCGAGCTCCCGTGGGTCATGACTTACCAGTCCCGGTCCGCCTTCACCTCGGCGCAGCGCCAGATCCAGCAGCTGGGGATTGAGCCGCGGGTGGATGTGGTGGTGGAAAGTTTCCTGTCGCTCCCCCATTTCGTGGCCGGTACCCAGCGGATAGGACTGATCCAGTCCGCCCTTGCCCCGTTTGCGCTGCAGCTCGACGGTGTGCGGATCCTGCCGCTGCCCTTTGACGCCACACCGCTGGTCAACGCCCTGTGGTGGCATCCTGTGCACGACCGGGACTCCGAACACGAGTGGATGCGCGGCCTGTTCAAGGAGGCTGCGGACGTGGTGGCAGCTTCGGCTGCCAAGGGGGCGAATTAGGCACACCGGCCGGGACACAGGAGCTTAAAAGACCGTGGGCCCGGCCTTATCCCCGGCCGGGCCCATCAGCTACGAATGCCGCCTAGGCGGACGCCGGCACGGACCGCATGCTCTTCCGGATGAGGTCGTGCTGCTTCCGCACCAGCAGGAGCGGGTCCACCTCGCCGAGTTCGGCGAAGGCGTGCCCCTCCCATTCACTGGACCAGTACCCGCGGTAGCCGCCGTCGTCGACAAAGACGCGGACCAGCTCCGGGTAGTCAATCGCCGGCTCATTGCCGTCGTCGTCGATGTCGTAGAACTTCGCATGGACGTGCATAATCTGCGGCATGATGTCGGCCCACTCCGCGGGCCGGACGTGGCCGTGCATGTTGAAGGCCAGGTGAGCGAAGGAGCCGAGACGGCCGGGGTCGAAGTCCCGGCTGCGCAGGTATCCGATGAATTCCTCCTGGCGTTCACGCATGGGGGCATCGGTGGCCCAAATGGCCTGCAGCTTCTTGATGGCTTCATCGTCAAGGCCTGCACGGCGGACGGCCCGCAGCAGCGTTGGCGACATGCTGTGCATGGTGGAGGAGAAATCGGCCACGAACCCCAGCAAGGGTGAATCGAGCTCCGCGTATACGTCCCGGACCTTCATGATCTCCGGGGAGTTCGGCCCCAGGGGCGCGTGGATTTCGTAGGCCAGCTTCAGTTCCAGCTGTTCCGCGAGCGGCAGGAGCCGGCGGAGCAGCTGCGGCTTCGCACTCTGGATGCGCACCAGCGGGAAGCCAAGCGTCTTGGCGCCTTGGAACAAGGTCCTGGTGAACTCGAATTCCTCGTCCGGGGTCATGTCGCGGTCACGGCGCCGGCCCATGTCAAGGTTGGCCCCGAAGGAGCTGGCATCGAAGCCATACTTGTCGAAGGCAGCCTTCCAGGTGCGCACGAACCCGTCGTCCACCACGGGATACGTGGGCAGCACCTGCGAGGCGACGATTTCGATGCCGGGGCCGATGCCCAGGTCCGCGACACGCTTGAGCAGGCCGTCGAAGTCGTACCAGCCGGCACGGAATTCGGCGCTTGCTGAGTAGAGGGTCAGCCCCAGCTTAAAGGGGTCTTCCGCGGTACGCTGCGGGGCAGGCGCAGTTACCGCTGCCGGCTCCGGTGCCGGCGCGTTCCGGTCCATCACCGTGAGCTCCAGGGACTGGCGCACGAAGTTGGGGACATACATGCCCGGCCCGCCCTCCTCACCGGGCGCAATCTGCATGTATGGCAGCCTCAGCTCTCCGCTGATCGCAACAGCGTGCACCTCGCCCAGAACCACAGGCGTATCGCGCCTGGCAATCAGATGGGGGTGCTGCTGGAGGTACCACAGGGTTTCGCTCTGGGCGGGCAGGTCAGCCAGCGCGTACCGCGTTCCGTCCAGTTCAAGGCTCAGGTCCTCCTGCGGAACCTCCTGTCCATCCACGGAGAGGGTCAGCTTGGATACCGAGGAGAGCCACAGGCTCCGGTACCACGGGATGGTCAGGGACAGCGCGAGACCGTCCGGGTGCGTGCGCAGGCTTGCATCATCAATAAGTCCGTTGGGCATGGTGTCACTCTTCAATGTTGGCGCGGCGGTGGTCAGTCGAGTTGTCCGGCGATGCGGCGGATCAGCGCGTGCTGGCGGCGGACCTGTTCGATCGCCCGCCAGGGGGTCCGTTCACCTTCGTACTCGCTGGAGAGGTAGCCCGTGTATCCGGCGTCCTTGAGGGCTTTCAGGACCGGGAGCCATGGAATCTGCTGGTCCTCGAGCTGTTCGTTGATGTCGTGGAACTTGGCCTGGATGAAGACCACGTACTGGGCAATTTGGGCGAAGTCCGCGGGGTCGACGCCAATGCCGTCCAGGAAGGCCGGGCGGGTTTCGCGGGTCTCGCCGTGCCGCAGCGGGATGGGGCGGTCCTGGAAGATTCCGGTGTCGATGAGGAGGCCGAAGTTCTTGGTGCCGGTCCGCTCGATGAGGGCGATGTAATCGTCCACCACCGGGTGCTTGATGGGGGTCGGCGAGTGGATTTCGGGGCAGATGATGACGCCCAGTTCATGCGCCAGGTCCAGCGAACGCTCCACCGATTCGGTCCAGATGGGGTCCGGAACCAGGTCGCTGGAGACCACGCCGATCTTGGGCCGGACAAAGCTGAACCCGAGGCGGTGGGCAAGCCTCAGGTCCCGCTGCAGCGCCGCGGCGCCTTCGGTGACCGTCATGGACCGGCCGGGGTGCAGCCGGGTATCAATCCAGGAGCCATAGTTGGTGGGCTCCAGGGAGTACTTCTCCAGGAGCGCGAACCAGTTGTCGGTCCAGGCGGTGGAGGGCTCGGGATAGTGCGGCACGTGCGCCTCACCGAGGATCTCGACGCCGGTGGCCCCGACGTCGGCGACGGAGGCCAGGGCAGTCTCGAGGTCCATCACGGTGCCGAAGTCGTCCATGTAGCTGTAGAGGGACACGCCGTAGCGGAAGGTGCCCTCGCCGCCCTCGGGGGCGAGGGTGACCGCGCGGCTGACGCGGTAGGTGGAGGGCTGGTGCTCCAGCGGAATGTAGGACATCCGGAGCCGGAGCTCAATGCTGAGCTCGTGGACTCCCTGCGGAAGGCCGCCGTCGAACGGAACCGTGACCAGGGCCGCCTCCTCCAGGGGCCAGCGGACGCCGTCGCTGTTCCAGAGTTCCTGCAGCGAGTACTGCCTGCCGCCGAAGGTCCAGCGGGGAACGTCGGCCGGCACGTTCACGAGGTTCCCCACGCGCACGGCGACGCCGTCGATCAGGGAGGCTGCCATTCCCCGGTAGGAAGGCATCCGGAGCCGGAACTGGAAGCCCGTGATTCTGCCGCCCTCACGCACGTTGCGGAAGCCGGATGACTGGATGAGGTCTCTTTCGAGAAGCATCATTGCTCACTCTCTCTAGGTGCAGAACCAGCGTAACATCGTTATGTTAGATTCCAGCAAAAGTTTGTAGACTTTCTTCCAAACTACCGAAGCGAGGCAATGGTGCCATGACCGACATCCTGAACGCCCTCATCCTCTCCGGGCATATGACCCGGGAACACGACAACGAATTCCGCAGCTTCCGCCAGCACAACCAGTGGCTGACGTCAGTACTGGAAGACACCGGCCGGTTCCGGGTGCGCGTGGTGGAGGATCCGCGCGGCCTCGGGGCGAGCGTGATCGACAAATACGACGTTGTGATTGTGGTGTTCGAAGGCCGCGACGGCTACCACGAGAAGGCGGTGGGCTTCGGTGCTGAAACCGACGCCGCCCTGCTGAAATTTGTCCGCGAAGACGGCAAGGGCATGGTCTGGTTCCACGGCTCTGCCGTGCAGGAGGACGACTGGGGATATCCCGAGGAGTACAACACCATGCGGGGCGCGAAGCTCAGCGTTCCCACCGGCCTGCGCCCCCGCCCCTGGGGTGAGGCGCTGCTCCAGACGGCCGAACCACGCCATCCCATCACCGAGGGCATCA
The DNA here is from genome assembly GCF_000813845.1 of Pseudarthrobacter phenanthrenivorans. GTDB lineage: Bacteria > Actinomycetota > Actinomycetes > Actinomycetales > Micrococcaceae > Arthrobacter > Arthrobacter phenanthrenivorans_B. Next base: position 14,744 of record NZ_JWTB01000027.1, read on the forward strand.
GCAACACCTGGACGGTAACGGGCGATGACATCCTCACCGGGGTGGAGCTGCACGAAGGAGCGGAGGTGCTTCTCTCAGTGTTTGATGATCTGGAATCGTACGAGCAAGCACCCATGTGGCCGATGTCCCACTATCCGGTGGCCATCCCGCCGGAAGGACCCAGCGGCCTTCCCGGCATCAACACCCTGCAACCGCTGGCCTGGATCAACAACTACGGCAACGGCCGCAGCTTCACCATCACCATCGGGCACGACATCGACACCTTCCGGCGGATTGAATTCATCCGAATGTTCCCCCGCGGCGTCGAATGGGCGGCCACGGGCAAGGTCACGCTCGAAGGGCCGGACCGCAGGGGTGAGCGCCGCTTCCTTCCCTGGCCCTATTACAACCAGGAGGGGTAGCGGCTACCCGCCCAGCGCGTTCAGCTCGGCCCGCGTGGGCGGGTTGGCCCCTGGGCGGGAGACCGTGACGGCAGCAGCCTTGGCGGCGTGGGCCAGCAGTTCGGCGAGGCCTTCGGCAGGAAGTTCGCGCAGTTCCTGGCGGTTCTGGGCGCCGTCCAGTTCCCTGTCCACGAGGCCGGAGAGCAGCGCCGCCATGAAGGAGTCGCCCGCCCCGACGGTATCCGCCACCTCAACCCGGGGCGCGGCAACCTTGGCTTCGCCGGTCCGGCAGACGCCCCACGGCCCGTCCGCGCCGCGGGTGACCACCACCAGGGCGGGCCCTTCCTCGCCGCCCAGGGCGAGCCAGTCGCGTGCCGAGTCCAGGACGTCCTGCCCGGGGTACAGCCAGGCCAGGTCCTCGTCGGAGGCCTTCACCACGTCGGAGAGCGTGACGAATTTTTCCGCCTGCCGGCGCGCGAAGTCCACATCCGTGACGATGCTCGGCCGGCAGTTCGGGTCGAAGCTGATGGTGGCGGACGGGTGGGCGTATTCGACGGCGGCCAGCACCTCGGTGGCACCCGGCATCAGCATGGTCGCGATGGAGCCGGTGTGCAGTAGGGTGGTGCCCTGCAGCATGAAGCCGAGCCGGTCGGCGATGCCGGGCAGCTCCCAGGTGAGGTCGAACGTATAGGTGGCGGCGCCGTCGTCGTCAATCAGTGCGGTGGCCACGCTGGTGGGCAGGTCGTCCGGCGGAACCGGCAGCATCACTGAACTGGAGCGCAGGTGGGCCGCCACCGAGTCACCGTAGGCGTCACGGCCGTAGCGGCCGATGAACTGCACCGGGTGGTCCAGCCGGGCCAGGCCCACGGCAACGTTGAGCGGGCTGCCGCCCACGTGGGCCTCAATGCCGGAGGCACGCTGGACAACGTCAACAAGGCCTTCGCCGATAACTGTGAGCATGGACATACTCTGCCAGAAACGGGGCGCGCTCAGCAGTTCATGTCAGCGCAGCAGCCGGCCAACCAGCTCCCGGCACGTCCGGTAGGCCTCCGACGTGACGTCGATCAGCGCGAAGTGGTCGCCGGGAACGGTGACCAGCTGCGGGGGCACTGGGCCCAGGCGGCCCGCCTGCACGTACGTGGTGGACATGGCCAGCGGGACGTCGTCGTCATTGTCGGCGTGGACGGCGTAGACGGGCACGTCCAGCGGCAGCGCGGCCATCGGGTCCGCATACCGGAACCGTTCCGGAACGTCCGATGACGGTCCGCCCAGCAGGGTGGCCGCCGCACCGTTGCTGAGGTTGAGCTTTTCGGCCCCTGCCAGGTCCAGCACGCCGGACTGGCTCACCACCCCGGTCAGGCGGACGCCGTCCCCGTGAGCCTGTACCCCACGGTCAGCCGCCGCCAGGCCAAGCCTCCCCAGCCGGTCCCGCCCGGCAGCCCACACAGCCAGGTGGCCGCCCGCGGAATGCCCCAGGGCCACCACCTTGCCCAGGTCCAGGGCGTGCGGCCCGGCGAGCGCGGCGAGTTTGTCGATCCCGGCCAGGATGTCCTGGAACGTGCCGGGCCAGCCCCCGCCGTTCCCGGCGCGCCGGTACTCGAGGTTCCAGGCAGCCATGCCGTGTTCCGCCAGGTCCTTCGCCAGCGGTTCACCCAATTCGGCCCCATACGTGGAGCGCCAGTAGCCGCCGTGGATCACCACCACTACGCCCCGGTGTTTCCCGCCGGTCGGGAGGTCCGGCAGGAAGAGTTCACCCCACTGGCTCGGGTCCTGGCCGTATTCATAGCGGTGGCGTTGCACTGGCCCACTTTAGCTGCCCCCATCACCGGAAGTGGGCCTTGTGTCCGCAGACAGAACCCTCAAACTGGGCCAGTTCGTGCGGCGCGCCACGCCAGCGGTCCGTTTAGCCGCACCGTCCGGTGGGCACGGTTCCCGCATGGAAGATCAGGAAGTGACCACGCAGGATTCAACGGTGGCGGACTGGACGCGGGCGCTGGCGGAGTCCACCGGCTCCCCGGGCGGCGGTGCGGGGACGGGGCTGATGCTCGCCGTCGCGGCGTCCCTGACGTCCATGGTTGCCGGTTACGGCGATGACGACGGCGGCGAGCCGGACAGGATCCGCGGCCGGGCCCAGGCGCTGCGCAAGGAAGCCCTGGACTTGGCCGATGACGACGCCGCCGCCTCGAAGGCATTCGGTGCCGCGTTCCGGCTCGAACCGGGCAAGGAGCGGGAGGAAGCGATCCGGCAGGCATCAGTAGAAGCGGCGGCAGCCTCTGCGGTCCTGGGCGAACGGGCCATCGACGCCATTGACGATCTCGCCTGGCTGGCAACCAAGGGCAACCGGGCATTGGTGGCGGACGTCGTCGTCGCGTTCGGCGCCCTCCGCGCCGCCGTCGCCGGGGCACGCACCAACGTCAGCTTCGACCTGGGCTCGCTCCGCTCCGCGGGTACCGGCCTTGACGAGGTCCGGGAACAGCATCCGGACCTGTGGGCCAGCGTCGAGAAGCTGAATGCCGCCATGGAGCGGATCGACGAGCTGACGGCAGCGATAGACCACAGGGCCGCGCCCACCGACGCCGCTTGAACGGGACGATACTGGGAACCAAAGCAATCCAGAGAGGGCCGCGCATGGCACGCGTTTTCATCACCGGATCCACGGACGGGCTTGGCCTGGCGGCGGCGGAGACGCTGCTCCGGGAGGGGCACGAGGTGATTCTCCACGCGCGGTCCGCGGAGCGGCTCCCCGCGGTGCAGCACCTGCTGGACCGCGGGGCGCAGTGCGTCCTCGGGGACCTGGCCGTGACTGCGGACAACCGGCAGATTGCGGAGCAGGCTAACGGCATCGGCGGCATTGACGCGGTCATTCACAACGCCGGCGTGCTCAGCGGCCCGGCCCTGCTGCCGGTCAACGTGGTGGCCCCCTACCTGCTGACGGCCCTCATCCCCGGCCCGCTCCGGCTCGTGTACCTCAGCAGCGGCATGCACCGCGGCGGCACCACCGGCCTGGACGGCCTGGACTGGGCAGGACGGACGACGACGGCTTCCTACTCCACCACTAAGCTGCAGGTCACTGCGTTGTCGGCAGCGCTGGCCAGGCTGGTGCCGCACGTCGCCAGCAACGCCGTCGACCCGGGTTGGGTGCCCACCCGGATGGGCGGCCGGTCAGCCCCGGATGACCTGGAACTGGGCCATCGGACCCAGGAATGGCTGGCCACCAGCGACGATCCCGAGGCCCTCTCCAGCGGCGGCTACTGGTACCACGGGCAGCGGCAAACACCGCACCCAGCGGCCAACGACCCCCGCTTCCAGGACGCCTTGCTGGCCCGGCTCGCGGAGCACACCGGCGTCACCCTCGGCGCACTGGCCTAGCCCTTCAAGCCGGTGCCGCCAGCTCGCGGATGGTGATTCCGGAAAAGGTGGCCGGGCCGCCGTCTGTGTAGAAGGAGATCCCGGTGTCGCCGTCAGCGAAGTGCACCTGCTGGGAGAGCACGGTGTGCCCGGCGTTGATGAATACTTCCACGCTTTGGGTGTCCACGAAGATCCGCAGGTGCACGGACCGGGCGTTGGGATCGATGGGTGCGGCAGCCCGCGTGTACGGGACCAGTGAGTACCCCGTGAGATCCGACGGCGCCCGGTCAACATAGAGGTCAGCGCCATACTTGCCGATGTTCGTGTGCCGCAGCCCGTCCGCTGAGCGGCCAACGGAAACCCCCACGTTCGTGGCGGCCGCCCACGAAATGTCCAGCTCCAGCTCATACGCATGTCCGCGCCAGGGCAGGACGGCACTGCCGTTGACGGTCCGGTCCGGGAGCGTGGTGGTGGAGGTGACGTGCTGGCTGAGGGCAGTGATGGGGCTGCTCAGCAGGCTGTACCAGCCGCCGGCCTGGCGTTCCAGGCGCAGTTCCCGCACGATCGAGTTCTGGCCGTTGTACCCGTCGGTGGCATCGGTGGGAACATCGCGGGCGGCGTATTTCCAGTTGTTCATCCAGGCCACGGCATATCGGCGCGTGTCCGGCGCCTCCAGGACGGGCCACGTCACCGCCGCGTACCAGTCCCACCCCCAGTCCAGCCACTGTGGGTTGGTGACATCGTCGGCGAGGAACTGCTGGCCGTCCCAGGTTCCGGTCCAGTAGGCGTACGTCATGGGCAGCCCGATGCTGTAGGCGTCCATGCTGGCACCCAGCACCCAATGCCGCGTGCCGTCGCCGGCCGTCATCTCGAAGAGATCGGGGCATTCGATGCCGCCCAAAGCGTGGTTCGGATAGTCGAAATTGCGCTGCAGCTGCCAGTCGCGCAGGTTGGCGGATGTGTAGAACGCGGCGTACCGGGCGCGGCCGATGACGCACACCCATTCCCCGCGGGCCGCGTCCCAGTGGATCTTGGGGTCGCGGAACCACTCGGCGTTCTCGATCTCAGCCTGCGTGGTGGCGGTCCGGCCCCCGGTATTGGGGATCACCGGATCCGGCAGGGCCGTGAACGTATAGCCGCCGTCCGTGGACCAGTAGAGGTACTGCTCCTGGTACTTGCGGATGCCCCCCGTGGGCTGGGTTGCCAGGACAACCAGTGCGCCTGCGCCGAAGCCCGCCGTGTTGGCAGCATCCACGACGGCGGAACCGGACCAGACCGGGAAGTCCGGCTGCAGCGGCAAAGCCACGCCGTGGTGCGTAAAGGCCACGCCATCCGCAGTGGTGGCGTGGTCCCAGCCACCAGGTCCGTTGTTTTGCGCCGAGTGCAGGTAGTAAAGGTGGTACGCGCCATTGAGGAAGACCGGCCGCTGCGGATCGCAGAGCCAGCCCGTTGGCGGGGTCATATGGAAATTGGCCCGGAGTGAGGCCTGGGCGCCGGCAGGAGCGGCCAGGGCATTTCCAAGGAAAAGCGCGAACGCGCCGGCTCCGGTTCCTTGGAGGAGATGGCGGCGGGACAGGGCATTGCGGCAGGACATGGCATGGGTCATCGTTGACTTCCTCTCATGGGGCGGAGGATCCGCCGGGAAGCGCCACCATCGCGGCGGGAACGACGTCGACCCCAGCCTGCGGAAATGATTAAGCGCTTTAGCAGAAGAGGGTAACGCCGGGCAACTTTATCGGTCAAGCGTTTAAGCGCGTCAGCCCCCACGGCGAGCCGGCAACAATCGACGGGGAAAAGAAATCTTGCTAAAACGCTTGATCAAATACCGCCCTCCGCGCTACCTTCAAGGTGATCAAACGCTTTAGCAGAAATGGACATCACCGCCGATGAGCTATCCCGTCTTCTTCCAGCCCGCCGATGCCTGGGTTGGCGACCTTATCCCCTTCCAGAAGGACGGCGAGTTCTGGCTGTTCTACCTTCACGAAATCCGCTCGGAGCCCAAGCCGGGAACCGCCTGGAACCTGGTCACCAGCAAGGACCTGGTCCAGTTCCAGGACCACGGCGTGGCCCTCCCCCACGGCAGCAGCGCGGATCCCGACTTCAACTGCTACACCGGCAGCATCGTGGCCGACGGGTCCGGGATCCACCACCTGTTCTACACCGGGCAAAACCCCGCCCGCCTCGGCGCCGACGGACTGCCCCTGCAGCTGGTTATGCACGCCACCAGCACGGACGGCATGGACAACTGGACCAAGCACCCGGAACTCACCTTCGGCGCACCCGCAGGGTACGAGCCGGGCGACTGGCGGGACCCGTTCGTCTTCCGGGACGAAGCCGCCGGCCTGTGGCGGATGCTGCTCGCCGCCAGGCACTCCGAAGGCCCGGAGCGCCGCCGCGGCGTCATCGCCCAGTGCGTCTCCACCGACCTGATGACCTGGACCCACACGGAGCCTTTCTGGGATCCGCGCCGCTACATCACCCACGAATGCCCTGACGTGTTCGAGTGGAACGGCTGGTGGTACCTGGTCTACTCGGAGTTCTCCGAAACCTTCACCACCCGGTACCGCATGGCCAAGAGCCCCACCGGTCCCTGGACGGTGCCGGCCCTGGACAGCGTGGACGGCCGCGCGTTCTACGCCTCGAAAACGGCAGCGCGGGACGGCCGGCGGTTCTTCTTCGGCTGGATCGCCAGCAAAGAGGGGCATTCCGACGACGGCGCCTGGCAGTGGGCGGGCACCATGGCGGTGTTGGAGGCCCGGCAGAACCCGGACGGGACGCTGGCGTTCGGGTTCAGCGACGAACTGGTGGACAGCTTCTGGGACGAGGTGCCTCTGGAGCTGGACGGTGCCGCGCCTTTCCCGACGCTGCCCCTCCGGCTGGACGTCCCGGACGGCTACAGCGCCGCCGTCTCCGGCAACCCGATGCCCACCCAGTTTCACGCCAGGGCAGTGTTCGACATCCAGGCCGGCACCACCGAATGCGGGCTGCTGATCCGCTCCACCCCGGACGGCGACCACTCCTATGTCCTCCGCCTCGAGCCGAAGCGCGGACGGCTGGTCTTCGACCGCTGGCCCCGGACCATTACCGGCGACGGGCAATGGCAGGTGTCCGGGGATGTCCCGTTCGCCATCGAACTTGAGCGTCCCTGCGACCTCGCACCGGGAAGCCACACGCTGGAAGTCATCGTCGACGGCGACCTGTGTGTCGCCGTCGTGGACCGGCAGGTGGCTCTCAGCACCCGCATCTACGACCTGGCCGCCGGCGGAATAGGCGTCTTCGCCGGCGAAGGGTCCGTTACTGTTACCGATTTCGAAGTTCGCAAGCGCACCGACAACTGAATACCACCCTTCCGTTCCATCCGACCCACCTAATAGATCCGCTCCAATCAAGGGAGATTGCCGCAATGAAAAACCTCTTCCGCGCTGCCGCCGTCGCAGCAGTCACCGCCCTCGCCCTCACAGGCTGCGGGGGCGGAGCCTCCACCAGTTCCACCAACGTCGCCCCCACCGGCGAGATCAAGCCGCGGGAAATCTCCTGGCTGCTCTCCCGTCCCGCCGACGGCGCGGTCATCAACATCATGAAGAAGCTGGCCGACGACTACGGCAAGGACCACCCCGGGTTCAAGCTGAACCTGATCACCACCCCGGACCGGCCCTCCTACATCCAGAAGCTCGAAACCCTGGCCGCTGCCAACAAGCTGCCCGAACTGTTCGACACCGACGCCACGCCTTTCGCCCAGCAACTGGCGAAGCAGGGAAAGATGCTCGACGCCGAGAAGCTGCTGACCACGCTCGGCATCTACGACAAGTACCGCCCAGGAGCCCTGGACTACCAGCGGTTCGATGACGGGTCCCTGTACATGATCCCGTTCCAGTACGAACTGGAGTACGTCTGGTACAACAAGGCACTGCTGGCCAAAGCCGGGGTGTCCGTGCCGAAATCCCTGGACGATATCCCCGCCATGTGCACGGCCCTGCGCAGCGCCGGCATCACACCGATCGCGCTCGACGGCCAGGACCAATGGCCGCTGGAACGCTACGCCGCCTACCAGGCATTCCGTGAGGCGGGGCCGGAGTACGTCCAGAAGCTGAAGAAGGGCGAGGCAAAGTTCACCGATCCCGCCGGGCAGAAGACCGTCAACTGGCTCGCGGAACTGGGCAAGGCCAAGTGCTTCCAGGACGGGTTCTCCGCCCAGGGCTACTCCGACGCGCAGAACCAGTTCACCTCGGGCCAGGCCGCCATGTACAACATCGGCACCTGGGAACTGCCCAGTCTGGCCACGGACAAGCTCAACCCCGCCGTCCGCGACAACATCGACTTCTTCACCCTGCCCACCACGGCCGGCTCGGTGACGGCGGCGAATGAGTTCGTTTCGCCATCGGGGATCGGCATGGCCGTCAACGCCAAGACCTACGATCCGCTGGTGAGCGACTTCCTTAAGTTCGCCCTGCAGAAGTACCCCGCCGAGTACGCGGCCACCGGGGCGCTCTCCCCCACCACCGACGTCGAAACCACCGTCCCGGCCAACGCCACCCCGCTGTACCGGAAGGCGCTGGACCAGGCCAAGGACCTCGGTTCCAAGCAGGCCATGCCGTGGGACACCCAGCTGGATCCCACCACCAACGGGCGGCTGCAGCAGGAACTCGTCCTGCTGGTGCAGGGCGAAATCACGCCGCAGCAGTTCACGGAGACCATGGACAGCACCATCGCCCAGAACGCCCCCAAGTTCTTCAAGTAAAGGCCCGCCATGCTTCCCAACAGGATGCTTCCCAACCGGTCCAGGACCTCCGTCCTGGTCTTCCTCCTCCCGCCGCTGCTGCTGTACGGCGCGGCCGTCCTCTTCCCCATCCTCCAGTCCCTGTTCCTGAGCTTCTTTTCCTGGAACGGCATCAGCGACATGGAATTCGTGGGCCTGGAGAACTACCTGCGCATGTTCACCGCGGATGACATCTTCTGGCGCGCCTTCCTGAACGCGCTCCTCTACCTGGCCATTTGCCTGGTTCTGCAGCTGGGCGGCGCGCTGGTGGTGGCCAGCCTGCTCACCTCGCTGCGCCGCGGCCGGGAGCTCATCAAGACCCTCTACCTGCTGCCGGCCGTGATCTCCACGGTGGCCATCGCCTTCCTCTTCGTCCGGATCTACTCGCTGGAGCCGGTGGGCCTGCTCAACCAGCTGCTGCAGTGGATCGGGCTGGGTAGCCTGGAACGGCCCTGGCTCTCGGACGTCAACACCGTCCTGGCGGCGGTGTCCGCACCGGAGGGCTGGCGCTTCACCGGGCTGTACATGCTCATCATCTACGCGGCGCTGCTCGCGGTGCCCAAGGAGCTGGAGGAAGCCGCGGTCCTGGACGGGGCCTCGCGCTGGACCCTGTTCAGCAAGATCCGGTTCCCGTATATCCGGCCCGTGTGGATCACCACCACCATCATGGCCACCACCTACGGCCTGCGCGGCTTCGACATCCCGTACCTGATGACCAACGGCGGGCCCGGGCAGTCCTCGGAGCTGCTGACCACCTACATGTACAAGACGGCCTTCACCAGCACGGACTTCGGCTACGCCAGCACCATCTCGGTGTTCATCGTGGTCGAGTGCCTCGTGGCCGTGGGCCTCATTCTGTTCCTGCTCAAGCGGAAGGCAGACGCATGATCACCCAGGCAGCCCCGCCAACCCGGCCCGCCGCCGTCGAACCTCCCCTGCGGCCCGTACGCCGCAGGCGGCGGCCGGACCTGTTCCGGACCCTGTCCCGCGTGCTGGTCATGTTGATCGTGATCGTGCAGGTCTACCCGCTGGCGTGGCTGTTCCTCACCAGCCTGCGCACCGAGCACGACTTTGCCACCGGCGATCCCTTCGCCCTGCCCGGCGCCCTGACCTGGGAAAACTACGCCAGGGCGTTCGAAACCGGTGACCTGGGCCGGAACATCCTGAACAGTTTCGTGGTGACCATGGGCGCGAACATCCTCATCGTCCTGCTGGGCATGATGGCCGCCTACGCCATCCAGGTGCTCGGGTTCCGGCTCAGCAAACTGGTCCGCGGGCTGTTCATGATCGGCATCATCGTCCCGGTCCAGATCGCCCTGGTCCCGCTGTTCATCGACTACTCCGCGGTGAACCTGCTGGACACGTACCAGTCCATGATCATCCCGCTGGCCGGGTTCTCATTGCCCATGTCGGTGTACCTGTTCTGCTCCTTCTACGAGTACATCCCCAAGGAAACCTATGAGGCGGCATCCCTGGACGGCGCCGGCCCCTACCGGATCTTCGGGCTGATCACGCTGCCGCTGTCCCTGAACACCGTGGTCACCGTGGTCCTGGTCAACAGCATCTTCATCTGGAACGACTTCATCTTCGCCAACACCTTCGTCCTGTCCGAGGAGCTGAAGACCATTCCGCTGGGCCTGCAGAACTACATCGGCGCCATGGGCAAGGTGGACTGGACCGCCACCTTCGCCGCCGTCTGCGTCACCATCACTCCGCTGCTGCTGGTGTTCCTGGTGCTCAACAAAGCCATGATCCAGGGCCTGGAAAGCGGGGCGACCAAGGGATGACGGCCACGGCAGGCGGATATACTCCTGACGGAGGCCAGAAGATGTCAACGGAGAACAAGCCAGGTGAGGCGGTGCCCGCCGCCCCTGCACCGCGGTTGCCCGAACGGGCCCACCCGGTAACCCTCCGCGAAGTGGCAGAAGCCGCCGGGGTCTCCACGGCCACCGTGTCCCTGGTGGTCAACAAGAAGAAGAGCGCCCGGATCGCCGAGGAGACGCGGCAGCGCGTCAAGGACGCCATCCGCACCCTGGGGTACCGGCCCAACGCGATGGCGAAAACACTGGTCAGCGGGACGTCGAAGTTCATCGGGCTGGTGGCCGACGGCGTGGCCACCACCCCCTTCGCCGGCCAGATCATCCACGGCGCACAGGACGAGGCCTGGAAGCACGGGTACGCCCTGCTCATCGCCAACACGGAGGGCAACGGCGAACTGGAACAGGACGCCATCAAGATGATGCTCGAGTACAAGGTCCGTGGCATCCTCTACTCCACCTGGTTCCACCGGCAAACGGACATCCCGGAGCCGCTGCGGGAAGCGGAGTTTGTCCTGGTCAACTGCTTTTCCACCGAGCCGGGGACCCGGGCGGTTGTTCCGGACGAGGTCCAGGGCGGCCGCTCAGCCACCGACATCCTGCTCCGCAACGGCCACCGGCGGATCGCCTTCATCAACGCCACCATCCCGGCTCCGGCCAAGGACGGACGCCTGGCCGGCTACCGCGAAGCCCTCGAGGATGCGGGGGTGGCATTCGATCCGGCGCTGGTGATGGAGGCCTACCCGGACCAGGAGGGCGGCTACGGGGCCACCGCGGAACTCCTCAAGCGCGACGTCAGCGCCGTGTACTGCTACAACGACCGGATGGCCATGGGCCTCTATGACGGGCTGCGGGAGCGCGGCCTGTCCATCCCGGACGACATGGCCGTGGTGGGCTTCGACAACCAGGAAGTCATCGCCGCCCACCTGCGGCCGCCGCTGTCCACGGTGTCCCTGCCGCACTACGAGCTGGGCGCCGCCGGGGTGCGGACCCTGCTGGGGATCGATGCTGCTCCGGACGGGCCCGCCAGGATCAACTGCCCGCCGGTGGAGCGGGCCTCGGTCCGCGCGCCGGCCCGGGCCTGATCCAGGATTCCCCACCATTCGATTGCTCCGTACTTGTCGTTTTCGGGTCTGAAAACGACAAGTACTCAGCAGTCGATGGGTTATTGAATGCGGAGGCGCCGTTCGACGTCGGCCGTGTCGGGGTACGCCGCCTGCGTGCCTTTGCGGGTGGTGGCCAGCGCGGCAGCCACGGAGGCGAAAGCTGCGGCGTCGGCGAGCGCATCGCCCGCGGCCAGGCGCACGGCCACCGCTCCGGTGAAGGCGTCGCCTGCTCCGGTGGTGTCCACGGCGTCCACCCGGGTGGGCTGGATCCGGGCCACGCGGGAGCCATCTGCTGCCAGGGAATCCAGCACCACGGACCCGTGCGAACCCAAAGTCAGCAGGACCTGCTGGATACCGTGGCCGGCGAACCGCCCACGCACCGCGTCCCACTCCTCATCGGGGGCGTCCGCGCCGGGTATCTCCGACCCCAAAAACAGCGCTGCCTCGTGGGCGTTGACCAGCAGCACATCCGCCAACCCGGCCAGGGCTGGCGGGATCTCCGCGTACGGCGAGAGATTCAGCAAAACTGTGGCACCGGCGTCGTGCCCTGCCTGCGCCGCCGCCAGCACGGTCTCCATGGCCACCTCGAGGCAGAGGCTTACGACGGCGGCCCCCTCCAGCACGTCCGACGCCCCGGCGACGTCCGCCGGGGACAGGGTGCCGTTGGCGCCGGCGGAAATGATGATGTTGTTCTCGCCCCGCGCGTCCACGGCGATCACGGCCACCCCGGTGGGTTCGCTGGAGGTGCGCACATGGCTGACGTCCACGCCGGCCCCGGCCACCGAGGCCTCGAGCATGTTGCCGTTGGCGTCCTCCCCCACGGCGCCCACCAGGCTGACGTGGCCGCCCAGCCGGGCGGCGGCCACGGCCTGGTTGGCGCTCTTGCCGCCGGGATTCACCGCGAACCCGTTGCCCTGGACGGTTTCACCGGGCTGCGGGAGGCGGTCGCAGTAGATGGTGAGGTCGGCGTTGAGCGAGCCGACGACGACGATCCGGCCTGAAGCGGCAGCCGCGGCACTCATGGGGCTACCTCGGCCTCAACCGGCTTGGGGATCAGCAGCGACGCTGCGAAGGCGGCGACGGTCAGTGCCAGGCCGACCACCACGACGGTCAGGTAGGACGCCTTGGCATCGCCCAGTGCCGACGTCGCCACCAGCACGGCGGGCAGGATCAGGAAGCTGAGGCCAGCGCCGAGGTTGAACGCGCCGGCGTTCATGCCGGGCAGGAAGCCGGGGTTGCCGGCGGGCGAGAGGACAACGCCCAGTCCGTTGAGCATAATGTTGACCGTACCGGCGTACATGATGCCCAGCAAGACCGTGCCGGCGATCATCAGCGGCAGGCTGTTCAGGCCCAGGAACGCGATCACCGCGAGCGCCGCGATGCTGCCCAGGAGTCCGATGCGGAGCACCTTCGTGTACCCGAGGACGGGCGCCAGCTTTCCGCTGAGCGGGCCCACCAGCCAGCCGAGCAGGGCGTACGGGGTGAGGATGATCAGCGACATTTCGGTGGGGCCTACACCGAAACCGGGGGCCGCGGCCTGGACGTAGGCCGGGACGATGCCGTTGATGACCGCGAAAATGCCGGTCATGGTCAGCGTAGTGGTCAGCAGCGGCGCCCAGGTGGAGCGCTGGCGCAGGTGCACGGTTTCCACCATGGGCTGTGCGGCGCGCTGTTCGGTGCGCCAGAAGGCGAAGAACGCGACGGCGGATACCAGGACCAGCGCCAGGCTCAGCAGCAGCGTGCCGGAGGAGAAGCCGGCCACCAGCTTGGAGCCTTCGTTCAGGGCGGTCAGCAGTGCGCCGACGGCCACCACGATGAAGGACACGCCCAGCCAGTCCATCCGCGTACCCGCTGCGGGCCTGCTTTCGGAGGCGAGGAAGACGACGAGGGCCGTTGCGGCGGCGGCCAGGACCACCATCAGCCAGAAAATGCTGCGGAAGCCGTAGTGCTCGGCGAAGTAGCCGCCCACGAAGGAGTCAACGCCGGCCACTCCGCCGTTGACCGCGGTGATGAGGCCCATGAGGGTGCCGTATTTGCGGGGGTTGCTGACGGCGGAGCGCAGCATGATCAGGCAGAGCGGCACGGTGGGTCCACTGACGCCCTGGATGATGCGGCCCACGAAGAGCCAGGTGACGTCGGGAGCGAGGGCCGCGATCACGGACCCCAAGGCCATGAGCACCATCATGCCCACCAGGACCTTCTTGCGGCCCACGATGTCGCTCAGGCGGGGCAGGAACAGGGAAAACAGTGCGGCGGCGGTGAAGAACCAGGTCTGCGAGAGGCCGATGACGGCCTGGTCAGTCTTCAGTTCCTCGCCCATGGTCACCAGGGCGGGGCTAAGCATGGAGGCGTTGAGCTGGAAGGCCACGCAGGCGGCCAGCAGGGCGGTCATCAGAGCGGCGGTGTTGCCGCGGGCCGTCTTGGTTCCGGTCAGGGTGGCAGTCATTTACTTGACCCCTCCGGCGGTGAGGGAGGCAGCTTGGCTAAGTCCGACGTCGGACGCCTTGCCCAAGGTACGGTCCGCACCGTGGCGCGGGCCGCCGTCGTCCACTGTGGTATTCGCGCCCGGCTCGCCGATGCGCTCCAGGGCGTCGGTGACCAGGTCCCAGAACCGTGCGTGGTCCAGGTCCACGGCCACGCTGGTGTGGCAGTCGGCCGGGGCGGGCGCACGGAAGTCCGCGACGGTCATGCCCAGGGTGAGGGTGCCCTGCAGCTCGATGTTCACGGGCACTTTGCGGGTGCTGACGATGCTGGGGTCGATGACATAGGCAACGGCGCAGGGATCGTGCACCGGCGGGTAGTCGAAGCCCTGCGCGTCCTTGTAGGTGTGGGCGAAGAAGTCCATCAGCTCGGTAACGAACTTCGCGGGCGTGGTGCCGATGGCGGCGATTTTTTCCACCACGTCCGGGGTGGCCAGCGCCTGGTGCGTGAGGTCCAGGCCCACCATGACCACCGGCCACTTCTCGTTGAAGACGATGTGGGCGGCCTCGGGGTCGATGATGATGTTGAACTCGGCCACGGCGCTCCAGTTGCCCACGTGGTAGCCGCCGCCCATGAGGACCACTTCCTTCACGCGTTCCACAATGCGCGGTTCCTTGCGGGCGGCCATGGCGATGTTGGTCAGGCCGGCGGTGGGCACCAGGGTGACGGTGCCGGGCTCGTGGGCCATGACGGTGTCGATGATGAGGTCGACGGCGTGGCGCGGGTCCAGCTCGATGGTGGACTGGGGCAGGGCGGGGCCGTCCATGCCGGACTCGCCGTGGATGTCCGGTGCGGTTTCGATGCTGCGGACCAGCGGGCGGGGGCAGCCGGCAGCGAAGGGGACGCCGGTGATGCCGGCGATAGTGCCGACGGCGAGGGCGTTGCGGGTGACTTTTTCGAGCGTCTGGTTGCCCACTACCGTGGTGACGGCCAGCAGGTCGATGGTGGGGTTGCCGTGCGCCAGCAGCAGGGCCACGGCGTCATCGTGGCCGGGGTCGCAGTCCAGGATGATCTTCCTGCGCTCCGTTGGATTCGTCCGGGGCTGGTGCTCTTGGGGCTTTGGTTCCACGATGGTGCTCCACGTCATTGGGGCCTGCCGGGGCAGGGGTTTGAGTATTCCGGGAGTGATCATGGCAGGGTTTTGTGGCCTGCGTCAAACGCTTAACGTGAGTTCGGCATTTGCCCACGTCAAACGCTTGATGCGCTGGGCCTTCTGGTGTGCGCTCCGGCCGATAGGATCGATGTATGGAATCCGGGGAACAGGTGCAGCAGCGGGGCAGGCCGCGGCGGGTGACGGCGGCGATGGTCGCGGCACGGGCCGGCGTTTCCGTGGCAACCGTGTCGCTGGTGGCCAACGGCAAGACGGCCGGCCGGGTGTCCGAGGACAACATTTCCCGGGTGCGGGACGCTATCGCCGAGCTGGGCTACGTGGTGGACGGAATCGGCAGCTCGCTGGCCAAGGGCGTCAGCTCCATCGTGATCCTGGTGGCACCGGACATTTCCAACCCGTTCTTTGCGAAGGTGATCGGCGGGGTGCGGGAGTCCCTGGGTCCGCAGTACCAGCTGCTGCTGTCCGTCACCGATTCCGGCGAGTTCCCCAAGGCGGACGACGTTCGGAAGCTGATGTCCCTGCGACCCGCAGGCCTTTTAGTTGATGCGCCGAACGCCGGCTTCCTGGCAGACCTCTCCGTGGCCGGACCTTTGGTTCTACTGGACGCCCCCGGGCTGGAATCGCTTGCCCCGGCCGTGAACCTTGACGTGGCCCAGGGTGCGCGGGAGCTGGCAGCCCACCTGGCGGACGCGGGCCACCGGCGTGTGGCCTACCTGGACAGCGTCACGGGAACGGAGACGTTCACCATCCGCCGCGAGGCGTTCCTGGCGGCGGCCGTGGAGCGCGGCATGACAGTGGATCCGGAGCATATCCCCGCCACCACCATCGACGTCGGTGACGCGGCGGCTGCCTTCGCCGCAGCCTGGCCGGGATGGCAGCGCGAGGGGGTGACCGCCGTCGTCTGTGCCACGGACACCCACGCTTACGGTGTGCTGCAGGAGGCACGCGTGGAGGGGGTGCGGATTCCGGAGGAGCTGGCGGTGGCGGGCTTCGACGACCTGCCCTACTCGGCCACCAGCAGCCCGGGCCTGACCAGCGTCCACCTGCCCGCGGCCCTGCTGGGCCTCAAGGCCGGGGAGCAGCTGCGCCGGCTGATGGAGGGGCAGCCGCTGGAGCAGGAGGAGCTCGTTTTGGAGAGCTCGCTGGTGGTGCGCGGCTCCACCTCGGCCGCCGCAACTTAAACGTGCGCGACGGCTTCCTGTCGGACCCCGGCCGTAAGCTGGGACCATGCCGAGTAACTGGGAAAGCCTGGACGAGCCGCTGCGCGAGTCGGTGCAGCACAACGTGGAGATCTACGAGCGCGTCCGGCCTGCCCTGAAGCTGGTGACCCGGGATGTCCTGCTGGTGCTGCGGGACATGCTGAAGGACACCGAAGTCACGCCGTTGTTCGTCACCGGCCGCACCAAGACGGTGGAGTCCTTCAAGGAGAAAATCTCGCGCACCGAGGAGCCGCTGGAGCCCGGCGGGCGGCGGCTGCTGAAGTTCCCGGACCCGTTCCGCACCCTCAATGACATGGTGGGCATCCGGGTGATCACCAAGCTGCCGGCCGAAAATGCCGCGGTGGCCAACATCATCAAGCGCCAGCGGCAGCTGTTCGACTGCCGCGGCGACCGGGAGAAGGACATCGGCTCCATCGAGTCCGGCACGTACGGCTACTCCAGCCGGCACCTGATCCTGCGCACCATCCAGAACGAGGCCGTGAAGGAGTACCAGCACGTCTTCAACCCGGACCTGCAGCCCAACGGCAGCTACTTCTTCGAGTGCCAGATCCGCACCATCTTCGCCCACGCGTGGAGCGAGATCGAGCATGACATCCGGTTCAAGGCGGAGGACCCGCGCGCCTGGACCCCGCACTTTGACCGGCAGTTCACCGCCACCGCGGCCATGCTGGAGACCGTGGAGACGGCCTTCGCCGACCTGCATGAGCGGTACGAGGAAGTCCGCAGCTACTGGGACATGGACGGCGAGGGCGCCGCGCCGCTCACTCCCAACCGGATCCGGGACGTGTGGCGGACCCTGCTCCCGCACGTGGACCGCAAGGTGGACGACGACTGGGGCTGGGCGGCGGAACTGCTCGCGGCGCACAGGCTGAACCAGACCATGCAGCTGGCCGGGCTGCTGAATGCCAACCGCATCACTGAGGTGCGCAAGGCCCTGGACCACCGCTACTCCCCCGGCCCGGACCGGCTCCTGGACGACCTCCTGCTGTGGCAATACGGCACCGCGCACGTGGACCTGACTGCCGAGGCGCCCGACGTCGTCCCGCACCCCCGGCGCGACAGCCTCCTGCGGCGGCTGCGGCAGATCGAGCGCTACAGGATGACGGCGAAGTAGGAGTTGTTGGGGCCGGCCCCGTGTCCACGGCGGCGAGGATCGGGTACCCGGTACTCGTGCGGTTCGGCCCGAAGTGACTTGTACTGGTTTCTGTACCGGTGCACCATGGCACCATGACTGATCCCCAACGGAAGCTGTCGGCCGCCGAGCTCGCCGAGGCGGGTCTTACCGGCTGGCGCGTGACCGGCGAGGCCCTCGCCGCCACCTTCAGGACCCGGAAGTTTTCCACCGGGCTGGAGCTCGTGAACCGCATCGGCGCCTCCGCCGAGGAGGCCAACCACCACCCCGACCTCACTCTCACCTACCCCGAAGTCGGCGTCACGCTCTCAAGCCACGACGTCGGCGGGATCACCAGCCGCGACATCGACCTGGCACGCGTCATCAGCGGCCACGCCGCGGACCTCGGGGTCGCCGCCGCGGAGTGAGTCCGCGCCGTCGAGCATGGGGCGAGCGGATGGTCTAGGCGGATCAGGCCAAGAGCCGCGGTGGGTTCCGCGCGCCTGAAGAACGACCGTCACAAGCGATCCAAGGGCCAACCCGGGCGTCCAAAAGGGCCTACCGCCCGACCAGCGACTCCCGGAGTGCCGCGTCCGCATCCAGCAGGACTTTCGCAGCCACTTCAAGCCCCTCGATCCTGCCCAGCGAAACGTCCTCGTGCTCGATGTTGACCAGCATGTCCGGGTCGACCTCGTGCAGGGCGCGCAGGAACTCGGTCCAGTAGGCGGTGTCGTGGCCGCGGCCCAGGGCCACGAAGTCCCAGGCAGAATCCTTTGGCCACTCATTAACCCATTCGTCGCCGCCGAGGTTGGTGCGGTTTTCCTCCGGGGAAAGGCGGCGGAAGCTGTTGTCCAGTACTCCGTAAAGGGCCGCGTTCCCCGGGTTGATCCGGACATCCTTGGCCGCGGCCTGGAACACCAGCGGGCCCAGTTCACGGACCACTGCCACCGGGTCCATCTGCTGCCAGAACAGGTGTGATGCATCGAGCTCCACCCCCACATGCGTGGCGCCGGTCGCCTCAATCAGCCGGCGCACGTCCGCGGTGTTGAAAACCAGGTTCTGCGGGTGCAGCTCCAGCGCCACCTTGACGTCCAGGTCCCGGGCCAGCCGGTCCATCTCTTTCCAGAACGAGGCTGCAATCCCCCACTGGTAGTCCAGGACATCCAGAGCAGCCGAGTTCCAGGCGTTCACGATCCAGTTGGGAACAGTCGCCCCGGGTTCACCTCCGGGCAGGCCGGACATGGTGACCACCCGGTTCTGGCCCAGCCGGTGGGCCAGCCGTATCGACCGGCGAATGTCCTCGGCATGCTTTTCCCCGATCTGCGGGTTGGGGTGAAGCGGGTTGCCGTTGCAGTTCAAGCCCGCAATGGAAACCCCGGTCCCCTCAAAAAGCGCCAGGTAGTCATCACGCGCGGCGTCACTCACCAGGATCTGGTCAAAGGTGGGAACGTGCACCGGGGGAAGGAAGCCGCCGGTGTTGATCTCGATTCCCGTCAGGCCCAGGCTGGCGATGACTGCGAGCGCCTCGGGCAGCGGACGGTCATGCAGGACCGCGTTGTAGACACCAAGCCTCATGGGGTTCTCTCCTTTGAAAGGGCGGCCGCAGATGGAGCGCTCTAAAAAAGTTATGAGAGAAGCTTTGTCCTGTCAATAGGACTAGAAATGAAAGGGGCCGTGAAACCGCCCCACCCCCGGCGCGAACCGCCATTGTCGGCCTAGAGGGCCAGCCGCGGCCCGTCTGCCAGGCCTGGCGCCGAACCCACAACGGGCAGGGCCTCGGTGAAAGCCTCGACGACGGCCATCTGGCCGGTGGAATCCGGAACTCCCGGGTATTGAACGTGTGCGGCCTCGGCCGGCTCAACCAACGCCTCCTCCGCGCGCATGCGCACCAGCGCAACGGCAGAGATCAGGAACCAGGCGATATTGGTAACCACCGACGGCCACGCCCCGTGCAGGGTTCCGTTGATGATGAAGGCAACGGAGCCAAACAGATTGGCCGTCTGGAACCCCTTGCCGGCTTTCAACCAGCCCATGGAAACTGCCAGGTACGCACTGAGTATCGCAACCGCCCCTGCCCAGCCGGCGATTTCCCACAGCAGTTCCATGGCGTCCTTTCAAGGTGTTACCCGAGCACAGCAATTGGGCAGGGGTTTTGCAGGTGATTTAAGAGTTGGTTTGCCGGACGCTGCGTTTACTCGAGCCCTGTTCGGGCGAGGACCTCATACTGGCCGGCGGGACAATCATATCCTGCAGGCACGCGCGATTTTGCCCGCTGGACCGTGATACCGGGCACGTCTGGACAAGACCCCCGCCACGTAGCACGATCGGAGCTGTGACCAGCAGCCCATCCCCCGACCCGTACCTGCGCGAACTCGTGCAGCTGCGCCGCGTCAAGGACCGGATGGACAGGGAATATGCGCAGCCGCTCGACGTCGAATCCCTCGCCCGGGATGTCCACATGTCCGCCGGCCATTTCAGCCGCCGCTTCAAGCTCGCCTACGGCGAATCGCCTTACAGCTACCTCATGACCCGCCGGATCGAACGCGCCATGGCGCTGCTCCGCAAAGGTGACCTCAGCGTCACCGACGTGTGCTTCGCCGTCGGCTGTTCCTCGCTGGGAACCTTCAGCACCCGCTTCAGCGAGGTGGTGGGCATGCCGCCGAGCGTCTATAAACAGGAGGCGCAGCATTCGACGGCGGGCATCCCCGCGTGCGTGGCGAAACAGGTCACCAGACCGGTCAGGAATCGAGAAGCGCCCGCCCGCGAGGCGCAAATAGCATGACTGGCATGGACATCAACATTTCCTCAACCTTTCTTCCCGCCACCGATCCGGACGCCTCTTTGGCGTTCTACCGCGACGCCCTGGGCTTCGAGATCCGCAACGATGTAGGCCGCGGCACCATGCGCTGGATCACCGTTGGCCCCGCACGCCAAAAGGACGTTTCCATCGTCCTGTGCCCGCCGGCCGTCGACCCCGGAATCACCGACGACGAGCGCCGCACCATTGCCGAAATGATGGCCAAGGGCACCTACGCCACCATCGTCCTGTCCTCCCCGGACGTGGACGCCGCCTTCGCCAAGGTGGAGGCAAGCGGGGCCGACGTCGTCCAGGAGCCCATCGACCAGCCCTACGGAATCCGCGACTGCGCCTTCCGCGACCCGGCCGGCAACACCGTCCGCATCAACCAGCAGCCATAGGCATATCAACAGTCACGTATATAACGGACGACGCCGGAGCGGGACTGCCAGCACAGCCCCGCACCGGTGCCGCTCCACCAGAAGGGGGACACCTTGAGCACGGACACCAGCATGGACCCGGGGACGGAAACCTCCCCGGCCGGACTCCATATCGCCGACACCCACGATCTCATCCGCGTCCAGGGCGCCCGCGAGAACAACCTCAAAGACATCAGCGTTGAGCTGCCCAAGCGGCGGCTCACCGCCTTCACCGGCGTGTCCGGCTCCGGCAAGAGTTCCCTGGTGTTCGCCACCATCGCCGCCGAATCCCAGCGGCTCATCAACGAAACCTACAGCGCGTTCGTGCAGGGGTTCATGCCCAGCCTGGCGCGCCCCGAGGTGGACCGCCTGGAGGGACTGACCACGGCGATCATCGTGGACCAGGAGCGTATGGGCGCCAACCCGCGCTCCACCGTAGGCACGGCCACCGACGCCAACGCCATGCTGCGGATCCTGTTCAGCCGCCTGGGCAAGCCCTATGTCGGCCCGCCCACCGCGTTCTCCTTCAACGTACCCACCCGCAAGGCCAGCGGCATCATGAGCACCGAGAAGGGCGGCCGGGTGGAGAAGAACGTGGTCCGCCAGGTCACCTACCTTGGCGGCATGTGCCCGCGCTGCGAAGGCATGGGCAACATCAGCGACATCGACCGGACCGCGCTCTACGACGATTCGAAATCATTGAGTGAGGGCGCGCTTACCGTCCCCGGCTACTCCATGGACGGCTGGTACGGGCGCCTGTTCGAAGGCATGGGCCTGCCCATGGACAAGCCCATCGCGTCCTTCACGAAGAAGCAGCTGGACACGATGCTGTACGCCGAACCCACCAAGATCAAGGTGGAGGGCGTCAACCTCACGTTCGAAGGCATCATCCCCAAGATCCAGAAATCCATGCTCTCCAAGGACGTGGAGGCCATGCAGCCGCACGTGAAGCGCTTCGTGGAGCGGGCCGTCACGTTCGCCACCTGCCCGGACTGCGGCGGCACCCGGCTCACGCCCGAGGTGCTCGCGTCAAGGATCAACGGCAGGAACATCGCGGACCTGTGCGCCATGCAGATCAGCGACCTCGCCGCCTGGATCCGGGACCTCGACGAGCCCTCCGTCCGCCCCCTGCTCGCCGGCCTCCGCGACCTGCTGGACGCCTTCACCGAAATCGGCCTGGGCTACCTCTCCCTGGACCGACCGGCCGGTACCTTGTCCGGCGGTGAGGCGCAGCGGACCAAGATGATCCGGCACCTGGGCTCCTCGCTGACCGACGTCACCTACGTGTTCGACGAGCCCAGCATCGGCCTGCATCCGCACGACATCGAGCGGATGAACACCCTCCTGCTGCAGCTGCGGGACAAGGGCAACACCGTCCTGGTGGTGGAGCACAAGCCGGAGATGATCGCGATCGCCGACCACGTCGTCGACCTCGGCCCGGGCGCCGGGACCGGCGGCGGCGAGATTGTCTACGAGGGCGACGTCGACGGGTTGCGCTCCAGCGGCACCATCACCGGCCGCCACCTGGGCGACCGCGCCCGGCTGAAGGACTCGACCAGGGCCCGCAAGGGGGCGCTGGAGGTACGCGGTGCCTCCACGAACAACCTGCGGGACGTGGACGTGGACGTACCGCTGGGCGTCCTCTGCGTGGTGACCGGCGTCGCCGGATCCGGCAAGAGTTCGCTCATCCACGGTTCCCTGGCCCGGCGTGACGGCGTCGTCGTCATCGACCAGGGCGCCATCAAGGGCTCCCGCCGCAGCAACCCGGCCACCTACACCGGACTGCTCGAACCCATCCGCAAAGCCTTCGCCAAGGCCAACGGCGTGAAACCGGCGCTCTTCAGCTCCAACTCCGAGGGCGCCTGCCCCACTTGCAACGGCGCCGGCGTGATCTTCACTGAGCTCGGCGTCATGGCCACGGTCGAATCCACCTGCGAGGACTGCGAAGGCCGCCGCTTCCAACCCGCCGTCCTCGAATATACGTTGGGCGGCATGAACATCGCGGACGTCCTGGACATGTCGGTGGAGGCCGCGCTGGCCTACTTTGCGGAGGGTGATGCCAAGACCCCGGCCGCCCACAAAGTCCTGGAACGCCTGGCGGACGTCGGTCTGGGCTACATCACCCTGGGCCAGCCCCTGACCACCCTGTCCGGCGGCGAGCGCCAGCGCCTGAAGCTCGCCACCCAGATGGCCGAGGCGGGCGACGTCTACATCCTTGACGAGCCCACCGTGGGCCTGCACCTGGCCGACGTCGAGCAGCTCCTGGGCCTGCTGGACCGGCTGGTGGATTCCGGCAAGTCAGTCATCGTGATCGAGCACCACCAGGCGGTGATGGCCCACGCGGACTGGATCATCGACATCGGGCCGGGCGCAGGGCACGACGGCGGCACGATCGTTTTCGAGGGAACGCCGGCCGAGCTGGTGGCCGGGCGGGAGACCCTGACGGGTCGGCACCTGGCCACCTACGTGGGCGCCTGAGCGAGGCCAATTCCAGGCGGCGGGGCCCGTCGAAACCCGGCGGCGCCTACAGCTGCTCCAGGAAGGATACGGTGGCGGCGGCGATCTGTTGCTGGGCGGCCTGGCGGCTGATGCCCGGTTGGCCGTCGCCGGGCTGTTCGCCGTAGTCGCCGAAGAAGGCGTGCACTCCGCCGCGGATGGCCACGAATTCGGCGTCGCCGGGCAGCAGCTCCCGTGAGGCCTCAATCTTCGCAGGAGTGCTGAGGCCATCGTTGCCGCCGGAGAGGGACAGGACGGACAGGCCACTGCGGTCCTGCAGCGAATCGATGGGGTAGGACGCATACAGGACCAGGCCTTTGACGTCGCTGTTGTTGAGCGCGAAGGATGATGCGGACACTCCGCCCAGGGAGTGGCCGCCGACCGCCCACGTGCTGATGTCCGGGTTGTCCGCCATGGCGCTGCGGGCCTGGTTTCCGTCCAGCAGGCTGAGCTCCAGTGGTTCCTTCAGGATGACCACCCGGTATCCGGCGCCCACGGCGGGGGCAAGGATGTCCTGGTAGGCGCGGGCATCCACCCGGGCGCCGGGATAGAAGACCAGACCCTTCGTGGTCGTGCCGCCCTCGGGTGACATGGTGATGGCGGTGGGAGTTTCGGTGACGGTGAGGTCCGACGTCGGCCCGGCCTCCGCCGCCGGCCCCGGCTGGTAGGCGAAGGGGTTGAGCCAGGCCAGGCCCGCGGCGAGCGCCAGCACGGCCAGCCGGCCGGCCCAGGCGGCAACGAACCGGCCGCGGGAGCGGGACCGGGGCGTGTCACGACGGCGCCAGAGCTGGATTCCCCATGCCGCGCCCGCCACGGCAGCCGCGAGCAGGAGGCCCGGCAGCAGGGGGTGTCCGCCCAGGACGGCGGGGTTGCCTGCCAGCATCCACACCGCAACTCCCGCCAGGCCGGCTGCGCACACCGCCGACGCCCAGAAGAGGGCGGTCCGGCGCCTGGCAGGCGGAGTGGGTTCCGGGGCGGAAGTGGTGTCCATGGTTCCTGATCCTGCCACTGGAGGGCCGGATTTCAATGCCGGCTGGCCTACGCTGGTTTCATCAGGACCCTCAGCCGCGGGCTTCCGTGGCCGAGCTTGCGAAGTAAGGGAGCACATGGGGACCTACCGGTACGAGGTCGAGATCCTGCACCTGCTGGTGTCCCCCGCGCACGCCTATTTCGGGCGGGCCCGGGACGGCGCAGCCGACGTTCCCACCACTGACGCGGACACGGTGGAGGTGGTGGGCGGCAAGGGCATCGTGGGCGACCGGTTCTTCGGCAAGGCCGCACACATGGACGCCGCGGTGACCCTGTTCGCCATCGAATCCCTTGAAGCCATCGCCGCCGAACTGGGCGCCGGTCCGTTCGATCCCCTGCTGACCCGCCGCAACGTGGTGCTCCGCGGCGCGCAGCTGGCACCGCTGCTGGGGCATGACTTTGCGTTGGAGTCCGGCGGGGCCGTGGTCCGGTTCCACGGCGGCCGGCATGCCCAGCCCTGTGCGTGGATGAACGGGATGCTGGCTCCCGGCGCGCATCCGGCCATGCGGGGCCGGGGCGGCATCCGCTGCCGCGCCGTGTCCGGCGGGCTCCTGCACCGGGGCCCGGCCGTGCTGGTCAGCCCGGTGCCGCTGGATCCGGCCCGCGCCGGTGAGCCGAGCCTGCTGCGGCCTTCCCGGCTGCCCTAGCTGACCCTGCCCGGAACACGGACGACGGCGTCACGCACGGCACGCTTCCGGCCCACCATAGGCGGGGAAGCCCCGGAAACCCGGCCTCCCGCCGTCGGGCGTTCCGCCAAAAGCTGCCCGGCGTGACGCAGGCGCGGTTACTTCAGGTGATGGCGGTCGCGTTGACTGGTGAACCGGTGCCGCCAGTAATGTTCAGCGGTTTGATGGTGATGAAGGCGTCCCACTGGCCGGTGGACTGCATATGCCGTGCGAGCGGGCCGAGCCGCCAGAGCTCACCCAGGGGCATGCCGAGCTTGGCCAGGAGGTGCTGGTGCATCATGCCGTGGTCGTTGAACGCGGACTCCCGGTAGGGGCTTTCAGGGACGGCGGGGAGGCATTCGAAGGCAAAGTTGTCCGCGGCGATCACCGCAAACCGGCTGTCCCACGCCCAGGCCACGAACTCATGTGACTGTGCGACGCCCGACGCCTTCCGGCTCTTCCGGAGGCGCTGCTTCTCCTCGGGATCGAGTGCGAGGAACCATTCGCACCAACCGGTGTGCAGCATGAGGATGTCGCCGGGGCGGGTGGCCAGGGACTGGGACTGCAGGGCTGACCGGACCAGGTCCAGGGTGAGCGGTTCTCCGGCGGCATGGTCGATGGGCTCGCCAATACCGTTTCGGAACCCGTCAACGTCCACCAGGACACCTCTTCCGGCGATGGGGTGTTCGGCCCACTCCTGGATACCCAGGTCCGGAGTGCCTTCGGTGATCCGGTGGTCCGGGACGCCGTTGTAGAACCCCACGTCGTCGGCCCGCCGGTGCCGGAGCCCGTCAATCTGGCTCGAGCCCTGAAGGTAATACCCGTCAAGGTAGTCATCGCGGTGGGCAGGATGGGAGGAGTAGATCGTGTGCCGGGGTGCGCCGCGTTTGAGGGACATGCCGGGGTCGAAGGCGTCGGCCGGATAATCCAGTCCGAACACTGTCCCGGTCCTGATGCTGTTCTTGGCTTCCCGGACCACGCCGGGAGTGATGAAGGACGGCGTTCCCCGCTCCGGCTCCGGAAAGAGTCCCCAGGAAGTGCCGGACAGGGCACCCGCCCTGTCGAGGAGGTCGGCAAACCGGGGAACCGTGATGTCATCGGTCACCGGGACTGGGCCTCCTGCCGGCGCTGCACCTGCTCTTTTGGGCGCCTGTAACTGAGCAGGAACCCGGCCAGAGCGCACACGGACGCCGCGATGCACATGGGCGGCTTGATGGTGGTGTTGAAGAACTCCAGCCACCCATTTTGCCCGGCCAGCAGTCCGGCGGCCTGCCCGGCCACGAACAGGACACCCCCAATCAGGAGCGCTCCGAGGGTGATGACGAAGACGGTTTCGAAGAACCTTCGTGATGTTTGCATCGAGTTCCTTAGATCGGCAGGACGCCGAGGATGATCAGCACGCCGATGACCAGCAGGGGCAGCGCATAGTGGGTGAGCAGGCGGGCGAAGGTCTTGATGGGGTTGACGTCCGCGATGCCGCAGGCAACATAAAGCGGTGCCCCGCCGGGCGGGACCGCGGCCTCGCAGGAGGAGAACACCAGGACAGCCACAGCCGCGGTGGTGGCCGGAACACCGGCCGCGACGAGGGCGGCGACGCCGACCGTTCCGACGGCGGCCATGGTGGCCGTGGCGGACAGCGGGGCTGCGACAGCGATGACGATCAGCCCGATCAGGATGGCGAGCAGCCAGAGGGGAAGGTTCATCCCGTTCAGCAGGGCGGTCATTTGCTTGGGAAGGCCTGTGGCGGCCAGGGCGTTCGCGCCGGCGAAGGCGAAGAGCACGGTGACGCCCACGATGCCGAACCGCGGGGCCGAACCCTGCAGGAGCTTTCCCCAGGCACGCCCGGTGCGGGGCAGCTGCTTCCTGCCCAACAGCGCACCGGTGATGAGGAGGACCACCGGGATCCAGACGATGACGCTGACCGACTTGCTGACGTCGCCGCCGGTCCAGTCCGAGAGCGCCGAAGTGAGGAACCCGGAGGTGATGACCAGGGGAATGGCGACGACGACGAACAGCAGGAGCGTGGCCCACCCCGGCCGAACGCGGCCCGGACAGACAGGCGGTGGGCGGCGTCGAGCGGCGCCATCCCGCTCTTCCTGATGAGCAGCCAGGTGACGATGAGCCGGTGCAGGAAACACCACAGGCCGCCGAACAGCAGGGGAAGGACCAGGGCGTTGATGTCCAGCAGGGGCCCCACCGTGGCGGAGCCGACGAGGACGAACATTGAGGCGCTGAAGGGGAACGTGATGCCCATCCCGGCGTTCCCGGCCACGAGGGTTGCGGCAGCTGGCTTGTCGAGCCTGGACTTTTCCATCCACGGAATGGTCACTGAGCCCACCGTCGCGGCGATGGCCGCCTGATTGTGGACCACTCCGCCCAGGCCTGCTGAGGCTACCGTGGAGACCCAGGCCGGACCGCCCTTGACTCCGCCGATCAGCGAGTTCAGCAGGTCGATCAGCCGGTCCAGCACGCCGCCCTTGTCCAGCAGGTAGCCCATGAAGACGAATGCCATGGTGGCGTAGACAATTTCGTCGGTCGCCGCCGAATAGAGCGCCGACCAACCAACCTGTGCTGCGGCGGCCCCGGTAA
This sequence comes from Pseudarthrobacter phenanthrenivorans, assembly GCF_000813845.1. Lineage (GTDB taxonomy): Bacteria > Actinomycetota > Actinomycetes > Actinomycetales > Micrococcaceae > Arthrobacter > Arthrobacter phenanthrenivorans_B. The sequence continues at coordinate 42,069 of NZ_JWTB01000027.1, forward strand.
ACGGCAGGACCACCAGGAAGCCCAGGATCATGGCTTCCCCCACGCTGCGCTTCATGGCCGTAGTCCAGAGGAGGATGGCGGCAAGGTAGGCGCCAAGTGCCCAGATGCCGATCATGCTGCTGCTCCTGACGGCGGAATGCCGGTTGCTGTCGAAATCATGTAATACCCGTTCCTGATTGTGCCTTGCTGTGCTGTCAGCGCAAGGCCGGTTCGGCGGCCTGCGCCATGCGGGCGAGGGCTGCGGCCGATGCGGTGGTCATCTCGGCCGGGACGCCGAGGTCCGAGAGATAGCTTGCGGTGTCCTGCATTTCCTTGGAGCGGCGGACGGCGTGCTTGGCGCTGCCGGTGAGGAACCTGTCGATGACCGCCTGGCCGTCCCCCGCCAGCTGGTTCGCGATCTGGCCCCGGATCCAGTCCTCCAGGCCGGCTGCCTTGCCGGCCGTGACCGCCTCCACCACCACGGACGCCAGGCCCTTCATGAGGACGCTGCGCAGCAGTTTGTGGGCCATCGCCGCCCCAGGCTCGCCGTCGGCGATTTCCACCTGCACGCCGAGGGGACGCAGCAGGGCGGCAACCGCCTGGGCGCCTGGACCGCTCACCATCAGGGGCGTCTTCTCACCCAGCGCGGAGACCGGGCCAAGAATGGCGACGTCGGCGAACGCAGCTTTGGTGGGCAGCTGTCCGAGCTCCTGCATGACGCCGGGCGATGAGGAGGTGAAGTCTGCGTAGACGCTGCCGGCGGCCAGGACCGGCAGGCACTCCTCCGCCACATTTCGCGCGGCGGCCGCCCCGGTCATCACCAGGACGATACCGGCGCCTGCACAAGCAGCGGCAGCGGTTGCGGCGCGGGTGACGCCCGCAGGGGTTGTGGGCGCCACCGGGTCGAAACCGGTGACCTGATGGCCGGCAGCGGCAAGGGCTGCGGCGTAGGTGGCTCCGGCTTCACCGAGGCCGATAACGGTGCATGCTGTCATGGTTTGGGGTCCTTCTTCTCTAGGAGCGCGCGGCGACGATCGCCTGGCGGCGGCTGGTTTCGTCGGCGAATACTGCTTCCGCAGCTTCTGCGACGGCTGCTGCCTGTTCGCGGGGGATGACCACCACGCCGTCGGAGTCGCCGATGATGATGTCGCCTGGCAGGACGGGGACTCCGCCGAAGGCAACGGCGGTTCCCAGCCTGAACGGGCCGTCCTTGTAGGGACCGGCGGGCGAAGTAGCCCTGGCGAAGACGGGCATGCCGATCTCACCCAGCGCCTCGGCGTCGCGCGCTGCTCCGTCCAGCGCGAAGCCGGCGACGCCAAGGTTGATGGCCCGCTCCCCGATCAATTCACCAAGGAGCGCGCGGGATTCATCGGCGCCACCGGCGACCACTATGACGTCTCCAGGGCGGGCCAGCTGCAGGGCGGCGTGGATCCCCTTGTTGTCGCCCGGACGGGTCCACACGGGGAACGCCGGCCCGGCGAGCTTTGCGCCGGGCCATACGGCCTGGATGGCGGAGTCCGCGACGCCGAGCCGGTCCATGGCGTCACCGATATTGGCGGCGGGCAGGTTGGCGAGCCGGTCCACGATGGCTGGGTCCGGGCGGTCAAAGTCAGCGCTGGTGTCGATGGCTGGAGTTGTCATGGTCAGTTCCTTCGGGGGTGTGGGTCAGTCTTTTTTCTGGACCAGCGGAAGGACCTTCTTGAAGTCGTCCTCCTGGCCTGCCCAGAACTTCTCGTAGTCAGAACCGTTGAGGTAGCTGGTCTGCAGGCCCAGGTCCTTCATCTTCTGCACCACGGCTGGGTCCTCGATGGCCTTCTCGATGGCAGCTTCGAGCTTCTTGGCCACGTCGTCCGGGAGCCCCGCGGGGGCGGAGTAGCCGCGGGCGGTCCCGGCGGTCAGGTCGTAGCCGGATTCCTTGAACGTGGGGATGTCCGGCAGCGAGGGGGCGCGTTCCCCGGACATGACGCCCAGCACCCGTGCCTTGCCCTGTTTGCTGAGGTCGGTCACATCGCTGACGTTGGCCACCAGGACGTCTACGTGCTTGCCCAGGAATGCGGTGGTGGCCTGGGACGCACCCTCGGAGAAGTGGACCGGCGCGAACTCCGAGCCGGTGCTCTCCTGGATCTGGGCCAGGGCGAAGTGTTCACCGGTCTGGATGCCGGTGGTGCTGGCGGTGAGTGACTTCGGCTTGGCCTTGACCGCGTCCAGCAGCTCTTTCAGGGTCTGGTACGGGCTGTCCGGCTGGACGGCGATGACGGTGGGGTCGATCACCTGCCGGCCCAGCGGCTGGAAGCTGTCCCTGGTGTACTTCGCGCCGCGGGCCGGGTCCAGGGGTGAGACCACTACCGAGGGGGATCCGGTGGCGCCGATGGTGTAGCCGTCCGGCTTGGCGCCCGTCAGGGCGGTGTAGCCGATCTGGCCGCCGGCACCTGGCTTGTTGATGACCTCAACGTTGGTGCCGAGTTCCTTTTCGAGGACCGGCTGGATGAGCCTGGCCGCAGTGTCTACGGCGCCGCCCGAGGAGAAGGCGACGATGAGGTCAATGGATTTGCCTTTCTTCGGGAAGTCACCGGCTGCTGCACCGGAATTGCTGGCTCCGGCATTGGCACCGCAGCCGGTGAGGGCGAGCAGCGAGGCAGCTGCGACGGCTGCGAAAATTTTCCTGCGGGACATGGGTCTTCTCCTTTGAAGTGGTGCGGGTGTGCGGTTTGGGGTGGAGGTCAGGCTTCGGGGTCCTCCGTGAGCGCCTTGGGCTTACGGAGTTTGAGCAGCGGGCTGCAGATAATGAGCAGGCCAATACCGATCAGTACGGCGGAGATGGGACGGCTGGCGAAGACGGTGAAGTCGCCCTGGGATATCTCCAGCGATTCACGCAGGGAGCGTTCCATCAGCGGCCCCAGCACCAGGGTGAGGACCATCGGGGCCAGCGGAATGTCAAGGTTCCGCAATGCCAGGCCCAGGAGGCCGAACCCGATCATGACGTAGACATCGAAGACGCTGAAGTTGATGGTGTAGGCGCCGATGACCATGAACACGAGGATCACTGCCGTCAGGACCGGGGTGGGCACGCGGAGGATGGAGGTCCACAGCCCCACCAGCGGGACGTTCAACAGCAGCAGGAGGACGTTTCCAATGAAGAGGCTGGCGATGATGGCCCACGCGATCTCCGAGTGTTCCGTGAACAGGCTGGGTCCCGGGGTGAGGCCCTGCTGCAGGAACGCCCCCATCAGCACCGCGATGGTGGGCGACGCTGGGATGCCGAGGGTGAACAGCGGGATGAGGGCCGCGTTGGCGTGGGCATTGTTGGCGGTCTCGGGCCCGGCAACGCCTTCGACGGCACCCTTGCCGAGTTCGTGGCGGAAGCGGCTGAACCGCTTTTCCGTGGCGTACGAAAGCAGCGCTGACACGGACCCGGTCATGCCGGGAATCAGGCCCAGACCGAAGCCGACGCCGGTCCCGCGGGCCATGGCAGGTGCACTGCGGCGCCATTCCGTCCTGGATGGAAACAACTGCCGGAAACCGGGGGCATGCACCACCGGGGTGGGCGCGTCCCGGCGGAACGAGAGGATTTCCGAAAGCCCGAAGACGCCGACAATGACAGCCACGAAGCTGACACCGTCCATCAGGTTGTCGATGCCAAAGGTAAAGCGCGGAGCGCCGGCCACGGGATCGATGCCCACCATGGAGATGAGCAGGCCCAGGGCGCCGGAGATGAGGGCCTTGACCATGGACTTTCCGGCCAATGCCACCAGCAGCGAGATGCCCACCACCATGAGCGCGAAGAATTCGGGCGGCCCCACCAGCAGGCCGAGCTCGCCGAGCGGCTTGGCGGCGGCGACAAGGCCGACGGTGGCGATGGTGCCGCCGACGAAGGACCCGACGGCGGCCAGCGTCAAGGCCGCTCCGGCCCTCCCCATCCTGGTCATCGCGTAACCGTCGATGGTGGTGATGGCCGAGGACGCTTCGCCGGGAGTGTTCAGCAGGACGCTGGTGATGGTGCCGCCGTACTGGGTGCCGTAGAAGATGGCGCACAACATGATGATGGACCCTGCGGGGTCCAGGTTGAGCGTCAGGGGGATCAGCAGTGCCACGCCCGCGACGGGTCCGACGCCGGGCAGGACGCCGATGATGGTGCCGAGCAGGCAGCCCAGGAAGGCAAACAGCAGGTTTTGCCAGGTCATGGCGGTGGCAAAGCCGCCAAGCAGTTCGTTCAGGGTTTCCATGCCTAGAGTCCGATCAGGTTCAGCGGAGTAAATGCCGACACGGGAAGGGCCACATTCAGGCCGTAGTTGAAGGCGTAAAAGGCGCCGACGCTTCCCGCCAAGGCGATGATCAGTGAGGGCACCCATGCCCGGCGTCCCCGGATTTTCAGGTGGTAGAGCAGGAACGCGAACATGCCCAGCTGGAAGCCCACCAGGTCCATGACGGATGCCAGGATGACCAGGCTCGCCACGACGGAAATGACTACCCCCGCGTCCACACCGTCACCCCTGGCGCTCGGCCGGCGGAGTTCCTGGAGGAGCCAGACTGCCGACATCGCCACCAGGAGCGCCCCCATCGCAAAGGGGAACAGTCCGGCGCCCGGGCCGAGGGACGTCCAGAGCCCCAGACCGACCGAACTGACCAGGACATAGCTGCCGACGGCGGCAAAGGCGCCGATTCCCGCCAGCACACCCGGGGCGACCCGAAGCGTGCTCCCTGCTTTCGTCGTGACTGACTCCGTTGTCATGAGTTTCCTTTTCACAGCGCGTCATTGCGTTTCATAGAATGAAACTATATTGCGTACTGAGAAATAGTGACAGGAGACACAGGTACTGTCAAGCGCAAGGAACTTACATAGGATGGAAGAATGGCGACGACGACTTCCAGTACGGCCGGCACGGCAGAAGAGGGCCCCAAGTCCTCGAACATGCGCTCCCTCTCGCGGGCCATGGAGGTCTTCGCCGAACTGCAGCGGGCCGAACGGCCGCAGCGGCTGAGCGATCTGGCGCGGAACTGCGGCATGAGCCTGCCCACCACGCTGAGGATCCTCCGGGTGCTGCAGGATTTCGGGATGGTGAGCCAGACGGACAAGTCCTACCGGATCGGCCCGGCCGTCCTGCCCGCCGCACGGAGCTTCCTGGAGAACGATCCCCTGGTGGTCGCGGCCCGCCCCGTCCTGCAGCAGGTGGCATCGCAGACCGGACTGACGGCGTCGCTGTATTCACGGCTCGGCTTCGAGCGCATCCTGGTGGCCCGCGTCGACGGCGAGGCACCCCTCCGCTACGACCTCCCGCTGGGCAAGCGGCTGCCCCTGACGCTCGGTGCCGCAGGAAAGATCCTGCTCGCATCGGCGTCCGATGACGAACTTCAGCAGGCGGTGGCGGCGGCCGTGGCAGCCGGCCAGGAAGACGCGGACCTGACGGCAAAGGAACTGCGAGCGCGGCTCCCGGAGCCGGGAACCGACTACGCATTCTCCGCCGATGAGCGCGCTACCGGCGTCCTGTCAGTGGCCATGGCGGTCCCCAACCGGACGGGCCGGCCCACGGAATCCATTTCGCTCACCAGCCCGGTGGAAGCGGCCAGCGAGGCCACCCTGAAAGCCGGGGTCCCGGAGTTGCGCCGCGCGGCCAGCCGGCTCTCCGAGCTGCTCGAGGGCTCCGTCTACTGACACCGCCAGCCCCCAAAAGACGCACGACGGCGTCACGCACGGCAGGCTTTCGGCCCACCCTAGGCGGGGAAGCCCCGGAAACCCGGCCTCCCGCCGTCGTGCCCTGCCTGAAACCTGCCCTGCGTGACGCGGCCGCGGCAGCTAATCCAGCTGCACGCCGCGGAGCAGCACCATGGTCCCGCCCACCACCACGGCGGAGGCGAGGAAGACGCCCGCGGAGCCAAGCCCTGCGGCAACCACGCCGATGGCACTGGGCAGCACCACCTGGCCCACCCGGTTGCCGGCGAGGCGCAGGGCCAGTGCCCGGCCGCGTTGCCCGGCGGGTGCCTGCGCCGAAAGCCAGGACATGGTCAGCGGCTGGCCGATGCCAAGGCCCAGCCCCAGCACGGCCATCACCATAAAGAGCAGCCACGCCGGCATGGGGACCGCCGCGGCGGCCAGCGCAACGGTGGACAGTGCCAGGCTCACCACGAGAAGCCGCATCCGGCCGATCCTCCGGGAAACCCTGCCCAGCAGGAGCCGGGAGACCATGGAAAATACGGCGCGGACGGTCAGCATGGCGCCCACCGTTGCGGCCGTGAGCCCCCGGTCGGCGCCAAGCGCGGGCAGGTAGACCATGGTCAGGTCCACCACGGCCAGCACGGTTGCGCTCGTGGCAAGGGCGCGGGCCACGCCGGGTGTCTTCAGGAGCGCCATGGCACCGCCCGCACTGCCGCCGGCGGCGACCGCCTTCCGCTTCCCGCCGCTGACCTGGGCCGAGACCGCGAAGGTGGACGCGAACAGCACCAGGCCCATGCACACGGCCAGCAGGAAGATGGCCTGGGTGTCGGGCCGGACGGTGGCGCCGCCCACCAGGGAAATCGCCAGCGGCCCCAGCGCCTGCCCCAGGGAGGCGGCGAAGGTCAGGTAGCCGAAGGCCGAATCCATCCGGGACGGGGCGGCGTTATTGGCCACGACGGCCTGCTGCCCCACGACGCAGGCGAGCTGGCCGGCGCCCAGCAGCGCGGTGCCCACCACCAGCGCGGCAATGGACGATCCCCACAGGAGCAGGAAGACCGAGCAGGCAAGCACGACGGCGGACCCGGTCCCCATCAGCCGCCGCTCACCCAGACGGTCCACCAGGCCGCCCGTGGGAACCGCGAGCAGCAGCGGAAAGACCGCGTAGCTGGCGGCCAGCAGGCCCAGCGCGAAGTCGGGGACGTCAAGCTCCAGGGCGCGGTAGGTGGCCGCAGGCCGGACCAGGAAGGTGACCGCCTGGATCAGCGCCGAATGGAGCAGGAGTGCGGTGGCGGAGCGGCGCCCGAGTTCGCCGATCATGCGCCGGCGGCGGCGTCGCCGGCCGGGGGATCGCCAGCCGGGGGATTGCCGGCCTGCGCGTTGCCGGACATCGCCCGGAGTGCTGCGTCCCGGGCGGCCATGACGTGCTCGAAGGCGATACCCGCTGCCTCGTCGGGGGAACCGGCGGCGATGGCCTCCACCAGGGCGCGGTGCTGGACCAGGGCCTGGTCGCGCCGCTCCTGGGTGCTGTTGGTGAAGTGCCGGTACCGCTCCATATGGCCCGTGATCTGGCCGTGGAAGCGGCGCGCCCAGGCGTTGCCCGCCATCTGGGCGATCTTGGCGTGCAGCGACATCCCCTGCTGCATCGCATCATCAGCAAACCCCACCATGGCGGCGTTGCGGGCGAGGATGCCGCGCAGCACCTCGATGTCCGCCGCCGTCGCCTTGGGGCAGGCGTTGCGTGCCATCAGGGACTCCATGGCCGCGCGGACTTCGAAGAGGTCGGACATGGCCGCCTCGTCCAGCGCGGGCACCAGCACGGCCCCCGTGGGCTGCTGTTCCAGCAGGCTTTCCGAAATCAACCGCCGCACCGCCTCGCGCAGGGGTGTGCGGCTGACATGGAGCGCCGCAGCCATGGCAGGCTCGTAGATCCGCTCCCCCGGCTTCAGCTCCAGGGCAAGGATGCGCCGCTTCAGCTCGGCGTAGACAACATGTGCTCCGGTGTTCCGGGCTGGCGTTTCGGGCAAGATGCACCTCCACCAGGAATCATACTTGTATACATCTATACAGGGCGCTTCCAGGCAGGTACCGGCGGGTGCCCGCGCACAAAATTGCCCGGCAGGGACTTCCCTGCCGGGCATCCGGCGAACGGACGACGGCGGGACGTCCCGCCGTCGTCGGCCCTGGGTTTGGTGCCGCCCGCCTAGGGGCGCCCCGCCTTCTGCGCCTCGAGGTCCTGCAGCGAGGTCCCCTTGGTGTCCGGGGAAAGCATGGTGGCCACGGCGGAGACGAGGCAGATGCCGAGGGTGGTCAGGCCGATGGTCAGCGGGACGTTGGCGGAACCCGGGGGTGCGATCGCGGTGAAAATGCTCGGGAAGAAGGAGGCGATCATGAGCCCGATGTTCTGGGAAACGGCAAAGCCGGTCACGCGGATCCGCATGGGGAACTGCTCCTGGAAGAACGTGGCGAAGGTGGCGTTCCACATCTGGAAGAAGATGCCCTGCACGACCACCACACAAACGAAGACCAGCGGCAGGCTTCCCTGCTCAATTGCCCAGAGGTAGCCACCCACCAGCGCGCCGCCGATCACGCCGCCGGCTGCCATGAGCGTCCGCCGGCCAATCCTGTCGGACAGCGCGCCGAACAGCGGGATGGTCACCACCGCGGCGATGTTGGCCACGAGCGTCACCCAGAGGAACTCGCTGCTGGAGAAGCCGTTGCCATAGCCCTTTTGGGTGGCGTAGGAAACACCGAAGATCAGGGTGGCCATGCCGATCACGTTGGTAAAGGTCATCGCGACGCAGCGGACCAGGACGCCGGGGCGGGTGCGCAGGAGCTCGACGAGCGGGAATCGCCTGGCCTCCGGCTGGCCGGACTGGGCAACGTAGGTGGGCGGTTCCTGGACCCGCCGGCGAATGAAGTAGCCCGCCAGGATCACGACGGCGCTGAGCAGGAAGGGGATGCGCCAGCCCCAGGAGCCGAACTGGTCCGCCGGCAGGACGGCGGCAAGCGGGAGCAGGACGGCGGTGGCCAGGATGGAGCCCACCTGGGTGCCCTGGAGGCTGAAGCTGGCAAAGAATCCGCGCCGGGCGTCCGGAGAGTGCTCAACGATCATGGCACTGGCCCCGCCCAGTTCGCCGGCCACGGCGAAGCCCTGGATGAGGCGAAGGACCACCAGGAGGGCCGGGGCCAGGAGGCCCACCTGCCCGTAGGTGGGCAGCAGGCCGACAGCGAAGGTGGCGAACCCCATGAGGAGCATGGCGAAGACGAGGACCTTCTTGCGGCCGTGCCGGTCACCGTAGGCGCCCAGGACCACCGCGCCTACCGGGCGCGAAACATACCCGACGGCGTATGTTGCGAGCGAAGCGATGATTCCAACGGTGGGGTTCTCCGAAGGAAAGAAGATGGTGGGAAAGACCAGCGTGGCGGCCAGCGAGTACAGCGCAAAGTCGTAGTACTCCAGGGCGCTTCCGATCCAGCCGCTCATCGCGGCTTTCCTGGGGTCCCGCGAACCGGTTCCAGCACCCTGGCTGGTGAGGGGCACGCGGGTTGGGGTGGTGCTCATGTGCTTGTCCTTCGTCTTCATTGGCAAGGAAACCGGAACTGCTGGCTGAAGCAGGTGTTCAGGGGGTTGTCTGCGCCGGTCGCTTGGACCGGAGGGCAGCTCTTGAATCGATTCACCAACTATAGGACGTGACGTACGCAACGTCAACGGGCAAGCGCTATCCCGGCGGATTGGCGGGGTCCGGCGGCCTACCGGCCCGCGTAGTAGGCGGCAGCCATGTCCTGTTTGCCGCGTCCCTGGCCGGCCACCCGGTCCAGCCTGGCCGCGAACGCTTCAGCGCCGTCAAGCTTCAGGCCGTGTTCGGCGGCGGCATCGACAATGAGGTGGGCGTCCTTGCAGGCGGTGTCCACCGCAAAGGAAGCTGGTTCAAGTGTGTCGTTCAGGATGAGGTCCATCTTCATCCGGAGGTAGGGAAGGTCCAGGGGCCCCCCGTCCACCACGTCAAGGAACTGCCCGGGATCGACACCCAGCGCCTGGGCAAGGGCAACCGCTTCACCGGCGGCATTGGAGGCGGCGATGACCCAGCTGTTGACCACGAGCTTGAGGCGGGCCGCCGAACCGGCGGACGGGTCGTCGCCTGTCCAGATGGTGCGGGCCCCGATGGCGTCCAGGACCGGAGCAACGCGCTGGCGCACAGGCTCCGGGGCAGCGGCCAGAACCAGCAGCTGGCCCGCTTCGGCGGGCGCGCGGGTGCCTGAAACGGGGGCCTCAACCAGGTCAAGGCCAAGTTCCGCGGCAAGAGCTGCCACGGCTGGAACGTCCTGCACGCCCACCGTTGTGGACTGGATCCAGGCCGTTCCTGCCTTGACGCCGGGCCGGGCCTGCCGCATGACCTGGTCAACAGCCGCGGCGTCATAGAGCATGGTCAGGACAACGTCGGCCGCCGCCACGGCCTCGGCAGGGTCTGCTGCGCGCGTGGCTCCTTCTTCGGCCAGCGGTTCCGTCTTTGCCGGGTCCCGGTTCCACACCCACACCCGGTGGCCGGCGCGGAGAATGTTCCGGGCCATGGCCGCCCCCATGATTCCGGTCCCCAGCACCGCCACATTGAGTTTGCTGTCCGTCACGTCATCCTCCTGGTCAATTGTTTGGTTTTGCCTACCAAAGCAACGTTTCCAGGATTGAGCTGGTTATTCATCAGGACTGCCGGTTCCTGCCGAATGTCGGCGGCCCGTCCTAGACTCGGTTGCATGAGCGAGAGCAACCAGGAAACCATCGGCAGCCCCGAACCCGAGCCCAATGCAGGCCTTAACAGGGATCCGGAAGACTGGGTGACAGGTGACGAACCCATGACGGCAGCGCAGCGCAGCTACCTCGATACGCTGGCGCGGGAGGCCGGGGAGGAACTTCCCGCAGACCTGAGCAAGGCGGAGGCGTCAAAACACATCGACAGGCTGCAGCAGCGCAGCAACCGCGTGTCCGGCGAAGGGGACAGTTCGGGCAGCTGAGCCGGGACCGCCTTCCCCCGGCCGGGCTGGGGCCTACCAGGCCTGGCACTCCCGGGTGAGGCCGAAGGGAACTGCCTCGCTGAGGTCGACCGTGAACTTGTCAACGCCGTGCCGGGTCACCAAAATCCCGTGGCGCCTGCCGGTGAGCGCGTGGGCCTTGGCGGCTGCAACAGCGGCGTCGAGCTCGCTGTCCATGCTCTGGCGGTCGGACACGGTGAGGGTGAGCGGGAAGTTCATGGTGTTGCCTTATGTCTTTAGGGGTGGATGGGCACAACGCCGCCCAGCGCTCCCCGCTGGCTGCATAGGCGGTGGGCGCCGAAGCGCCTCGAACCATGGTGCCTGAGCTTGCATGGGCCAGCAACTTTAGATAAACGCTGCAGGTCAGAGGCCCGCATGTCCTCCTTTGTCCTGACAATTATCGGTGGCAAGGTGCCGTGAATTAGAGTTGGACGGGAGTGGAAGCCGGTATTTTAGGCCTCCAGTGCCCCTGACGCCCGCTTCGCGGCATGACCCGAGCCATTTTTGCGCGACCGCTGACTGTGCAACGACCTGACAAGGATTCCGCCATTTCCACCGACGCTCTCTTCGGAAATCTCACCCGGATCCGCAATGTCATCCTCCCCGCTCCGGTCCGGCGCGGGCTGAACACCGGGCGCGGCCTGCTGGGCGGCTTCATCGTGGTCCACCTGGTCTTCCTGGTCTTCGCCGCGTCGCTGTCCCTGCGGGGCGAGGCCTTCAGCGACACCTTCATCTACCGCGAGTGGGCCATGGCCGGCTTCAACGACGCGAACCTGAGCGGCGGCCCCAGTCCCTGGGTCTACCCCATCCTGGCGCTTATCCCCATGGCCATCGCCGGCCTGGCGGGGCCTGGACCGTTCTTCTTCCTCTGGGTCCTCATGACCACGCTCCTCAACGGCTGGGCGCTGCTGAAACTGACTGAACGCGGCCGCGACAACCAGGCCATTCCGGCCGGCTGGTGGTGGCTGGCTTTCACCTTCCTGATGGGCTGGCTTGGCTTCGCCCGTGTGGACGGCCTTACGGCCCCCCTGGTTTTGGTGGCCCTGGCCTACGGCGTGAAGCGACCCTTCATCGCCTCGGTCCTGCTGGCCATCGGCACGTGGGTCAAGGTCTGGCCCGCCGCCATCATGCTGGCCCTGTTCGCGGTGGTGAAGAACCGCCTGCTGGTGGTCCTGGCAGGAATTGCGGCGACGGCGGGCGTCGTTGCGCTGGCAGCAGCCCTGGGCAGCGTCCCCAAGTTGCTGAACTTCCTCACCCAGCAGGGCGACCGCGGCATGCAGCTCGAAGCCACCTTCACCACGCCCTGGCTCTGGCTCTCCGTCCTGAACGTGGGCGGCTCCCGGATGTACATGAACACGGACATCAACTCCATGCAGGTGGACGGCCCCGGCACCGCCACCATGTCCGTGCTGATGCAGCCCCTGCTGGTCCTGGCCGCCCTGCTGGTGGCCGGGCTGACCTTCTGGGCCCTGCACAACGGCAAGCAGCACAAGGTGGCCGGCGGCGTGGACCGCACCGAACTGCTCCTGGCCGGCGCCCTCACGCTGGCCACCGCCTTCGTGGTGTTCAACAAGGTTGGGTCCCCGCAGTTCATGGTCTGGCTGGGCCCCGCCGTCGCGGTAGGCCTGGCGCACAGCTGGCGCGAATGGCGCGTCCCGGCCGCCATGCTGATCGCGATCGCCGTGGCCACGTACTTCATCTACCCGCTGTTCTACGACGCCCTCAGCCACAACAACCCGTGGATGGCCCTGGTGCTGACCATCAGGAACGTCCTGCTGGTGGTCCTGTTCCTGTGGAGCGTCCGGCGCCTGTACTCCCTGGGCCGGAAGACCGCCGTGCCCGCCCCCGCGCTCAAGGAGTCCTGAGATTTCCACGAGGTTCTTTGACCGCCTGGTGGCGGTCCGCAGCAAAGTCCTGCCGGCGAAGGTGGTGGACTGGTTCGCCCGTCCGTCCAGCGTGTGGTGGGGCTTCGCCGTCGTCCATCTGTATTTCCTGGGCTGGATGGCGTCCTTCTTCCTGAACGGGGACACGTTCAGCGACACCGAGCAGTACCGGCAGTGGGCCATGGCCGGCTACAACCCGGCGGACCTGACCGGCAAGATCAGCCCCTGGGTCTACCCCGTGCTGGCGCAGATCCCCATCTTCCTCGCCAACATCGCCGGGCCAAGCCTGTACCTGCTGGCCTGGTTCCTGATCATCACACTGCTCAACGCCGTCGGCCTGCTCTACCTGACCCGTGGTCCGCGGAAGGTCACGGGCATCGCCCCGGCCTGGTGGTGGCTGTTCTTCACCGTCTTCATGGGCTACCTCAGCTTCGCCCGGGTGGAGGGTATTACCGCGCCGATCGTGCTGATTGCCCTGCTCTATGCCGCCGAACGGCCCGTCGTGGCCGGCGTCCTGCTCAGCATCGCCACCTGGATCAAAGTGTGGCCCGCGGCGGTCCTGGTTCCCATCGTGATCGCCAGCCACAAGCGCATCCAGGTGGTGCTCGCCGGCGCCGCCGTGACGGCCGCCGTAGCCCTGGGCACCTGGCTGACCGGCGGCCTGCCGCACATCATGGACTTCCTCCTGAACCAGGGCGAGCGCGGCATGCAGCTCGAGGCCGCCTTCTCCACGCCGTGGGTTTGGCTGAGCGTGTTCCACGTCGCCGGCTCGAAGATGGCGGACAACACGGCCATCAACTCCACCGAGGTCTACGGGCCCGGGGCCGCCACCGCCGCTGTCCTGATGCAGCCGCTGCTGGTCCTCGCCGCCGTCATTGCCGCCATCCTGCTGGTCCGTGCCATGCGGCGCGGCGCCGAACGTGAGGAGCTGTTCCTCGAAGGCTCGCTCATGATGGTCACCGCCTTCATCGTCTTCAACAAGGTGGGCTCGCCGCAGTTCATCATCTGGCTTGCGCCCGTGATCATCGCAGGCCTGACTCACGACTGGGAGCGCTGGAAAGTCCCCGCTGCCCTGCTGATGGGCATCGCGATGACCACGTTCGTGATCTACCCGCTGTTCTATACCCCGCTGATCCACGCCCACCCGGTGATGGCAGCCATCCTCACCACCCGCAACGTGCTTTTGGTGGTGCTGCTCTGGTGGTCGGTGAAGCGCACCGCCGAACTGGGCCGCAAGACGGCCGCGCAGGTTCCGGCGGGAGCGTAGCAGGTTAACGGCTGGCAGGCCCGGCGGCCAGCAGGCCAGGGTCAGCGGCTTTCAGTCCGGTCGACGGCGGCCTGGGCGGCGGCAGAACGCCGCGCCGCCCGCCGCTCCATGGCCCACTGCCAGCCGCTGCGGGCCAGGTCCAGCGGCTTGCCTTCGATCAGCAGTTTGCGGGTGTGCACGTCCAGGACCAGCAGGTAGAACGTGAACGCCAGGGCCGTGAAGAACGCCAGCGACGACGCGTCGATGGGCAGTTCGACGAAGGACCAGACGGAGAGCTGGTCCTGGGCCCCGAACACCACGAAGAACGTCACGCCCACGTAGAGCGAGCGGATCTGCCAGTCGTCCCGGATGCCGGTGACGGCAAGGAACGGCAGGAACCACAGGATGTACCAGGGCTGGATGATGGGTGAAAGCATCACGACGGCGGTGAACGCCAGGGCCATCCGGCGCACGGCCCGCGAGTAGTCGCCGCGGAACATCAGCAGCAGGACCAGGGCGATCGCCGCCCACTTCATGCCGGTCCGCAGCCAGGTGGCCAGGGTTCCGCCGGGCAGCCCCAGCGCGTTGGCCAGCATCTCCACCTGCTGGCCAATGAAGCCGGACGGCGAATAACCGGTGTAGCCCGGGGTGGGGTCCATGATGGCCCAGGTCCAGCCGATGCCCAGGTTGTAGGGGACGCCGCTGAGGGCCAGCACGCCGAAGCTGATGCCCGCCGTCGCTCCCCACATCAGGAACTTCCGCGGCCACGAGGCTGATGGGCCCGCCCACATGACCCCAATGAAGGGCAGCAGGAGGACCGTGATGGGCTTGATGCCGATGGAGGCGGTGACCAGGAGGATGCCCGCCAGGTACCTGCGGGTGGCCGCGAAGTAGACGCCGGCGACGGCGAGGCCCACCATGAGGGCGTCGTTGTGGGCGCTGGCAATGAAGCTGATAAGGAACAGCGGGTTGGCCACGGAGACCCAGAGTGCCCGCGCACCGTTGATGCCGTGCAGTTCGGCGAGCTTGGGAACATAGATGACGCAGAGCAGCACGCCGATGCCCGCCAGGAGGCGGAAGAGCAGGACCGAGGCATCGGGCTGGGCACCGGTCAGCCCCACGACGGCGCGCGCCAGCCACAGGAAGTACGGCCCGTAGGGTGTCCGGTTTTCCGCCCACGCGGGATCGGCGCCCAGGGCAAACCAGTTGTTGAGGGTGGAAATGCCCACCTCGTACGGGTTCTGGCCCTCCATCACCAGCCTGCCCTGGCCGGTGTAGGCGTAGACGTCACGGGAAAAGACCGGGACACAGAACATCAGCGGCAGCGACCAGGCGGAGATGGCCAGCACCACGGACCGCAGCGCCGACTGGCCCCAGTCCCCCAGCCGCTGGCCCAGGCGCAGCCAGGAACGCATCAGGAGCATGGCGCCGGCGGTCAGCAGGACCGTCGAAACGGCCACGCCCCAGCCTTCGGTACGGAGCGCGATCACCACGGGCTGCCGGATCATGGGCGATCCGTTGGCGATCCAGCCAGTACCGATGGAGCCGACAAACATCATGAGGGCGCCGACGAAACCTTCGAGGGTCGCCACGTAGGCACGGCCCCTGGCGGGCGCGGAGGCGTCAGCCGGAGCGCCCGGCCGGCTTTCCGACGTCCTGAGGTGTGACCCGCCTGCCGTCATGAATATTGGTCCCCTAGCTTGTTACGGCACTGCTCGCCCCAGCTTCAAAAGGCCGCCCTGCAACCCCGTCATTTTATCAGCCGTGCTTACGGCCGCCCCTGGCCCGGCTGCCCGGCAACGCCACAGTTTGGCAACACAGCTAAGGTAGCGTTGGAAAGGCAGCCGGATCATCGGCCCATTCCCTTTCCATCCCATTGTCTTCCACGGCAGTTCGCCTTCCACGGCAGTGCCGGACCCGTGCGCAGCGTGGCGCGCAAAACGTTGCCCACCCGCTCTTTCCGCAGAGCCAACTCCCTGGAGCCGCTCCTTGGCCGTCGCCGACCGCACCCGCCCCATCCGGCAACCGATCACCGTCCTCACGGCGCTGCGTTCCCCGCGGCAGCTGACCCGCGAGGTCCTGGCCGGGATGGTGACCACCCTGGCCCTGGTCCCGGAAGTCATTTCGTTCTCGATCGTGGCCGGCGTGGATCCCATGGTGAGCCTCGTTGCCTCCATCGTGCTGGCCCTGGCCATGTCGGTCCTCGGCGGACGGCCCGGCGTCGTCACGGCCGCAGCCGGATCCGTGGCCCTGGTGATCGCCCCACTGGTGCACGAACACGGCACCCAGTACGTCCTGCCGGCCGTGCTCCTTGCCGGCGTGATCCAGGTGGTCTTTGGCCTGGCCGGCCTTGCCCGGCTGATGCGGTTCATTCCGCGGTCCGTGATGATCGGGTTCGTCAATGCCCTGGGCGTGCTGATCTTCATGGCGCAGGTTCCCCATGTCATCAACGTTCCATGGCTGGCCTACGTCCTGTTCGCCCTGACGTTCGCCATCATCTTTATCCTTCCGCGCTTCACCAAAGCAGTCCCGTCACCGCTGGTGGCCATCGTCGTGGTCACCGCGATCGTCATTCTCGCCGGCCTCACCGTACCCAGCGTCTCAGACGAAGGGCCCCTCACCGGCGCCATGCCCGGGATCACGCCGTTCCTCTTTCCGTTCACCCTGGAGACGTTCCGGCTGGTCCTGCCCACGGCGCTGAGCGTGGCGTTCGTGGGCCTCATGGAGACCCTGCTGACCGCCAAACTGGTCGATGACATCACGGACACGCCCTCGCACAAGGGGCGCGAGTCCTGGGCCCTTGGCGTGTCGAACATCCTCGCGGGTTTCTACGGCGGCATCGCAGGCTGCGCCATGATCGGCCAGACCGTCCTCAATGTGAAGACCGGCCAGGCCCGCACCCGGATTTCGACGTTCGTGGCCGGACTGTTCCTGCTGGCCCTGGTGACCGGGCTGAGCTCCATCATGGGACAGATCCCCATGGTGGCCCTGGCCGCCGTCATGATGGTCGTCGCGGTCACCACCGTGGACTGGCACAGCGTCAAACCGTCCACTTTGAAGCGGATGCCCATCCCGGAGACGCTGGTCATGGGCGTCACGGTCGCCGTCGTGGTGCTCACGGGCAACCTGGCCTATGGCGTCCTGGCGGGCGTCATCCTCGCCATGGTGCTGTTCGCCCGCCGCGTCGCCCACGTCATCAGTGTGGAGCGAAGCCTGGCCGGCGACGGCGGCAGCGTCCGCTACGAGGTGGTGGGGCCGCTGTTTTTCGGCAGCAGCAACGACCTGGTGGAACATTTCGCTTACGCCGACGATCCCGGCTCGGTGACCATCGACCTCAGCCGCGCGCAGATCTGGGACGCCTCCACCGTGGCCGCCCTGGACTCGATCGAAACCAAGTACGCGGACCACGGCGCCACCGTTGCCATTGTGGGACTCGATGAGCGCAGTACCGGCTTCCACCGCCGCCTGACAGGCCATCTGGGGTCCTGAGCCGGCCGGACCCAAGGGGCGGGCCGGAAGGTACGACGCCGCCCCTCTGCCGGAGAACTAGGAGAAGCGTCCCGGCCGGAAGGTGGCCAGCATGGGGTGCTTCTTTCCGGTCAGGATCTCGCCGGCCAGCAGTTCACCGGCGATGAGGCCCAGGGTGGCCCCGGAGTGGGTGAACGCCACGAAGCAGCCGGGAACCTGGCCCAGTTCGCCCAGGACCGGTTCGCCGTCGCCCGGGATCGGCTTGTAGCCCATCTTCCAGGAGGCGGGCTTGAGTTCGGGGTTGCCCGCCACGAGCTTGGAGGCTTCGTCGGCCAGTTCCTGGACCACCTCGTCGGGGATGGTGAATGAACCATCGGCGTGCTCGGTGATGTGCTCCTCATACCAGTCGTGGTCCAGGGCGAACGTGCCGCCCGGGTTGGGCCGCAGGGCTGCGCGCGGCGTGTTCATCACGGCGGCAACCTGGTGCTGGACCTGCTTGGTCACCACCAGCATGGACACCGGCGAACCGTTGGGAATCTGCACACCAAGAGGAGCGACGACGGCGGGCGTCGCTGCGCCGCAGGCCACCAGCACGGCGTCGGCCGGGTAGGTCCCGCCGGACGCTGTCTCCACGCCCGTGGTACGGCCACCCTCCACCATGACGGAGGCCTTGCCCGCGTTCAGGACCAGTTCGCCGCCGCGGGAGTGGAACTCCTCCATCAGGAAGTCGATCAGGTCCGGCAGGCTGACCCAGCCTTCGCCGGGGTTGAAGATGGCGTTTTCGGGGACGGCGCCGGCGTCGATCCCGGGGGTCAAGGAGGCGATCTCCTCCGGGGCAACGAGCTTGGAGTCGTAGCCGATGGACTTTTCGTAGGCGTGGCGGGCTTCGGTGGCCGCGCGCTCCCCCCCGGCGTTCCACATCAGTCCGCCGCCGAACTGCAGCCATTCCCGGCTGGGGTCCGCGGCGAACAGGGTGCGGTAGCGGTCCACGCCGGCCACCCGCAGCTGGTGGTAGGGGGTGGACCGTTCACCGGCGGAGTTGAGCCAGGACAGCGAGCGGCCGCTGGCTTCGCTGGCCAGGCCGCGTTCGGTCAGCAGGATGACGGATGCTCCCTCGCGGAGCAGGTGCACGGCGGTGGAGACGCCCAGGATGCCGCCCCCGATGACGGCGACGCGCTTGGTGGATGCTGCAGAGGACATTGGTGTCCCTTTCTGTGGGAAATCGTGATGGTGAAGGACGCGGACGGCGCCCCGCGGAAGGGAGGGGGTACGTCAGGCCAGGGCGTGGATGCCCTCGATGACCTTCAGGACTTCGAGCGGTCCGGCCGGATCCACGGGCACTGGCCCCTGGCCGCGCAAGGCTGCGGCCAGCTGCACATAGAACTGCGGGTAGCCGCCACGTTCGGGGGCGACGGGTTCGGCGGCCCCGTCGGTCCCCAGGAGCCCCCAATGTTCCTGGGGCTCCAGTCCGTAGGCCGGATCCGACGGGACCACCCCTGCTGCGAGGGCAGGTTCCTGGCCGTCCAGGCCCCACTTGGTATAGCCCGCGCGGGAGCCCAGGACATGGAAGCGGGCACCGGCCTGGGCGGCCATGCCGTTCATCCAGAGCCGTGTCCGGACGCCGGATGCGTGCAGCAGGGATACAAAGGCCTCCGTGTCCGCTGCGTCCGGGTGCGGCCCGCGGTTGGCCGTCTCGCCGTAGCTCCGTTCAACCGGGCCGAACAGCTCGATGGCCTGGTCGATCAGGTGCGCGCCGAGGTCGTGCAGGATGCCGCCGCCTTCGGCGAGGGACACCGTGTCCCGCCAATTCCCGAAGCCTTCCGGACGCCACCATTCAAACCGCGACTCAAAGCTGGCGACCTCGCCAAGTGCTCCGGACGCCAGCACCTTCCGCAGGGTGAGGAAGTCGGCGTCCCACCGGCGGTTCTGGAACACCGTAAGCTGCACGCCGCCGTCGGCCGCCCTGCTGATCAGCTCCCCGCCCAGGGCGGATGTGGGGACGAACGGCTTGTCCACCACCACATTCAGCCCGTGGGCGATGGCTGTTGCCGCCAGCCCGTAATGGGTGTGCGGCGGGGTGCCGAGGATGACCAGGTCGAGGTCCGCGGCGACGGCGAAGAGTTCCTCCGGCGTCGCCACGATCCGGGCCTGCGGGTAGAGGCGTGCCGCCTCGGCCGCCCGCCCCGGGTGGGAGGTGACGATGGCATCGAGGGAGAAGTCCGGGTTGGCGGCGATCAGCGGTGCGTGGAACACCTTGCCGGAGATGCCAAAGCCGACGACGGCGGTCCGGATGGGTGCCGCTGCAGCCACCGCCATCAGAGCACCTCGGAGAGGAAGCGCTGGAGGCGTTCGCTGCGGGGGTTGTCGAAGAGCTGGGCGGGTGTTCCTGCTTCCACGACTTCGCCTTCGTCCATGAAGACCACCTGGTCTGCGACTTTGCGGGCGAAGCCCATTTCGTGGGTGACCACCAGCATGGTCATGCCGCGGCGGCCCAGGCCCGCCATCAGGTTCAGGACACCTTTGACCAGTTCGGGGTCCAGGGCGCTGGTGGCTTCGTCGAAGAGCATGACTTCGGGTTCCATGGCCAGGGCACGGGCGATGGCGACGCGCTGCTGCTGGCCGCCGGAGAGGTCGCGTGGCCGGTGGTCGGCGCGTTCGGCCAGGCCCACCTCGGCGAGCCGGCGCCGGGCGCGTTCCATGGCCTGGGCCTTCGGCATGCCCTTGACGCTCCAGAGGGCCAGGGCAACGTTCTCTTCCGCGGTGTGGTCCGGGAAGAGGTTGAAGTGCTGGAAGACCATGCCGATGCGGGTGCGCAGGGTATCCGGGTTGACGGTGAGCGCGCTTTCGCCGGCGAGCAGCACGTCACCGCTTTTGGGTTCGTGCAGCCGGTTGATGCCGCGCAGCAGGGTGGACTTGCCCGATCCCGAGGGGCCAATGATGCAGGTGGTGGTTCCAGGGGCGACCGTGAGGCTGACGTTGCGCAGCACCTCGATGTCGCCGTAGGCCATGGTCAGGTTGCGCAGTTCCAGGCTTGAGCCGTGGAAGGCCTGGACGTCGGGCGCCGCGGTGGTGGTGGGGGTTGGGGTTTTCATGTGTTGCTCCCGGTGGTGAGGGGCGAGGCCGCGTCGAGTTCCGTGACTTCCTTCAGCCCGCTGGTGGGCGGTGCGGGGCGGCGGCGGCCGGTGCGGAACTTGTTGTCGAAGTGGTTGACCAGGTGCGTCAGCGGGACGGTGATCACCAGGTAGAAGAGGCCGGCTGCCACCAGCGGTGAGAGGTTGCCGGACAGCACGGCGGCGTCCTGGCCCACGCGGAAGAGTTCGCGTTCGGTGACCAGCAGGCCCAGGAAGTAGACCAGGGAGGAGTCCTTGACGATGGCGATGAACTGGTTCACCAGGGCCGGCAGGACCCGGCGGACGCCCTGGGGCACCACCACCAGGGCCATGGACTTGGCGTAGCTCATGCCCAGGGCGCGGCAGGCCTCGCCCTGGCCCTTGTCCACGCTGAGGATGCCGGCGCGGAAGATTTCCCCGATGTAGGCGCTGGCGATCAGGCTCAGCGCGATGATGCCCAGCGGGTAGGGCGAGGGGCCGAAGACCGACTGGCTGAGCCGGGCAAAGCCCTGGCCGATCAGGAGGATGGTGAGGATGGCGGGCAGGCCGCGGAAGAGGTCGGTGTAGATCCGGGCTGGAACCCGCAGCCACTTGGACGGTGAGATGCCCATAACGGCCACCACCATGCCCAGCACCGTGCCAAGGACGGTGGCGGCGATGGAAATGATCAGCGTGTTCAGCAGGCCGACCGCCAGGAGTTGGGGCATGACTTCAGCCATAGCGCGGAAGTCGAAGAAAGTACGGATGATGGTGTTGAGCCAGTCCATGGTTGCTCTCAGACGTAGGTTGTGTGGAGGTGCCGGGCGGGCCGCTTGCGGCGGACCGCCCGGCCAGGGGCCAAAGGCCTGATGTCAGGCTGCCTGCCTGCTGCGCTTACTTGCTCGGGGCGGGTGACGCCGTCTGCTCGGCCTTGGGCAGGTACTGCTCAGGCATCGGCGAGCCGGGGAACCACTTCTGGTAGAGCTTCTTCCAGGTGCCGTCCTCCATGGCCGCCGCCAGGCCCTTGTTCAGGGCTTCCTTGAACGCGGTCTTGCCCTTGGCCACGGCGAAGCCGGCGGGGGCGTCGAAGGACGGGATGTCAGCGGCGCTGACCAGCCCGTGCTGCTCTTCGTAGGCCTTTGCTGCCTCGTAGTCGAGGAAGTGGGCGTCAACGGTTCCGCTGTTCACCGCGGCGATGGCGGTGTTGTTGTCCGGGAAGCGGACCAGGTTGGCCGAGGTGAAGTTCTTCACCGCGTAGGCCTCCTGGAGCGTTCCCTGGACGACGCCCAGGCGCTTGCCGGCGAGGCCGTCCACGCCGGTGATCCCGGAGGCCTTGGTGGTGATCACCGTCAGGTAGCCGGCCAGGTAGCCGTCCGAGAAATCGACGGTTTCCTTGCGCTTGTCCGTGATGCCGATGGCGGCAACGCCGGCGTCGAACTGGCCGTTGGCGACTGCGGCCAGCAGGCCGGAGAAGTCCTGTCCGGTGAAGACGACGTTGTCCACACCGGCCCGGTGGGCCACATCCTTGAACAGTTCGACGTCGAAGCCGGTGAAGTTACCGGAGGCGTCGGCAAACGTGTACGGCTTGGAGTCGCCCAGGCTGGCCACCCGGATGGTGCCGGGCTGGATCAGGCCGTACGGGTTGTTCTCCGTGGTGGAGGCAGCGGAGGTGGAACTGCAGCCGGAGAGGGCCAGGACCGCAGCAAGTGCTGCCGCGGCAATACCGGCCGGGCGGAAATTCTTCTTCTTCACAGCGTTGTCCAATCGTTTGGTGGGGAGGCGGTGCTGTCAGGGCCGCCGATAAAAGTCGCCGATGTTCTTGTTGAGTCCGGTCTCACACCCTAGGATTGAGACCGGACTCACATCGATGGATAGAAATGTAGCGGACGTCACAGGTGACGTCAACACCCGGCTGAAAGGTGAAGATGAGCGCTGAAGGAGCACGACGGCGGGACGTAACCGTTGCCGACGTCGCAAAGGCCGCCCAGGTCTCCAAGGCCCAGGCCGCACGCGCGCTGGGCAATTACGGCGCCGTCAGCGACGAAGTCCGGGAGCGCGTCCTGGCCGCCGCGGAGGCGCTTTCCTACCGTCCGAACGAGCTTGCGCGGAGCATGAACACGGGCAAGTCCCACACCATCGGCGTGGTGGTGGGAGATATCGAAAACCCGCACTTCGGCCTCGCCACCCGGGGAATCACGGACACCGCAAAGAAGGCCGGCTACAACGTCATCCTGGTCAACACTGACGAGGACCGCGCGGCGGAGGTGGATGCCGTCCGCGTCCTGCTGGACAAGCGGGTGGACGGGCTGATCGTGGCTCCGGCGTCATCAGTGGACACCGGGCACCTGCAGGAAGTGCACCGGTCCGGACGCCCCCTGGTCTTCATCGACCGCACCGCAGGCGACCTGCCGGTGGAGACCATGGCCGTGGACATGGCACGGATCTCGCGGGAGGCCACGCAGTACCTGCTGGACGCCGGACACCGCCGGATAGCGTTCATTTCCACCCTGCGCACGGATGCCCCGTACACGCCCGGGATGACGCTGGAGTCCTCCCAGATCGCAGACCGCATCGCCGGCATGCGGGAGGCCTTCACCGGGGCCGGGCTGCCGTTTCCCGAGGACCTGGTCCGCTTGAACGCCGGCGACGAGGACTCCATCCGTAGCATCACCCGGGAGGTGCTCCGGGGGCCGGACGCCGCCACCGCCGTGGTGGCGTCGGACGGCCTGATCGCGCTCAGCGTAGTGGAGGCCATCCAGGAACTGGGACTGTCCATTCCGGCAGACGTCTCATTCCTGATGTACGACGACTTTGCCTGGACACGGCTCACCACCCCGCCGTTGACCGTCATCGCCCAGCCCGTCTACAACATGGGCGTTGCCGCCGCGAAGGCCCTGATCCGCCAGATGGAGGGACGGCCACCGGGGCCGCCGGCACAGTTCACGGCCACCCTGGTGCGGCGCGGCTCGGTGGGGCCGTGCCGCGCGGGTGAAAGCCCCGCGCCGGTGCAGCTTGCCTCCCGGCTGAACTGAAGGCATCACGGGGGTTATTCGGTCCTGGCTGCCCCCTCTTAAGATCAGCCCCGGGCTGCACCACTCCCTGCCCGGGTCTACCTAAGCAGGGGACAACGCGCTGCGGACATCATGCGCAACGGAATGGGGAGCTGGCCTTTCGTTTCGGGCTTCATCGGCTTCATGCTCGTTTGGGCCGCCATCAACACCTGGGCGCGGCCTCGAACGCATGGGACCCATACCCCTACATCCTCCTGAACCTCCTGCTTTCCATGCTGGCGGGTCTCCAGGGCGCAATTCTGCTCATCGCCGCAAAACGACAGGACGCAATCGCCGCCGCCATGGCCCAACACGACTACGACACGAACACCGAGGCCAAAGAAGAGATTGAACTCCTGATTTCCATCAACCGCATCCAGCTGGAAATCCTGCAGGAACTGAAGAAGTCAGCAGCACACTAGCTTCAGGGCCCTGGTGCGGCGCGGCCGGCGGGCAGGCGCCGTAAAGGAGTCCTATGCCGTTCGATCGGCTCGGCCGGCGGCGGCCACGGTCCTTTCGAGGTTGAAGTAGGAACGCGCATCCGGCGGCCGGATGTCAGCCACCGCGTCGCTGAAGATCCGCATGGGGTGCGGCGTGTAGGGGTGTTCGGCGATGGCATCGAAATCCAGCTCGACGCCCAGGCCCACCCCGTCCGGCACCAGCACGTCGCCCTCCGCCGTCAGCTGGAGGCGCTCATCCGAGATATCACTGCGCCAGGGCACGTCTGTTGCCATGATTTCGAGATACCGGAAGTTTGGCAGTGCAGCGGCCAGCTGCAGGGTTGCCGCGGTGCTGAGCGGTCCACTGGGGTTGTGCGGCGCGAACGGTACGTAATGGGCCGCGGCGAGTGTGGAAATGAACGACAACTCCAGCAGTCCGCCGGCATGGGTGACGTCAGGTTGGATTAGTCCACCGCTTTGCGGGCCAGGGCCGGAATAAATGTGTTCCGTCCCATCCAGCGCTCTCCGGCGGCGACGGGCACCGGAGATTTGCTCCGCACCTCAATGAGCGCCTCGATGCTGTCCGGCGGGCATGGTTCCTCGAAAAACACAGGATTGAACGGCTCGAGCCCCCGGGCCACCTGGATGGCCGTGGGAACATCAAAGCGGCCGTGGCCTTCGATGAACAGCTCGACGTCCTCCCCCACGGCCTCGCGGACCGCGGCGACCGGCTCCAGCATCCGCCGCAGGTCCCCGGGTCCCAGCGAGAGGTCCGCGGCCTCGAATGGGTCCCATTTCAAGCCGCGGAAACCCTGGGCAACCGTGCGGACAGCAGCGGCCGCGAAGTCCTCGGGCGACGAGGCGCCGGAAAACCAGCCGTTGGCGTATGCCCGGACCCGGTCCCGGACCTGGCCGCCCAGCATCCGGTGCACCGGCACCCCCAAGGCGCGCGCGGAAACATCCCACATGGCCATCTCCAGGGCGCTGAGGGCGGTCAGCGACACCGGGCCGCCGCGCCAGTAGGCATCGCGGTTGAGTTCGTAGATGGTCCGGCTGATTCGGGTGGGGTCCTTGCCCAGCACAGCATCGGCAAGGACGGCCACGGCCCCCTGCACCGCCTGTTCCTGGCCCTCGAGGGTGGCCTCGGCGACGCCGGTAAGCCCTTCATCCGTACCCAACCGGATGAAGATCAGGTTGGTGCGGTAAAAGTCCACCACCACGGTGTCGAGGCTGGTGATTTTCATCCGTCAGGTTCCTTTTCGTTGCTGCTGCAGGAAGGCGCCGCCAGCGCGTTCAGGCGGCCGGCGGCGCGGTGGACTCCCGGACGATCAGCTGCGTTGCAAGCTCCACCCGGTGGGAATCCAAGACCTCACCGCGTACCTGGCGCAGGAGTGAGCGCAGGGCCGCACGGCCCATTTCCTCGAGCGGCTGCGCCACTGAGCTCAACGACGGAACCGACTGCTCACCCTGGTTGGTGCCGTCGAACCCGATGAGGCTGATGTCCTCCGGGATCCTGATCCCGTGGCGCCGCGCTTCGCTGAGCACGCCCAGGGCAATGGTGTCGCTCGCGGCAAAAATGGCTGTGGGCCGCGGGTCCAGCTCCAACACGGCCCGTAGCCCGGCCACCCCGCTCTCAGTCCGGAAACGGCCGCCGGTGACGATGTACTTCGGGTCCACCGGTACGCCGGCAGCCATCAGGGCGGCCATGTACCCGTGGAGCCGGGCCTGGTTGCATTCGGAGCCTTCGATGCCGCCGATGTAGGCGATCCGGCGGTGACCCAGCCCCAGGAGATGCTCCGTGGCCGCCTTGCCGCCCGCCCAGTTGGTTGCCCCGACGCTGACAACGTCAGCCGACGGCGGGTTGAGGGGGTCAATGACGACGACGGGGATCTGGCGGCGGCGGAAGGCGTGCAGCTGATCCTCGCTGAAGGCGGAGGTGACCACGATCATTCCCGCCCTGCCTTCTTCCAGCATTCGTTGGGCCCGGCGTTCAGGGGCATGCCGCCCCGGAGCTGCCTGCCCCGTCACGCTTACCAGGACTTCCACGTCGGCAGCGGCGGCAAACTGCAGGATGCCGTTCAGGACCTGGATGGTGTAGGCGGAGTCCAGCACATCGATGACGACTTCGATGACAGCTCCACTGTCCGCCGCCGCCCGGCGCTGCATGGGTGACTGGTACCCGGCCTGCTCCAGCGCGGCGAGGATCCGCGCCCTGGTTTCGGGAGCCACATCATCCCTGCCGTTCACCACCTTGGAAACGGTGGGCGCCGAGACCCCTGCCTGCCTGGCGATGGTGGCAAGCGTCGGTTTGGCGCGCTCCGGCGATTTGAGACTCATGGGTTCGCAATCTTTCGAAGATGATGACTGCCCTTATTGTGCCGATGCGGCATGCGTGGGGTCAAGGAAGCGGAAGAAAACGGAGTTCCGGCGGAAAAATTCCGCCCATCATCCCTTGACGGGGCGCATTTTTGCAGTTTTAGTTTAGACCGTGACTTAAATCACTTGCTCGAAATGTTTCGAACACATGGCGGCCCTACAGCCCGCACCTGACAGCAAATTTCACAATGGAGAAGCAATGAAGCAACCCCAGACCTCCCGCCGCTCTTTCCTCGCCCTCGCTGCCCTCACTCCCTTTGCCGTTGCCGCAACCACTGCGTGCGGAACGTCAGGTCCGGGCGCCTCCAGCGGCGGCGGGGGTGCCAGCATGTGGTACCTGTCCGGCGAACCGAACCAGACCACCATGCAGAAGGCGGTGGATGCCTTCAACTCGGCCAACTCCGCGGACAAGATCTCTGTCACCTATTTCCAGAACGACGCCTACAAAACCAAGATCAAGACCGCTATCGGCGCCAACCAGGCGCCCACCATCATCTATGGCTGGGGCGGCGGCGGGCTGAAGACCTACGCCGAGGCCAACCAGGTTGAGGACCTGACCGGCTGGTTCGAGCAAAACCCGGATCTGAAGAAGAAGTTCTTCCCGTCCGTCTTTGGCGCCGCCACTGTCAACGGCAAAATCTATGCCCTGCCCAACCAGTACGTGGCCCCGATCGTCCTGTTCTACAACAAGGAGCTTTTCCAGAAAGCCGGCGTCCAGCCGCCCAAGACCTGGGATGACATCATGTCGCTGGTCAAGACCTTCAATGACATGGGCGTGGCGCCCTTCTCCCTGGGCGGCCAGTCGCGCTGGACCTCGATGATGTGGCTCGAGTACCTGCTGGACCGGATCGGCGGCCCGGAGGTGTTCAAGGCAATCTTCGAAGGCAAGCCAAACGCGTGGATGGACCCGGCCGTGATCGAGACCGGAACCAAGATCCAGGAACTCGTCTCGGCCGAGGGGTTCATCAAGGGCTTCTCCTCCATCACCGCCGACTCACAGGCGGACCAGGCTCTGCTGTTCTCCGGCAAGGCAGCCATGATGCTGCACGGATCCTGGACCTACGGCGCCATGAAGAAGGCAGGCCAGAACTTCGTCCAGAGCGGCAAGCTGGGCTTCGTCCCGTTCCCCACCGTTGCCGGCGGGAAGGGCGATCCAAAGAACGGGGTGGGGAACCCGGCGGCCTACATGTCCATCTCCTCCAAGGCCAGCGACAAGGAAAAGGAATCCGCCAAGAAGTTCTTCAAGGACGGAATCCTGACGGACACGGTGATCGACGCCTACATCAATTCCGGCTCCGTGCCCATTGTCAACGGCATCGAGGACAAGCTGGACAAGTCCGAGGACAAGGAATTCCTGAACTTCGTCTACGGCATGGCCAAGAACGCGCCGAACTTCCAGCAGTCCTGGGACCAGGCGCTGAGCCCCACCGCGGCCGAGGCGCTGCTGAACAACATCGACCAGCTGTTCCTGAAGTCGATCACGCCGCAGCAGTTTGCCGAAAACATGAACGGCACCCTCGGGAAATGAGCAACGCCGTCTCCACCGCCCCGCGGGCAGCCGCCAGGGTGAACGATTCCAAGCAGACCGAACAGCGCAAGGCCGCCCTGGCCTGGCTGACCGTGCCCGCACTGTTCTTCTTCCTGGTGTTCGCGGTCATCCCGCTGGCCGGGGTGCTGATCCTCAGCTTCACCAGCTGGGATGGAATCGGTGCCATCGGGGCGGCGGGCCTGGACAACTGGTTCTCCGTGCTGGCCGACCCCGGGCTGTACAACGCCCTGGGGCTGACCTTCCTGATCATGATCGTCTCCTGGCTGGTCCAGACGCCCATCAGCCTGCTGCTGGGCGTCTTCACGGCCGGCAGCCAGCGCTACCGCGCGGCCCTGGCGGTGCTGTACTTCCTGCCGCTGCTGCTGTCATCGGCCGCGGTGGCCATCGCGTTCAAGGCGTTGCTGGACCCGAACTTCGGCCTGGCGACCGGCCTTGGGCTGCCGTTCCTGGCACAGGACTGGCTGGGCGTGCCGCAACTTGCCCTCGGCCTGGTCATCTTCGTCATCGCATGGCAGTTCGTGCCGTTCCACACGCTCATCTACCAGGGCGGCGTGCGGCAGATCCCGAAGTCCCTGTATGAGGCCGCCCAGATTGATGGCGCGGGAACGGTGAAGCAGTTCTTCCACATCACGCTCCCCCAGCTGAAATACACCATCATTACCTCGTCCACCCTGATGGTGGTGGGTTCACTCACCTATTTCGACCTCATCTTTGTCCTCACCGGCGGCGGCCCGGGCAACTCCACCCGGATCCTGGCCCTGGACATGTACCTGCGCGGCTTCCGGGCCAACCTCATGGGCCCGGCAAGCGTCATCGCCGTCATTCTCGTCATTATCGGCCTCGGCCTTGCCCTCTTCCTCCAGCGTCTGGGCGGCAAGGACAAGCAGGGCAGCCAATTGGAAGGTATGTAAGGTGAGCACCGTCCTGAAAAGCAATACCCAGCAGGCCAGGACCACGTCGTCCGACGGCGCTGCGCCCGCCACGCGCGGACTCGGGTCCCGGTTGAGGCGGCTCAACATTCCCGGCGGCCTGGGCGGCTGGATCTGGCTGGCCATCATCATCCTGCCGGTCTACTACGTGGTGATCACCAGCTTGAAGACGCAGGCAGGGTACTTCGGCCAGAATCCGCTGGCCCTCCCCACCTCGCCCACGCTGGAGAACTACCAGATGGTCCTCGAGGCCGATTTCGCCACGTACTTCATGAACAGCGCCATCGTCACGCTCGGCTCCGTGGTGCCCACCGTGCTGATCTCGTTCATGGCCTCGTTCGCCATCGTCCGCGGCAGCGGCAGGTTCCTCAAACTGGTCAACGGAATGTTCCTGATGGGGCTGGCCATCCCGCTGCAGGCAACCATCATCCCCATCTACCTGATGATCATCCGGCTCAACCTGTACGACAGCCTGCTGGCACTGATGCTGCCCTCCATCGCCTTTGCCATCCCGCTGACCGTCCTGATCCTGTCCAACTTCATCCGGGACGTTCCGAACGAGTTGTTCGAGTCCATGCGGCTGGACGGCTGCAGCGAGTGGCAGACCATGTGGCGGCTGGCGCTGCCACTGACGCGCCCGGCCATCGTGACGGTGGCCATCTATAACGGCCTGCACGTCTGGAACGGGTTCCTGCTTCCGCTGGTTCTCACCCAGAGCCCCGGCCTGCGCGTCCTGCCCTTGGGACTGTGGACCTTCCAGGGCGAGTTCAGCGTCAACATTCCCGCCGTCCTCGCCTCCGTGGTGCTCAGTACCCTGCCCATCCTGGTGCTCTATGTGGTCGGCCGCCGCCAACTGCTGGCGGGCCTGACCGCGGGCTTCAGCAAGTAGAAAGGACCCTCACAATGACCACCGCACAACCCCTGCGGGTCGGCATGGTCGGTTACGCCTTCATGGGTGCGGCCCACTCCCACGCCTGGCGGACGGCACCGCGGTTCTTCGACCTGCCGCTGCAACCACGGCTCGCCGCCGTTGCCGGCAGGAATGCCGACGGCGTCCGGGCCGCAGCGGACAAGCTGGGCTGGGATTCCGTGGAGACGGACTGGCGCCGCCTGATTGAGCGCGACGACATCGACCTCATCGATATCTGCACGCCCGGCAACACGCACGCCGACATCGCCATCGCCGCCCTCGAAGCCGGCAAGCACGTGCTGTGCGAAAAGCCGCTCGCCAATTCCGTCGAGGAAGCCGAGCGGATGACGCTGGCGGCCGAAACCGCAGCCAAGCACGGGGTCTTCTCCATGTGCGGCTTCAGCTACCGCCGGACCCCGGCCCTGGCACTGGCCAAGCGGTTCGTGGACCAGGGCAGGTTGGGAGAGATCCGGCATGTGCGGGCCCAGTACCTGCAGGACTGGCTCTCGGATGCCAACGCGCCCATGACCTGGCGGCTGGACAGGAGCAAGTCCGGCTCCGGCTCCCTGGGCGACATCGGCGCGCACAGCATCGATGCCGCCCAGTGGGTCACCGGCCACAACATCACCGGCGTGTCAGCGCTGCTGGAGACGTTCGTCCCCGAACGTCCGTTGGCGGGCGACCTGGTGGGGCTTGGCGGCCACGGCGACCTCAGCAGCGATGCCCCGCGCGGAAAAGTCACCGTCGATGACGCGGCGATCTTCAGTGCAAAGTTCGACGGCGGCGCTGCAGCAGGTGCCATCGGCGTCTTTGAGGCCACACGGTACGCCCTGGGCAGGAAGAACGCCATGCGCCTGGAAGTCAACGGCACCAAGGGCTCGCTCGCCTTCGACTTCGAGGACATGAACGTCCTGTCCTTTTATGACGCGGCGGAGTCCCCCGACGCCGGTTTCCGGCGCATCTTCGTCACCGAACCCGAACACCCCTACGTCGGGCACTGGTGGCCCACCGGCCACGGACTGGGGTACGAACACGGCTTCACGCACCAGGTGGTGGACCTCGTCACTGCCATCGGTGAAGGCCGGCAGCCCGAACCCTCGTTCGCGGACGCCCTGCAGGTGCAGCGGGTCCTCGCCGCCGTCGAAGCCAGCGCCGCGAACTCCAGCCAGTGGCAAAAAGTCTGACCAGCCACACCCGAACAGTCAACGCAACCAAGGAAAGATACATGACACGACCAATCACGCTGTTCACCGGGCAGTGGGCCGACCTGCCTTTCGAGGAAGTGGCGCGTCTCGCGGGCGAGTGGGGCTTTGACGGGCTGGAAATCGCCTGCTGGGGCGACCACCTTGACCCCCGCCGGGCCGCGGAGGACGACAACTACCTCCAGGGGCGCCTGGACATCCTTGAGAAGAACAACCTCAAGGTCTTCGCCATCGCCAACCACCTGACCGGCCAGGCCGTCTGCGATGACCCCATCGACGAACGCCACCAGGGCATCCTGTCCCCGGAGGTCTGGGGCAACGGGGAGCCCGAAGGAGTACGCCGCCGGGCCGCCGAGGCCATGAAGGACACAGCCCGTGCCGCCAGGCGGCTTGGCGTGAAGACCGTTACGGGATTCACCGGCTCATCCATCTGGAAAGCCGTGGCCATGTTCCCGCCTGCATCCCAGGCGATGATCGACGCCGGCTACCAGGACTTCGCGGACCGCTGGAACCCCATCCTGGACGTCTTCGACGAGCAGGAGGTCCGGTTCGCCCTGGAGGTCCATCCATCGGAGATCGCCTACGACTACTGGACCACCAAGCGCACGCTGGAAGCGATCGGGCACCGCAGAAACTTCGGCCTGAACTTCGACCCCTCCCACTTCATCTGGCAGGACCTGGATCCCGTCATGTTCCTGCAGGACTTCGCGGACAGGATCTTCCACGTCCATGTCAAGGAATCGGTCCGCCAACTGGATGGCCGCAACGGCCGGCTCGGCTCGCACCTGGCCTGGGCGGACCCCCGGCGCGGCTGGGACTTTGTCACGGCAGGGCACGGGGACGTGCAGTGGAACCGGATCTTCCGGACGTTGAACGCCATCGGCTACGACGGCCCCACCAGCATCGAATGGGAGGATGCCGGCATGGACCGCCTCATCGGCGCCCCGCAGGCACTGGCCATGGTGCAGGAACTCGCCCGGATCGCCCCTCCCGCGGCCGCCTTCGACGCCGCCTTCGCCAGCCGCTGAAGCAACCCAACGCAAGGAACAGACCCATGACAGAAAACAAGGCAGCCCTCGTCGTCCGCGGCGGCTGGGATGGACACCAGCCCTACGAGGCCACCGAGCTCTTCATCCCCTACTTGAAAGAGAATGGCTACGACGTCCGGGTGGAGGAATCCCCCAAGGTCTACGCCGATGCCGGCTACATGGCAGGGGTGGACCTCATCATGCAATGCATGACCATGTACACCATCGAAAAGGACGAGTTCGCCGGACTGCGGGCAGCCGTGGAGAACGGCACCGGCCTGGCCGGCTGGCACGGCGGCATCGCCGACTCCTACCGCAACACCTCCGACTACCTGCACCTCATCGGGGGCCAGTTTGCCTGCCACCCCGGCAAGCACCCGGACGAGTGCATCGGCGAACAATCAGACAACTACGTGCCCTACACCGTCAACATGCTGCCCGCAGCCGCCGATCACCCCATCACCAAGGGCATCCAGGACTTCGATCTGGTCACGGAGCAGTACTGGGTCCTGTCCGACGACTACATCGACGTCCTGGCCACCACCACGCAGAAAGTCCGCGAGTGGGACCCCTGGCACCGGGAAGTCACTTCCCCCGCCATCTGGACCCGGCAATGGGGCAAGGGCCGCATTTTCGTGGCCACCCCAGGCCACCGGGTGGAAATCCTCCAGGACCGCAACGTACGCACCATCATCGAAAGGGGCCTGCTGTGGGCAAGCCGTTGAACGTAGGAATCATTGGCTGCGGAGCCATCATCACCCAGTACCTGGCGAGCTTCCGGCGCCTCGACCCCATCAGGCTGGTGGCCGTGGCGGACCTGGATCCGGCACGCGCCCAGGCAGTCGCGGATGATTACGACGGCGTCAGGGCCATTTCCGTGGAGGAACTGCTCGCCGCCGACGACGTGGACCTCGTCCTGAACCTGACCATCCCCGCAGCACACGCGGACGTGGCCCTGAAGGCGATCGCGGCAGGGAAGAGCGTCTACGGCGAAAAGCCGCTCGCTGCCACCACCGAAGAGGCCCGCCAGGTGCTGGACGCCGCCCGCCAGGCCGGCGTCACCGTCGGCTGCGCCCCTGACACCGTGCTGGGCACCGGAATCCAAACCGCCCGCAAAGCCATCGACGACGGCCTCATCGGCGCCCCCATCTCGGCCTCGGCCACCATGGTGACCCCGGGCCACGAACGCTGGCACCCCAACCCGGACTTCTACTACCAGCCCGGCGGCGGCCCCCTCCTGGACATGGGCCCCTACTACGTCACCGCCCTCGTGACGCTGCTCGGCCCGGTGGTGTCGGTGATCGGCGCCGCCAGCCACACCCGCAACGAACGGACCATCGGATCCGGGCCCCGGCAGGGCGAAAAGGTGCCCGTCAGCATCGACTCCCACGTCACGGGGATCCTGGTCCACGCCTCCGGTGCGCTCTCCACCCTGTTCATGAGCTTCGATGCCGTAAAGTCCAAGTCACCGAACATCGAAATCCACGGCGAGCAGGGATCCCTCGTGGTTCCGGACCCCAACCACTTCGACGGCGACGTGCAGCTGTTCTCACTCGGTGCCGAGGACTGGGAGACCCTTCCCGCCTCCGCGGGCTATGTCGATTCCGGGCGCGGATTCGGCATCGCAGACCTTGCATCCACCCCGCACGGCAAGGAACCGCGCGCCGGCGGAACCCTGGCCAACCACGTCCTGGAGGTCATGGAATCCGTCCTCAAGGCCGCCCACAGCGGCATGACCGTGGCCATCCAGAGCACCGTTGACCGGCCGGAAAGCGTGCCGCTGACCGCGCTGGCCGAACAGGCGGACGCCGTCCAATCCCGGTAGGCCGGAGGAACCGCGCCGCTGGGCGCAGCAGGGCTACCGCAGCCCGTCGCTGCGGGCGGCGCGGTTCCGGCCCAGCGACTTTGCCCGGTACAACGCCTCATCCGCTGCCTCGATGAGCCCATCCACGGTGGAGGTCCCGCCGTCGTACGTTGAAATGCCGTAACTCGCCGTGGGCATTTCCATGCCGTTCCGCGTCTCTGCGCCGGCCAGGCGCCTGCTGATTTCCTGGGCGATCGCCTCGGCCCGTTCTGCGCTGGCCCCGGGAACCAGGATCACGAATTCTTCCCCGCCGTACCTCCCGGTCAGGTCGGTGGAACGCACGGTAGCCACGCAGGCGTCGGCGAAGGCCTGCAGCGCCATGTCACCGGCTGCATGGCCGTAGGTATCGTTAACGGCTTTGAAGTGGTCCAGGTCCGCCAGGATAAGGGCCCCGGAACCTCCGGTGATGGTCCGGTCGGCCAGCTGCTCGGCCGCAAGATCAAGAAAGGCCTTGCGGTTCAGCAGGCCGGTGAGGTCATCGCGGGTGGCCACCACGCGCAGGGCGCGGGTCTGCTGTTCGGTGCTCAAGGCCGCCATGCTGAAGGAAACCACCACCAGCAGCACCATGGTCACCATGGTGGTCACGGCCGATCCGAACACGGTAGTGAAGACCACCCCCTCCGGTCCCTCCACGAGGAACGCGAGCCAACGGAAAAAGTAAAAGACGGAAAGGCCGCCTGCAGCCACCGCCATGGGGAGCCGGACCCGCGAATAGCCCGGCTCAAGGCGCCAGAGCTCGCGCGAAGCCAGCCCGATGGTCAGGCTCATGGCGGCCAGGAACACCGGGCCGCCGGACCAGGTATTGGTGGCCGGATGGTCCAGCAGGGAAGCCACCAGGGTGACCAGGGGAATCCCGGTGAAGGCCCACCTTGGCGGCCGCACCGTCCGCAGTGAGCGCGCCCCGGCCCACACTGCCACACCGCCGTGGACCAGCAGTGTGTTGCCCACCGGATTGGCCCACACCTGGTGCGGGGTGCCGTCCAGCAGGAAGCAGCCGGATCCGGTCAGGAAGAAGAGGAGGGCACCGCACCACCACGCACTGTATGGCGAGCGCGTCAGCCGGTACGCGGAAAAGTAGAAGAGGACCACCAGCACCAGGGCCATCAGGCCGAAAGCGATGCGGAGGGTTGCCGTGTCCAGAACCATGTGACCGCAGTGCCCCCAAAACCCAAATGCCCACGCCAGTATCGAATCGCAGCATACAGGCTGCGGGTGGTCCTTACCCCTGATCGGAATAACGTAACGGACCCGGGGGTCGGTTATCCGGCACCAAAGCCCTGGCCTCTGGCGGAAGTGGCACCACCCCAGCTCTGGTCCCCGACGCCGGCGGCCACTAGAGTGGGATCCGGCCCCACCCTGCCGTCCCGGCGGGGCAACGGAACGCCGCACGAGGGAATGGAGGTGGTTCTGATGACTGCTGTCGCCGCGCGCCTTGAGCGCCCAGCATCCACACCATCAACCATCCCTCCCCGCTGCACCCGCCTCACCTGACGGCGCCTGTCCGGAACACCGCGGCTGCACCGGGGACTTGCCCAAGGAAACCACCGTGCATCCTTCTTCAGGCAACGCCCTCAACAACACCTCGGGCATCAGCCCATCCCTTGCCGACGGTCCGGCCGCCTACGGCTACACGCCCGGCGTGGACCGCCACTTCAACCAGCACCCATGTCCCGGAGCCACCGGACGCGGGCGGGTGGTGCGCGTGGACCGCACCCTGCTGCTCGTCGCCGTTACCGATGGGCTGCTGCACCTGCCCTATCCGCTGTCCGGTGAACAGCCAGTCACCGGCGACTGGGTCTGGCTTGGACCCAACCGGGCGGGCCACCGCCAGATCCTTGCCGTCCTTCCCCGCCGTTCCGAACTCAGCCGCAAGCGCGCGTTCGAGGACTCCTCCGAAGAGCAGGTCCTGGCCGCGAACATGGACACCGTTGGAGTGGTGGTACCCGTGGACCGGCCGCTCACCCACAACCGGCTCGAGCGCACCTTGGTTGCCGCCTGGGACTCCGGCGCCACTCCGCTGGTGATCATCACCAAGGCTGACCTTGCGCAGGTGGCGGACGACGTCGTCGGCAAAGTCATCCTGCAGGCGGCGGGCGTGGAGGTGGTCACCACGTCCGCGGACAACGGCGACGGCATCGACGAGCTGCTGGCCCGCATTCCGGCCGGCGGCACCATCGTCTTCCTCGGCCCCTCGGGCGCCGGCAAGTCCACCCTTGTCAATGCTCTGGTGGGACGCGAAGTCCAGCAAACCGGGGAGGTCAGGTCCGGGGACTTCAAGGGCAGGCACACCACCACCGCCCGCGAGCTGGTGCCGCTGTCCAACGGCACGGTGCTGATGGACACCCCCGGCGTTCGCGGCTTCGGACTGTTCGACGCCGGGGAGGGCCTGGGCGGGATGTTCGGCGACGTGGAGGAACTGGCTGCCGGCTGCCGGTTTGCGGACTGCGGGCATGGAAACGAGCCCGGCTGCGCCGTCCGGGAGGCGATCGGGACAGGTGCCCTTACCCTGCGCCGCTGGAACTCCTACCAGAAGATGCAGCGGGAGCTGGCCGCGCTTGCACGGCGCTCCGACGTCGCCGCCCAGCGCGCGTACCACCGTGAGTGGCACCAGAAAGTGGTCTCCGGGGAAAAGTCGCAGCGCTGGGCTGAGCGCGAAGCCGCCGAGCGCGGCAACCGGACGGGAGGAAAGGACCGGAAGCGGAAGCGGTAGCACCCCTTGCTGCCGTGTCGGGGCCGGGGAGTAGGGTTCGGTCATGGACATCATCCTGGTTCCCGGTTTTTGGTTGGACGCCTCATCGTGGGACGCGGTGACGCCTGCATTGGACGCTGCAGGCCACCGCCCCCGGCCCCTCACGCTTCCCGGGAAAGAGTCGGCGGACGCCAACCGGGCGGGCATAACCCTGCAGGACCATATCGACGCCGTCGTGGAGGCCATCGACAATGCGCCCGGCAAGGTCGTCCTGGTGGGCCATTCCGGCGGCGGTGCCATCATTCACGGTGCCGTGGACGCGCGGCCAGGGAAGGTGGAGCGCGCCATCTACGTCGACAGCGGGCCGCTGGGTGAGGGTGGCGTCATCAATGACGAATTGCCGGCCGAAGGCGACGACGTGCCGCTGCCGCCGTGGGAGAGTTTCGACGACGCCGACCTGGTGGACCTGGACGATCAACTCCGCCAGGCCTTCCGCGCCCGCGCAGTCCCCGAGCCCCGCGGTGTGGCGTACGGACGGCAGCACCTGCATGACGAACGCCGGTATGGGGTACCCGCCACGGTGATCGCATGCGAATTCCCCTCGGCGATGCTGCGTGAATGGATGGCGGCCGGGAACCCCTTCGTGGCGGAACTGGCAAGGGTTGGCGACGTCGAATTCGTCGACCTGCCCACCGGGCACTGGCCTCAGTTCACCAAGCCGGCGGAACTGGGGCGCGCCATCGTGGCGGCCGTGGATCGGGGACGCCGGACCTGATGCGACACACTCTTGCGCACCGCCTGCGGTGTCCCCATAATAAATGAATGGCATTCATTTATTCGACCGAAGCCCGGGGCAACGCCGCCGCTGGGCACTCCTCCCCCGACTCCCAACTCCGCATGCCTGCAGAGTGGGACAGGCACCAGCGCACCTGGATGGGATTCCCGCCGCCGAACGACACCTTTGGTCAGGTGGGAAGCCCAACCCTGGACCGGGCCCGCGCAGCCTGGACGCGGGTTGCCCAAACCATCGCCCGGTACGAGCCTGTCACCGTGCTGGCAGACCCCCGCGATGCCACGGCCGCAAGGGAATGGCTGGGTGAGGGTATCGACGTCGTGGAGGTTCCACTTGACGATGCCTGGCTGCGGGACAGCGGCCCCAGCTTCGTGCACGGCCAGGATGGATCACTGGTGGCCGTTGACTGGATCTTTAACGGCTGGGGCGCCCAGGAGTGGGCGGCCTGGGACAAGGACCAGCACGTGGCCCGGAGCGTGGCCGCCGGTATCGATGCGCCGGTAAGGCCCAGCCCGCTGGTGAACGAAGGCGGCGGGTTCCACGTGGACGGCCAGGGAACGGTGCTGTTGACCGAGACGGTCCAGCTCGATCCGGGCCGCAACCCCGGCGCCACCAAGGCATCGGTCGAGGCGGAGTTCCACGCTGCACTCGGCACCACCAAGGCCATTTGGCTTCCGCGGGGCCTGACCCGCGACTACGACGAATTCGGAACCCGCGGCCATGTGGACATCGTGGCGGCCTTCGCCGGGGCAGGCACCATCCTGCTGCACCGCCAGGATGATGCCGCGCACCCCGATCATGCCGTCTACCTGCAGCTGAAGGCAGTCCTTGCCGGCCAACTGGACGCCCAGGGCAGGCCTTTGCGCATCATCGACGTTCCCGCCCCCACAACGCTCAAGGGCGATGAGGGCTGGGTGGACTGGTCCTACATCAACCACTACGTCGCCAACAACGTGGTGGTGCTCTGCAGCTTCGACGATCCCAACGACGCCATCGCGGCCGGCATCCTGGAGCGGGCCTATCCAGGACGGACGGTGGAACTGGTGGACGCCCGCGACATCTTCGCCTTCGGCGGGGGCATCCACTGCATCACGCAGCAGCAGCCTGCGGCCAAGGACGGAGGGTCATGGTGAAGACCGCCCCCACGCAACCGCTTCCGCGTTCCCAGCGGCAGTTCGATGTGGTGGAGGCCGGCATCAGCCGCCTCCGCGCCGCCCTGGACTCCGGTGAGGTGACCAGCGAGGAACTGGTCCGCCTGTACCTGGACCGCATCGAGAAGTATGACTCTGCCGGCATACACCTGAACGCCCTCGTCGTCCTGAACCCCGAAGCCATTGCGGAGGCCCAGGCGTCGGACCGGCGCAGGGCGGCCGGCTTCACTCTTGGCCCCCTCGACGGCATCCCCTATACGGCGAAGGACAGCTATCAGGTGGAAGGGCTCACCGTGGCAGCCGGCTCGCCGGCATTCAAGGATCTGGTGGCCCAACAGGACGCCTTCACCATCGAACGGCTGCGGGCCGGTGGAGCAGTGCTGATTGGCCTGACCAACATGCCACCCATGGCCAATGGAGGTATGCAGCGCGGGGTATATGGTCGGGCGGAGAGCCCCTACAACGCCAACTACCTCACCGCGGCCTTCGCATCCGGTTCGTCCAACGGTTCAGGAACCGCCACCGCGACCAGCTTCGCAGCCTTCGGCCTGGCCGAGGAGACCTGGTCCTCGGGGCGGGCACCGGCGTCAAACAATGCGCTCTGCGCCTACACGCCCTCGCGCGGAGTCATCTCCGTGCGCGGCAACTGGCCCCTGGTGCCCACCATGGACGTGGTGGTGCCCCATACCCGCACGATGGCCGACCTGCTTGAAGTCCTGGACGTGGTGGTCGCTGACGACACCGAGACCCGGGGGGATTTCTGGCGGGTCCAGCCCTGGATTCCGGTGCCCAAGGCATCCGCCGTCCGCCCGCCGTCGTACCTTGACCTGGCCGTACCGGACGCTGACGCGGCCGCTGGCGTGCTCGCGGGCAAGCGGTTCGGCATTCCCCGGATGTACATCAACGCCGATCCCGAAGCCGGCACGGCTGCGGCACCGGGCATCGGCGGACCCACCGGGCAGAGGATCGAGACGCGCGCCTCGATCCTGAAGCTGTGGAATGCCGCGCGGCGCGATCTTGAAGCCGCAGGCGCCGAGGTGGTGGAGGTGGACTTCCCCGTAGTGTCCAACTACGAGGGCGACCGTCCCGGCGCACCCACCATCGCCACCCGCGGCCTGGTGCCCCCGGAATACCTCCGGCGGGAAATCGTGGACTTGTCCGCCTGGGCGTGGAACGACTTCCTTGAAGCCAACGGCGACCCGCGGCTCAACCGCCTGGCCGACGTGGACGGTTCCGCCATTTTCCCTGCCCCGGCCGGTGCCCTGCCCGACCGCTACGACGGCTTCGATGACGACATCAGCGACTACCCCGCCTGGATCCGCGAACACGGCGTTCCGGATCTTGACCGCATTCCGCACCTGGCCGACGGCCTGGCCGGACTGGAGGAAACCCGCCGCGTGGACCTGGAGGAATGGATGGACCGGATGGGCCTGGACGCAGTGGTGTTCCCGGCGGCCTCGGACGTGGGACCGGCCGATGCCGACACCAACCCCGCCTCGGCGGACATTGCCTGGCGCAACGGGGTGTGGGTGGCCAACGGGAACCTGGTTCCACGGCACCTCGGCATCCCCACCGTCACGGTTCCCATGGGGTTGGCGGAGGACATCGGGATGCCGGTGGGGTTGACCTTCGCCGGCAAGGCGTACTCCGACACAGACCTGCTCCGCCTTTCCGCCGCGTTCGAAGCCACCGGCCGCCGGCGCGTTCCGCCGCCCCGCACCACGCCTGCCGCTGGTCAGGAGATCCCTCGCTGAACCAGCCACAGGGGGATATTCTGGAGTCAGTGACTTCCCTTCCTTGCCGTTGACTTCCAGCCATCCGACGTTCCCGTCCTTCCTTGCAGGAACGGTGATTCCGTGCGCCCGGGAGGGGGACCCAGCCCTGGGTTCCCCTCCCTTCCGCACCCTTATCGGAACCACCTTCGGGAGCCACCATGAAACCCACTACGCCCTCATCAACGGACAATTCCCCCGGCCGGGGCACCCTCCGGCCTGACTGCGCACACTGCTTCGCGCTGTGCTGCACCGCTTTCGGATTCGCGCGATCGGCGGACTTCGCCATCGACAAGCCGCCTGCCACGCCGTGCCCCAACCTGGCTGCGGACTTCTCCTGCACCATCCATGACCGGCTCCGGCCCCGGGGCTTCACCGGCTGCACGGTCTTTGACTGCTTCGGCGCCGGACAGGCGGTCAGCCAGCGGCTGTTCCACGGCGTCAGCTGGCGCGACAACCCGGACTCCGCGGCCGGTATGTTCGCCGCCTTCAGGGTCCTGCGCCAACTGCACGAGATGCTGTGGCTGCTGGGGCAGGCCGCGGTAAGGGCCTACGGCCCGGATACTGCCGGGGATGTGCGGCACCTGGCGGGCGCAGTCCGGAAGGTCGCGGACAGCGGGCTGGAAGACCTCCTGGCGGCCGACGTCGAGTACCTCCACCGGCGGGTGGGCGAGACGCTGCGTGTGGTCAGCGAAGAGGCACGCGCCGGATACTTCGGCGCGGAATCCACCGACGGGGGTTACTCCACGCCGGGCCGGCGGGCGTCCTTGGAGGCCGGCGCTGACCTGGCGGGGGCCGACCTGCGGGGGCTCCCGCTGTGCGGAGCCGATCTACACGGCGCCTGCCTGATCGCAGCCGACCTGCGGGGTGTAGACCTGACGGCGACGGACCTCCTGGGGGCGGACCTGCGGGACGCAAGGCTCGACGGCGCCGACCTCGCCGGTGCACTCTTCCTCACCCAGCCGCAGGTCAACGCAGCCAGGGGCAGCGGATCGACCAGCCTCCCGGCCGGCCTGGATCAGCCGAGCCACTGGGTGGCGTCCCGCCTGCACAAGCTCCGACCGCACGGCGGAAGCGCCTTGACAGGCGGGATTGTTAGCGCTGACAGTGGAGGAAACCGACCCCAAGTGAAAGCCACCCGATGAAGAACTGGGCAGGAAACCTCGAATACTCCTCCGCGGACGTCGTCCGGCCGGAATCCGTCGCTGAGCTGGCCGAAGCAGTGGCCGCGGCACCGCGGGTGAAGGCGCTCGGCTCCCGGCATTCGTTCAACCGGGTGGGCGATACCGACGGCGTGCACGTGCTTCTCGACGCCCTGCCGCAGCAGGTGGAGCTGGACACCGCCCGGGGGACCGTACGGGTCAGCGGCGGAGTCAGCTACGGCGCGCTGTGCCGCACCCTGGAAGAGTTCGGCATGGCAATCCACAACCTTGCCTCGCTGCCGCACATCTCGGTGGCGGGCGCGGTGCAGACCGGAACGCACGGCTCCGGGGTGAACAACCAGGCACTTGCGGGTGCCGTGGAATCCATCGAGCTGGTCAGGGCGTCCGGCGAGCACGCCACTCTCAGCCGGGCGGACGGGGACGAATTCCTGGCCAGCGTGGTGGGCATCGGCGCCCTGGGCATCGTCACCGGCCTGGAACTGTCGGTGCGGCCAAGCTTCACCATGCGCCAACGGGTCCTTGAGGACCTGCCCTGGGAGAACGCGCTGTCGGATTTCGGTGCCATCGTGTCCAGCGCGTACAGCGTCAGCCTGTTCACGGACTATGCCGGCGACAGGATCAACCAGGTCTGGCTCAAGGCCGTTGAGGGCGAACCGCCGCTTCCCGGCCTGTTCGGTGCCAGGGCCGCCGTCAGCCCCCGGCACCCGCTCCCGGACATGTCCGCCGAAAACTGCACCGCGCAGCTGGACCAACCCGGACTGTGGCTGGACCGGCTGCCGCACTTCCGCCACGAGTTCACCCCAAGCAACGGGGACGAACTGCAGAGTGAGTTCATCCTTCCCCTTGAGCATGCCCCCGCGGCGCTCCAGGCCGTCCGTGGCCTGGCGGACCGGCTGGCGCCCCTGCTGTTCGTCTCGGAAATCCGGACCGGCGCGGCCGATGAGTTCTGGCTCAGCCCGTTCTACCGGCAACAAAGTGTGGCCCTGCACTTCACCTGGAAACCGCTGCAGCCAGAGGTGGAAGCCGTCCTCCCCGAACTCGAAGAGGCGCTGCGGCCGTTCGGCGCACGCCCGCACTGGGGCAAACTGTTCACCGCCGGCGGGCATGACTGGGCGCAGTTGTACCCGCGCTTCGACGACTTCCGTTCCCTCGCCGCACGGCATGACCCCGAGGGCAAATTCCGGAACGGACTGCTGGACAGCATCCTGGGCGTGCCGGCCCGCCGTTAACCTGCCACCGGTACGCTGGGGGCATGAGCTTCCGCACCGCCGTCGCGCCCGCCACCGCACTATGCACTGCCATGCTGCTGCTTACGGGCTGCGGCGCAGTGGGGGAAGCTGCCGGCAACGCCGCCAGCGATGCCGCCTCCAAAGCCGCCTCCGCCGCCGCCCAGGAACTGAACCGTCAGATCTGCGCAGTGGTCCAGGACGGCCTGGTCAGTGCCTCGGACAAGCAGGTGCTGGCGGGGCTGGTTTCGGCCGCCCGGACCGCCGGGGTGCCCACAGAAATTACGACGCCGCTGGGCCAGATTGCGGAGGCCGGGGACCAGGTGCCGGCCGGCTCCGTCCAGGCCCTGAGGGACGCCTGCCAGGCCTGATCGGCCCGGGGCCGGAAGTCCCTTCAGCCTGCTCTTTCCCGCGGCTACCGTGGAGTGACAGCCCGTAAGCGTGTCATGCAGGACCACGTGCGAGGGAGACGGCCATTGCAGAGCGTGCCGACACCCAGCCCGGTGGCATCCTCAGTTCTGGCGGGGTTGTTCCCAGCCGCGCAGGCCTCCTGCCCGCCCGGGCGGGGGCCTGTGCGCATGTCCTGCCCGGTGCTCGGGCGGCGCGAACGGCAGCACGCCCGTGTCCCGGCCAGGGGGAACGGCCTGCACAAACTTCGTCAGTTCCTCCCGCAGCGCCTTCCACGCTATGTCCGGATCGTCCGGATAGGCGTTGATTTCTGCCTGCCGGGCTGCGTCCACCGCCGCAAGGCCGGCGTCCGTCAGTTCCACTTTCAGCTGCCGGCGGTCCGACGCGTGGCGCGTTCGGGTGATAAGTCCGGCCGACTCGAGCCGGGCAAGCACCCGGCCGAGCGTCTGGCTTTGGACCCTAATGGCATCGGCAAGCTGCTCCTGGTTCAATGGACCCCCCGTCAGGCCTTCCAAGGCAATGACAGCCGCCCGGGTGAGGCCTAGGGGGGCCAGTGCATCGTCCTGGCGCCGCTGGATCAGCCGCGCCGCCAGAGTGATGAGGCGGTAGCTGCTCCGGGCGTCCGGATCGAGATTGCTGGTCATCGGCCGTGGCCTTCCTGTAGGTGGCGAAGTGCTGGTCACCCTGCGTCGCTACACTCCTACAATAAGCATGCTTAGCAACCTAACCGCAAGTAGGCTTACTATCACCGCGCCGCCCCCTGGGCGTTTCAGTGGCACCGAAACCCGCCGCCCGGCATTAACCCTTGCATTCGATTTGAAAAGTGTGCTTAGTATCTAATTAGTAACCTTGCTTACTAAGTTGCCAGCACTGCTGGTTCTTGATCGCCAGCTACCCCTTTCGGAAAGAGAGCGAAGATGACAGAGAACCAATGGCCCCAGACACCCCGCACCGCAACCGAGCCGGGAATCCCAGATCCCTACGGCACAACAGCTGCGGTTTCGGAGACCACGTACCCAGTGGGTACCGGTGACACCTCCAAGACCCAGGCGGCCAAGCAGGAGGCCTCCAACGTTGCCGGCGAGGCGTCATCCGCGGCGCAGAGTGTTGCGGAGACTGCCAAGA
>NZ_JWTB01000028.1 GCF_000813845.1 Pseudarthrobacter phenanthrenivorans
TATATGGGGTGCGCCGGCCTTCAGCTGCATCGGAAAACTGCAGGCGCGTCGAAAACCGCGGCGCGGAGATCAGCTGCGGAAGTTCACGAACTGCAGGTCGGCTTCGTCGAAGTCCTTCAACAGGGCCATGGTGGCCTGCAGGTCGTCGCGGGACTTGGAGGAGACCCGCAGTTCGTCGCCCTGGATCTGGGACTTGACCGACTTGGGCCCTTCGTCGCGGATGAGCTTGTTGATCTTCTTCGCGAGGTCCTGGGCGATGCCTTCCTTGATGGAAGCTTCCAGGCGGTACTCCTTGCCGGAGGCGTAGGGCTCGCCGCTGTCCAGGGACTTCAGCGAGATGCCGCGCTTGATCAGCTTGGACTGGAAGACGTCCAGGACGGCCTTGACCCGTTCCTCCGAGTTGGCCTTCATGAGGATCTTCTCGCCGCTGAAGTCGATCTCCGCGCCAACGCCCTTGAAGTCGTAGCGCTGGGCAATTTCCTTTTGCGACTGGTTGAGGGCGTTGGCGACTTCCTGCTTGTCCACCTTGCTTACGACGTCGAACGTTGACTCGCCTGCCATGACTCTCCTTTGTTGATGGGAGCCCTGCGCGGGAACAGGGCCTAAATCACTGCCATCCAGCCTAGTACGGATGCACGGGCGGGTGGGGGTGCGGGATTCACAGTTCCCTCTCAGCGGACACCCTGAAGGAACGAAGGAGCGCCGGCCAGAGTTGGAGCAGTTGTACCGCAGTTCGAAGGGAACACCATGCACCGCAAAGCCGCCCGTTACGTCACCCGCACCACGACAGCAGCAGCGGGGGCGGTGGCAACGGCGGCGACATCCGTGGCCGCAGCTGCGGTGGCGGCCTCCATTATCTTCAGCCCGGCGGCGGATGCCTCGTCCCGGATGGACGGGGTGCGGGCGGACCTGCAGCGGGCCGTGCAGCTGAACCAGATCACCGA
The DNA here is from genome assembly GCF_000813845.1 of Pseudarthrobacter phenanthrenivorans. Lineage (GTDB taxonomy): Bacteria > Actinomycetota > Actinomycetes > Actinomycetales > Micrococcaceae > Arthrobacter > Arthrobacter phenanthrenivorans_B. Next base: position 945 of record NZ_JWTB01000028.1, read on the forward strand.
GGAGCAGGCCCTAAGCTTCGAGGCCAAGCTTGCCGGGCGCATCCTCGGCGGCTCGTGACCCGGGGGTTTTCCGCGCCGGTGCTGGCTTTCGGGGGCATCCCGGAGCTCGATTCGATTCTTCGGCGGAAGTTCTGTAAAGTTGTCTTGCCCGCGGTTACTGAAGCGGAACGGCCCGGAAACGGACGCTCCGAACACTGCATCGGCGGGTACTTCTTTGAAGTTCGGCAGATTACCCGAGCGGCCAAAGGGGGCTGACTGTAAATCAGCTGGCAACGCCTACGGGGGTTCGAATCCCTCATCTGCCACCCAAGGAAAGACCTCCGGAACCATCAGGTTCCGGAGGTTTTTTGTTGTCCGGCACTCGTGGCGGCCGGCCTTCGCGGAGCCGCAAATCGCCGTCGACACCAAGATGGTGCGGGCGTAGTCTGGCAGAATCGGCGCACGCGCCCGATGCCCTGCGTCGATAATCCATCGATGAAGGAGGAGCCAATGAGTGCTGTACGTGAATTCATGACCACGGATGCGCGATGCATCGGTGAAAGCGAGTCCCTCGTGGACGCGGCCCGGATGATGATGGACCTCGACTGCGGCGCCCTGCCGATCTGCGGGGACGACGGCAGGCTCAAGGGCATGATCACCGACCGCGACATCGTGCTCAAGTGCGTCGCCGCCGGCCGCGACCCCGGGCAGATGATGGCCCGCGACCTCGCCTCGGGCAAGCCGTACTGCATCGACGCCGACGCCAATGTTGACGCTGCCATCGACATGATGGAGAAGCACCAGGTCCGCCGCCTTCCCGTGATCTCGGACCACAGGCTGGTGGGCATCATCAGCCAGGGCGACATCGCGCGCAACTACTCCGAGCAGCGCGTGGGCGAACTGGTTGAACACATCTCGGAGCGGCACGGCGTGTAGCACCGGCGGCGCATCGTGGCCTTGTCCGCGGATCCACCCCATGGGGGCCGGACCCGCGGACAAGCTTGTGGAGTGCTGGCTGGGCGGATCAGTTCAGTGCGATCAGGAGCATCTGGCTGGTGCCCGGGATGCAGGTCTGCAGGATGGCCCGGGGGAAGCCGCCGAAGACCGCAATCACATCGTTGGTGGTGCCTGGATTGGGGACTGTTCCGCGGCCGGTCACGGTGTACGTGCCATAGCCGGGGATGCTCACCGTCTCACCCGCGCCGATGCCGGAGAACCGTGCCCACCCGCCGCAGAAGTCGTGCTCGGTGATGAACAGCGAGTAGCCGTCGTTTGGCGTGAAGTGGATCGGCCCGATGCAGGCGTCCACCATGGCCTGGCCGCCGGAGCCGGCAACGTAGATGGTCCGGATGGCGGGCGCTGCGGGTGCCGGCGCGGGTGCCGGGGCGGCGGCAGGAGCCGGCGCCGCTGCGGGTGCGGGTGCGGCAGCCGCCGGAGCCGGGGCAGTTGCCGCCACCGCCACCGGGGGACCGGTCAGCAGGAGTGCCTGGCCCGGGTAGATGATGCTGTAGGCGCTCAGTCCGTTGGCCGCCAGCATCGCGTTCATGTCTACGCCATGGCTGGCGGCGATCGCGCCGACGGTGTCGCCCGGCGCCACGGTGTACAGATTGGGGTCACCGGCCGGTTCGGGGGCCGGAGCGGGGGCGGGTTCCGGGGCGGGGGCGGGAACCGGGTCCGGCGCTGCCGGTGCTGCTTCGGCCGCCGGAGCTGCGGCAGCCGGTGCGGCAGCCTGGTCACCCTCGCTGCCGCTGCCGGATGGTGCGGGCTCGGCGGGTGTACTTGTTGCCGGCGCTGCAGCGGCCTCTGCCACCTGGGCCGCCGTCGTGGCCCCGCCGCTGAAGGTGGCGGGAGGCGCTGCCATGGCGCCCACTCCCACTGCGGCCACCACGGCCGCTGTTGCCATGCCGGCCCACAACTTGTTGCTGATGGCCGGGCGGACGGTGTTAAGGTCCGTCCTTGGTTCGTCGGTGGCGAAGCTTCTGCTCGTGCCGTCGGGTGAGGTGAATTCTTTCTGTTTCATGGGTAGGCCCATCCGGGTACGGTCCGGCCAGGCAGTGCCTTTGGGGCATGCCAGGTCGCCGGACGGATCGAGATGTAATGCGCCGCCGGCCCCGGCATCTGCCGAAGCCGCAGGCGGCACAGGTTGGAGGCACCCGCATACCCAGAAAATGCGGAGCTCCGCGTGAAGGCGGGCATTCCCGGAAGCCACCCGGGGGACCTGCCAGTGCATGTTTGGTCCTAGGAATCCCGAGTCTAGGAATGACGCCGCAGCGCGGGCACCAGTAGGAATTACCCGAGTTTTAGGCTGCGCTACCCGCCGGGGGCGGCGCCGCTACTCAGGCCGTGAAGCCCGGATACTTGCCTCCCGCGCGCCCTTGCAACCGCAGCACGCGTTGGGGGGGCGGACGCAGGGGCTGCGGCGGGCTACAGTGTCCGGCGTTCCCGCAGTTCCGCGATCTCGCGCCGGAGCGAAGCAATCTCAGCCACCAGTTCGGTCACCTCGATGCGCAACGGCTCCTCTACGGCCTCGGCCACCGTCTCAGCCGTATCCTCCACCCGCTGGACCAGCCAGGAGGCGATGGACGCGGTCACCACACCCAGGACCGCGATGCCGCTCATCATAAGCGCAGTGGCCACGAGCCGCCCGATGGCCGTGACGGGGTACATGTCCCCGTAGCCCACCGTGGTGATGGTGGCCGTGGCCCACCAAAGGGCATCGCCGAAGGTGGTGATCCTGGCGTCCGGCGCCCACTGCTCCACATCCAGCACCGCCAGGGCGCCGACGAAGACCAGCAGCGCTGCGGAGGATGCCACGTACGTCACCACCCGGCCGCGGAGCGTTTCGCCGACCGTCCGGTGCAGAACCGACAGCAGCGTCACCAGGCGCAGCAGGCGCAGGGGCCGGAAGAACGGCAGCGCCACGATCAGCAGCTCATGCAGGTTCCGGACGAACCACTGCCTGCGGTTCTCCGCCAGCCACAGGTTCGCGGCGTAGTCCAGGACGAAGACGCACCAGGTGGCCCACATCAGCCCTTCAAGCCAGTCTGCCCCGCTGCCCTCCACCCGGCCGATCACCTGCCAGGCATACGCACCAAGGAAAATCAGCGCCGTAGCCATGAGGGGCCACTCCGCCAAGGCCCGGTAGCGTTGCTGCGTCATGCAGGAAATCCTACGGGGGAGGGGCCGCGCAGCACCTGCCGCAAAATGTTACTGGCGGGTAACATTGACGCATGCACCTGCTCCTGAGAACCCTCCTGATGCTCTTCCGCTCCCGCCGCCGCCAGCCGCTGTCCGTGTGGGACCCGGCTTCCCTGGCGCTGCGCGTCCTGCCCACGGACATCGACATCGCCCTGCATGTGAACAACGGCATGTACCTGTCCCTGATGGACCTGGGCCGGTTCGACCTGATGGTCCGCAGCGGCGTCTGGAAGCGGATGCGCCGCCGCGGCTGGAGCCCGGTGGTGTCCGCGGAAACCATTTCCTTCCGCAAGTCCCTGCAGCTCTGGCAGGAGTACGCCATCGAAACCCGGATCATCGGGCTGGACACCAAGGCGATCTACTTCGAACAACGCATGGTGGCCGACGGCGAGATCTATGCGCGTGCCTACATCGCCACCCGGCTGGTCACCAAGGCCGGTCCGGTCAGCCAGGAGGACATCATGGCCGAATTCGGTGCCCCTCCGGCCGACCTGGTGCTCCCGGATTGGATCCACGACTGGCGCGCCTCCAGCGCCCTCCCCGGCAGCCGCACACCCGCCCCGCACCTTTGGGGCGCCGTCTCCTGAACCGTCCCGCCGCCGTCGTCCTTACCCGTATTCCCAATGACGCGGGGAGCGAACAACCGCGACACGCACCGGCGGGACGCGTACCGTGGACACATGGCAACCCTTGACATCACAGGTGAACAGTTCGCAGCGACGATCGAAGGCAAAGACATTGTCCTGGTCGATTTCTGGGCAGAATGGTGCGGCCCCTGCAAGCAGTTCGGCCCCACCTATGCGGCAGTTTCCGAGAAGCACCCGGATGTCCTCTTCACCAAGGTGGACACCGAAGCGGAGCAGCAGCTCGCGGCAGAGGCAGGCATCACCTCCATCCCCACGCTGATGGCCTTCCGCGAGAAGGTCCTGGTGTTCTCGCAGCCCGGCGCGCTGAACGCCCAGCAGCTGGAACAGGTGGTGGACGCCGTGAAGGCGCTGGACATGGAAGAGGTCCACGCCCATGTGGCCCGCCAGCGGGAGGAAGCGGCGGCTTCCGCCGGAAAGCCGGCCGGTTCGCAGGGTGTTCCCCAGGACGGCACGCAGATCCCGGATTTCTAAGACCCCTTAAAGCAAAAGTGCAGGACCTCCCACCGGAGGTCCTGCACTTTTTGCGTCTGCCTCAGACGCGCTCCACCGTGACCGGTTCGGCCAGCAGCGCGCTGAGCGACTCGTTCAGGTCCTGCACGGCGGTGCCCTTCGAGTGCTTGTCCAGATCCCCCTCGGACGCCCACTGTTCGGTCAGCACCAGCTTCTCCTCGGTTGCTTCGGTGAGCTCGTAACGGATGCAGCCGGGCTCCTTCACCACCTCATCGATCGCGATTTCCAAGGCCAGCTTCACGCGGAAGAACTCGCCCTCGTTGGGGATGAACGTTGCTACAAGGTCAATGGGTGCACTCATGGATTTCACAATACCGGGCGCCATGGGGCGTTCCGGCCGTGTTGCGCCGGCTTCCGGCCCTGTCCTCCTTCTCCTGCCGCCATCGGGTTGGTAGCGTGCCAGCATGCGTGCTTACACAGCCGGGGACACTGACGTCCCGCTCCTGGAGGAAACCATTGGCGCGAACTTTGAACGCGTGGCCGCGCAGTTCCCGCTGCATGACGCCCTGATCGAGGCCGCCCCGGTGCCGGGCGCGGATGCGCGCCGCTGGAGCTACACCAAGATGAACGACGACGTCGACCGGCTGGCACGGGCGCTCCTGGCCGTGGGGGTGGCCAAGGGGGAGCGGGTGGGCATCTGGAGCCCCAACTGCGCCGAGTGGACGTTGCTGCAGTACGCCACCGCCAAGGCCGGCGCCATCCTGGTCAACGTCAACCCGGCCTACCGGAGCCACGAACTCGAGTTCGTGGTCAAGCAGAACGGCATGCGCATGCTGTTCACCGCACCGTCGGACCAGAACAGCGACTATGTGGCCATGGCCCGCCAGGCACTCCTGACCTGCCCGGACCTGCACGAACTGGTCTTCCTCCCGGACCACGGGCTGGACGCGCTGGACGCCGGCAGCCCCCAAGGCGACGCCGAACTCACGTACACCGAACTGCTCAGGCGCGCGGACGACGTCGGCCATGCTGCCCTGAAAGCCCGCATGGCCGAGCTCAGCCCGCACGACCCCATCAACCTGCAGTACACCTCCGGCACCACCGGGTTCCCCAAGGGCGCCACCCTGACCCACCACAACATCCTGAACAACGGCTATGCCATTGGTGAGCTGCTGGGGTACACCGAGCGGGACCGCGTGGTCATTCCGGTGCCGTTCTACCACTGCTTTGGCATGGTGATTGGCAACCTCAACGCGCTCAGCCATGGCGCCGCCACCATCATCCCCGGCCGCGGCTTCTCGCCGGCGGCAGCCCTGGAGGCAGTCCAGGACTTTGCCGGCACCTCGCTGTACGGAGTCCCGACCATGTTCATCGCCGAACTCGCCCTGCCCGACTTCGCCTCCTACGACCTCTCCACCCTCCGCACCGGCGTCATGGCCGGTTCACTGTGCCCCATCGAGGTGATGAACCGGGTGATCTCGGAAATGCACATGGTGGACGTGGCCATCTGCTACGGCATGACCGAGACTTCCCCGGTGTCCACCATGACCCGCAAGGGCGACACCCTGCAGCAGCGCACCGAGACGGTGGGCCGCACCATGCCGCAGCTGGAAAGCCGGATCGTGGACCCCGCCACCGGCGGGGAACTGGAACGCGGCCAGATCGGCGAACTCTGCACCCGAGGCTACGCGGTCATGGCCGGGTACTGGAACCAGCCTGACAAGACCGCAGAGGCAATCGACGCCGACGGGTGGATGCACACCGGCGACCTCGCCCGGATGGATGAGGACGGCTACGTGGTGGTGGAGGGCCGGATCAAGGACATGGTGATCCGCGGCGGTGAAAACATCTACCCCCGGGAAATCGAGGAGTTCCTCTACACGCACCCTGCCATCCAGGACGTGCAGGTGATCGGCGTCCCTGACCCCAAGTACGGCGAGGAGCTCATGGCCTGCATCATCCTCAAGCCGGGGGCCCACCCGCTGGACGCTGCGGCGCTCGCGGAGTTCTGCCGCGGGAAGCTGGCGCATTACAAGATCCCGCGCTATGTGGAGGTCCGCGAGAGTTTCCCCATGACTGTTTCGGGGAAGATCCGCAAGGTGCAGATGCGGGAGGAGGCCGTGGCCCGGCTGGGGCTCTGACTCTCCGGGGCTAGGCTGCCGCCCTGCGCCGGTAGGTGCCTGCCCGGACTGCAATGACGGCCACCACCGCTGCCGCCAGCGCGGCCACGGCCAGGACCACGCCGCTGTCCCACTTGGTCAGCGAGACCGTGCGGGTGCTGCCGTCCGCGGCTTCGGTGACCGGGACGTTCCACTCCGACGGCGCCGGGAAGATATCCGCCGGCAGCTTCTCCTGCTGGAGTTCGCGCCGGGCTGCCAGCCGTTCGCGCACGTCTCCGTCGGGGGCGGGCGCCAAGGCGTCCGCCGCCACTGCCGCGGAAAGATCCACGATATACGGCTCGCCGTAGAAGGCTGACGACGCCACCGACTCCACCCAGGTTGCCGGCGGCGGCTCCACTTCGTAACGCGCAAAGGCGGCGAGCAGCATCTCCCGGATCTCGGCCAGGCTCCTGCCGTCAGCCTCCCGGGTGACGTCGAAGATGGCTAGCTGGAGCCGCACCTTTTCATCTGCTGCCGGGTCCGAGCTGCCTGAAGGGGAAGCCATTGGAGTCCTTTCCGTCGTGGTGCCGCGTTCCGCCCCCGCGGGAGGCTGTCACCTGTGGCCGTACCCATCGCAGGGCGGATCAAGCAGTGATGTGCGGAAGAGGCGCAAGAAGGATGCGCCGGTCAGTGCCCCCGGTGGTCCTGGATGGTCATCCGGGGGCCGAAGGTGGGCTTGCGGAAACCGGTGGCCTGGATCATCCTCACCACGCGTTGCCGGTGCCCCCGCCACGGTTCCAGCAGCCGGAGCATGCCGGCGTCGTCGGTCCTGCGTCCGGTCAGGGCTGCCCCCACATAGGCAGCGAGGTGGTAGTCGCCCACGGAGATGGAGTCCGGGCAGCCGTGCGTGCGCTGCACCACCTCGGCGGCAGTCCACACCCCGATGCCCGGGATGACCTGCATCTTTTCCGCGGCGAGCGCGGCCGGCAGCGTGGCGAGGCGTTCGAGTGCCGCGGCGGAGCGCAGCGCCCGCATCACGGTGGCCGACCGCTGCGGCCCCACCCCGGCCTTGTGCCACTCCCAGCTGGGAACCTGCAGCCACTGTTCGGCCGTTGGCGCCACGACCAGGCCGCCCGGCGTGGACGTCCCGGCGGGGGGAGCCGGAGTCCCGTATCGATGCACCAGGTACCGGTAGGCACGCCGCGCCTCGATCACCGTCACCTTTTGTTCCAGGATGATCGGCACCAGCTGATCCACCATGCGTCCGCTTGCAGGCAGCCGGATGGCCATGCTGCGCCGCCGCGCCTCGCGGACCATCCGGGGGAGCGTGGCGTGGAAGGACGGTTCATCGAAACCCTGCCAGTCGTCGTCGGCCCCGAGGAGGCGCGGCGCTGCTGCCACGGCTGCCGCGGCGCCGGGGCCCCAGGCCTGGATGTCCACGAGCGGGCCGCCCGCTTCACCGCCCGCGGGGGCGAGCCGCAGTGTTGCCGGGCCTGCCGCCGTCGTCAACGCGTTCCAGATGACGTCGCCCTGCACGAAGAACGAGGGATCGCTGTTGCCGCGCAGGAGCGGTCCGAGGGTACGGGAAAGGCTGTAGGGCGCCCCCGGATACCACCGCGCGGACATGTCCGCCGCGGCCGCCAGCCGGGGAGGTGCCTCTGCGATCGTCATGTTTCCCATCGTCCCACGGACCGCCGACAGCGGCGGGACCATAGTCCCTTCTCCTCCTTGGAACCCGGGTTTACGATCGCCGCGTTGCAAAGAAAGCGGTGCAAAGAAAGCGGTGCGAAAAAAGGAGGGCCACCATGGGTGGAGTAGTGCATTTCGAGATCCCCGCCGACGACCAGGACCGGGCCAGGAAGTTCTACCGGGAGGCACTGGGCTGGCGGATCGAACCGGTGCCCGGCATGGACTACACCATGGTCATCACCACGGGAATGGACGACGCCGGGCAATCAACAACTCCAGGGGCCATCAACGGCGGAATGATGGCCAGGGAAGGGCAGATCACCAGCCCGGTCATCACCATTGACGTGCCGGACATCAACGCCACCCTCAAGGCCGTGGAGGAGCTGGGCGGGTAGGTGGTGGTGCCCAGGAATGAGATTCCCGGGATGGGCTACACCGCCTATTTCAGGGATCCGGAAGGAAACGTGCTGGGTCTTTGGGAGAACCTTCCCGCCGGCGAAGGGGGCGCGGCCGCGGGCAGCTGACCGGTACGCTCAGGGCGTCCCGGACGCCAGCCAGAGCGCCAGGACGGCCAGCGGAACCGTCAGCGCAACGGCCACAAGCCCCGCCAGGGCGAACCCGCCCCAGCGGATCGGAACATTCAGCACCCGCAGCCGTTCGTGCCAGAGCAGCGTGGCCAGGGATGCCCAGGGGCTTACCAGCGGGCCCAGGTTGACTCCGATCAGCAGGGCGGCAAGCCGGGCAGGGGAGCCGGCCACCGGTTCCAGCGCCAGGTAGGCCGGCAGGTTGTTTGCGGCGTTTGCCGCCCCCGCTCCCACCCCGGCCAGCTGCAGCAGGGCAGGCAGGCTGTCCCCGGCCCCGGCCACCCCCGCCAGCAGGTCGGTCAACCCATGCGCGTGCAGGGCCTCCATCAGCATGAACAGGCCTACGGTCAGCATCAGCGGGCGCCACGGCACCATCGACCAGCGCAGGACCGCCGGCCGCCGCCACGCAAAGACGGCGAGCAGGACGGCCGCGGCCGCCAGGGCCGGATACTGCACTGGAACCCCGGACACCAGGGCGGGCAGCAGTACCAGCAAGGTGGCCGCCGCGGCCCGCAGCAGGAGCCGGTCTCCCACCCGGTGCGCAGGCTGCGGCCCGTACGTTCCCCGCAGGTCCCGCCGGAAAGCCAGCCAGAGCAGCACGACCGGAACCAGCAGGCCCACCAGCGCCGGACCCCACACCAGGCCCGCGAACTGCAACGGGTTCAGGCCCAGCCGGTCCTGGGCCAGAAGGTTGGTCAGGTTGGACACCGGAAGCAGCAGGGATGCGGTGTTCGCCAGCCAAATACTGGTCAGGGCGAACGGCAGCGGCGGAATCCGGGCATGGACAGCCAGGAGCACCACCACGGGAGTAACCAGCACGGCCGTGGTATCCAGGGAAAGGAACACGGTGGAGACCGCCGCCACGGCCACCACCAGCAGCCACAGGGAGAACACCCGGCCTCGGCCGAAGGCGGCCAGCCGGTCCGTCAGCACCTTGAACAGCCCCGCCTCGTCCACCAGTTCGGTCACCAGGGACATCGCCAGCACGAAGGCCAGGATGGGGATGGTCCGGGACGCAAGCTCCCCGAAGGCGGGGAGGGGGAGGGCCCCGGCGGCCAAAGTGGCTGCCCCTGCGGCCAGGGCAGCGCCGGGCAGCAGATAGCTGCGGGCGGCTTTCAGCCATGCGAACTGCTTCACCGGCCTATCCTCGCACCCCCGGCAGGGAACGGCCCGCAGGAAGCGGTAGCTTTGTATCTATGAAGTACGCCCAGTCCGTCCTGGACCTCATCGGCAACACCCCGCTCATCAAGCTCAACCACGTCACCGAGGGCATCAGGGCCACCGTCCTGGTCAAACTGGAGTACCTGAACCCCGGCGGTTCCATCAAGGACCGCATCGCGGCGCAGATGATCGACGACGCCGAACGCGAGGGCAAGCTGAAGCCCGGCGGCACCATCGTGGAACCGACCTCGGGCAACACGGGCGTAGGCCTGGCCCTCGTGGCCCAGCAGAAGGGCTACAAGTGCGTCTTCGTGGTCCCGGACAAAGTGGGCGAGGACAAGCGCGCCGTCCTGCAGGCCTACGGCGCCGAAGTGGTGGTGACGCCCACCTCGGTTCCGCCGGACAGCCCGCAAAGCTACTACGGGGTCTCGGACCGGATCACGCGCGAGACCCCGGGCGCGTACAAGCCGGACCAGTTTTCCAACCCGGCCGCGCCGGGCAGCCACTACAAGACCACCGGTCCCGAAATCTGGCGGGACACCGACGGCAGGGTGACCCACTGCGTCATCGGCGCCGGCACGGGTGGCACCATCACCGGCACCGGCCGCTACCTGAAGGAGGTTTCGGCGCACCGGCCGGAATCCGACGGCGGCGTGGTCCGGATCATCGGCGCGGACCCCGCGGGTTCGGTCTACTCAGGCGGCACCGGAAGGCCCTACTTCGTTGAAGGCGTGGGCGAGGACATGTGGCCGGCCAACTACGACAAGTCCATCCCGGACGAGGTCATCGCCGTCAGCGACGCCGATTCCTTCACCATGACCCGGCGGCTGGCCCGCGAAGAGGGCCTGCTGGTGGGCGGTTCCTCGGGCATGGCCGTGGTCGCCGCGCTGCAGGCGGCCCGCGACCTGCCGGAAAGCGCCGTCGTCGTCGTCATCCTGCCCGACTCCGGCCGCGGCTACCTGGCCAAGATCTTCAACGACCAATGGATGCGGTCCTACGGTTTCCTCTCCGGCGGGGAGGAAACCTCCGTGGGCGAGGTCATCAAGTCCAAGAATGGCGAGCTCCCGGACCTGGTGCACATCCACCCCAACGAGTCCGTGCGCGACGTCATCAACATCATGACCGAGTTCGGCGTCAGCCATATCCCGGTCCTCTCCCAAGAACCGCCCGTGGTCATGGGCGAAGTCCTGGGTGCCGTGGACGAGCGCACCCTGACCGCCAAACTGTTCCGCGGCGAAGCAAAGCTGACGGACAAGATCTCCGAGCACATGGGCCCCAAGCTGCCCGTGATCGGATCGCTGGAAACCATCTCCGCCGCCAGGGAACTGCTCTCTGACTCGGATACCCTTATGGTCACCTTCGTGGGCGCGCCCGTGGGCATCCTGACCCGGCACGACCTGCTGGCCTACCTCAGCCACTGAACCCCTGCACGTTTCCCCGCAAAGGAGCACCATGTCCGCCTCCGAAAACCAAGGCTTCAACACCCGCGCCGTCCACGCCGGACAGGCTTTCGAACCCCGCACCGGAGCGGTGGTGCCGCCGTTGCACTTCAGCTCCACCTACGCCCAGGACGGGATCGGCGGGCTGCGCAGCGGCTACGAGTACGGCCGCGGCGGCAACCCGACGCGCGATGCCCTGCAGGAACAGCTCGCCGCCCTGGAGCTCGGCACCCATGCCTACAGCTTCAGCTCCGGGCTCGCCGCGGAAGATGCCCTCATCCGGGCACTGACCCGCCCCGGAGACCACATCGTGCTCGGCAACGACGCCTACGGCGGCACGTACCGGCTGATCAGCCGCGTGCTGGGGGACTGGGGCATCGGCAACACCCCGGTGGACATGGCCAACCTGGACACCGTCCGCAGCGCCGTCGCCGCCAACAAGACCCGCTTCGTGTGGGTGGAGACGCCATCCAACCCGCTGATGAAGATCACCGACGTCGCCGCGCTCGCCGGGATAGCGCACGACGCCGGGGCCCTCCTGGTGGTCGACAACACCTTCGCGTCCCCCTACCTGCAGAACCCGCTTGCCCTGGGCGCCGACGTCGTAGTCCACTCCACCACCAAATACATCGGCGGCCACTCCGACGTTGTTGGCGGCGCCGTGGTGGTGAAGGACGCCGAACTGGCCGAGAAGATCGGGTTCGTCCAGTTCGCCGTCGGCGCCGTGTCCGGGCCGATGGATGCCTTCCTCACTACCCGCGGCCTGAAGACCCTGGGCGTGCGGATGGACCGGCACAGCGCCAACGGCCAGGCCGTGGCCGAATGGCTGCTGGAGCGGCCCGAAGTCGAGGCGGTCCTGTACCCGGGCCTGCCCACGCACCCCGGCCACGAGCTGGCCAAGCGGCAGATGCGCAGCTTCGGGGGCATGGTCTCGGTCCAGTTCAAGGGCGGCGAGGCGGCTGCCCGGAAGGTGGCCGAGGCCACGTCGGTGTTCACCCTCGCCGAATCGCTGGGCGGCATCGAGTCGCTGATGAACTACCCGTCCGAAATGACGCACGCCTCGGTCAAGGGCACCGAACTCGCTGTCCCGGTCAACCTGCTCCGGCTGTCCTGCGGCATCGAGGACGTGGAGGACCTGGTCGCAGACCTGGACCAGGCGTTCTCCGCGATCCCGTAACCCCTCCCCGCGAGATGGCACTTCACCGCAGTGTCCGCGCCCCGGACTGCCGTTATCTCGCGGGGGCTGGCTTTCTTTAGGGAAGTCAGCTAGGGTTCAGGCATGCCCCTTCGTTCCGACTGGTCCCAACGCAGCTGCAGCATGGCCCGCGGCCTGGACATCCTGGGTGACCCCTGGTCCATCCTGGTCCTCCGCGAGGTCTTCTTCGGCAACGGCCGTTTCGACGCCATGAAGGCCCGGCTGGAAGTGGCGGACTCCGTGCTCACCAAACGCCTGGCCGGCCTGGTGGAGTCAGGGCTGCTCGCGAAGAGGGCCTACGACGACGGCGGCCGCACCCGCCAGGAGTACGTCCTCACCCCAAAAGGTGAAGATGCGCTCCCGGTCCTGAACGCTGTCACCATTTGGGCGGAAAAGCACCTGCCTGCGCCCTCGGACCAGGCCCACCTTTACGTGATCCACGCCGGCTGCGGAAAACCCACCACTTCGGCCGACACCTGCACCGAATGCGGCGAGCGGCTCACGGCGGCCAACACCAGCTGGCACAGCCGGTCCCGGTCCGAACAGCCCATCCGGCTGTCCACCGCAGCCGGGAAGGAAGCAGTACAGTGAGCACCCTGCCGGACGAAGCAGCCGACATTCCGGCGGCTCAAGCCTTCCAGCCGCGCGGACCGCGCCGCCGCCTGCACCCCGCCTGGATCGTGGCCGCCGTGGCGTTCCTCGCCCTGGTCGGGGCAGCCGGCTTCCGGGCCGCCCCCGGCGTCCTCATGGTGCCCCTGCAGCAGGAGTTCGGCTGGTCAACTACAGTCCTCTCGGCAGCGGTCAGCATCAACCTGGTCCTGTTCGGCCTGACGGCTCCGTTTGCCGCCGCGCTGATGGAACGCTTCGGGATCCGCGCCGTTACCGCCACGGCACTGGTCCTGATCGGCATGGGCAGCGCGCTGACCGTGCTGGTCAACCAGTCCTGGCAGATCCTGCTCACGTGGGGGCTGCTGATCGGGTTGGGCACCGGTTCCATGGCGCTGGTCTTCGCCGCCACCATCGCCAACACCTGGTTCAGCAGGAGCCGCGGGCTGGTGATCGGCATCCTTACGGCCGGCAGCGCCGCGGGCCAGCTGGTCTTCCTTCCCTTCATTGCCATCCTGGCGCAGGACCCCGGCTGGCGGCAGGCATCGCTGCTGATTGCCGCCGGCGCCCTGGCCGTGGTGCCGCTGGTGTTGAAGTTCCTCAAAAACTCGGCCGCCGACGCAGGGGTGCTGCCTTATGGAGCCGCTCCCGCGGAGGGTGGGGCGGTGGAACAGCCCGCCGCAGCACCGGGGGACCGCCCCAACGCCGCCGTCCGTGCCCTGCAGGTGCTCCGCCGGGCCAGCAGGGTCCGCACGTTCTGGGCGCTCGCCGCCGGCTTCGCCATTTGCGGCGCCACCACCAACGGCCTGATCGGCACCCACTTCATCCCCTCCGCCCACGACCACGGCATGCCGGAAACCACCGCCGCAGGCTTGCTCGCCGTCGTCGGAATCTTTGACATCGTGGGGACCATCGCCTCCGGCTGGCTCACCGACCGCTTTAACCCCCGCGTCCTGCTCGCGGTCTATTACCAGTTCCGCGGCATCGGTCTCCTGGTGCTTCCGCTGCTGCTGAACGCCGAGGTCCAGCCCAGCATGATCGTGTTCGTGGTGATCTACGGCCTCGACTGGGTGGCCACCGTCCCGCCGACGGCGGCGATCTGCCGGGAGACGTTCGGAGCGGACGGCAGCGTGGTCTTCGGCTGGGTCTTCGCCGCCCACCAGCTGGGCGCCGCCGCGGCCGCCATCGCCGCCGGCGCCCTGCGCGATGCCACCGGCCACTACACCTACGCCTGGTTTGGCGCCGCGGCCATGTGCACCATCGCCGCGGTCATCAGCGCCACCATCCGCAGGAACCGCACTCCGCAGGAAGCGGAGCCCGCGCCGGCCTGACGCCGGCGGCCGCTAGGCTGGTCGGATGGAACCCGTTGCAGCCGTCCCTGCCCGCCCCGTTGCCCTGGTCACCGGCGCCGGACGGCTGGAGAACATCGGCGCCGGCATCGCCCGGCAGCTGGCGGCGGACGGCTGGGACCTGGTCATTTCCTACTGGGCCGGCTACGACGCCCGCATGCCGTGGGGGAGCCAACCCGACGACGTCCTCCGCCTGACCGCCGAGCTCGAAGCCATCGGCGCCACGGTCCATACGCTGCCCGCTGACCTGCAGGACCCCGCGGTGCCGGACAGGCTCGTCGCCGACGCCGTGCAGCTGGCCGGGCCGCTGCAGGGCCTGGTGCTCAGCCACGCGGAGTCCGTCGACTCGGGCGTCCTGGACACCAGCCTGGAATCCTTTGAGCGGCACTTCGCCGTGAACACCCGCGCCAGCTGGCAGCTGATTGCCGCGTTCGCGCGGCAGGCAACGGACGACGGCGGCGCGGTCGTTGCGCTGACCAGCGACCACACGGCGTTCAACCTTCCGTACGGCGCTTCGAAAGGCGCGCTGGACCGGATCGTGATTGCCGCCGCGCGTGAGCTGGGCCCGCAGGGGATTTCCGCGAACGTCCTGAACCCTGGTCCGGTGGATACCGGCTGGATGGACGACGAGGTCCGCTCAGCCCTGACGGCGCAGCAGCCCACCGGCAGGCTGGGTACCCCGGCTGACGTAGCCGCGACCGTGGCGTTCCTGCTCTCCCCGGCCGGCCGCTGGGTTTCGGGGCAGCTGATCAAGGCGGACGGCGGGTTCTCGGCCTAGGTCCTGGGGTCAGTGGAAAGCGTCGAGGCCTGTGATGTGCCGGCCCAGGACCAGGGTATGCACCTCGTCGGTGCCCTCGTACGTCCGCACGGATTCAAGGTTCGCGGCGTGCCGCAGGGGGGAATAGTCCCCGGTGATCCCGTTGCCGCCCAGGATGGTCCGGGCCTCCCGCGCCACCGCTATCGCCTCGCGGACGTTGTTGAGCTTCGCCAGCGAAATCTGCTCCGGCCGGAGTGTTCCCGCATCCTTGAGCCGGCCCAGGTGCAGGGCCAGCAGGGTGCCCTTCTGGATCTCGAGCAGCATGTCCACCAGTTTCTGCTGCGTGAGCTGGTAGCGCGCCAGCGGCTTGCCGAACTGCAGCCGCTCCAGTGAGTAATCCAGTGCTGCCTCGTAGGAATCCCGGGCGGCGCCCATGGCACCCCACGCGATCCCGTACCGGGCCTCGTTAAGGCAGGTGAACGGGCCGCGGAGCCCGCGCGCAGCCGGGAGCAGGGCCTCGGGACCCAGCCGGACGTCGTCGAATACCACGTCGCACTGGATGGAGGCGCGCATGGACAGCTTCTGCCGGATGGGCGTGGCCGTCACGCCCGGCGTGCCGGCGGGCACCAGGAAGCCGTGCACGCCGTCGTCCGTCATGGCCCACACCACCATGACGCCGGCCACCGAGGCCAGTCCGATCCAGCGCTTGGTGCCGTTGAGCACCCAGCCGGCGCCGTCCCCGCTGCCGTCCCGGACCGCGGAGGTGGCCATGGAGGCAGGGTCCGAACCGGCGGTCGGCTCGGTCAGGGCGAAGCACCCGATCACCTCCCCGGCGGCCATCCGGGGCAGCCACTCCTGCTTCTGCTCCTCGGAGCCCCAGGTGTGGATGGCGGTCATGGCCAGCGAACCCTGGACGGAAACAAAGGTGCGGATGCCTGAGTCGCCGGCCTCCAGTTCCATTGCGGCCAGGCCGTAGTCGACGGCGGAGCGGCCCGGGCAGCCGTAGCCGTCCAGGTGCATGCCCAGGACGCCGAGTTCGCCCAGTTCCTGCGCCAGCTCCAGGGGGAAGACGGCGTCGTCGTACCAGCGGGCGATGTCCGGTTTAATCCGCTGCCGGGTGAAGTCGCGGACCTTTTGCCGGAGGTCCAGTTCCTCTGCGGACAGCAGGGAATCGAGGTCCAGGACGTCGGACGGGCCGGCGGTCATGGCTTTACCTCAAAGTATCCGCGGGTGGAGGGCAGGAACCGGCACACGACGGCGAGCACCGCACCGAGCGCCAGCAGCACCACGCCGCTCACGAAGGCGCCGCCGATGCCGAAGATCTGTGTGTCGCCGTAGGCCGGGTCCCACATCTGCACGGCCGAGATGAAGAACGCAGCCGTCAGGAGCACCGCACCAAACAGGGGGAGGATGCCGCGGAACCACAGGTTCCGCGCGGACGCACGCAGTGTTCCCCGGAAGTACCAGAAGCAGGCATAGCCGGTCAGGGCGTAGTAGAAGGCGATGAAGAGGCTGATGGCGCTGATGGAGTCCGCCAGCAGGTTCTCGCTCAGGAAACTCATGGCCACGTAGTAGGCCGCGGCGGCACCGCCCATCACCTGGGTGGAAAAGCCGGGCGTCTGGTTGCGCGGGTGCACCTCGGCGAACCTGGCCGGCAGCGCGCCGTGGACGCCCATGGAGAGCGTCCCGCGGGCCGTGGGCAGGATGGTGGTCTGCGTCGAGGACAGGACAGACGCCAGCACCGCGACGACGATCAGCCAGCCCCAGGGGCCGAGCACCACGTCCTTCATGGCCAGGAAGACATCGTCCTGGTTGGCCTCGTTGCCCAGGCCGATCCCCTCTGAGCCCACGGTGGCGTACATCATCACCAGGAGCGCCACGGAAACGTAGATCGCCACCAGCACGAACGCCGATATGACGGCGCCGCGGCCCGGGGTGGTTGCCGGGTTTTCCGTCTCCTCGTTGACCGCCAGGCACGTGTCCCAGCCCCAGTAGATGAACAGGGCCAGCAAAGCCCCGTGCACCACGGCTCCGGGGTCGGCGAAGGCGCCCACCGGGTTGAACCACTCCACGTCGAAGGCCTGGCCCTCGGGCGGACCGCCAACGATGCGGAAGACGATGGCCAGGGCAAAGATGCCCAGCGCGATGTACTGCACATACGTCAGGACCCGCTGGACATGCTCACCCAGCCGGATGCCCCGGTAGTTCACCAGCGTCATCAGCACGATGAACAGGACCCCGGTCCCGGTGACCAGCAGCGTGTTGCCGGCCAGCGATCCGTCACCCACCAGGAGCCAGAGATATTTCCCCGCCACCTGGGCCAGGTTGGCGAGGACCACGATCCCGGCCAGTGCCACGCCCCAGCCGCCGAGCCAGCCGGCCCAGGGACCGAACGCGCGGCGCGACCAGGTGAAGGTGGTGCCGCAGTCCGGCATGGCGCTGTTGAGCTCGCGGAACGCGTAGGCAATGAACAGGACCGGAATGAACCCGAGCACCAGGACCAGGGGGGTGTAGTCGCCGTTGACGGCAACAATGAGGCCCAGCGTGGCGGCCAGCGAGTACACCGGTGCGGTGGAGGCCAGCCCCAGCATCACGGAGTCGCCCAGGTCCAGGATCCCGGCCCGCAGCCCCTTTGCGGGCACCGGGGTGCCGGGCGCGCCTCCGGGGCCGTCCGCCGTCGTCATGTCCGTGCTCATGCTGCTCCCGGGTTCATAGTGCGGTACCTGCCTTGGTGGAATTGGCCGCCGCCGAAAGCGGCGCCGGCGCGTCAATGGTGTTGGGGACAAAGCGGCAGAAGTAGTCGGTGACGGGCCCGTCCGACTCGCGGATGCCGCAGCCCACGGATTCGCCGTCCACCACCCAGAGGCCCAGGACAGGATGGTTGCCGTCAAAGTCCGGCAGGGCGTGGTACTGCTGGTAGCACCAGCCCTCGCGGCCGTAGCCGCCGGGCTGCTCCAGGCGGATGCCGTCGGCGTGGATCCGGATGTTGTCGCCTTCGCGTCCATGCAGGGGCTTGGCCACCCATTCCTTGAGCGGACCCGGATCGGACAGGTACGCGGGGAGCAGGTTCGGGTGGTCCGGGTACAGATGCCAGAGCGCGGCCAGCAGCGCCTTGTTGGAAAGCAGCATCTTCCAGGCCGGTTCCACCCAGCGCGGGTTGTGGGCGCGCTCCAGCAGCCGGTGGCCGAAGGGCTCCTTCATCATCAGCTCCCAGGGATAGAGCTTGAAGATGGTGCTGATCAGAAAGTTGTCCAGGTCCACGAAGCGGTTCAGGTTGGGGTCCCAGCCAATATCGGACATGTTGATGCCGATGGTGGTCCAGCCGGCCTGGCTGGCCACGTCCCGCATGTAGGCGGCCGTCATCCAGTCCTCGCCGGATTCCTCCACTTCCGAATGGGCTACGTGCAGGGTGCTCATGCCCGTGCGGTACTGGAACTTCTTCCACTGCCGGATCAGGGCCTCATGGATGCCGTTCCACTGGTCCTTCCCCGGGTGGACGTCCTGCAGCCAGAACCACTGCGCGACGGCGGCCTCGATGAGCCCGGTGGGGGTGTCGGCGTTGTACTCGAGCATCTTGGCCGGGCCGCCCTGCCCGTCGTAGATGAAGTCGAACCGGCCGTACACGTCCACGTCGCCGGCCTGCAGGGAGGCCGCTGCCAGCTCAAGGGCCTGGGGACCGATTCCGATGCTGCCCATCGCGCCGGTGGCCAGGAACCTGGCTGCCTCCAGGCACATCCGGTGCATGTCTTCGGCGGTCTCCTCAAGGGTTTCCACCTCGTCCATGGTGAACTCGTAGTAGGCCGATTCGTTCCAGTACTCGATCTTCCGGCCGTCGTCCATGGTGGTGGTGGAGAACACCAGGCCCTGTTCTTCGATCTTCTGCTTCCAGCCGGGGCGGGGCTGGGAGGACATGCGCTTCACCTGTTAACCCCCTGAGACCTTGCCGCCGCCACCGCTTGACCCGCTCTTGGCGCTGGTGCCGAAGCCGCCACGGCTGACCGTGCCGCCGCTGCTGCTGTAGCCGGTGGACGCCTTGGCGCCGCTGGGGATGGTCCGGGTGTAGTTCGGTGCGGTGGACCGGTTCTGCCCGATCGGCGGAACGCTTGCCCCGCGGGAGTAGAAGTACCAGGCGTAGACACCGCCGCTGCGGCCGGCCGAACTGTCGCAGTTGGTGTCTGCCACGCGCTCGCCGGTTTCGTCGTTGAAGCACACCTGCGCGTACTCGGGATCGTCCTCGTTGCTGGCAACCACTGCCGTGATGGTGCCGGCCAGGAGGGCGGTAACACCCAGGCCAACTACCACTGTGCGCCGCTGGGACCGTTTCTTCCGCGCTGCCGCCTCGTTGAGTTGCTTCTCCCGCTCGCGCGCGAACGGATCCACGGGGGTAACAGGCCCGTTCAGGAGTTCCGGCCGCAGCTCCGGCTTGGGGACCTGCCAGGGCGGTGGCTTGGCAGGGCTGCCGCCGCTGCTGTCGGTGTTTTCGGGCCCGTTTGCCGGATCCTTTTCCGGGTCTTTCCCGTTCGAGTCCACGGCGTCCCCCTCAGTTGTTAAACGGTTTGGGCGCAGCACTGCACCCCCACATGCAAGTCTCGAATCAGCGTAGTCCCTGGCGGTGCGGCCCGCGAGCAGGAACCCGCCCCGGCAGCAGGGGAGAGGTGCCCATGGCCGGCGCCGGGCGGCGGTGCAGCGGGAAAACCCTAGACTGATGCCATGGAATCAGGTTCTGTGCTTGCCGTCTGCCGCGTCCACCAGCTCCTCGGTGACCAGGGCAGCGTGGGCGTCACGGCCATCGACAAACGCCCGGCCAGGGGTCCCGTCAAGGTCCATAAGCTGGGCCTCCGCGGCGACGTCCAGGCCAACCGGGTGCACCACGGCGGGGAAGACCAGGCTGTCTACGCCTATTCCCAGGACGACGCCGATTTCTGGGCAGGCGCCCTGGGCCGTGAGCTGCCGCCGGGAATTTTCGGGGAGAACCTGCGGGTGTCCGGCATCGAAGCCACCCACGCCGTGATTGGGGAACGCTGGAAAGTGGGGACCGACGTCGAGCTGGAGGTCACCTCGCCCAGGGTTCCCTGCGCCACCTTCCAGCGGCGAATGAAGGAACCCCAATGGGTGAAGCGCTTCACCGAGGAAGGCCGGGTGGGGGCGTACCTGCGGGTGATCCGCACCGGCAGCATCCAGGCGGGGGATCCCATCGAGCGGACGTTCGTCCCGCGCCACGGCATCACCATCGGCAGATGGTTCAGCGAGCCGGATGCAGACGTGGTCGCGGCCCTGCGGGGTGCCGAAGCCGACGGCGAGATCCGGCTGCAGGACGAATACCACACCAAGTTCGGGGTGCTGCTGCGCCGGCTGGGGCAGTAGCAGCCCCGCCCGGGCGCGGCATGTGCGCAAGCTCACCGCCGCCGTCGTCCGTCCGATTGGCACCGTGGCACCTGCGTGCCTTACACTTGAAACATCCCCCACTCCGGAAATCCCTTATTCCTGCCCAATTTTTGAGGCAGGACTGGCAAGTGTTGGGGCCCGCGCAAGCGATGCGGGCATTTTCATAGGGAGAGCCGGCTAAAGAAAACGCTGTACAGACTGCTGGGATAGCAGCCAAGAGATGCAGCGCGAAGTCCTGCCATGGGATTGCGAAAGCGCCGGACTTCTGTGACCGGCCGGTCAACGTTTGCCCGGCACCATCGGCACGTGTACTGCGGCTCCGCTCACCTCGGGTAGTGCCGCCTGGCCCCCTATGGATGAGGAACATCTCCCTATGCCCGAAAACCTGAACGAAACCACCGCTGTCATCGAAGAAGCTCCCGTGGCGGCCGCTGAGGCTCCCGCAGCCGCTCCGGCCGGTGAAGCCCCTGAAGCTCCCGCAGCCGCGCAGGCCCAGCAGGATGACGAAAACACCGTGAAGTTCGCCGACCTCGGCATCGACGGCCGCGTCCTGGCCGCCCTGCAGGATGTCGGCTACGAAAAGCCCTCACCCATCCAGGCAGCCACCATCCCGCTGCTGCTCGAAGGCCGCGACGTCGTTGGCCTGGCCCAGACCGGTACCGGCAAGACTGCAGCATTCGCAGTGCCGGCGCTGTCCCGCCTGGCCGAACTCCACGACCTCAACGGCCCGTCCCGCAAGACCCAGGCCCTGGTCCTGGCCCCCACCCGCGAGCTGGCCCTGCAGGTTGCCGAGGCCTTCACCTCCTACGCCAAGCACATCGATGACTTCACCGTGCTGCCCGTCTACGGCGGCTCCGCCTACGGTCCCCAGCTGGCCGGCCTGCGCCGCGGCGCCCAGGTGGTTGTTGGCACCCCCGGCCGCGTGATCGACCACATCGCCAAGGGATCCCTTGACCTGTCCGAACTGCAGTACCTGGTGCTCGACGAGGCCGACGAGATGCTGCGCATGGGCTTCGCCGAAGACGTGGAGCAGATCTTCCAGCAGACCCCCGAGGACCGCCAGGTTGCCCTGTTCTCGGCCACCATGCCCAGCCAGATCCGCCGGATGTCCAAGCAGTACCTGAACGACCCCGCCGAGATCTCGGTCAAGACCAAGACCTCCACGGGCACCAACATCCGCCAGCGCTACCTGCAGGTCATGGGCCCGCACAAGCTGGACGCGCTGACCCGCATCCTTGAGGTTGAGGAATTCGACGGCGTCATCGCCTTCGTGCGCACCAAGATGGCCACCGAGGACCTGGCTGACAAGCTGAAGTCCCGCGGTTTCCAGGCTGCCGCCATCAACGGCGACATCCCGCAGCAGCAGCGCGAGCGCACCGTTGACGCGCTGAAGGAAGGCCGCATCGACATCCTGGTGGCCACCGACGTCGCCGCCCGCGGCCTGGACGTGGAGCGCATCAGCCACGTGGTCAACTACGACATCCCGCACGACACCGAGTCCTACGTGCACCGGATCGGCCGCACCGGCCGCGCCGGCCGCAACGGCGACGCGATCCTGTTCATGACGCCGCGCGAGAAGTACCTGCTGCGCGCCATCGAAAAGGCCACCCGCCAGCCGGTGGAGCAGATGCACCTGCCCACCGCCGAGACCGTGAACACGCTGCGCTTGGGCAAGTTCGCCGAGCGCATCACCGAGACCCTTGAATCCGAGGACGTCTCGATGTTCCGCGACCTGATCGCTTCCTACGAGGAAGAGCACAAGGTGCCGGCAGCAGAAATCGCTGCGGCACTGGCCGTCATGGCACAGGGCGGGCAGCCGCTGCTGGTCAAGGAACTGCCTGCTGCTCCCGAGTTCCAGAAGCGCGAACGCTCCAAGGACGGCTTCGGCTCCCGCGGGCCGACCCGTGCACTGACGGAGGGCAACGCCACCTACCGCATCGCGGTGGGCCGGCGCCAGCGGGTCATGCCCGGCTCGATCGTGGGCGCCATCGCCAACGAGGGCGGCATCTCCTCCGCCCAGATCGGCGGCATCGACATCCGCTCGGACCACTCCCTGGTGGAGCTGCCCGCGGACCTGAGCGCCGAGCAGCTGCGTGCACTGTCCCGCACCCGGATCGGCGGTGAGCTGATCCACCTCGAGCTGGACAACGGCCGCAAGCCCTCCGGTGACCGTGGCGCCTACCAGGGCAACCGCGGCGGCAACTTCAAGGGCAACGGCGGCTTCAAGAAGGAATTCCGGAAGAACGACGGCGAGCGGTCCTCCGCCGACCGCGGCGGCCGTTCCTACAGCGACCGTTCCGAGCGTTCCTTCAGCGACCGTGGTGACTCCCGCTTCGCCGGCCACGGCGATGGCTCCCGCAAGCCCCGCAGCGCCGGTGACAGCGGCCACCGCGATTTCAACCGCAAGGGCAAGTGGTAAACCTTCCGCACGTTGAGTAATTGACGACGTCGATGGGCCGGCTTTCGAGCCGGCCCATCGGCATTTAACCGGGGGCCAGGTCCTCCCGGTGTGGGGCTCGACACATTTGGCGCCCAAGACCCCGGTGAGGGGCCCCGGGCGGCGGCTTCCGCCGTCGTACGCCCGCCGCTCCATGGCCTCCCCAGGCCCGGAATCCCGCGGAATTTCCACCGACAAGCGCCAGGAAAAGTGCGCGATTCCGGATCGTGGGAGCACCCGGAGGGCCGATTTGTTGGTGCGGAAATCTTCCGGTAGAGTATTTACTCGTTGCCCCCCTAGCTCAGTGGTAGAGCGCGTTCTTGGTAAGAACGAGGTCACCGGATCGATTCCGGTGGGGGGCTCTGAATGAGGGCCTGCGTCAAGGCGGTTTGACCGGCTTGACGTAGGTTTTTCTCATTCGTGGCGGTGTAGCTCAGTTGGTTAGAGCGCACGACTCATAATCGTGAGGTCGGGAGATCGAGCCTCCCCACCGCTACAGGCCAAGCCCCCGGAATCCCCCGAGATTCCGGGGGCTTTCCTGTTTCCCGGGCACGATGCCTCCGCCTATCCAGGCGCAAGCGACGCGCTGAACCATTCCCGCCAGGGATATTCACCGGCGCTGCCCGCATCCGGGCCTCGACATGGACCATGGGGTGCGGAACGGAATCTGCGGGTCGTGACAAGACACACCATTGCGCAGTAGCTTGGCAGCAACTGGCGGACGGGGGATTCGGTGGACATTCTGGCAGCGGTGATGGAGCCGTTCCGGTGGCTCGTGTCCGCCATCATGGTCGCATTCCACGACTTCCTGGCGGGCGCGGGCATGCCGGCGGGCAGTGGCTGGACCTGGACGCTGTCCATCATTGGCCTGGTGCTGGTGATCCGTGCCGCGCTGATCCCGGTCTTCCTGGCCCAGGTGCGCGCGCAGCGCCGCATGCGGCTGCTGCAGCCGGACCTGAAGGAGCTCCAGGACAAGTACCGGGGCCGGACGGACCAGGCGTCCCGGCAGGCCATGGCCCAGGAGCAGATGGCCCTGTACAAGAAACACGGCACCAACCCGTTCTCCGCCTGCCTTCCGCTGCTGATCCAGGCACCGTTCTTCCTGGCCCTCTTCCAGGTACTGTCCGGGATCTCCAACGCCGCGCGGCAGGGCACAGGCATCGGGACCATGCGCCCGGACCAAGTGGTCCAGTTCGATTCGTCCAGCATCTTCGGGGCGCCGTTGTCGGCCTCCCTGCTGCATGGCAGCGGCAACCTCGCCGCGGTGGCCGTGCTCGCCGTCGCCATGATCCTGGTGATGACCGCCTGCCAATTCGTGACGCAGAAGCTGGCAGCCTCCCGGGCCATGGCCGGCCAGGACAGCGACAGCCCGCTGGTGCGCCAGCAGAGGATCCTCCTCTATGTCCTGCCGCTGGTCTTCGGTGCGGGCGGGATCTTCTTTCCCATCGGCGTCCTGGTCTACTGGACGGTTTCCAACCTCTGGACCCTGGGACAGCAATCGCTGGTGTCCCGGGAGCCCACCCGGACGTGATGCCTGCGGGAAGAACGGGCCCAGGGCGCAGCCGGCGTGGTGTACGTGCGTTACAGATGTTGACCCAGCAGGCAGAATGAAGGCATGACACGCATCGCCATCATCGGCGGCCACGGGAAAGTGGCCCTCCTCCTGTCCGAACTCCTCACCGGCGAAGGCCACTCGGTCACCTCGTTCATCCGCAACCCGGATCACTCGGCTGACGTCGCTGCCACCGGTGCCGTCCCCGCGGTCCTGGACGTGGAACATTCGACGACGGCGGACATCGCCGAAGCGCTGAAGGGCCACGACGCCGTGGTCTGGTCTGCCGGTGCCGGCGGCGGCAACCCCGAGCGCACCTATGCAGTGGACCGTGATGCCGCCATCCGTTCCATGGACGCCGCGGAACAGGCCGGCGTGGACCGCTATGTCATGGTGTCCTACTTCGGCGCCGGCAAGGACCACGGGGTTCCAGAAAGCAACAGCTTCTTTGCCTACGCCGAAGCGAAGGCAGCCGCGGATGAGCACCTGCGGAACTCGGGCCTGGCATGGACCATCCTTGGCCCAAGTGCCCTGACCGACGGCCCCGGAACCGGGCGGATCCATGTGGACCCCTCACCCGAAGAGGAAGCTGACACGTCCCGGGTCAACGCGGCGATCGTGGCCGCGGCCGTGCTGGACCTGCCGCACACCGCGGGCCGGACCATCGAGTTCTGCGACGGCAGGCTCCCCGTGGCGGCGGCACTGGATCCCCGCCCGTAGCGGCGGGCCGGGAAGAGGCTGATGGATCAGCTTGCCCTCATCGTTGGATTGCTCCTGGCCACGGTGGTGGCCGTGGGCCTGGGGGACAGGCTGCGGTTGCCGTATCCGGTCCTGATGCTCCTCCTGGCGGTTGCCCTGACGTTCATCCCGGGCTTCCCTGCGCTGGAGATCGACCCCGAACTGATCCTGCCCATCTTCCTGCCACCGCTGTTGTTCGCCACCGCGCAGCGAAGCTCGTGGGCCGTGTTCAGGGTCAGGTGGCGGACGCTGATCATGCTGGCGGTGGCCCTGGTGGTCATCAGCACGGCCGTGGTGGCCGGGGCGGCATGGCTGATGATCCCGGGCATCGGGGTCCCGGCCGCCATCGCCCTGGGCGCCATGGTGGCACCGCCGGATCCTGTGGCCGTGGAATCCGTGGCAGGCCGCGTGCATATGCCGCGCCGCCTGACCACGGTCCTTCAAAGCGAGGGCCTCTTCAACGACGCCGCCGCCATCGTCATCTTCCAGGCCGCCGTGGCTGCCGCAGGGGGCGGCAGCAAGGTGCGGCCCGACGTCGTCCTGCAGTTCCTGATGGGCGCGGCACTTGCCGTCCTGGTGGGCGTTGCGATGGGTTGGCTGATCGCCCTGGTCACCCGGCTGGTCAGCTCCATGGTGGCCCGCAGCGCGGTCACCCTGGTGGTGCCGTTTGCCGCCTACATCCTTGCCGAGGAAGTCCACGCCTCCGGCGTTATCGCCGTGGTGGTCACCGCCCTTGAGATGCAGCGCCACGCACGCCCGCAGGACGCCGCCGAACGGGTCACCCGGACTGCGTTCTGGGACGTGGTGGAGCTGCTGGTCACCGGACTGGCCTTCGGTTTGGTGGGACTGGAAATCCGCCATGTCGTCCGGGACGAAGGCACCGCGGTGTTCGGCATGGCAGGGGTGGCGGCCGTAATCTGCGTCCTGGTGTTCGCGGTCCGGTTCCTGTGGCTCGCTGTGCTGGCCCTGGGCGCGAGGAAACGCCGGAACCTCCTCCAGCCCACATCCCTGAAGGAAGTCCTCATCCTTACCTGGTGCGGCATGCGCGGCCTGGCCACGCTTGCCCTGGCGCTGGCCCTGCCGCTCACCCTGGCGGACGGCACGCCGTTCCCCGGGCGGGACTACCTGCTGGTGATTGCCTGCGCGGTACTGCTGGCAACTCTGGTCCTGCCCGGGCTGACCCTGCCATGGCTCATGAAAGTCCTGAACGCAACGGAGGACGGCACCGCCGAACGCGACGCCGTCCGGCTGCTCGCAACCCGCGCCCAGGAAGCCGCCGTCGCAGCCCTGAAGCAACATGACCTCATGAAAGACCTGCCCCCTGAGAAGGTGTCGCTGGTCAAGGACCGGATGCGCCGCCTGCATGCGGAGCTGACGGACGGCAGCCTGCGGGACGAGCCGTTGGCGGAGAAGCGCCAGCGGGGACGCGAACTGGCCATCGCCGTGCAGACCATCGCCTTGGACGCGGCCAGGCAGGAAGTGGTGGCGGCCCGGAACGAGCCGGGCATGGACCCGGAAGTGGCGGACCGGGTGCTCCGGCAGCTGGACCTGCGCACCATGGTGATGCCTGAGTGACCTGTCCTATACGGGGATGACCGGCGCAGGAAGTTCCAGGTCCAGGGAGTTCTTCTCCACGTAGTCCAGCGCGCAGCGCACCGCGCCCACCGTCACGATCGAGTCGCCCAGCGGGGACACGGCCACCCGCGGGGGAGTGGCGGTAAAATCCTCCAGGCGCTCAGTGATGGAGGCGAGCAGGACGTCCGCCGATTGGGCGACGCCGCCGCCGATCACCACCAGCTCCGGGTTCAGCATGGTGGCAACGGTCCCCACCACCCGGGCCATCCTGTCCGCAAGCCTGTCCAGGATGCCCACCGCCACGGCGTCCCCGCCGGCCGCGGCGGCGAAGACGTGCTCAGCCTCCACCCTCCCGTGCCCGCCGTTCCGGAGGGCAGTGGGCACTGGCGTGGCGAGGGCTTCGGCGGCCCACGTCCTGGCCAGGTAGGCGACGCCGTAGGTGTCGCCCACACCTTCCACCAGGTCCAGGTAGGCAAGCTCGCCCGCGCTGCCCCGGGTGCCGTGGACCAGCCGGCCGCCCTCGACGATGCCCGAACCGAGGCGTTCGCTGGCCAGGATGACCACGACGTCGTCCACCCCTGCGGCTGCGCCCTGCCAGCGGTCACCCAGGGCAGCGAGGTTGGCGTCGTTTTCCAGCAGTACGGCCCAGCCCCGGGTTTCCTTGAGCGCCGGGCGCAGCCCCAGGTCGAAAAGGCCCCAGAATTTCTGCGTGGCCACCACCTCCCCGTGCCGGTCCACCGGCGCGGCCACCCCGGCGCAGACGGCCAGCACCTGTCCGGGCTCCGCTCCGGCGGCGTGGAGCGCGGCCATGGCCACCCCGTCGATGAAGGCGATGCGTTCACGGGAGCCCACCTCCCCGGCCTGGAAGGGCCGGCTGGACCGCCCCAGGACAGTGCCACGGAGATCGGAGGCAACCACGGTGACCTTGGAGTAGCCGATGTCCATGCCGAGGACCACGCCCGCGCGTTCGTTGAGTTCGAACCGGCGGGCGGGCCGGCCCTTCTGGTAGCCGCCGAACTCGCGCTGGTTCTCCCGCTCCAGGATCCAGCCGCGCCGGACCAAATCCTCGCAGACGGCGATGGTGGTGGCGCGGGTCAGCCCGGTGGCAGCCATGACGTCCGTGACCGTCACCGCACCCGAGGCGCGCATGAACTCCAGCACTGCACCGGCGCTGACCCGCCGCAGCAGCTGGGGAGTCGCGGGAACGGATTCAGCCATGCTGTTGACCTTCCTGTACAAAGCACCAGATAATACTTGGGAAAGTAAATTTAGATTCAATATCAATATAGCTGCACCACGTATTAACCGCACTGAAGAAAAGGGTCAGTCCTTGTCCACCACTGCCACGCTGGCAACCCTGTCCGACTCCGACCGCCTGGCCGACCCCACCTGGTGGCGCCAGGCCTCCGTCTACCAGATCTATCCCCGCAGCTTCGCGGACTCCAATGGCGACGGTATCGGCGACCTGAAGGGCATTACCGCCAAGGTCCCGTACCTGAAGTCGCTGGGAATCGACGCCGTCTGGCTGAGCCCGTTCTACCCCTCCGCGCTGGCGGATGGCGGCTACGACGTGGACGACTACCGCGACGTCGACCCCAAGCTGGGCACGCTGGCCGACTTCGACGAGATGGCCAAGGCCCTGCACGAGGCCGGCATCAAGCTGATTGCCGACATCGTGCCCAATCACTCGTCCAACCGGCACAAGTGGTTCCAGGAGGCGTTGGCATCACCCAAGGGCTCCCCGGCCCGGGACCGCTACATCTTCCGGGACGGCAAGGGCCCCAACGGCGAGTTCCCGCCGTCGGACTGGGATTCGGTGTTCGGCGGACCCGCCTGGGAGCGCATCACCGAACCGGACGGCACCCCCGGCCAGTGGTACATGCACATCTTTGCCAAGGAGCAGCCGGACCTGAACTGGTCCAACCGGGAAATCCGCGACGACTTCCTCAAGACCCTGCGCTTCTGGTCCGACCGCGGCGTGGACGGCTTCCGCGTCGACGTGGCCCACGCCCTCACCAAGGACCTCACCGAGCCGCTGCTGTCCAAGCTCGAGCTGAGCGCTGCGAACACCGGCGTGGACGGTTTCGACGACGGCTCGCACCCGTTCTGGGACCGCGACGAAGTGCACGAAATCTATGCCGAGTGGCGCGAGGTCTTCAACGAGTACAACCCGCCCCGCACTGCCGTCGCCGAAGCCTGGGTGCACGCCACCCGGCGTGCCCGGTACGCCAGCCCGCAGGGGCTGGGCCAGGCGTTCAACTTCGACCTGCTGCAGGCCGACTTCGACGCCGCGGAGTACAAGGAGATCATCACCCGCAACCTCGCCGAGGCTGCCGCCACCGGAGCTTCCTCCACCTGGGTGTTCTCCAACCACGATGTCGTCCGGCATGCTACCCGCTACGGCCTGCCGCAGGTGGCGAAGGAGAAGGCCGGCGCGAAGGGCCAGGACGGCAAGGACTGGCTGCTCGCCGGTGGACCCAAGGACCAGCTGGATGTGGAACTCGGTGAACGCCGCGCCCGCGCCGCCACGCTGCTGATGCTCGCCGTACCGGGCTCCGCCTACCTCTACCAGGGTGAGGAACTTGGGCTGCAGGAAGTGGCCGAGATCCCGGAATCCGAACGCCAGGATCCGTCCTTCTTCCGCAACAAGGGCGTGGAGATCGGCCGCGACGGCTGCCGCGTTCCGCTGCCGTGGAAGGTGGAAGGCACCTCCTTCGGCTTCGGCGATGGAGGGTCGCACCTGCCGCAGCCGGACTGGTTCAGCAAGTACGCAGTGGAGGCCCAGGACGGAACCGAAGGCTCCACCCTTGAGCTCTACCGCAAGGCCCTGAAACTGCGCCGCGAACTGCAGACCGGCGAGGAACTCGAATGGGTGGACACCGGCAATCCGGACGTCCTGCACTTCAAGCGCCCCAACGGCTGGCAGTCCGTGACCAACTTTGGGAACACCGCCGTCGACCTTCCCGCCGGCGGGGTGCTGGTCTCCAGCGCGCCGCTGGAAAACGGCAAGCTACCGGCCAACACCACCGCGTGGCTGCGCTGATGCCGGCTGTCCGGCCGGACGGGGCCTCCTGATGCAGGAAGTCATCTACGGATGCATGGGCCTGGGCGGCAGCTGGTCTGGGGAGCCGCATGGTGCCGGCCATGTGGACCAGGCGGCCGCTGCCGTCCAGGCTGCCCTGGATGCGGGCATCACCCTGTTCGACCATGCGGACATCTACCGCAACGGCAAGTCCGAAGCGGTGTTCGGTGAGGTCCTCGCGGCCAGTCCGGGCCTGCGGGAGCGGATCCGGCTGCAGACCAAGTGCGGCATCCGGCTCAACGAACGCGGCCTGCAGACGCACTATGACCTCAGCCGGGAGGCCATCCTTGAACGGGTCGAGGGCAGCCTGAAACGGCTCCGCACCGACTACGTGGATATCCTGCTGCTGCACCGCCCGGACCCCTTGGCGGACCCCGCAGAGGTGGCATCGGCCGTCAGGCAGCTCCTGGCGGAAGGGAAGATCAGGCAGGTGGGCGTTTCCAACATGTCCGCCGCCCAGATCGAGGTCCTGCAGGACCGGCTGGAGGTGCCCGTCGTTGCCAACCAGCTGGAGATGAGCCTGCTCAAGCGGGCGTGGCTGGAAAGCCAGGTGCTGGTCAACCACCCGGAGCACCTGGACTACAGCTTCCCGCACGGCACCCTGGAGTACTGCACCCGCAACAACGTCACCCTGCAGGCATACGGCTCGCTGGCCAAGGGCGTCTACACGGGCGCGGAGCCGGACACTCCCACCCCCGCAGAGGCGGCCACCGCAGAACTGGTGGCGGATCTTGCGGGGGAGTACGGCACCTCGGGTGAAGGCATCCTCCTGGGGTGGCTGATGAAACATCCAGC
The DNA here is from genome assembly GCF_000813845.1 of Pseudarthrobacter phenanthrenivorans. GTDB lineage: Bacteria > Actinomycetota > Actinomycetes > Actinomycetales > Micrococcaceae > Arthrobacter > Arthrobacter phenanthrenivorans_B. The sequence goes on from NZ_JWTB01000028.1 coordinate 31,662, forward strand.
GGGAATCGCACCGGTAATCGGAACGGTCAACCCCGGGCGGATCCGAGCCTGCGCTGATGCCGCCCGGGTGGCCGGGGAACTCACCCGTGCAGACTGGTACAAGCTCTGGATCAGCGCCCGCGGCAGCAACATTCCCTAGCCACCAATCGGGCAGCAGCAAGTTCCGTTATGGACCTCAGGGCGGTCCTTGCTGCTGCCTGCCCTGCCCGGAAACGCAGTCACAACGCGTTTAGTTCGTATTGATCCTCACAAGCTGGCCGTTTTCTTCGCCGTGCCGCTTGCAGGCCGGATACTGTAGAAAGCATGACGTCTACCATCGCCGCCGAAACCGTTAGGCCGGAACGCAATATCCCCGCAGAGATCGCCCGCTCCTGGCTGCTGGTCAATGCCATGAAGACGGAGCTTTTCGACCAGTCGGCCGTCTCGCGCGCCGACTCGATCATCCTGGATATTGAAGACGCCGTAGACCCGTCGCAGAAGGACCAGGCCCGCGGCAACGTGATCGACTGGCTGACCGCCGGCGGCAAAGCCTGGGTCCGGATCAACGACGCCACCAGCCCGTTCTGGGCCGACGACCTCGCGGGCCTCCGCGGCACCCCCGGCCTGCTGGGCGTCATGCTCGCCAAGACCGAATCGGCGGACCAGGTCACGGAAAGCTACCACAGAATGGACGGCAAGACCCCCGTTATTCCGCTGGTGGAATCCGCCGTCGGCATCGAGGAAGCCAACCACATCGCCAAGGCCCAGGGCGCGTTCCGCCTGGCCTTCGGTTCCGGTGACTTCCGCCGCGATACCGGCATGGCCGCCACCCAGGAGGCCATGGCCTACCCGCGCGCCAAGCTGGTCGTCGCCAGCCGCGTGGGCAACCTGCCGGGCCCCATTGACGGCCCCACGGTCGGAACCAACCACCCCATCCTGCGCGAGCAGACCGGCATCACGGTGATGATGGGCATGACCGGCAAGCTCTGCCTCGCCATCGACCAGACCCCGGTCATCAACGAGGTCATCAGCCCCACGCCGTCCGATGTCGCCTGGGCCACCGACTTCATGAACGATTTCGAAGCCAACGGCCGCGTCATCCGTGACGGCTCCGACCTGCCCCGCCTGGGCCGCGCTGAGAAGATCATGAAGCTCGCGGTGGCCTTTGGGGTGCAGCCCGCGCTGTAGCGCCCACCCATCACTTCAGGAGACCCCGTGACCGATGCCCGCTATCTGGTCCACGGGGTCTTTTGGGACGGGCCGCAGGCTTCGAAACCAGCGGATGACGCCGGCGCTCCCGTCCTGCGCCTGCAGTCACCGGACGGTGGCTTCCGGCAGCTCAGCCTCAGGGCGGGCAGCCGGCTCGGCTTCAAGGTGGTGGAACCCGGCCGGTTCTGCCTGGGCCACGTCCGGGTCCAGCCGGGCAGCTCCCGCAGCCATATTCTCTGCTCGCGGGCCGCCCCGGCGGAACGGGGCAAGCAGTGTGAGCGCTGCTTTGTGCTGGACGAAGCCCGCCTGATGCACGACTTCCACCGCGGCGGACGGGTCACGCCGGGCCTGCGCGAGTACTTGATGCAGGAACACTGGCTGTACGTGGCCACGTTCGCCGGCGGCGCCACCAAGGTGGGAACGGCGTCCGGGCCGCGGAAATGGAACCGGCTCGCCGAGCAGGGGGCCGCCGCCGCGCAATACGTTGCCCGGGCTGACGAGGGCCGGGTGGTGCGGATCCTCGAGGACCTGGTGACGGCCGGGGCGGGCCTTACCCAGCAGGTGCGCACCGCGGCAAAGGCCGAGGGCCTGCTGCGGCCGCTTCCGGCCCCGCAGCTGACCGCGGTCAACGCCGGCGCCGCCGACAAGGTGCGTCAACTGCTGGCCCGCACCGCGGTGGAGGGCTTTGACACCGTGACGGAACAGTGGGTCCGGCCCGCCCATGCCGATGGCCTGTATGGAAGCGACTCCCGGCACGCGTATCCGCATCCCCTGGAACGGGGACGCCACGGCTTCGCTGTTGCGGCCCTGAGCGGGCAGAACGCGCTGGCGCGGCTGGACGGCACGGACGCCGGGTTCGTGGTCAACCTGTCGCGGCTGGCCGGCCGGACCATAGTGCTGGGGGACTACGCCTCGGAAGTGCCGGCAGTCCAGGAATCCCTCTTCTAGCCTGCCCGGTAGACTGGGACGGTGCTGAACGAATTCTGGGCCACCGCGCCAACCCGCTACAAAGTCCTGGTGTTCAGCGCGATGGGAATGATCGGCGTCGGCATCATCCTCAACCTCATCGGCAACACCGGCGGCAACCAAACACTTGCCATGGCCTCGCTGCCCCTGATCGGACTGGGCCTCGTGCTGCACGTCGTCGGCCTCGTGGTCCGCGGGCAAGCGATCCGGAAAACCCTCAAGCGCTAGCTGCTGCGTTCCGCAGGACATGGCTGCGGGCGTGCTCCACGGCATCGGGAAGGTGCTCGAACAGGTGTTTGTGGTGGCGCAGGGAACGGATCACCCCCACATTGGTCACCAGGGCCAGGTGGTCCGGCCGGACACCCTTGAGCAGGACCGTGATGCCGCGGAGTTCCAGTGCGGCGATAACCTCTACCAGCGCGTGCGCGCCGGTAGCATCAAGCATCCGCAGTTGCGAAAGCCTGATGATTGCAACCTGGACATCCCTGACCTGGCTGATTTCCTGCAGGATCCGTTCGGCGGCGCCAAAGAACATCGCGCCGTCCAGCCGCAGGACGGCGATGTGCTCATCCCCTTCGGCTGATGGTCCGGGGACCGGTTCCCGCTGTACGCCGCTGAGCGAGGCGAATTTACGCAGCGCGAAGAGCGCCGCCGCGGCAAGGCCGATCTGGATGGCAACGATCAGGTCGAAGGCAACGGTGATGACCGCCGTGAGGACGAAGACCGCCGCGTCTGCCCGCGTGGAGCGCAGGATGGCGGCGACGGTGCGCCGGGAAACCATCCTTACGGCCGTGACCATCAGGACCCCACCCAGTGCCGCCAACGGGATGCGGCTGACCATTCCGGACGCCAGGTAGGTAATGCCCAGCAACACAACCGCATGGACTGCCGCGGCAAGGCGCGTTCGTGCCCCGGAACGGACGTTGACGGCCGTCCTGGCGATGGCACCCGTTGCGGGCATGCCGCCGAACAGGCCGGCGGCGATGGATGCCAGGCCCTGGCCGGTCAATTCACGATCCGGGCTGTAGGGTCCGGTGGGCCTGCCGTCCGGTCCGGCCATTCCCGCGGCCACCCTGGCTGAGAGCAGCGACTCGATGGCGGCAAGGACGGCGATTGCTGCCGCGGGCATGGCAAGGCTGCCCACAGAGTCCAGGTCCACGGTGGGCAAGGCCGGAGCGGGAAGGGCATGCGGCAGCGGGCCGATCCGCGGGACGTCCAGCTGCAGGAGTTCGGCCGACGCCGTGGCCAGGAGGACCGCGACCAGGCTGGCGGGAAGAGCCCGAAAGAGCTTTTGCAGCAGGACCATGACGACGGCGACCAGCACCACGAGCGCCAGCGTCAGCAGGACCGTGGGAGCCTGTGCGGCGGAGGCAGCTTCAACGGCAGCGACGACGGTGTTGTGCCCGGGGACGCCGGATGTGCCCGTTGCGAGCGGAATCTGCTGGAGGAAGATGATGGCCGCAATCCCCAGGGTGAAGCCCTCCACCACAGGCCAGGGGATGAATGCCACGGCCCTGCCCAGGCCGCTGAATCCCATGAGGCACACCAACAGCCCTGCCATGAGTGAGAGCAGTGCCACGCTGCCCGGGCCATGGACTGCTACCACGGGCGCGAGGACCACCACCATGGCACCGGTAGGACCGGAAACCTGCACCGGTGACCCGCCCATGAGCGCTGCCACCAGCCCCGCCACGATGGCGGTGATGAGCCCCGTCTCGGCCCCCACGCCGGAACTGACGCCAAACGCGAGGGCAAGCGGCAGGGCGACGATCCCCACGGTGATGCCCGCCAGCAGGTCCGTGCGCCACGAGGCGCGGAGGCCGGCGTAGTCCTGCCGGGACGGGAGGAACCGGGTAAACCTCCTGGCGGCCTGGACGGTGGCCGGGACGGAGCCGGCGATCACGACTTTGACCCGCGGGAAAGGTGCTCCGCCGGCAGCTGCTGGGCCAGCCGGAGCTGTTCGTTCGATTCCGACAGGCTGTCCAGGAGGAAGGTCCGCGCGATCGCGAGCAGTTGCGAGACCCCCGGGTGCGCCAGTTGGTAGGTCACGGCGTTGGCCGTGCGAACGGAGGTCACAACCTTGTGCCTGCGCAGCGTGGCAAGGTGCTGGGAGAGGTGCGAGGCTTCAAGGCCCGTCTCCGCCAAAAGGTAACTGACGGCGGCGGTTTCCCCCGGAGCTGCGGCCAGCAGTTCAAGGATCCGGATCCGTGCCGGATGCGCCAGGCCCTTGAACAGATTGGCTTTGATCTCATACAGCGGCGCTTGGGCGGAAGACAGCAAGGGAGGAACTCCAACCGGATTGATGGATTGATGATTTCATCATATCAGTGGGTTGCGCGCGTTGTTCCGCGAAGGCCGGCGATAGGCTGGAAGCCATGACTATCAATCCGGATCTGCAGGGCCGAAGCTACCCTGCCGCAGAGGTGTATGACGTTGGCCGCGAAAAAATCCGCGAGTTCGCCCGCGCCGTGAAGGCCACCCACCCCGCACACTTCGATGTCGACGCAGCCAGGGGCCTGGGACATCCCGACCTGGTGGCGCCTCCCACCTTCGCGATCATCATCGCCCAGCGGGCCGACGCCCAGCTCATCGAGGATCCGGAAGCAGGCATCGACTTCTCCCGCGTGGTCCACGCCGACCAGCGCTTCACCCATCACCGGCCCGTCGTCGCCGGAGACCGCCTCGTAGCCGAGCTGCACGTCGACGGCGTCCGGGCCATGGGCGGCGGCGCCATGATCACCACCCGCTCGGAAATCTTCGCCCTCAGCGGCGGGGACTCCCGGGAGCCGGTCGCCACCACCACGTCATCCATCCTGGTCCGCGGAGAGGGACAGTAACCATGAGCCCCAGCTTCAACGAACTCAGCGCCGGCCAGGAGATCGGCAGCCGCACCATCGAGGTCACCCGCACCGACCTCGTCAAGTACGCCGGGGCGTCCGGTGACTTCAACCCCATCCACTGGAACGAGGCCTTCGCTACCAGCGTGGAACTGCCCGGCGTGATCGCGCACGGCATGTTCACCATGGGCTCCGCTGTGCAGCTGGTGACCGACTGGGCGGGCGACCCCGCCGCCGTCGTCGATTTCCAGACCCGCTTCACCAAGCCCGTCCTGGTCGAGGACACCACCGGCACCGAGCGGCCCGGCGCCACCATCGAGGTCAGCGGCACCGTCGGAAAGCTCGACGCCGATACGGGCACCGCCCGCGTGGACCTTACCGTGGTGGCGGCGGGCCAGAAGGTCCTGATGAAGGCCCAGGCCCTCGTCAAGCTGTCCTGAGCTGCAACCTTTGACCACTCCTGCAGGAACCACCGCAACGGCCGGGCAGGTCACGCACTGGCGGAACGCCGTGGTGGTGGCCTACGGGGCCAGCGGCCTGGCCTTCGCATCCTGGGTGTCCCGGCTGCCCGCCATCCGGGACACCCTGGACCTCAGCCCGGGCACCATCGGCGCCATCCTGCTGTGCATGACCCTGGGCTCCTTCGCCTCCGTCTCCGCTTCCGGGCTCATCGTGCTGCGGCTGGGATCCAAACGCACCATCCGGACCGGCAGCATCATGGTCGGTGTTGGCTTGCTGACGGCGGGTTTTGGCACAACCGTGCTGGCAAGTCCGGTGGCCACCGCACTTGGCCTGGCCATCATCGGTCTCGGCACGGGAAGCTGGAACACGGCGTCGAATGTGGAAGGTGCGGCCGTGGAACGCGCCGTCGGCCGGCACATCATGCCCCGGCTGCACGGGGCGTTCAGCCTGGGAACCGTGGCCGGAGCGGGACTCGGTGCCGCTGCAGCAGCCCTCGCAATGCCGGTGTTCTGGCACCTGGCCGCCGCGGGCGCCGTCGTGTCCGTATCGGTGGCCACGGCGGCATCCTGGTTCCGCGCGGACATCACCCCGCTGCCGGACGAACGGTCGTATTCCCCGGACAACTTCGAGGACCCCAGTACCGGGCCCATCCCGGTGATCCCGGCCCCGGGCCCCGGGGAGGCGCCGCTGGACAACAAGCGGAAAATCGCCCAGGCCTGGCGGGACCGCCGGACCCTGCTGCTCGGTGTCCTGGTGCTGGGCCTCGCCCTGGCCGAGGGCGCCGCAGGGGACTGGGTGGCGCTGGCCCTGGCCGACGGCCACGGGCAGAGCGATGCTGCCGGTGCCGCCGGCTACGGCCTCTTCGTCACGTTCATGACCATCGGCCGGTTCGCCGGAACCTTGTTGCTGGACAGATTCGGCAGGGTTCCCGTGATGCGCTGGTGCGCTGCCATGGCTGTGCTGGGACTGGGCATCTTCGTCTTTGCGCCGGTGCCGTGGCTAGCCTACGCGGGGCTCGCACTGTGGGGCCTGGGAGCATCCCTGGGCTTCCCGGTGGGCATGTCCGCCGCTGCCGACGACCCCGCCATGGCTGCCGCCCGGGTGTCCGTGGTGTCCACCATCGGTTATGCGGCATTTCTGTGCGGGCCGCCGCTGCTGGGGCTGCTGGCCGAGCATGTGGGCATCCTGCATTCGCTGCTGGCCGTGATGGTGATGCTCGCGGTGAGCTTTGTCCTCTCCCCGGTGGCCCGGAAGCTGGCCTAGCTACTGCGTTGTACTGCGCCCCCGCAGTAACTTTTCAAGTAACGTGGACAGGTGACTTCCACGCTTCTTTCCTCCCTGACCACCTCCGCCGTCGGAGGCCCTGCCGGCAAGTACATCGAGGCCCGTACCGAGGCTGAGATCATCGACGCGGTCCGCTCGGCGGATGCCGCAGGGGAACAGGTCCTGATCGTCAGCGGCGGCTCCAACCTCCTGGTGTCCGACGACGGGTTCCCCGGGACCGTCATCAGGATCGCTTCCGAGGGGTTTACGGTCAACGCCGAGGACTCATGCGGGGGAGTGGCCGTGGTGGTCCAGGCCGGCCACAACTGGGACAGGCTGGTGGAGCACGCGGTACGCCACGCCTGGTCGGGAATCGAGGCGTTGTCCGGCATTCCGGGTTCCACGGGCGCGACGCCTGTCCAGAACGTGGGTGCGTACGGGGCAGATGTTTCCCAGACCATCGCGGCCGTCCGCACCTGGGACCGTGAGCGGAACGCCGTGCAGACCTTCACCAACTCCGAGCTGAAGTTCGGCTACCGGGACTCCATCCTCAAGCAAACCACGGTCAACGGCTCGCCGCGGTACGTGGTCCTCACCGTCGAGTTTCAGCTGCCGCTGGGGCGGATGAGCGCGCCGATCCGGTACGCCGAGCTGGCCCGGGCCCTCAACGTGGAAGTGGGCCAGCGCGCCTACGCGAACGATGTCCGCCGGGAAGTCCTCCGCCTGCGCGCTTCCAAGGGGATGGTGTGGGACGCAGCTGACCGGGACACTTACTCCACCGGCTCCTTCTTCACCAACCCGATCGTGCCGGCCGACGTGGCGGACAAGCTGCCGGAATCCGCTCCACGCTACCCGGCGGGGCAGGACGGGCTTGTGAAACTTTCGGCAGCGTGGCTGATCGACCAGGCCGGCTTCGGGAAGGGCTTCGGCCTGGAAGACGATGGCGTGGCCGGTGGCCGGGCGTCGCTGTCCACCAAGCACACCCTGGCCATCACCAACCGCGGCTCCGCCAGCGCCGCCGACATGGTGGCTGTCGCGCGGGAAGTGCGTGCCGGCGTCGAACACCGCTTTGGCATCCGGCTCCACCCGGAGCCGCTGCTCATCGGCCTCGAACTCTAGCCACCCGCGCCGCTGCGCCCCGGCCTAGGATGGGCGCATGGCTGCATCTGGTTCCCTGCGCGACGGCAGGATGATCGGCAGGCTCCGGCTGGCCTCCCAGCGGCTCGCGGGGGACAGCGACGCCTCAGTGCCGGAGCTGGTCCGGTGGATGACTGCCCTGCAGGCGCAGGACCTGCAGGCTGCACTGTGGGCGGTGGGCGCCCGCGTGCCCGGGGATGGTATCAGCGACGTCCGGGCAGCCATTGATGCCGGCACAGTGGTGCGGTCCTGGCCGATGCGCGGAACCCTGCATCTGGTGGCCCCCGAGGACCTGCGGTGGATGCTGGACCTGACCGCCGAACGGCTCACCAAAAGCATTGCGGCGCGCCACCGGCAGCTGGAGATCAGTTGGGCCGATGTCGAAAAGGCCCGCGACCTTGCGCTGGACCGCATTTTGGCCGATGGACCCCTCAGCCGGCCTGCGTTGTTCAAGGTGTTCGATGATGGCGGGCAGCCTACGCAGGGACAGCGGGGCATCCACCTCCTGGGCTCGCTCTGCCGGCACGGCTGGCTGGTCCTGGGGCCCCTCGCGGGAAACCAGCAGCTGATCGCGGCGTTCGACGAGTGGATCCCGTCCTCGCGCGTCCTGCAGCGGGAGGAAGCCATGGCGGAATTCCTGCTGCGCTACGTCCGGAGCCACGGCCCGGCCACCCTCCGCGACTTCGCCTGGTGGACCCAGCTTCCGCTGACCGACGTGCGCAGGGCCGTGGAGGTTGTCAGGAACGAGTTGGTGGAGCTGGAGTTCCAGGGTGCCAGCTACTGGCTGTCCCCGGAGGCGGCAGTCCTCCTGGAGTCCGGAGTGCCTGGGGCGCGGTCTGTCCACCTGCTGCCCGGTTTTGATGAGTTTGTCCTGGGATACACGGACCGCAGCCTCGTCCTGGCGCCGGAGCACTCCGACCTGATCGTGCCTGGCGGGAACGGTGTCTTCAAGAAGACGGTGGTTGCCGCGGGGAAGGTGGTTGGCACCTGGGCGCTGAAGGGCACCGGGCCGGGTGCCGTCGTCGTCCCCGAACTCTTCGACGGAGCCCGGCCCCTTGGTCCTGCGGCGCAGGCCGCCCTGGCCAAGGCCGGCCGGCGCTACACGGCGTTCCTGGCCGCCTGAGCGGCCTCCAGCCCCACATAACCGGCCCAGCCCCGCATAACCGGTGGCGCGCAGCAACGGTTGTGCGGGCACGGGCCGCTCATCGTGGTGGCCATCCACATAGCGGGGTCCGATGCTGCCGCTGCCGGTGTCCGGCGCCGACCCTTGATGGATGAACTCCAATGCTGTGCGGGCCCTGGTGGATGGTCGGTGGCCCGATCGAGTGGTTGCGTCAACGCACCAGCTGGCGGCTGCTGGGCTGGACGACCGGGTGCTGACGGCGGCCGTGAAGAGCGGTGCCGTACTTCGGTTGCGGCGGGGAGCCTACGTCCGGAGCGGGAACTGGCATGCACTCAAAGAATGGGACCGGGACCTGGCCCGGCTGATGGCCCGTTTCGAGTCCACCCACGGCCGGTCCCGGTACAGCCACGTGAGCGCGGCATTGTTGCGGGGGCTTTTTGTCTGGGAAGGCGGTGCCGCCGTGCACGTGACAACCCAGTACGCCAACTCGAAGGCCAGCGCAGGAAGGGACGTCCGGACTCACAGGCTGCCGCTCGCGGAAGCTGAGAAGGCTTCACTGTGGACGCCCGACGGGCGGGAAGTCCTTACCACCAGTGCCGAGCGGACCGTGCTGGACTGCGCACGTATCCTGCCCTTGGAAAAGGCCGCTGTGATCGGTGACCACGCGCTGCGCAAGGGTGCGTCCATCGAGGCCATGCGGCAGCTGCTGAACGACAGTCCAGTGGTCCGCGGCGGCAGGCGCGCCTGGGACCTGCTGGCTGTTCTGGATGCCCGGTCCGAGTCCCCGGGGGAGACCCGGACCAGGCTGATGCTGCATTCTCTTGGCCTGCGCATGTTCGAACCGCAGGTTGGGATCACCACCCGCGAGGGCATTTTCCGGGCGGATTTCGCGGACCCCGACGCCCGGGTGATTATCGAGTTCGACGGCGTCGCCAAGTACACGGACTACAAGCCGGCGGCAGATGTGCTGCTCGCGGAGCGGCGCCGGGAGAACGCATTGCAGGAGCTGGGTTGGGCAGTCTTCCGGATCAATTGGCAGCAGCTGAACCGGCCAGGAGAGCTGCGGCAACGGCTGTACGCATTCCTGGCGCGCCATTCCGGAACACAAAAGCGGCCCTTGCCCGCATAAC
>NZ_JWTB01000029.1 GCF_000813845.1 Pseudarthrobacter phenanthrenivorans
CAGGGCCTGGAAAGCCGGCCTCCCGCCGTCGTACCTCCGAGGGCGCCGCTAAAGGCAGACGGGCTGGAAGGCGGGGTCCGCGGGACCCGAGGCCTGGCCCAGGGCGTTCGCCACGAATTGGTGCACCACCGGGTCATTCGGCGTCTGGTCGTGTTCGAAGACGTCCGCAGGGCACTTGTCCTGGATGGTGATGTTGGTGACCTGCCGTGCGGATCCGTTCAGGAACTGGCTGTTGTACGGGATGACCACCTCGTCATGGATGGTGGAGATGACGGTGTAGGAGGGTCCTGCGACGGTGTCGCCGATCGAATTCAGTTCCTGCATGAACGGCGAGCCGGCCTGCTGGTCGGCGCAGGCGGCACAGCCGGCGGCGGTGTAGTCGGGCGTGGGCACCAGGTCCGGCGGCGGGAGGATTACACCTTCGGTGCCATGGTTGGACGGGGCGATGCCGACGAGCTGATGGACGTACTTGGCGCCGCCCAGGAAGCCCATGTAGTACCGGGGCATCATGCCGCCCTGGCTGTGGCCCACCAGGTCCACCTGCTTGGCGCCGGTGGCGGAGCGGACGGCGTCAATGAACGGGGCGAGTTCCTTGGCGGAATCCTTGACCGGCGCCGTTGCGTAGACGCCGTTGGTCTGGCCGTAGTTGAGGGCGTAGACGCAGTACCCGGCGCTCTTGAGGTAGGGCGAGAGGGTGGACCAGTTCTTCTCCATACTCTCGAATGTGCCCGGCACCAGGACCACGGGGTAGGGATGTTCTGCCGACGGTTTGCAGGACCAGTCGTTGGCCCCCGGCGGGGCGATATCTACGGCCTGGGCGGGAGCCGAGACCAGGGATGAGGCAAGGACGGCGGCTGCCGCAACGGACAGGGCCCGGGAAAGGAAGGACATGGAAACCTCTTTGTTCGTCTGTCAGCGGGGCGGCCGGCCCTGATGGTTTTGGGGGATCCATCGGGGCGGCCCGGGGTTTCCATGCTTGCAGCGCCGCCGCTTCCCCGCAGCAGAACTGCACAGACGTGCGGCCAAAAACCAGGTTCAGCAGGACCGCTTTCGCCGAGAGATGTGATCCGCAACACACCTGTTGTTACTGGTGAGTAGCCTTTTTGGGCCTCTCCACCGCGTGGACGCACGCCCATCCGGTTCTGCACAAACGTGCAGTTCTCCGGCGCCCGGGCGCTGAAGGGACTCAGAGGGAGGCGCCGCCGCAGATGACGTAGTTCTGCCCGGTGATCGACTTGCCGTGCGGGCCCAGCAGGAACGCGGCCAGGGCTGCCACGTCTTCCGGGTCCACCAGGGCGCCGAGGGCCGGCAGTTTCACGGGGGTAGCGGCGCGGCCGGGATCGTTCAGCATCGGGGTGTCGGTGGGCCCGGGCGAGAGCACGTTCACGGTGATGCCCCGGGGCGCGAGCTCCTGCGCCCATGTGCGGCCGAGGCCCATGAGCGCGGCCTTGGTGGCGGCGTAGTGGCTTTTTCCCGGCATCCCCGTGGAGGTGCGGCTGCCCAGCAGGACGATCCGGCCGCCGTCGGGCATGGTGGGCACCAGCGCGTTGGCCAGCACGGACGCCGCCGCCACGTGGACCGTGAACATGCCCGCCAGCGCCTCCGGGTCCAGGGAGCCCAGGTGCGCGGTCCGCTGGAACCCGGCGGCGTGCACCAGGGCATCGGCGGGCTCCAGCGAAGAGACCAGCGCAGCCAGGGACTCCGGCGAGGCGAGGTCAGCCTTCAGCCACTCGAACTTTCCATCCAAAGCGGACTCGGTCCGGCTCAGCCCGGTGACCTTCCACCCGTCGGCCAGCAGTCGCTGAGCGATGGCCCTGCCGATCCCCGAGCTGGTGCCGGTGACCACCGCGTGCTGTGTCATGCGTCCCCGCCGGGAGTGGTGCTGCCCTCGTACGCCCACTGCGGGTCCACCCGGACGTACTTGATGGCCTGCCGGAAATACGTGTACGCGATGTTCAGCGCACCGTCCGGGCCCTGGTGGATGGACGGGTAGGAGTATTCGCGGTTCAGCCCGTCGCGGGAGTTGTTGGACAGGCAGTACCCGTCCCCCACGTCCAGGTTCCGGCGGATGGGCCACGTCCGGCCCGAGTCCTCGGAGATGGCCAGCGTCATCGGCGAGCGCGGCGTGCCCCAGAAGGCCCGCTTCACGCCGTCATCGTGGGCAGCAGCAACGGGTTCGGTGACCTGCCCCTGTTCCTCGGCCAGGCCGTCGTCGTCAATCTCGTCGTACAGCGAGAGGCGGCGTTCGGTGCCCTCCGACGCCCGGCTGTGGTTGTAGACCAGGGCCAGGCGGCCGTCCGTCAAAGCAACAAACTGGATGGACGAGTTGTTGTTGGGCAGTTCGGTGGGGACGGGTTCGCTCCAGGTGGAGCCGTCGTCGGTGGAGCGGGATGCGTAGATGGAGTCGGCCCAGCGGCTGCGGAACAGGGCCAGCAGCGAGCCGTCCGCCACGCGCTGGATGTTCATGTGGACGCAGCCCAGGCTGCCGGGCAGGACGTGCTGCGTCCAGGTGGCGCCGGCGTCGTCGGAGATCATCACGGCGCTGTCGTCGCTGTTGCCCACCCATTTCTCCCCCGGCGTGGTGATGCAGCGGAATATCGGGATGATGAGCCGGCCGGAGGGCAGCACCACGGGCAGTTGGCGGACGAACACGCCGCCGGTTTCGTTGGCGGGGAAGAGGGTTTCGACGTCGCCCCAGGTGCGGCCGCTGTCCAGGGAAATACGACGGCGGACCTCGGCCGTGTCCTGGTTGCCCGCCTTCTGCGCGGTGTACAGCAGCCAGAGCGCCTTGTCCGGGGCCACGAACAGGATGGGGTTCTGCTCAGAGCGGGTGGAATCGTCGGAGAGCTGCGCGGGCTCGGACCACTGGGAACTGCCGGGCTCGAGGGTGGAGGACCAGATGGAGATGTCCGGCACGCCTTCCTGGGTGCCGCCGAACCAGACGCAGCCCAGCCGGCCGTCCGGGAGGGTGAGCAGGTTGGCGGCGTGGCTCTGCACGGTGGGGGCCGGCAGGTAGGCGAAGTCGGCGCCGTCGGCCCGCTTCACCCGGCCGTCCGGGGTGATGGTGCTGTACTCGTCAGTGGCGATGTTGGGCATGAGGATCAGTCCTTGGAGGTAGCGGCGTCGAGGTGGGACTTGGCGATCTGTTCCAGGTGCGTCAGGTCCGAGGCGATGGTGGTGAAGGTGTAGCCCTGCCGCAGCCGCTGGTTGGCCACCGTGCCGGCGGGGGTGTGGATGCCGGCGGCGATACCGGCGGATGCGGCGGCCCCGGCAATGGTTTCCAGCGCAGCATTGAATTCGGCGTCGACGGCGGGATCCCCGGGGAACGCGCCGCCCACCGCGATGGCGAGGTCGGACGGTCCCACATAGATGCCGTCCAGGCCTGGGGTGGCGCAGATTTCCTTGACGTTGGCCAGGCCCTCAGGCGTCTCGATCATGGCGAACACCAGCGTGGCGGCGTTGGCGTCGGCAGGCTTCGGGCCGATCCGCAGGGCCGAGCGCATGGGTCCGTAGGAGCGTCCGCCCAGCGGCGGGTACTTGGCGGCGGCCACGGCCGCGGCGGCGTCCTGCGCATTGTTGATGAGCGGGACGATGACGCCCACGGCGCCGGCATCCAGTGCCTTGCCGATCGCGGTGAAGTCATTGGCCTCCACGCGGACCATGCCGGCGGCGGTGTGCCCGGCGTCGATGGCCATCAGCCCGTTGAGCACGCCCGAGTAGCCGAGCAGGCCGTGCTGCGCGTCCAGGGCCACGTAGTCGTAGCCCAGCCGGCTGATGCGTTCGGTGGCCACGGGCGCGTCCAGTACCGCCCAGTAGCCCACCGCCTGCTCACGGGCGCGGATCTTGCGGGCGAATTCGAGGGCCAGTTCGGAAGTCATCAGGGTCCTTCAGTGTCGTAAGCGGTTCGGTCGGTACAGGGTCAGCGGTTGTAGGCGGGCATCGGGCCGCGCAGCGCGGTGCCCACGGCGTCGCAGGCGTCCACGACGTCGGCCGGCAGCGGACCATTCGCCACGGCGGCGATGTTGGCGCGCAGCTGTTCCACCTTGGATCCGCCCAGCAGCATGGAGCCGACGCCGGAGCGGTAGGCGAGCCAGCGCAGGGACAGCTCCGCGAGAGTCACCCCAGCGTCGGCAGCGATCCGGGACAGCTCGCCGATGGCGTCGAACAGCTGCCTGTCCCAGTACCGCTGGGTGTACATTGCGGCGAGCTTGGAGTCGCCGTAGCGGCCTTCCGTGGGCTTGGCGTCGAAGCTGTGCTTGCCGGTGAGCAGGCCGCCGCCCAGCGGGTTGTAGACCATGGTGTGCACGTTGTGGGTGGCGGCGAACTCGAGGTATTCCTCCTCCAGCCGGCGGGCCACCAGGTTGTAGAGCTGCTGCGCGACGACGGGCCGCGGCGCCCCCACTTCCCGCGCGGTGTGGATGACGTCGGCGATCTGCCAGGCGGCGAAGTTGGACACGCCCAGCGCCCCGATCTTCCCTTCTTCAACCAGCGAGGCCACGGTGGACAGCGTCTCCGTCAGCGGGGTGGCGCGGTCCGGCTGGTGCAGGTAGAACAGGTCGATGCTGTCCACGCCGAGCCGCCGCAGGCTGCCCTCGACGCTGGCGCGCAGGCCGGCGGCGGAGAGCGGCGCATTGGAGCCGTGGTCCGCGTGCGGCATGCCGGCCTTGGATGCCAGGATGACGCCGTCGCGCTTTCCCTTCAACAGCCGGGAGAGCATCTCCTCGGTGACTCCCCCGACGTAGGCGTTGGCGGTGTCGATGGTGGTGATGCCGGCGGCGAGCGCCTCCTCCACCATCCGGCCCGCGGTGGCCTCGTCCGCGGTGTCGCCGAAGGTCATGGTTCCCAGGACCAGCCGGGAGATGGGGAGTTTCAGGCCGTCCACCTGGGTGCCTTGGGTCTGGGTGCTCATGCGTTGATTCCTCGTGGTTGCGTTCGTCAGTGCTTCGAAAGTGTCAGGAGTTGGCGAGTGCCAGGGAGCGGACCACGTGCCGGGGCTTGAGGCCGGTCATGGTGGTGGGGTCCAGGGCGGCGCGGCGGAGTTTGCGGGTGTAGTCCTCCTTGGGTGAGGTCAGGACGGACTCGGTGGTGCCGAGTTCCACCAGCTTGCCGCGCTGCATCACCATGACGGTATCGCTGATCTCCTGCACCACGCCAAGGTTGTGCGAGATGAACACGTAGGTGATGCCGGTTTCGTCCTGGATGGACTTGAGCAGCCGAAGCACCTGGGCCTGTACGGAGACGTCCAGGGCGCTGGTCGCCTCGTCGCAGACCAGGAGTTCCGGCTTGGACGCGAGGGCCCGGGCGATGCCGATGCGCTGGCGTTGTCCGCCGGAGAACTCGGAGGGCCGCTTCTCCAGGGAGCGGACCGGCAGGCCCACCTGGTCGATCAGCGTGGCGGCCGCCTTGTGCCGTTCGGCCTTGGAGCGGATGCCCTGCAGCTTCAGCGGCTCGGCCACGATCTCCTGGGCAGTCATGTGCGGGTCGAGGGAGCCGTATGGGTCCTGGAACACCATCTGGAACTTGGACCGCAGCGGCCGCAGTTTGGCTTCGCTCATGGCGGCGATGTCCGTGCCGTCCAGGGTGATGCTGCCGCTCGTGGGGGTGATGAGCCGCATGAGCGCTTTGGCCACCGTGGACTTGCCGCAGCCCGATTCACCCACGACGGCGATCGTCTTGCCTTTGTCCACGGAGAAGGAGACGTCGTCCACGGCACGGAAGGTGCCGCCGGGGACGTGGTAGTCCACCACCAGGTTGTCGACGGCGAGGAACGGCTTCGTCATGGCTTTGCTCCGGTCTGGGTGAGGGCTGGGTCGGTGGTGGCAGCGTGGGTTCCGCGGGCGGGCGTTTCGTCCCACGGCCCGAGCACCGGCACGGCGGCCAGCAGGGCGCGGGTGTACTCGGTGGCGGGGTGGTCCACGATCTGCTGGACTTCGCCGGATTCCACGAAGGAGCCGTCCTTCATCACATGGATCCGGTCCGAGATGAGCCGGGCCACGCCGAGGTCGTGCGTGATCATCAGGATGCCGATGCCGCGCTGTTCCTGCAGCTCCAGCAACAGGTCCAGGATGCCGCCCTGCACGGTGACGTCCAGGGCCGACGTCGGCTCGTCCGCCACCAGCAGCTGCGGCTCGGACGCCAGCGCGATGGCGATCAGCACGCGCTGCAGCATGCCGCCGGAGAGCTGGTGCGGGTACTTTTTCAGCTGCTTCT
The DNA here is from genome assembly GCF_000813845.1 of Pseudarthrobacter phenanthrenivorans. GTDB lineage: Bacteria > Actinomycetota > Actinomycetes > Actinomycetales > Micrococcaceae > Arthrobacter > Arthrobacter phenanthrenivorans_B. Next base: position 6,211 of record NZ_JWTB01000029.1, read on the forward strand.
CCGGCGTCGGAATGTGCACCTGTTCCAGCAGGCGCACGGCCCGGGCCTGCAGCGCGGCCTTGTCCCGGGCGGATGCGGCGCCGGCGATCCGGATGGCCTCGAACAGCTGGCTGCCGATCGAGTGCACCGGGCTCAGGGCGGTCATGGGGTCCTGCGGGATCAGGGCCAGGGTCTTGCCGCGCACCTTGTTGATGGCCTTGGGGTCGGCGGAAATGTCGACGCCGTCAATCACCACGGTGCCGGACAGGACGGCCAGGTCCTCGGGCAGCAGGCGCAGGATGCCCATCGCCGTCGTCGACTTTCCGGAACCGGACTCGCCGATGATGGTGACCGTCTCGCCCCGGTGGATGCTGAAGCTGACGGAGTTAACTGCCCGGATGATGCCGGCGTCGGTGATCAGCTCCACCTGGAAGTCACGGACTTCCAGCAGCGGCTGCTCGGTGAAGGTTGAAGCGTTCATGTCAGGCACCCTTCTTCTTGCGGCGGGGACGGTCGCGGAGGCCGTCGCCCAGCAGGTTGACGCCCACCACCATGAGCACGATCACCAGGCCGGGCAGGGTGACCATCCACCAGGAAGTGGTGATGTAGGCCTGGCCGTCGGAGATGATCCGGCCCCAGGTGGCGAAGGGCCGCTGCGGGCCGGCACCCAGGAAGGAAAGCGCCGATTCAAGCAGCACGGCCTGGGCCAGCAGGAGCAGCACCACCAGGGTTGCCTGCTTGATGACGTTGGGGATGATGTGCTGGACCAGGATCTGGATGCGGTGCAGGCCCAGGATCCGGGCGGCGGAGACGTACGGCTTTTCACGTTCCACCAGCACCATGGAGCGGGTCAGGCGGGCCACTTCGGGCCACTGCGCGATGGCGATGACGAACGTGATCACCGGGATGGAGGGGCCGAAGAGGGCCACCACCAGCAGCAGCATCATCAGCAGCGGCAGGGACATCTGCGCTTCGAGGAGCCGGGAGACGATGGTGTCCACCCAGCCGCCGAAGTAGCCGGCGGCGGACCCGAGGATCACGCCGATGGCGCCGGAGACCAGGACGGCCAGCAGGCCGATGGTCAGCGAGACCTGGCCGCCGTGCAGCACGCGGGATAGCAGGTCGCGGCCCAGCTGGTCGGTGCCGAACAGGTGCCCGTCCGTCAGCGGCGGCAGGCGCCGGGCGGCGAGGTCCTGGAAGTTGGCGTCCGGCAGCGGGAGCACGTTGGCCAGGATGATCGGGATGATCACCAGCAGGGTGCAGACGGTGCCGACGATGAGCTTCCACTGGGCGGCTTTGCGGCGGCGGGTGGCGCCAGCCCGGGCCAGGTCCGCCTCGGTGACGGCGCTGGGGCTTGGCTGCCGGGCGGGGGTCCCGGGAGACGTGGCGGGGGTTGCGGTGTCGAGGCTCATGCTGTGGCCGCCTTTCCAAGACGAACGCGGGGATCAAGGAGCGGGTAGGCGAGGTCGATCAGGAGCTGGACGGCCACGGCCAGCAGGGCCGTGATGAGGACCGTCGCCTGGATCAGGGGGTAGTCGCGGGTTTCGAGGGCCCGGACGATGAGGGAGCCTACGCCGGGCCAGGCGAACACCACTTCCACCACCACCACGCCGTTCAGCATGGCGGCGAACCGGGTGCCCAGCGCGGTGAAGACCGGGATGGCGGAGTTGCCCATGGCGTAGCGCCAGGTGAGCACGGAGTTCTTCACGCCGCGCGACCGGGCCACCGTGAGGTACGGTGCGGCAAAGTTCGCGGTCATTTCGCGGCGGACCATGCGGGAGATCAGGGCGATCTGCAGGATGGCGATGGTGACCGTGGGCAAAACCAGCCCGCCCCACGTGGCGAAGCCGGACGCCGGGAAGATCGGAATCAGCACGGCGAAGACGGTGAGGAGCATGATGCCGGTCCAGAAGTCGGGCATGGACTGCCCGGCGATGGTGAGGACGTTGACGCCGAACTCGCGGCCGGTGTCAGGGCGGCGGGCCATCCACACGCCGAGCGGGATGGCGACGACGGCGGTCAGCAGGATTGCCGACGTCGCCAGGGTCAGGGTGTAGGGCAGCCGTTCGAAGACCACCTGCATGGCCGGGGCCTGGAAGGAGTAGGACTGGCCCAGGTTGCCGGTGAACAGCTGCTGGAGGAAGATCCAGTACTGCTCCAGCACCGGCTTGTCCAGGCCGAACTGTTCGCGCACCTTGGCGAGCTGTTCGGTGGTGGCCAGGGGCCCGGCGTAGGAGACGGCGGGGTCGCCGGGCGCCAGGCGGATCAGGACAAAGACGGTGGACACCGTGAGGAACACGGTCAGCAGTCCCTGTCCCAGGCGTTTGAGGACGTAGTTCGTCATGGCTTAGGCCTCCAGCCGGACATCAACGAGGGGGTAGGAGTTGGTGGGGGCCAGGTTGATGCCGGACACCCGCTCCCGGTGGGCGAGGACGGACTTGGGGACGAAGGCCCAGGCGCAGGGCCAGGTGTCCCAGACGGCCTGCTGGGCGTCGTTGAGCAGCTGCGTCCTGCGGGCCGGGTCCGCTTCGGCGGAGGCGGCCTGGATTTTGGCGGCGACCTCGGGGATCACGTAGCCCTGGTAGGTGTCGCGGGTGGCTTCCTTTTCGGGGGTGCCCGCGTACATGCCCTGCAGCATGGTGATGGCCAGGCCGGTGGGGCTTGGGTAGCCGTTGGCCAGCAGGTCCCAGTCGCCCTGCTTGCCCTGGCGCCAGGCCATGATGTTGCCGCCGGGTTCGAACTGCTGCAGCTCGGCCTTGACGCCGATCTTGCCGAACATCTCCACCAGGGCTTCCATCACTGAGGTATCGGAGGCGAACTCGCCGGTTTCCCAGATGATCTTGATGGTGAGGTCCTTGACGCCGAGCTCGGCCAGCATGGCTTTGGCCCTGTCGGGGTCGTACACGTATTCGCCGGTCTTGTGGTAACCGGTGAGGCTGGAGGGGGTGACCCCTTCGGCCTGGGTGACGGAGTCCACCAGGACGTCCTTCACCAGCGACTTGCCGTCGATGGCCATGCTGAGGGCCTGGCGGACGCGGGGGTCGGCGATCGGGTGGCCGGCGGGCTTGCGGAAGTTGAAGAAGATCTGGTTCAGGCGCAGGCTTGAGGATTCCTGGAGCGTGACGCCGGGGAGGCCGGCGAGCTGCTGGCGGGAATCCGGGGTGATGGTGTCGATGACGTCCACCTCGCCGCTGCGCAGGGCGATGACGCGGCTGGATTCCTCGGGCAGGAAGCGGACCTCCACGTTGTCGATGTGCGGTGCCGGTCCCCAGTAGTTCTTGTTGCGTTCCAGGCTGTAGGTGCCGGCGCCGCGGTTGAACTTGGTGACCACGTAGGGGCCGGTGCCCAGGCCTTCCTGCAGTTCCTCCGGCTTGTTCTGCGCAGCCGGGGTAATCAGGATCATGCTCATGAGCGAGTCCAGGATGGGGACGGGCTTCTTGGTGACCATTGTGAAAGTGCGCTCGTCCACGGGGACAACCTCGGGGAATTCGGGGAAGAAGCCGGCCACGAACGAGCCCTGCACCTGCTTGTACATCTTCAGGGCGGTGGCCACGTCCTCGATCTTCACGGGGCTGTTGTCCGAGTAGCGGATGCCCTCGCGGAGGCGGACCGTCCATTCGGTGGGGCCGGTCATCTCGAAGCGTTCGGCCAGGACCAGGACGGGCTTGGTTTCGGGCCCGATGGCGGTGAGGCCCTGGCGGACCGAGCGCTGCACGGTGACGGCGGCGTCGAACTGGTTGAGCTTGTTGTCCAGGCTGACCAGGGAACGGTTGAGGGCCAGGGTCAGGGTGCTGGGGCCCGGGAGGCCGGTGGGACCGGCGCAGCCGGCCAGGCTGCCGGTGCCCAGCAGAAACCCTGCGGCCGCGCCGAACTGCAGCAGGCGGCGGCGGGAAATCTCACTTCCTTGAGGAAGAACGGTCATCGTTGACCTCTCGGTAGGTTCGGGGGTGGCGGGCGGCCGGAGTGGCTGCGCCGGAATGTTGTGTCCATCACTTTGCCACTCCTGCGCAATTCGCGCAACCCCCCTAGCGTGATTCGCGCAGCCGTGTCATGATGATGGGGAACTTCCTGTTCTATACGGGGCAAAAAACCCTGTATGGAACTCCAGCCGACGATCCGACCGAGAGGAGCAACGTGGCTTCCGTATTTGTCCAGGCCGACGATTTCTCCGGCGCCGCCGAGGTAGGCTCCTGCTTTGTGGAGCATGGCCTGTCCGCACAGCTCCTGCTGGGTGCGGGTACTTTATTGGCACCGCACGACGACGGCACCTCCTTGGTCCCGGCCCCCACCGACGTGGTGGTCGCCGATACACATTCCCGGGGACTGTCCGCCGCCGAAGCCGGGGAGCGGGTGTTTGAGGCCTTCTCCACCCCCGGGGCCTCCGCCGCGCAGGTGCTGTTCAAGAAGATCGACTCCTTGTGGCGCGGCAACATCAGCGCCGAGACCGCCGCACTGGCAGGGCTCGGCCACCACGTTGTGGTTGCGGGGGCACTCCCCCAGCTGCAGCGCACAGTGCGCGCCGGCCGCCCCTTTGTTGCCGGCTCCCCCCTGGCGGAGACGGACCTGTGGCAGGCGGAGCTTTCGGCCCCGCCGGCGGACATCCCGTCGCTGCTCCGCCCGGAGGAGCCGGACTCGGTGCAGTCCCTGGACCTGGAAACGGTGCGGTCAAGCAGAGTGCCGTCCCGCCTGGCCGGGCTGCTGGACGGCCGGCCCGCGCTGGTGGTGGCTGATGGTGAAACCACGGCGGACCTGGAACACGTGGTGGACGCCCTGCTGGAGCTGGGTTTCCGTGCGGGCGGACGCCGCATCGTCCTGGTGGGAACCGGCGGCGCGGCAGCTGTTCTCGCACAGCGGCTTGGCGCACAAACTGCGCGGAATGCGCAAACTGTGCCCACAACGGACCCAGCCGCTGCGGAACCGCAGGCGGCCGCGCTGCCGGTGCTCGCCGTCGTCGGCTCCGCTTCCGGGACCGCGCAGGCGCAGCTGGCCCGGCTCGAAGAGCACGGCTTCAGGGTTATCCGGCTGCACCCGCTCTATGCGGGGGCAGCCGGCGCCTATGCAACGCAGCTTGGGGAAGCCCGGCAGGCGCTCCGGGACGGCAGGAACCTGGCCGTCACCCTGGCCGCCGGCAAGGTGGACCCGGCAAGAGCCCAAGCCATTGTCCAGGCCCTCTCGCAGTTTGCCGCCGAAGCTGCGAAGGCTGCCCCTGCAGACCTGATCCTCACGGGCGGCGAGACGGCGCGGGAAGTGCTGGACGCCGTCGGGCATTCCAGCCTGGTGCCGCTCGCGGCGGTGCAGCACGGAGCCGTGCTGAGCCGCGCTGCCGACGGGACGCTGGTGGGCACCAAGCCCGGCAGCTTCGGCGACAACCTGGCCCTCCTGCAGCTGTATGACGACATCCGGGAGCGCCGCGGCCGGCCCGCTCAGGCTCCCGCCAACACGCTTCCCCGCACGACTTCCGAACAATCTGGAGCAACAATGACTGACGAATCAAAGAACCAGCCACTCCCCTACGTGGCCGTGACCATGGGCGACGGCGCCGGCATCGGCCCGGAGGTGATCGTCCCGGCGGTGCTGGATGCCGGGATCCTGGCCGAGTGCCGGCCCGTCGTGGTGGGCGATGCGCTGCGGCTGCGCCAGGCCGCGGAGATCGTGGGCGTCCAGGCAGACATCGCCGTGATCGAGAACGTCGAGGACGCGGTGTTCACGCCGGGGCGGGTGAACGTGATCGACCTGAACCTGCTGCCCGAGGACCTGCCGTGGGGCCAGCTCTCCCCCGTGGCGGGACATGCCGCCTACGAGTACATCCGGGTGGCCAGCGAACTGGCGATGGCCGGGAAGGTGCAGGCCATCTGCACCGCGCCGCTGAACAAGGAGGCGCTGCACGCAGCCGGCCACATCTTCCCCGGGCACACCGAGCTGCTGGCGTCGCTGACGGGCACCGAGGAAGTGTCCATGATGCTCTCCACGCCCAAGATCAAGGTGATCCACGTGACCACCCACATCGGGCTGATGGACGCGATCCGGAAGATCAACCCGGACCTGGTGGAGCGCACCATCCGCCGCGGCCATGAGGCCCTGGTGCGGGCGGGCATCCCCAACCCGAAGATCGGCGTCTGCGCCATTAACCCGCACGCCGGCGAGAACGGCCTGTTCGGCCAGGGCGAGGAAGCGGAGAAGATCGAGCCGGGCGTGAAGGCTGCGCAGGCGGACGGGATCAACGCGGTGGGCCCGCTGCCCGCTGACACGCTGTTCTTCCTGGCCGGCCGCGGCGACTACGACCTGGTGGTGGCCATGTACCACGACCAGGGGCACGGGCCGGTGAAGGTGCTGGGCATCGAAGCCGGCGTGAACATCACGGTGGGCCTGCCGGTGATCCGCACGTCCGTGGACCACGGCACCGCCTTCGACATCGCCGGGAAGAACATCGCCGATTCCCGGTCCATGGTGGAGGCGCTGCACCAGGCGGCCGAGATGGCCACCCGGCCGGCCGTCGCCGTGTAGTTCTCCGGTTTGATTGGGGGCCGGAACTAGCATGGGAACCACTGCCACCGCCATGCCCACGGGAAGGAGACCGGGAATGCTCAGCGCAAACGCGCGGCGCGAGGAGATCTACCACCTTGCCGTGACCACCGGTCTCGCCTCCGTGGAGGAGCTCTCCGCCAAGTTCGAGGTGACGGCGTCCACCATCCGCCGCGACCTGGCGCTGCTGCATTCGCAGGGCCGGCTGGCCCGCACCTACGGCGGGGCGATGGCCATGGGGGCGCACCCGGAGGCGTCGCTGCGGCAGCGCACCGGGGAGGCGTACGAACAAAAGCATGCCATTGCCCGGTGGGCGGCGGCCGTGATCCAGCCCGGGGAGAACATCCTGCTCGACGCCGGCTCCACCGCGGGTGCCCTGGCGCACGAGCTGCGCGGGTTCGAGAAGCTGTCCGTCACCACGCCGGGCATCAACACCCTGCAGGAGCTGGCTGATTCGGACGGCGTCGTGGTGGACTGCCTGGGCGGCCGGCTGCGCAGTGTGTCCCAGAGTTTCGTGGGGCCGCTGGCCGAGGCGGCGCTGGAGCGGATGAGTTTTGACCGGGTATTCCTGGGCGCCGACGCCGTCACCGCCGAGGACGGCATCTGCGAGGCCGACCACGCCCAGACCCGGCTCAAGGAGCTCATGGCCCGGCGCGGCCGTTCCGTGTATGTCCTGGCCGACTCGTCCAAGTTGGGGCTGCGGCCGTTCCACGCCTGGGCCCGGCTGGCGTTGCCCTGGACCTTGGTGACGGACGACGGCGCCGACCCCGCCCAGGTGCAGAAGTTCCGCGACGCGGGGGTACAGGTCGAGGTGGCGCAGGTTACTGCGTAGTTATTCGGAGAGCGCGCTATCAGAGGGCTGTGCTACCTGAGTAACCCCCAATTTCCAAATGTGAGTATTGATTACTCGTGATGCACCAGCAGCACCTGCATAAGCTCCAAGTCCTTACAGTCAGGGACTTGTCCCGTTCTTCTGGGGGCTTACGAACAAGAGCTACAACGGGGTAAGTCAATGAAAAACTGGCGCGCTCGCATCACCATTCCCATCACAGTCGCGGCTGCCGCTGCACTTGCCGGCATCGGGGGCCCGGCCGTCGCCGGGCAGCCCGACAAGAGCAAGCCTGGCGATATCAACTACTTTGTGCCTGCCGGAGAAGCCTGCGAATTTCCTTTGCAGATTGTGGGGACCGACGCGAATGCCAACGTCCGGGCGTTCCGCGATAAGTCCGGCGACGTCGTCCGCGTGATCACGGCGGGGAGGGGGTTCACGCTCACCTACAGCCGCCTGGATAAGAAGGGAAAGGTGGTGGATTCGTTCACCCTCCAGCCCACCGGGTCGGTGTCGAGAATAGACATAGCCCCAGACGGAACACAGACGGTCGTAGGGACGGGCACTAACGGTTTGGTCATGTTCTCCACCGATGTACCCCCTTCGTCTGCGGTCCAATACCAGGGACGCATTGTCTTCACCATTGATCCAACAACCGGGGTCTTCACCCTGGTCAGCTCTTCCGGAAAGCAACTGGATATCTGCGAGGCATTGGCCTAGGGAAAGCAACCACATCCGGGCTTCGCCCGGCGGACCTCCCTCCGACCATAACAAGGGCGGTTTGAGCCTGTCCCTTGTTGTCATCGGCGGGGGGTTGCGGCGGCGACACAACAATGGTGTTTCAGCACGCTTCAGCAGCGTGTACGTGACCGCCGCTGGCGAGGCGCGCAGGTCGAAGGAGGGGCGCCTCCGCCAGGACGCCATGACAGCCTGAGCTTGTCCAACAAACACGTGCAACCTGTTCTAGGCTGGGATTCCACCGAGAAACCACCAAGTGAGCGAGGCAAACGTGCACCAGGATGCCGCCCGGTTCCTGTCCCAGCCAGTGACGGCGCAGCCCGGCTCACCGCTGCGGGTGGCGGTCTACTCCCGGATCGCGGAGGCCGTCCGCAACGGCCTGCTCACCCCCGGGTCCATGATCCCCACCGAGACAGAACTCGGCGCCGACATGAAGGTCAGCCGGACCGTGGTCCGCGAAGCCCTCATGCTCCTTGAGGAAGACGGCCTGATCCGGGCCCGGCGCGGCGTGGGGCGCTTCGTCTCGGACACCCTCCCCCGCATCGGCATCGAGCGGATCCGCCCGTTCGAGGAGGTCCTCGGCGGACCCGGCCAGACGCTGGAGGTCAAGCGCACCCAGGTGGTGCGGCAGGCCGCGTCCGGGTTCGTGGCGCCGGGCATCGGCGTCGACCCCGGCAGCGACTGCTGGCTCTGGGAATCCGTCCTGATCCGCGACGGCGAGGCCATTGCCCACCTGCAGGAAAACGTCACCGCCCAGCCGGTCAGCCTCGGCCGGAGTGCCGCGGCGCCCCTTGAGATCAAGGACGACGGCGGCGCCACCCTGATGGCCACGCTCAACAACCAGCTCGGCCGGCTGGCCGGGCCCGGCGAGTGCCAGATCAGCCTCAGCCAGGTGGGCCCCAGCCGCGCCAAGCTGCTGGACCTGCGCCCATCGGACCCGGTCCTGGTGCTGACGCAGTTCGTCCGGCACGCCAACCGGCCGTTCTACCTGGCCAAGTGCCTGGTGTCAGCCCGCGCAGGCCACCTTTCGGTGATGCAGCAGTTCCAGTCCTAGGACGTCCACAGCCACTCCCCACGGCCCAGCCTCAACCCGCCGCAGCCGGGCAACCCTTCGTGGCACCACCGCAACCGCATTAACGTTCGTATCGCGAACATTTGTACGTTCAATGAACTTAATTGTAGCCTCGTGTCATAACCCGTGCGGTAGATCACTCCGTTGCGAGACGTAGCTCGCAGGCGGCGTGCTCTCACTCTGCTTGATCAATGAGGATTACATGACAACTCTTCCCTCCACCCGCGCGTCGCGATGGCCTGTCTGGCTGTGCTGGCTCGCCATGGTCCTGGACGGCTTCGACCTGGTGGTGCTTGGCACCGTCATCCCCACGCTTATCAAGACCGGCGAGCTCGGCTTCGACGCCGTCGGCGCCACGCTCGCGGCCACCATTTCCCTGGTGGGCGTGGGCCTTGGCGCCCTCTTCATCGCACCGTTGTCGGACCGCTTCGGACACCGCAGGCTGCTGGTCGTCTGCGTGCTCTGGTTCTCGGTCTTCACCATCTCCGTAATTTGGGCTCCGAACGTGGCGGTGTTCAGCGCCTTCCGCCTGCTGGCCGGACTGGGGCTCGGGGCGTGCCTCCCGGTGGCACTGGCCTACATGAACGACTACGCACCCGCCGGTTCGGCAGGTAAATCAACCACGCGGACCATGACCGGCTACCACGCAGGGGCTGTGGCAACGGCCTTCCTGGCGCTCATGGTGATCCCCGACTGGCGCACCATGTTCGTGGTGGGCGGCCTCGCGGGCTTCGCGCTCGTGCCGTTCCTGTGGTTCAAGCTCCCGGAGACGGCCGCCACGGCCCAGACCGGCCAGAAGGTGGAGCAGACCCGGTTCCGCGACCTGGCCAGGAAGCCGTACCCGCTGGTGGCCGCGGCGATTGCCGCCGCCTCCTTCATGGGCCTCCTGCTGGTCTACGGCCTGAACACCTGGCTGCCCCAGCTCATGGCATCCGCCGGTTACCCGGTCACGGCAGGCATCTCCCTGCTCCTGGTGCTGAACCTGGGCGCGGTGGCAGGCCTCATCATCGCCGGCATCCTGGCGGACCGGCACGGGACCAAACCCATCGTGCTGCTGTGGTTCGGCCTGTCCGCCGCCTGCCTGGCACTGCTGAGCATCAAGGTGGGCAACGAGATCCTGCTCAACGCCCTCGTCTTCGTCACCGGCGTATTCGTCTTCAGCTCCCAGGTGCTTGTCTACGCCTGGGTGAGCCAGTTGTTCCCGGCCCGGCTGCGCGCCACCGCCCTTGGTTTCGCTGCCGGCGTGGGCCGCGTCGGCGCAATCGCCGGGCCCGCGGTAACGGGCGGCCTGGTCGCCGCAGGCATCGCCTACCCCTGGGGCTTCTACGTGTTCGCAGCAGCCGGCGCCCTGGCTGTCGTGGCACTCGTGGCGGTGCCGCACGCCATCGCCGCGAAGACAGCGGCTGTAGAGCACGCCGCCTGAACCGGCATGCCCGGCACGCACAGCGTGCCGGGCAACGGACCAGCAGGGCACTGGGGCGTGCCGGTGCTCAGGCCGCCGAACCCGCCGGGGTGAGCGCCGCCGTCGTGGTTTCCATGCCCGCAAAGTGGTCCAGCAGCGTCCCCACCAGGTGGGGGGCAAACTCCTCCTCGAGGGACAACACCACCCGGCACCGTGCGCCCTTCACGGGCGGGAACCCCGCGTACAGGCCGCGCAAGTCGCACACGGTCTGCCCGCGGCCGGGCCCGTCGGAGGTGTCGACGGCGGCCCGCACCACCGGCGCCAGGGCAGGCTTCACTGCCCGCACGGCGAGCGCCGCGGCCAGGGGGTCGTGCATGGCGGAGCAGGGCCGGCCGTAAATGCCCTCATAGAACCGGAAGTAGTAGCCCAGCATCTCCCCCAGCGCCTGCGCCACGGGCGAGGAGGACGCGAGCAGCTCCTGCCGGTGCACTTCCTCCAGCACCGACGCCATGGTCACATCCAGCGGCACCAGGGTCACATCCCAGTCGGCGGCCAGCACCAGGGCGGCGGCCTCCGGGTCGTTGTGGATGTTGGCCTCGGCCAGCGGGGTGATGTTCCCCGGCGCCAGCGCCGCCCCACCCATCACCGTCACGGACTGCACCAGCGACGGCAGCGCGGGCTCCAGCCGCAGCGCCTCGGCAATGTTGGTCAGCGGGCCGATCGCCACCACGCGCAAGTCCCCCGGGTACAGCCGGGCCAGCCGCACCAGCATTTCCGCGGCGGACTCCCCGGCCAGGGACGCCTCGGCAGGCGCCAGTGAGACCTCGCCAATCCCGTTGTCGCCGTGCACCCACGGGGCGCCGCCGCCAAAGGAACCGGCAAGGGGATGATGCGCCCCCAGAGCCACCGGGATGTGCGCGGAGCCCGCGAGCTCAAGCAGGTCCAGGGTGTTCCGGGCGCCGACGGCGGCACTGACGTTGCCGCTGACCGTCCCGATCCCCACCACATCGGCAAGGGGCGAGGCGAGCAGGTAGGCCAGGGCGAGGGCGTCGTCGATTCCCGTGTCGCAGTCCAGGTAGATCGGGAAGGGCGTGGTCATGGCGATACTTCTTTCAGGTAGTGGCAACAGTTAGACGGTCTCGCCCTTGGGGGCGGCGACGAAGAGGCTGACGATGAACGCGGCGGCGGTGATGCCCACGGAAATCCAGAGGGCCGTGGCGTACCCGGCGGCCGTGGCCTGGGCGGCGAACGGTGCCACGAGGACGACGCCGAGGCTCGCCCCGATGCCGAAGGAGGCGCCGTTGATGCCAGGCAGCGCCGCCGGGGCTTCCTTGGGTGAGAGCAGCACCGAGAGCCCGTTGATGGCGGTGAGGAACAGGCCGTTGTAGAAGATGCCCAGCGCCGCAACGGCGACCAGCACCGCCACCTGGTTGGTGGAGAAGGCAGCGGCAATGGCCGCGCAGGCAAGGCTCATCCCGGTGCCGATGCGGAGGGTCTTGATCCAACCGCGGCGGTCCGCCAGCCAGCCGGCCAATGGTGCGGCAAAGACGCCGATGAGCGCGGCGGGGGTGAGGAACAGCAGCGCCGAGACCGAGGCACTGAGGCCGAAGCCGCCGTCGTGGTCCTGGCTGAGCAGCACCACGGTGAAGTTGATGACGGCGAAGATGCCGGCGAGGGTGAGGACCGTGGTGAGGATGACCGGCCAGACCTGCCGGGAGCGCAGGTGGTGGACGGCGATGAGCGGGTGGCTGCGGCGTTTCTCGATGATCCAGAACGCGGCGAAGGAGGCTGCGGTGCCGGCCAGCAGGGCCAGGGCGGTGGGTGAGGTCCAGCCGGCGGCGGACCCGTCGGAGACGAAGTAGGTGATGAACACCAGGAACACCGAGAGGGAGCCGGCGCCCCACCAGTCCATGGCGCCGCGGACACCCGCGGGACGCCCGGCGGGCACGGTGCGGATGATGCAGACCGCGGCGATCACCGTCAGGACGAGCACCACGACGAAGATGGACCGGAAGCCGAGGGTTTCGGCCATCAGGCCGCCCACCCAGCCGTCCACTCCCCCGATGCCGCCGTTGATGGCGGCGATGATGCCCACCGAGGTGCCGAAGACCTTGGCCTGCAGGTTCTCGCTGAGGACGATGTAGGCGAGCGCGAAGACGGCGCTGGAGACGCCCTGCAGGAAGCGGCCGGTGACGAGCAGTTCCAGCGTCGGCGCGGTGATGCAGAGGATGGTGCCGGCGCCCATGATGCCCAGGACCAGCAGCAGTGCGGCGCGGCGGCCGATGAAGTCGCTCCAGCGGCCGATGACGGGTCCGGAGATGGCGCCGGCGAGGAAGAACATGGACTGGACGGGGGCGGTGCTGTCGGCGCCGCGGCCGAAGTCGGCGGCGATCTGCGGCAGCGCGGGGGTGACCATGCTGGCGTTGAGCTGGAAGGACAGCACGCCCAGCAGCAGGGTGGAGATCAGCAGGGCGGCGCGGCGGCCGGAGAGCTCGGCGGCATCGGCGGGAGGTACGACGGCGGCAGCGGGGTCCGCAGGCGGCGCGGCCGTTGCGGGGGTTGGGGCGTTCACATCAAACTCCTTTGTTCGTGCTGGTTGGGTGACGAAGACCACTTCTTAGGTGGCGGTTCGAGTTGTTATACAACCACGTATGATGCGCAAGTACAACCCTTGCCGTACACTGTTTCATCATCCGGCCGGTTCCGGCATCCCCGTTCAGAGAGTTCCCCCAATGCACAATCGACTTCCTGCCGTCACCGTCGTCGGCAGCATCAATGTGGACCTGATCGCCACCGCCGAGCGACTTCCGACGGCGGGCGAAACCATCGGCGACGCCGTGCTGTCCCGGCAGCCGGGCGGCAAGGGCGCCAACCAGGCGGCGGCCCTCGCGCGGCTCGGCGGCAATGCCCGGATGGTGGGCGCGGTGGGCGACGACGATTCCGGCCGGCAGATGCTGGATGCCCTGACCACTGCGGGTGTCAGCACCACGGGCGTTAGCATCCTGCCGCACGCCACCGGGACCGCGCTGATCTCCGTGGACCGCGACGGCGAGAACCAGATCGTGGTGTGCCCGGGCGCCAACTCTCACCTCTCGCTCGACGGGATGGAGTTCGGCCCGGACGAGACGGTGCTGTGCCAGCTGGAAGTCGGCGTGCCGGTGGTGCTGGAAGCGGCCCGGAAGGCGAAGGGCTTCTTTGTGCTGAACGCTGCCCCGGCCATGGACCTGCCCGCGGAACTGCTGGAGCGCTGCAACCTGGTGATCGTGAACGAGAGTGAGTACGCCCTGATCCCGGACCTCGCATCAGCCAAGCTCGTGGCGGTGACGTACGGCGGCGAAGGCTCCGCCATGTTCGAGCACGGCCGGAAGGTGGCGGAAGTCCCCGCGCCTGCCGTCAGCGTGGTGAATACCATCGGCGCCGGCGATGCGTTCTGCGCGGCCCTGGTCCTGGCGCTCGAGGCGGGCATGGACTACGCCCCGGCCCTGGGTGTGGCCAACGCGGTGGGTGCCCACGCCGTGGGCGATCCGTCCTCCCAGCCGGATTTGGCACGGCTGGGCCACTACGCGGGCCCGACTGCCGCACCCGCAGGCGCGCGGTGAGCGTCACCCTGAGGCGCGCGGCGCCGTCGGACTTTCCGGACGTCCGGCGCATCACCCGGGACGCCTACCTCAAGGCCGGGCACTTCGCGGCGGACCATCCGTACATGGGAGTGCTGGAGGATGTGGAGCACCGTGCCGAACACGCGCAGGTGTGGCTGGCCGAGGCCAGCGGACGCGCAGTGGCGGCGGTGACGCTGACGTTCGCCGGCCAGCCGTACACCGAGATCGCGCGGGAAGGCGAGCTGGAATTTAGGATGCTGGCCGTGGATCCGTTAATGCAGGGGTCCGGCGTGGGCCGCACCGTAGTGCGCGCAATTGTGGAGCACGCCCGGCACCTGCCCGGGATCGGGGGAATCAGCATCACCAGCGCGACCTTCATGGAACGCGCGCACGCCCTCTACCAGTCCCTGGGCTTCCGCCGCGCGCCGGAACGGGACTGGTACGTGCCCGGCGAGGACGTGCTGCTGTGGGTGTTCACGCTGGAGCTGTAGCCCAAGACGCGCTCACACCCGCGCCCTCTTCCCACGACGCGGCTATGCCGGACGCCGCGGTTCGTCGGCACCCTCGAGGACCTGTTGCAGCCCGGTGACCGGGATGTCGGGGAACTCGTCCCGCGGCGGCCCGAACTGGAACGCGGCTGCCCCGGAGTCTTCCCAGACCGCCGCCCCTGCAATCCTGGCGAAGAATGGTGAGAACGGGCGCGCGGCAGCCGAAAGCACCCGGATGGCGGCGGCCGGAATCCGTTGCACGGATCCATGGCCGGCCCGGCCAAGCACCGCTTCCGCGATCTGGTTCGCCGTCAGCGTCTGCGAGCCCCAGTCGATGGCGCGGTTGCGCAGCGCGGGGTCGCCGATGGCCCGGACCACGACGGCGGCCGCGTCCCGGACCGAGGTATACGTCACCGGGGCGGTCCCCGAGCCGAACACCGGCACCTTGCCCTTGCTCTCGAGCGGGCCCCTCATAATCTCCAGCCGCTGCTCCAGGAGTGCGCCCAGCCTGATGATGGTCCAGTCCATGCCGGACGAGCGGAGCGCATCCTCGGCAGCAGCCTTGCAGCGCAAATAGTCGATGGGCCCATCGGGGGCAGCGCCGTGCATGGACATCATCACCATGTGCCGCACCCCGGCTGCGGCCGCCGCATGGACCAGGCGGATGGCGCCGTCGCGGTCAACCGTGCGCGGGTCGGTGTCCTTAGCGCCGAAGCCGGAGGCCGCGAACACCACGTCCGTGCAGCCAGCCACGGCTGCCTGGCAGTCGGTGTCTGAGGTGAGGTCGCCACGGAAGGGTTCGACGCCGTCGCCCGCCGACTGCGGGAATGGCTGGGACGCGCCGCGGGCCATAATGCGGACCTGATGGCCGGCGGCACGGAGCAGCGGCACCACGGCGCGGCCCAGGCGGCCGGTGCCGCCGACGACGAGGATCACGGCCGGTCACCTCCAGCCGTTCCGTGGAGCGCCTCGCTGATGGCGTCGTCCACGTCGCCGGAATCGCGGTCCACCGGTTCAAGGTAGAACTGGGCCGCGGCGATCCGGTCATCGCGCACGGTGAGGATGGAGACCCCGGCGGCGCGCTGCACCGATCCGTCCGGGCGCGTGCCGCGGTTGCTCCACTCCAACCAGATTTTGCCGTCCGGGCCGGTGGCTGCGTCGTGGACGGTGAGGGCGAGGTCCGGCAGGCCGGTGAAGAGTGCCGTCCAGTTCTTCCGGACCTGCGCGGAGCCCGTGAAACTGCGGGCCGGGTGGACGGGGGTGGTGTTCCGGTAGTCCTCGGCGAACTCGGACACCATGGCCTCGAGGTCGTGGCGGTTGGCTGCCGCCAGCATGCGCCGGACCGGGCCGTCGGGGACGCGGTGGAGTCCTGATGCGTCCATGATCTGCTCCTTGGTTTCCGTCGCGGGAGGCGGAGAGGCTGGTACGCTGAAATTTGATACAGTCAGCTGTATTCAACTGATACGAGGAGCTTAAGCCCGATGGGACCCGCGGTCAATGGTTCGCCGGCCCGCTCCCGCAGTTACGACGCACGGCGCCGCCAGGAAGCGGCCGGGCAGTCGAGGAAGCGGGTGCTCGCCGAGTCCCGCACGCTGTTCCTGGCCCACGGATATGGCCGGACCACCATCTCCGCCATCGCCCACGCCGCCGGCGTCTCCAAGGAATCCGTCTACAAGGGGTTCGGCGGCAAGCCGGGGCTCGTCCGCGCCATCTACGAACAGAGCCTGCTTGGTGCCGGCGGCCCACCGGCGGAGGAACGGTCGGACCGCGCTCAGGCCACGGCCACTGACCCTCGCGAACTCATGGAACAGTTCGGGCGGTTCGTGACCGAGATCAGCCCGCTCGGTTCTCCGGTCTACCTCCTCATCAGGGATGCCGCGGCGAGCGGGGACCAGGACATGGCAGCGCTCCTGCGCAATGTGGACGAGGAGCGCTACCGGCGCATGCTGCACAACGCGCACCAGGTGCTCGGGCGGGGATTCCTGAGGCCGGGCCTGACGGCGGAGGAGGTGGCGGATGTCTTCTTCATGAGCACCTCGGCCGAACTTTACGAGACCATGGTCATCAAGCGCGGATGGACGGCTGAGCGGTTCGGCCGTCTCGTTGCCCGCACGCTGGCCGCCAACTTGCTGCCGGAGGGTTGACGCTGCCGTCCCGGACTGCATTCGACTGGGTAACCTACTTCTATCAACCGGCACTACCCCTATAGGAAAGGGACGGTCACGCATGCACGCTGTACTGGAATACACCTACGAGGACAACTACCTCGAAACCCGCGAAAAGTACCGCGCAGACCACCTTCGGGCGGGCTGGGAAGCAGTCGAACGCGGGGAGCTTCTGCTGGGCGGGGCCGCCGGCGAAGGACCGTTCAAAGGACTGCTGATCTTCACCGGCGACAACGCACTCGATGCGGCGAAGGCCTTTGCAGCCGCAGACCCTTACGTCATCAACGGCGTGGTGACGTCGTGGACCGCCAGCAAGTGGACAACCGTGCTCGGCAACGACGCGGCGACGCCTGTCCGTCCCTGAGCCCAGGGAACCTCAGCTGATCTTGCGGCGGTAGATGACCGTCGCGAGGGCGTAGCCGACCGCGAGTATGCCGAGGAGCCATACCAGTGCCGTCCAGATGTCAGCGCCAACCGGCTGCTGTGTGAACAGGGCCCGGATGGTGTTCACGATGGAGGTGACCGGCTGGTTGCGGGCGAACCAGGCGACCGGGCCTGGCATCGAGTCGGTGGGCACGAAGGCCGAGCTGATGAAGGGCAGGAAGATGAGCGGGTAGCTGAAGGCGCTGGCCCCGTCCACGGTCTTCGCGGAGAGGCCGGCGATCACGGCGATCCAGGTCAGGGCGAGGGTAAACAGGGTCAGGAGGCCCGCGACGCCCAACCATGCCGCCACCGACGCTCCGGTACGGAACCCCATGGTCAGCGCAACGCCGATGACGACCACCACCGAGACGATATTCGCGGCCAGGCTGGTGAGCACATGCGCCCAGAGCACGCTGGACCTCGCGATTGGCATGGACTGGAAGCGCTCGAAGATACCGCCCTGCAGATCCAGGAACAGCCTGTACGCGGTGTAGGCAATGCCGGATGCGATCGTGATGAGCAGGATGCCGGGAAGCATGTAGTTGACGTAGGACCCGCCGGATCCGGTATTGATTGCGCCGCCAAACACGTAAACGAACAGCATCATCAGCGCGATCGGGGTGATGGCAGTAGTGATGATCATGTCGGGGCTGCGAAGGATGTGGCGAAGCGAGCGGACAGTCAGTACGCCGGTGTCACCGAGAGCATGGGCGGTCATCGGGATTCCTTTCCTACAAGGGCCAGGAACACGTCCTCGAGGGAGGGCTGTTTCTCGATGTACTCGACCTTGGCCGGCGGGAGGAGCTGCTTGAGCTCGGCGAGGGTGCCGTTCTGGATGATCCGGCCCTGGTGGAGGATCGCGATCCGGTCGGCGAGCTGCTCCGCCTCGTCGAGGTATTGCGTGGTCAGGAGGACCGTGGTGCCGCTGGTGGCGAGTTGTTTGACCGTCTGCCACACCTCGATCCGCGCCTGCGGGTCCAGGCCGGTGGTTGGTTCGTCGAGAAAGATGACCGGAGGGTCTCCGATCAGGCTCATGGCAATGTCGAGCCGGCGGCGCGTGCCGCCAGAGTACGTTGACGCCTTGCGGTCCCCCGCCTCGCCGAGCGAGAATCGGGCGAGCAGGCCAGCGGCGATGGTGGCGGGGTCGTTCAGGTGGCGGAGCTTTGCGATGAGCACCAGGTTTTCCCGGCCGGTCAGCACCTCATCCACGGCGGCGAACTGGCCGGTAAGGCTGATCGATTCACGCACTTCGCCGGGATTGGCTGTGACGTCGAAACCGTGCACCGCGGCGCTGCCGGCGTCCGGTTTCAAGAGTGTTGAAAGGATCCTCACCAGGGTGGTCTTGCCCGCTCCGTTTGAGCCGAGCAGCGCGAAGATGCTCCCGGCGGCGACCTCGAAATCGACTCCCGTGAGGACCTGCACGTCCTTGAACGATTTCTCGATGCCCTGAACCCGGATGGCCGGGCCGGGGGCCTGGACGGGGACCATGGGTCAGCTCCCGTTCCCGCTGACACCGTCGGCTGTGTTGATGGCCTGGCGGAGACGTTCGCGCTCTTTGTCGATCCACTGTTTGCCGGAGTAGGCCTGCGCGAACGTTTCCGCGAATTCCACCGGGTCGTCGCCGACGATCGCGCGCACCGGCGTCCCGTCGATGGCGGCCCGTTCCCACAGGTCGGCCAGGTCGCCGAACATGGTCATGAGCGTGTCCCCATCGGTGACGCCGCCGTAGTACATGAGGTACCGGTGCATTGCCGTTGCCGCCGTGGCGTACGGTTCGGGGAGGGCCTCGATGCGGGCCTTGTCCTGCTTGTACTGCTTCTTCTGTTCCAGCGAGCCCGTAACGGCCTCGATCCATTTTGCAGCCACGATTAGGCTCCTTTTTCCTGCTGGGATTCGGTGTGGTGATGAAGGTTTTCGATCCGTTCCGCGAGGAAGCTCCACGTCCTCCAGAACTCTTCGAGGTACTCACGGCCCTGCGCATTCAGCGAATACACCTTGCGTGGGGGGCCCTTCTCTGACGGGAGCTTCTCCACGTCGACGAGGCCGCGCTGCTCTATCCGGACCAGCAGGGCGTAAATGGTGCCCTCGACGATGTCGGAGAAGCCCTGGTCACGGAGCCGGGCCGTAATCTCGTAGCCATATGCAGGCTGGGTGGCCAAGATGGCCAGGACAACACCCTCCAGCGTGCCCTTGAGCATTTCCGTCATCTGCTTGCCCATCGGAACCCTCTTTAGCTACTCCGCGTTACTGACTACCGGTACATAGTAAGCATGAGTACCGGTAGTTAGCAATACTGAATAGCAGTGGCCGAGGAGAGGGGCTCATGGGCGGCATCTAGTGCGGGAAGATCGGCCAGTTTGTCGGCCGGCTCAGTCTTTGAGGCTGCTGGCCGTAACTTCGAATTCCTCCACGGAGACGATCTGGGTCCTGTCCGCCTGGCTGCTCTCTTCCCGGATCCGGCTGGCCGCCTGCCGGCTGGCCTCCATCGCTTCTTTCGTTTCCCACAGCGTGATGGAGAGGGCATTGTCCGTGCCCGTTCCGTTCAGGTAGTAGACGCCCTTGCATCCCGGAAGCTGGAGCACGCTGTTCACGACATCGTCGGTGGGATTGTCCCTTCGGGTATCGGGGCCGGTCTTGTAGGTGCTGATCCTGGCGAACATGGTTTTCCTCCCTTGAGATGTGACCGGAGCGGCAAGAGGCCAGCTCCTCCCTTTAGTCAGGTCCGGGAGGTCACCAGTTACAAGGGTCTAAAGTCAGGGCTCGGCTCCAGCGCGGCCAGACAGGAGTCCGGCAGCGACTGCTTCAAAGGCCGCGGGACTGCAGCCGTAGGAGAACCCGGCCTGTCAGCAAGTCTTCGCCGCCACCGCTTTGCAGGCGTTCACCCGGCCATGGGCCCAATACGTCTGCATTTCGGTCACCTTGTCACCGGACGATTCCACCTTGAGTCTGACGGTTGCGTTGGTTGAAGCGGGGTACGCATTCGAGACCAGGGCAGCGACTCCAGCAACAACTGCGGACGACATCGAGGTCCCATTGCCTATGTCGTACCCCTGGGAGCGGTGGTACTGATCCGCAAGAGCGAATGGGTGGTTGGGGAAAGTGGAGAAGACAGCGGCGCCGGGAGCCGCGATGTCCACCCATGTCGGACCATAAGTGGAGAACGAGGCTTTGGCATCGGTGTTGTCGGTGGCGCCCACGGCGATGACGTTGGCGTACGCGCCGGGATATATCTTGGCCGTGTTACTGCCATTGCCTGCTGCGGCAACCAGCACCACGCCGCCATTCGGTGCATTCCAGGCGTTGTTGACAGCGGTTTCGAGGGTGCGGGAAGCGCGGACGCCCAGGCTCATGTTGATGACCTTGGCGCCCTTGTCCACCGCCCAGTTGATTCCGTTCACAAGCGCTGAGGTCGAACCCATCCCGGTGTCGGTCAGTACTTTACCGGCGAGGATGCGGCACCCTGGGCACACGCCGGCAACGCCGGCCCCGTTGTTCGCGGTGGCGGCAATGATGCCGGCAACGTGCGTGCCGTGGCCATAGTTATCTTCATTGGTGCTCGAACCGGTGAAGTTGGCACGGAGAGCAACCTTTGGATTGATATCAGGGTTGTCTGTTGCGACGCCGGAATCGAGAACCGCTACGACAGTTCCCGTCCCGCTGGTGACGCTCCAGGCCTCGACGGCGTCCACATCCGCGTCCGGCGTACCGGCATCGGTATGAATCACCGGCGGGTTCGGCGGATTTGTCGTGATGGTGCCGTAGTTGTTGTCGAAGGCCTGCCCTGTGTTCTGCAGCGCGTACTGCCTGCCAAAGAAGGTGTCATCTGTGGCTGCCGCGACAACATTGTCCGGTTCGGCATACTCAACCGCTGGGTTCCGGCTGAGCGCCTCGATGAGTTGGAGTTCCTTGCCGGCCGGCACGGTGATGAGATGGGCGCCGGTACTGCCGATCTCCGGGCCGTCGCCAACGCCTTGCTGGGCCAATACCGCAGCCGCAGCCCTGCTGTCTCGGAATTTAACGATGATCTGCCCGGCGACATAGGACGTGTCGGAGGCTGCGTTGCCCGGAACGGCGAAGGTGATGAAACCAAAACCCAGCACTGCTGCCGTGAGACCGGCCGTAAGGAGTCTGTTCATAGGGGCCATATTGCGCCAACCTCAACCGATTGAATAGGGGGAAAATGCCCCAAGCGTTCCGGTGCCCGGTCACCCAAACTTAGGGAATCACGCATCCCACCGCACTGCAGGCGTTCACCCGGCCGTGGGCCCAGTATGAACCCGTTCCGTAAATCGGATCGGCAGTGGATTCCACCTTGGCCCGGACGGCTGTGTTGGAGGTCCCCGCGGGTGTGCTCCAGACAAGCGCGGCCGTAGCGGCAACGATCGGGGACGCCATCGACGTGCCGCTGAGGATGTCGTAGCCCTCTGAGCGGTTGTTCTGCGTCTCGAGGGCGAACAGGTGGTTCGGGAAGGTCGAATACACGCTGACACCGGGAGCGGCAACATCCACCCACTTGCCGTACGTTGAAAAGGACGCCTTGGCATCGTTGTTGTCCGTCGCGGCGACGGCGATGACGTTGGGGTATGCACCTGGGTACACCTGGGCCTGGGTCCCGCCGTTGCCGGCTGCGGCCACAATCACCACCCCCTGGCTCCACGCGTTGTTGACGGCCGCCTCGAGGGTGCGCGAAGACACCCGCTGCCCCAGACTCATGTTGATCACTTTCGCGCCGTGGGCCGCCGCCCAGTCGATGCCCTTGGCGATGGCCGAGCTGGTGCCGGACCCGCTGTCGTTGAGCACTTTGACGTCCAGGATGCTGCAGCGCGGGCAGACACCGGCGACGCCGATCGAGTTCTCGGAGATGGCGGCCACGATCCCGGCTACGTGGGTGCCATGGCCGTACCTGTCGTAATCGTCCGGAACGACGATCGTCTTGTCGCTGAAGTTGACACGCTCGGCAACCTGCGGCGAAATGTCAGGGTTATCGGCGGCTACGCCGGAATCAATGATGGCGACTCTCGTACCGCCGCCCGTGGTGACGCCCCACGCCTCAACAGCGTCCACGTCGGCGTCGTTCGTGCCCGCGGCCACCGTCACCGTTCCGGCGGTGTTCGTGAACGATTGCTTGACGTTCTGCAGGGCGTACTGGCTTCCGAAGTACTGGTCGTTGGTGGCCGCGGTGACCAGTTGGTCCGGTTCGGCGTACTCAACGGCGGGGTTCCGGCTCAACGCGCTGACGAGTTGCAGTTCCTTGCCTTCAGGCACTCTGATGAGGTGCGCGCCGGTGCTGCCAATCGGAGGCCCATCGCTGAGGCCATTCTGGCGGAGGACGCCGGTTGCCGCGCCGTCGTCACGGAACTTCACCATGATCTGGCCGGGGACGGGGGATGATTCAACGGCTGCGTTGCCCGGAACGGCGATCGTGGTGGCGCTGAGCACCACCACGATCGCTGCGAGACCTGCCGGAACTATTTTTTTCATGCCGCTTATCATGCGCCCCACCAGTAACAGCTGGATAGGGGCACGCAAAAGGTATGTGGGTTTCCACCAGCCCGGGCGGCCGCACCTCCTGAGGCGAGCGTCGCCGTCGTCCTTCCTGGCGCCTGCCCAACGGATCAGCGGGTGAGGTGGCCCGGGCTGCAGTTCGTACACAGCAGGCCTCCGCATTAGGTCACGACGGCGGGACTCGCCTCCCGCCGGTCAATCCCCGCACCCGCGCGGGGAGGTCCTCCTGGCTGGGGTCCAGCACATGGTCCGCGACGCCGCTGGAGGCGGCCTTCCCGTTGCGCGCATGGGCCGTCCCCTTGTTCAGGGACCGCCGGCCCTAGCCCTTCGGTCGAAAATGGCCCGGCCAGTCCTTGAGCCGGATCCGGCTGAGGTCCTGGATTTCGCCGAGTATGCCCCACTCGTCCAGGCCTAGCCGCGCCAGTGGCTTCAGCAGGTCGATCCGCGGGTGGCTGCCCTCCAGCACCTCGCTGCTCACGGCAGCATGCGTCACTTCGCCAAACACCAGGGTGGAGTCACCTATCGGCAGCGTCGAGTGGAGCCGGCATTCGAGCACGGCCGGGGATTCCTTAACCCGCGGCGCGGCCACGGTGACGCTCGGCTCCCGGGTCAGCCCGACGGCGTCGAACTCGCTGACGTCCGGCGGGAAGTTGGTGCCGGTGGCGTTGATCTCCTCCAGGAGGCCTGCCGGGGCGAGGTTGACCACGAACTCCCCCGACCCGGTGATGTTGCGGAGCGAGTCCTTCTCCCCCACCGAGGTGAACTGCACGATGGGGGGATTCGTGGACGCTACGGTAAAGAACGAGTGCGGCGCAAGGTTGTCAACGCCCTCCGGCGAAACGCTGGAAACCCAGGCGATGGGCCGGGGCACCACCACCGCGGTGAGCAGCCGGTAGAAATCACGGGCGGAGGTGGCGGAGGGGCTGAAATCGGTGCGCATATTGCCAGACTAACGGCCAGGGCAGGCCACGAAGGAGACAGGTTATGAGGTCCGAGCCGTACCGTTCACCATCAACCGGCCGCGGGGTGCGCGCCGTCCTCTTCGACACGTTCGGGACGGTGGTGGACTGGCGAACCGGCGTGGCCCGCGAGGCGGCGGCCTTCGCCGCGGAACGGGGGCAGGAGCTGGACGCGGAAACCTTCGCGGACCACTGGCGCGCCCTGTACCAGCCGGCTCTGGAAGCCATCCGCACCGGGCAGCGCAGCTTCACGAAGCTGGACACGCTCCACCGCGAAAACCTGGAGCAGGTGCTCCGCCGACACGGCTTCGACCCGGAGCGGCTCGATGCGGGAACCCTGGAGGAGCTCAACAGGTCCTGGCACCGGCTCCCGCCGTGGCCGGACAGCGTGGAGGGCCTGGCCGCCATCCGCCGCCGTTACATTGTGGGACCTCTGTCCAACGGCAACACCTCCCTGTTGCTGGACATGGCAAGGAACGCCGGCCTGCCGTGGGACGTGATCATCGGCTCGGACATGACCCGCGCCTACAAGCCTCTGCCGCAGGCCTACCTGAGGACTGCAGAGTTCCTGGATCTGCACCCCGGCGAGGTGATGCTCGCGGCGGCCCACAACAGCGACCTGCAGGCTGCCCGGACAGCGGGACTGGCAACGGCCTTCATCGCCCGCCCCGCTGAATACGGACCGGGCCAGACGGCGGACCTTGGCCCGGAGAGCGACTGGGACCTCGCGGCGTCGAGCATCACCGAACTGGCGGGCCGGCTCGGGGCCTGAACCCGAACCAGGCTTACTTCGGCGCGGTAATTCCCAAGCGGGACATCCGGCGGTAAATCGTGGCCCTGCTCATTCCCAGTTCGATAGCGGCTGCGGCCACCGTGGTGCCCGGCCGGGAAAGGCACCGGATGATCTCGTCCCTCTCGACGGCCTCGATCCGGGTGAGATGCGGCCCGGTGCGTCCGACGAGGCGGGAGGGCAAATGCCGCACATCGATGGTTTCCGTGCGCATGGCCGCGTCATGGACCATGCTAAAAAGTTCGTCCACGTTGCCTGGCCACCCATAGCCGGCCAGCGCGTGTTCGGCTGCAGCGGTGAAATCCACTTCGCGCATACGCGTTTGGCGTGCGGCGTACCGTGCCAGGGGCATCACGTCAGCGGAGCGTTCACGCAAGGCAGGCACCGGCACCACGGTTTCCACCATGGCGGCCAGTAGCTGCGGGACGGCGGCCAGTTCCTCCGCGGTCATGGCCCAGGTGATCGTGGGTAGCTTGCCGCCCGGTGCTGGCAGCGATTGAACCGCGGCGGCAGCCCGGGCGCCCAGCTCCTTCGCCGCCCAGGCGGGCAGGAGGTCAACGTTTTCCACAATCACGGCGGTATTCGGCTTGGACAGTTCGGGGGTCCAGAGCGACAACCATGCCTCCACGTCCTCGGGCTCCGGAGCTGCTGCGCACAGGATGCGGCTTCCGGGGCGCGCCTGGCGGATGGCCTGCCCCACCAGGGTGGCGCGCCCGGAGCCTGGTTCTCCGACGGCGGCCACCACCCGGTTGGCGGCAAGCGCCAAGACCGTATGGTCCAGTGCCTCCGTCCAGCCCGGGGACATGGCGCGCAGTGTTCCCGCACCCGGCTCAAGCCGGCCCCGCTGAACCCGGAAGACGCCGCCCTTAGGTCCCGCTTTCGGCCTGTGGCCACCCGACTTGGCGAGCATGAGGGCAGCGGTGTTGCTCGCGGCCGACTGGGCCAGGGCCAGGAGCAACTCGGGTGAAGACTTGGACCAGGTGGTGATGTTCACGCTGCCCTCAAGACGTCCGCTGAGGGGATCGATCACCGGCACGGCAGCGCAGGTGTACGTCCGGAGGCTTGCGCTGAAGTGCTCCTCGGCACGAACCAGGCTCGGCGTCCGGTCCGCCAGCGCCATACCCAGCCCGCTGGTTCCCGCTTCCCGCTCGGAAAAGGCAAAACCGGGAGCCAGATGGACCTTGTCGAGTGCCCGCAGCAGTGATGTGTCGCCGCTGAAACGGTTGAGGACCAGCCCGTTGGCGTCGGTGAGCATCAGGCTGAGTGGCTCGTTGGCCAGCGTCTGGTGCAGGCTGGTGAGCACCTCCTGGCCGCACTGGTAAAACAGCGAGTCACCGGCCACGGACCCGGCCCAGAAGGGGTCGATGACCTCGGCCGAGACGCCGTATTCTTCACTGCGCTGCCAGGAGGCAAGAAGGCGTCTTGAGACAGTTGTCATCATGCCTTCCGGCCCGCCGGCCTCTGGCCGCGGGACGGGAACGTTCTGATCCGGCGCCATCGCCGCCCTCCTTGTCCTGGTCATTCGAGATTACGGCGCGGTACTCCAAAAGGCGATGCCGCCCTGTCTCAAAATGAGACACCGGTCACAGGTTGACAGGTGCCTTTTGGCCATAGCGTCGTCTCTGTCGCGACTATGGCAGTCGCGGGGAGGAGAACGATATGTACAGCAAAGACGGAGAGAACTACTTCATCGTCGACGCGCACGTCGCGTTGTGGGACGCCCGCCCGGAGAACCAGCGGAATATCCAGGCCAAGCAGTTCATCGATTGCTTCTACGACTACCACCGCAACCTCGGTCCGGAGGAGGAACACTGGTCCTACGAGGAATTCCTTTACCAGGGCGGCGAACGCCTCATGAAGGATCTGTTCGAGGACGGCTACGTGGACCACGCGATCTTCCAGCCGGCCTATCTCGGCGCGTTCTACAAGAACGGATTCGCACAGGTGGAGGAGGCGTACAACCTGGCCGCGGCGAATCCGGGCAAGCTCACGTACAACCACTGTTATGACCCCCGCGAGGGTGAGGCAGGCCTTGACCGGCTCCGCGCCGACCACGAGAAGATGAAGTTCAAAGGGGTGAAGCTCTACACCGCCGAATGGCGCGGCGAATCCCGCGGGTACAAGCTCTCCGATCCCTGGTGCTACCGGTATTTCGAGGAGTGCCGCAAGCTCGGCATCAAGAACATCCACATCCACAAGGGTCCTACCGTCCGCCCGCTGGACCGGGACGCTTTCGACGTCGCCGACGTGGACCACGCCGCCTCCGACTTCACCGACCTGAACTTCGTGGTGGAGCACGTGGGCCTGCCCCGGCTGGAAGACTTTTGCTGGATCGCCACCCAGGAACCCAATGTTCATGGCGGCCTGGCGGTCGCGATCCCCTTCATGCACACCCGGCCGCGGTACTTCGCCCAGATCATGGGCGAGCTCATTTATTGGATCGGCGAAGACCGGATCCAGTTCTCCAGCGACTACGCCATCTGGTCACCCCGCTGGCTAATCGAGCGGTTCGTTGACTTCCAGATCCCGGAAGACATGACCGAGTACGCCCCGCTCACCGTGAACCAGAAGAAAAAGATCCTGGGACTGAACGCGGCAAAAATGTACGACATCCCGGTGCCCGCAGAGCTCCAGCTCCCCAACGCGGACGAGACAAAGACAGGACCGCGGCAGCCCGAACGCGCCGACCTGGCAGTCGTGGCATGACGGCGGCATTGACGGAGCGCACCCTCCGGAACGTGGCGGTGACAGCCGAGGATGTCCGTCAGGCGCTGGGGGCCGTGCGGGATCCGGAGCTGGACGAGCCCATCACGGATCTGGGCTTCGTCCGTTCCCTCGAGATCACCGGCTCCCCGGCCGGCGCCGTGGTGACCGTGCACCTGCGGCTGCCCACGTCATTCTGCTCGCCGAACTTCGCCTACCTGATGGCGTCCGACAGCAAGGACGTGATCTCGGCTCTGCCTGGGGTGGCGACGGTGGTGGTTGAGCTCGATGACCACCACGACTCCGCTCTGATCAACGCCGGCCTCGCGGCTGACGCCGGGTACCGGGGCACTTTCGGCCACGAAGCCGAGCACAGCCTGGAGGAGCTGCGGTGGACGTTCCGCCGCAAAGCGCACACCGCCGCGATGGAACGTTGCCTGACCGAACTGCTGCGGGCCGATCCCACACTGGCGGAAGAAAGCGTGGGGACGGTGCGGCTGGGTGACCTGCCGGCGGGCCGGACCAAGGACGCTTTAGTACGACGGCGGACGGCGCTTGGGCTGCCGACGGAACCTGCCGCCGTCGTCCTCGTTGACCATGACGGCGTACCCTACCCGCCCGACAACGTGCCGATGGCGTTGCGGCGGGCCCGCTCCACCCGCATTTCCATTGACGGGAACGCGCACTTCTGCCGCGGCCTGCTGCGGACACGCTACGCCGGCTCAGGCGCCGACCAGACATACCGGCCTGAGGGAGCCGAACCTGCCGACCATCACCACCTGCTTCCGTTCACAGTCAAGGAGATCCACCCATGAACACCATGCGAGCCGTCCAGGTGGTCGGCTACCACGAAGGCCTGAAGATGACCGAGGCGCCCATTCCGGAAGTGGCCGGGGCCTGGGACGTGGTGGTCAGGATCGGCGGAGCCGGCGTATGCCGGACGGACCTGCACATCCTCGAGGGCCAGTGGGCTGAAAAGTCCCAGGTGCACCTGCCCTACACGATCGGCCATGAGAACGCGGGGTGGGTGCACGCCGTGGGCAGTGCGGTCACCAACGTCAAGGAAGGCGACAAGGTGATCCTGCACCCGCTGATCACCTGCGGCCTGTGCCGTGCGTGCCGCTCCGGCGACGACGTGCACTGCGAGAACAGCAAGTTCCCGGGTATTGACACCCACGGCGGGTACGCCGAGTACCTCCTCACCTCCGCCCGGTCCGTGGTGAAGATCGACGACTCGCTGGAACCCTCAGACGTGGCTGCGCTGGCGGACGCGGGCCTGACGGCGTACCACGCTGCGGCGAAGGCGGCCAAGAGGCTGACTCCGCGGGACAACTGCGTGGTGATCGGCGCCGGGGGCCTGGGCCACATCGGGATCCAGGTGCTGAAGGCGCTCACGCCGAGCCGGATCATCGTGGTGGACCGCAACCCGGCAGCCCTTGAGCTGGCGAAGTCCATCGGGGCCGATGAAGGGGTCCTTGCGGACGGCACGCAGGTGGAACAGGTGCACGCCCTCACCGGCGGCAACGGCGCCGAGGTGCTGATCGACTTCGTGGGCGAGGGCGGCGCGACGGCCGAGGGCATCGCGATGCTGCGCCAGGCGGGCGACTACTTCGTGGTGGGCTACGGCGAGGACATCAACGTGCCCACGATCGACATCATCTCCTCCGAGATCAACATCATCGGAAACCTCGTTGGGTCCTACAACGACCTGCAGGACCTCATGGCACTCGCCGCCCGCGGCGCCGTGACGCTGCACACCCAGAAGTACAAGCTCGACGATTTCCAGCAGGCCATCAGCGACCTCGAGGCCGGCAAGGTCCGCGGCCGCGCCATCCTGGTGCCCTGATCCTTCCCACCCATCAAAGGAAAAACTGATGATCTTTATTACCGCAAAGTTCCCGGTAAAGCCGGAGCACGCCGACGCCTGGCCCGAGATTTCCCGGGACTTTACTGACAAAACCAACGCCGAGGAGGGCTGCCTGTTCTTTGAATGGGCGCGCTCCCTGGCCGACCCCAACACCTACGTCCTGATCGAGGCGTTCCGCGATGACGAGGCCGGCGGTGAGCACGTGCAGTCGGAACACTTCAAGAAGGCTACGGCTGAATTGCCGGCGTACCTGGCCCGGACTCCGGACATCGTGAACGTGAAGGTGGATGGCTGGTCCGAGCTTGGGGAGCTTGCGGTCAAGTAGCCCGGCGCCCCGCATCGGAGGCTGGCACCGGGGGTGGAAGGACGACGGCGGGACTTGCCTCCCGCCGTCGTCCTTCCATTTCTGCCGGGTGTCCGCCCACCAGGCCCTACCGGTGCACCAGCACCTTCACCGCCGTGTCCTTGTGGTTGATGAGGGTGCCGAATCCCTGCTCCACCAGATCCTCCACGGCGATCCGGCCAGTGATGAACGGCTTGAGGTCCAACTTGCCCTCCTGCACCATTCTGATGACGGCGGGGTGGTCGCGGACGTAGGCGATGGTGCCGCGCAGGTCGATCTCCTTGAGCACCAACTTCTGCATGTCGACTGTGGCGGGCGCGCCCCAGATGGACACGTTGACCACCACGGCGCCGGGCCGGACGGCGTCGAGCATGGTGTCCAGCACCGCATTCACGCCGGCGCATTCGAACGCGACGTCGGCACCCGCCCCGCCGGTGAGCTCCCGCACCATATACCTGTGGCGTGTCGTGCGCAGCAGCCACTCGCTGGCAACAGCCCTTGCTAGATTCACCCCATGCAGGATCTGTGTGAAATTGACGTCGACTTCAACTTCTTCAAGGACACTCCGGCGGGTAGGGACCCAGACAGTCACAGTCCCACACTCCGGCGGTACCACCAGCTCTTATGGAGCAAGCCTCTGCCTGACGGGCGACCGTTTGAACTCCATGCCGGGCGCACCCGCTCACCCTATCTTGTGTACCAAGCGAACGGCACGAGAATCGTTCTCGGAAGCGATACGATTGCGACGCGGCATCGAAAGAGACTGCACCGCCTCTACGCGCAACTGCCGGATAAGGTCAATGACGCGTTTCTGCGACGCTCGTACACAATCTGCGGCTTCATGGTCTTTCCAGTTTCGCGCGGCGGGCTCAATCAGACACGAGGCATTCATCCGCGGATACAGGACCGATGGGACTTGACCCTCGAAGCGATTCGGCGCTTTTACCACGGAGGCACGAGTCCCTTGGCTTCAACCATTGACCGTCATGCAGACTTCTTCGAGCTATTCGGTTCCTTCAAGGGATACGTCGATCACTTCGTTCTCGGCGACTTTTTGGATGAGAGCGGTGCAGTGCGCTTCTTGCTCCCCTTCGACAACTACGAATCGCCCGCATTGCCCTCCGACCTGCCAACGTATGCGCATTACCGTCTTGACAGTCTGAAACTCTTTAAGGCGCGCCGTCTGAGCATTTCAAATGAGATCAGGCGCCGCTGCGTACTGTGCTGATCGCCAAGTCCGGCACTAGGATTTTTCCCGCCACCAATTGAGGCTGAAGCTGAGCAAAATCTGAGCTAAATCTTGGACTCTCATTTGCGTCCGGCCTATAGGATTCCCTAGACCCCGGCGCCACAGGCACTGGGTGTCACTGAAAGGGGAACCGATGCCGGAGCTGGGCTGCACATATCGGAAACGTCAGGACCTTTACACGGCGCAGTCGGCAGTAGCGGAGTTGCCGTCCAGCACGAAACGGGTCATGTGCACGAGCGGTTTGGAAGGAAGAAATGTTTGACTCCCGCGAAAAGCGCGTTAGGAAGCAAGCGTCCTTGCGGGAGTCCCGGCTGCAAGCTGCGCTCAGAAGGTGGGACGGCTCTTCCGCTCCTATGCCCTCAGCGTCCTTCGTCGGTGCTCGAGGGAGTCTGCTTGTTTACTCCGATTACATCCTGATCCAGAAGGCAACTGACGTAGGTCCGGTGCGAGAGAAGCGCTATTCATTCAAGGACATAGATAGGCTCCTGCGATCGAACAGCGGACAGGAAGCCGTCGCCGTTATTCCCAAAGGTTCAAGCTTGGTGGTACTCGATGTTGAGGCAAACCCATGGGCTGTTACTGCATACCCTGGGGAGAATCCAAGTTTCTGGCATGATTTCTTCGACCTCGCATCAACAGCGCCGGTGGAAACGGTGACAAGCCCCCGGGTTGCGATTGAAGCCCTTTGCCGCGGCGTCCAGGACCCCGTCAAACGAGCCGAGCTTCCATTCGAGGTGGGTTATACGAAGTTCCCCGACTTTACAGTTTCACGACTGCTGCACAATGACTACGATTCGGTTGCCCTCGACAGTACACGGAACAGGTTGGGGATACTCAACAAAGAATTTATGGCTGGAAGAGTTTACGACGCGGCGGACATTATGTCTGTTGAAGTTTACGAAGACGGACGTTCGATAGCCCAAGCAAGCCGCGGACGCCAAGTCGGAGCAGCACTGGTTGGAAACATGCTCGCCGGCGCACCTGGTGCCGTGATTGGCGGCCTCGGAGCCAGGGTCAGAAGCCGGGATGAGATTCACGACCTGTCTTTGCGACTCACCCTGAACGATACTGAGTTTCCAATTTTTGATCTGAGCCTGAACAAGGGGCCTGTGCTCAAAGGTTCTGTCCTACATGCAAAACTAAACACAGCGGTCCGGGGTTGGGCAGCCTTGATCGAGGCGATGATGCGGACTGCCGAAGCAAGTCCCCAAGGTTCAAGAGCCTCAACCGAAGCTGCGACTGGTGAGTCCATTCCAACAGTGCGTGGACTAGCGGATGAACTGGCCAAACTGGCATCGCTGCGGGACAGCGGTGTCCTCAGCACGGACGAGTTCAACATACTAAAGCAGCGCCTCATCGAGTGAGTCGCTTTGCACGTCGCCCGCCATCCGCGCGAACTGGGAGACGACGGCGGCACGGGCGTCCCGCCGTCGTCCTTCCTTCCCTGCCGGGCGTCCGCCCACCACGCCCTACGGGTGCACCAGCACCTTCACCGCGGTGTCCTTGTGGTTGATGAGGGTGTCGAAGCCCTGCTGCACCAGGTCCTCCAGCGCGATCCGGCCGGTGATGAACGGCTTGAGGTCCACCTTGCCTTCCTGCACCATCCTGATCACGGCGGGATGGTCGCGGACGTAGGCGATGGTGCCGCGCAAGTCGATCTCCTTGAGCACAATCTTCTGCATGTCCACGGTGGCGGGCGCGCCCCAGATGGACACGTTGACCACCACGGCGCCCGGCCGGACGGCGTCAAGCATGGTGTCCAGCACCGCGTTCACGCCGGCGCATTCGAACGCGACGTCGGCCCCCGCCCCACCGGTGAGCTCCCGCACCCGCGCCGGGACGTCCTCCTTGCTCGGGTCCAGCACGTGGTCGGCCACGCCGCTGGAAGTGGCCTTCTCCTTGCGCGCCTGGCTGAGCTCGCTGATGATCGTGGTCACCCCCATGCCCTTCAGGACCGCGGCGGTAAGCAACCCGATCGGCCCGGACCCGCCCACCAGCGCCGTATCGCCGGCCTTCACGCCGCTGCGCGCCACCGCGTGGTGCGCCACGGACAGCGGCTCGATCAGCGCCGCCTCGTCCAGCGGGATGTCCCCGATCGGATGCACCCACCGCGCGTCCACCACGATCCTCTCGCTCAGCCCTCCCCCGCCGCCGGACAGCCCGATGAAGCCCATCTGCCGGCACAGGTGGTAGCTGCCCGCCTGGCACATGTCGCAGGTCCCGTCCACAAAGTAAGGTTCGACGACGACGTTGTCCCCCACCCCGAGGCGCGTCACCCCTTCGCCGACTTCAGAGACCGTCCCGGAGAATTCGTGCCCCAGGGTCACCGGGGATTCCTCGTGCGAGAGCGGGTGCGGATGGCCGGGCGCCGGGCAGAAGATAGGCCCTTCCAGGTACTCGTGGAGGTCGGTGCCGCAGATGCCGCACCATGCGACGTCGATCTTCACCGCCCCGGCGCGGAGTTCCGGCTCCGGGATGTCCTCGATGCGGATGTCCTTGCGGGCGTGGAAACGTGCTGCCTTCATGATGGGCTCTCCCTATTTAGCGGGTGTGGTGGCTGGGCTGCAGTTCGTACACCGGGGTTTCCAAACCCTCCATCCGGGCCTTGAGCTGCAGGGCCAGGTAGGAGGAGTAGTGCCGGCTCTGGTGCAGGTTGCCGCCGTGGATCCAGAGGTTGGGGACGTTGGTTGGTTTCCACATATTGCGCAGCTCCCCTTCCCAGGGGCCAGGGTCTTTTGGCGTGTCCGAGCCGTATCCCCAGCATTTGCCCACGCGGTCCGCGATTTCGGGCGAAACCAGGTCCGCCAGCCAGCCGTTCATGGACCCGTACCCGGTGGCGTAGACGATCAGGTCGGCCTCCAGCTCGGTGCCGTCGTCCATCACCACCGCGTTGCCGGTGATCTTGGCGACCTGCCCGTTCTTCAGCTTCACCCGGCCGTCGATGATCAGCTGGGAGGCGCCGACGTCGATGTAGTAGCCGGAGCCGCGCCGCAGGTACTTCAGGAACAGGCCGGACCCGTCCACGCCGAAGTCCAGCTCGAACCCGGCGGCCTCCAGCTGGGAGTAGAACTCCGCGTCCCGCTTGGCCATCTCCCGGTACACCGGCACCTGCGCCTCCGGCAGGATGCGCATGGGCAGCGAGGCAAAGAGCAGGTCGGCCTTCTCCGTGGTCACGCCGGCAGCCAAAGCCCGCTCCGAGTACAGGTCCCCCAGCGCCAGGTCCATCAGCGATTCGCTGCGGGCGATGTGGGTGGAAGAGCGCTGCACCATGGTGACGTCGCCGCCGTGCTCCCACAGGTCGGCGCAGATATCGTGCGCGGAGTTGTTGGAGCCGATCACCACGGCCTTCTTCCCGGTCCAGTCCCCGCCGCCGGGGTGCTGCGAGGAGTGCCGCTGCTCCCCGAGGAAGGACTGCGCGCCGTCGAACGCGGGGATGTTCGGGTAGCCGGAGACGCCCAGGGCGAAGACGAGCTGCTTGGGCCGGAGGGTCACCGGCGACCCGTTGCGGAGGACGCTGACCGCCCACTCCTGCGTGCCGTCGTCGTACTCCGCGCCCACGCACTCGGTGCCGGACCAGTAGTTCAGCTCCATGATCCGGGTGTAGTGCTCCAGCCAGTCGCCGATCTTGTCCTTGGCGGCGAAGACAGGCCAGTCGTCCGGGAACTTCAGGTAGGGCAGGTGGTCGTACCAGACGGGGTCATGCAGGTGGAGGGACTTGTAGCGGTTGCGCCAGGAGTCGCCCGGGTTCTGGTTCTTCTCGATCACGATGGTGGGCACGCCCAGCCGCCGCAGCCGCGCCGCGAGGCCAATGCCACCCTGACCGCCGCCGATGATCACGCAGTAGGGCTGCTCCTCGTAGCCGAGCCGCGCCTCCTGCTCCTCCTTGAGTTCCTTCCAGGAGCGGCGGCCGCGGACGATCTGGTGCGCCACGCCCTGCTCGCGGCGCGGGCCCTTCTTCTCCTCGAAGCCCTTCAGCTCCTGCATGGTGGTGAGCAGCGTCCAGCATTTGCCGTTGCGGAGCCGGAGGTGGCCGTAGCCGCGGGCGGTGCCGGTCTCGAACGTGATCCAGGCTTCCACTGTGTTTGTTGTGTCAGCGCCGCCGGCCCCGGCGCTGCCTGTGGCGTCCTCGGCGAGCGCCCAGTTGGCGGGCTGCACGTGGTCCAGCGTGGCTTCCAGCATGCGGCGGATGTCGGACTTGCCTTCCAGGGTTTTCAGGTTCCAGGTGAACGCCACGAAGTCTCGCCAGTAGCTTTCGTCCTCGAAGAGCTCCAGCGCGGCGTCCACGTCGCGGCGCTGCAGCGCACCGTCCAGGCTGGCCAGCCAGGCCTGCGCGGCGGCGGTGGGTGTTTCGGTCATCTCCACTCCTTTGTGTGGGGTCCCTCAGGTGGTCCGGGCGGCCCCCGCCCGCCGGGGTCCCTGCGGTATGCTGGAGCGGGCGTGAGCTGCATCACTATTGGAACGCGGCGGGGGTAACAAGCGCGTTACACGGGCACTGCCGGCAAGGACGCCGGCGGTGAGGAGGAGACGGTGGACTACGGCCTGAGGTTTTCGGACCCGGCAAAGTACGCGCGTGCCCTGCGCCGGGCGCACGAGCTGGTCATGTCCGGTGTCCCCCGCCCGGAGATCCCCGTGCCGCTGGCGGAGTCATGGCGCCGGTCCATGGCGCTGGGCATCAGCCCGGACCAGCACAGCCCGCGGCACCTGCACGATCCGTCCGAGGTGCTGCAGTTGCGGCGGGAGCACCGGCTGCAGCTTGTGATGCCGGCGCTCCAGGACCTGCTGGCCGACGATTCCAGTTCCGGCCGGCACCTGCTGGTGCTCACCGACGCCACTGGGGAGATCCTGTGGCGGGTGGGCAGCCGGCAGGCGCTGCGCCGGGCGGACCGGCTGGAGTTCTCCGAGGGGGCCGACTGGTCCGAGGCGGGCATCGGCACCAACGCCATCAGCGAGGCCCTGGTCACAGGCGGGCCGGTGCAGCTGTTCTCCGCCGAGCACCTGGTCCGCACCCACCACGCCTGGGCCTGCACGGCGGCGCCCATCACTGACCCCGCCACCGGCCGGCTGCTGGGCGTGCTGGACATCTCGGGACCGCTGGACACCATCAGCGCGGACACGCTGCGGATGGTGCGGTGCGCGGTCCGGGTGGCGGAGTCGCTGCTGGGAACGTCCGACGGCGGCACGTCCTTGGGTGCCTCTTCTTCCGTGCGTGCGACCCGGCCGGGTGACCGGCGGCCTGGTGTTGCGGCTTCCTGGCTGGAGCTGCTGGGCGACAGGCCCGCGGCGGTGTTCGCGGATGGGAGCCGGGTGCCGCTGACGCTGCGACGCGCGGAGATCCTGGCGCTGCTTGATTCCCGATCGCAGGGGTGGAGCGCCGACGAGCTGGCATACGAGCTGCACGGCGATGCCGGCACACCACAGGCCATCCGCACGGAGATGTTCCGGGTCCGGTCGATGCTGGGGGATGCGGTGGAGTCGAACCCGTACCGGCTGGCTGCCGGGCTGGCGGGGTGTTCGGATTCGGGGCGGGTGCTGCGGATGCTACGAGAGGGACAGGTGGCTGACGCACTTGAGGCTTACCGGGCTCCCCTGCTCAGCCGCTCGGGTGCCCTGGCAGTGCAGCTGCTCCGGGGCCAGCTGGACCTTGCGGTCGGGTCGGCCGTTCGGGCTAGTGGCGACGCCGGGCTGCTCATCCGCTGGCTGTCCACGGATACGGGCTCTGGGGATTCTGAGGCCGTGGAGGCGCTGGGACGGCTGGTGGGACGCGGGGATCTCCGGTACCTGGCGTTTCGCGCATCCTCCGCTAGTTGAACTGACGGACCTGGGGTCAGTAGAAGCTGCTGATGGAAGGAGCCGGTGGCCGCCCGGCCCGGCTCACCACTGCGCATGGCGTTATACTCGCGCAGATTGCCGAGGACATGCGCAACGGCCTCCTTACTCCCGGCTCCGTGCTCCCCACCGAGACCGAACTTGGCGCCGACGCATAGGTCAGCCGCACCGTGGCCCCCGAAGCCCTCATGCTGCTCGAGGAGGACGGCCTTGACGGTAGCGAACATTGTGGGCGTAGGCGACGCGTTCTGTGTCGCCCTGGTCCTGGCGCTGCGGAACGAGTTGGACTACACGCGGGCGCTGGCTGTGGCGAATGCCGTTGGTGCTGACGCCGTGGGTGATCCGTCGTCCCAGCGGATTTGGCACAGCGGGCTACCACGTGGAGCGGACCGCTCCGGCAGCGAGCGCGCTGTGAACCTGACATTGGCGGCGACCGTGACGCTGCGACGCGCGGTGCCGGCTGATTTCCCCGAGGTCGGCGGATCACCCGCGGCGCCTACCTGCGGGACGGGCACTTCGCGGCCGACCATCCGTACCTGCGCGTGTCGGAGGACGCGGAGCACCGCGCCGAGTATGCCCAGGTGTGAGTGGCGGATGCCGCGGGGAAAGTGGTGGCCGCAGTGACGCTGACGTTCGCCGGCCAGCCCTATAGCGAGATCGCGCAGACCGGGGAACTGGAGTTCCGGATGCGGGCGGTGGACCGTCGCAGCAGGGCAGCGGCGTTGGCCGGGCCGTAGTTCGCGAGGTCATCGAGCACGCCCGCTCCTCGCTTGAGATCGGCGCAATCAGCATCACCAGCGCCACGTTCATGGAACGCGCGCATAAGCTCTATTACTCGCTGGGCTTCCGCCGGGCGCCCGAGCGGGACTGGTACGTGCCAGGCGAGGACGTGCTGCTGTGGGTGTTTGCCCTCAACCTAGGTGATTGACCTAATCAAATCCCTTCACGTGGACTCGGTATATCTCCCTCGCCGATTCCTCCAAACTGGTCCGGCCCTTCCACTCCTAAGCCCGGCCATTGCCCTGAACCGTGGTGACGTAC
This sequence comes from Pseudarthrobacter phenanthrenivorans, assembly GCF_000813845.1. Lineage (GTDB taxonomy): Bacteria > Actinomycetota > Actinomycetes > Actinomycetales > Micrococcaceae > Arthrobacter > Arthrobacter phenanthrenivorans_B. Next base: position 43,711 of record NZ_JWTB01000029.1, read on the forward strand.
GCCGGCCTCGAGCCCGTATAGTTGCAGAAGTCACGGCACGTCAGGATGTGGCTTGAGGTAATTGGGGCCAGCAGGCCGTTGTCCAACTAACACCTGATTTCCCGCTGTGGCGACGGCGATGACAGCAGTGATCAGTTCCAGATTGAACGCCGACCCCGGGAATGGATGCCCCCATTGGCTAGCTGGAAGCAGGGTTCGGGGGCATCCGGCATGTTCGGCGGAGCACGGCGGCCAATTTCTACCCGGACCCAAGGCCGGGTCAGCGCCTCCAAAGAACGATGTTATAGCCCACGCAAAAACAACCCAGAAGCAACTAAGGCGGCACATGGCGCCGCAATTCGATTAACTCTGTAATTCCTCCCCCGGGGCGAATGTCTCGTACAACTCGGCGAATGAAAAGCCCTCGCTCGCCAAAGCGTGAGACAGATCAACGGTATACCTAACGTCGCTGATCTCGTCTGCGCCAATGACGACCCGCGGAATGTATTTGGAACTGATTACGGAATTTGAGTCGGCATTTCTAACCGAGAAACGATAATCATCAGCAGAATCAGCGCCGGAACCGAGCACATGGAGGCATTTGTCCAAAAAAATTCCTCTTTCTTCAACGGTCATTTCATTGGCAATGCTGTCTATAAGTTCCGCAAGTGAGGGACCGGCCTCATCCCGATATAACAAGACAGACGCGACAACTGCCTCAGGAGTTCGCTCAACAAGTTGTTCATGCGAAAAACGATGCTGGGAATGAGTGCCTTCGTGCGTTTTTACCTCGACGTAGCCGTTCTCAAACGAAAAGTCGTACAGTGCCCCTGGCCGAGACTGCCAAGCCAAAGCCCATTCCCTTGCGCTGCCGGAACGCGCAGCAAGCCAAAGCTCACCCCAAAGACCCTTAATGAGGGGCTCGGGCACACCCGTAGGCGATCGCAGGAGTTCAACGAGAGTCCCGAGAAACTGCTCGACGGCGTCCGATTCTGAACGCGGCGGCAGTACTGACAACATACTTGCAGTCAGATATGCGAAGGCTGAAATCAGGTTGCGGTGACTAGAGAGAAGGCCCAGGGCCCGGTAGCACCTTCGGACCCTGACGCTATCAATTTCGACGTCATAAAGCGCACAAGGCATCAGACGCAGAGCCTCGTATTTGCGAAACCTTCCCCTTCCAACGTCACTATCATTTTGGCGCAGAAGAAGGAGTAACGTCCCATCCTGATCGAGTGCGAATAAGTCGTCCTCACGGCCTGGAACGCGACAGGCAACCATGGCATTTGATACAGAAGAATCGAGCGCCAAGAGTTCCATAACTCGTTCGAGCGACTCTCTGCCCAAATCAAACATTAAAACTCCTCGATGAGAAAGTCACTCGAGACGCGGCTTGGAACATGAAGAGCAACCCATGGAACCGGTACCAGCGAACCGGATTCGGAAGCAGGCCCATTGGTAATGAGCACAGACCGCAACTGAAGCGTGGGCCTGATCTCGGTCTTAAAAGTGCGATCCCCTGAATATCTCAGACCTGCACCACGCGCATTACTGGGGTTCCGACCAATAAAGAGGTTTTCCTGCAGGACACTCAGGCTACGACCTGTTTGTCCCCTAGTTCCCAGGTCCGACAAAAACACCACGTCAATGCCTGCTTCAGCGATGTGAGGTTCCCCAAGCGCGGTCGTAAGGGCAGTCAGCAACATCTGGTCTCCTGGATCCGGAAGCGACAGATCGAGGAGAAACTTCAAACCAATCTCCATGGATACGCCACTTGCAAGAAGATTAGGGTCAGAGTCCGCTCGCTTATCAATAACCCCTTCGATGTGCGTCATGTTAGTGAGTTCAAATGTGCCGCGGATATATTCTTCGAACCAAGAGAAAGAGCGCCGGTTCTCAACGTGGCCGAGTTGCATCTCCTTGGGATAGCTCCAGCCGCCGTCTAGTTTGAGCCGCTTCAATTTACGACCAGCAATATTCGATCGAGACAAATTCCGAATCCGCTGATTCAGCAGAAATTGCCGACGCCATTCGCCCAGTGGTCGATCCCCATTTTCGGTTAGTGTACGTCGCAAGTACTCCTCATCACGCACGTAACCCGTGAAGGCATCGATAGAAGGTCGAGGAAGGTATACGCGGCAGTAGCCGATGTAGGCCGCTCGGTAACCGAAAAATCGAGCGCGCTGCTGCAACACATCAGCATTCCCGGAGAGGTTGCGCGGCATGTAAGTAACGGTCAGTCCCTCTACGGTGAACCCCCGATCGAGCTTGAGTCCCCCTACTAGGATCCAAAACTGCGCAGTGGTCCAGTTGATATCACGCTCCGCGCCTTTTGAGTTGACCTGGATAACGCGAATCTCATCGCAAAGTTCAGGAATCCACCGCAGCAGTTCATCCAACGGCGGCACATCTGCAACCGTACGGCTCAGTTCCTGATAAGCACTTTGAAAATCAGCGCGAATCATCTGTTTTGACTGCTCACCCCCATCCCGCATCAGATAAGCCCATGAAGCGAGAAGGTCCTGGATCCACCTTTCATAGGTAGCATGCGGTGCCGTGTCCTGGGATGCCTGAACCATCATCGAACGGTTCTTCCGAGGTTCGTCGGGGGCTGCAGCAGCGGCGCCGAGAAGAAATACGCGAAGCGCTTGCTGCAGAGACTCTGGTGCTTCCGATGGCATATTCTTGGGGTCGCAAACATCCGAGGCCGAAAGAGGGACTATCAACTCGTCAGCGTGATCTACAAAGAAATATCGCCCTCCCGTGTATGCGTCACCACTCTCGATTACCTTTGCGAAGGATGGATTCAGAACATCACTGATCGCCAATAGGAGATTCGCTTGGGGGGTTGCAGTGTACTGCAAATATGAATGGTGAGGCAGCGACTCCCGCAACTCAACAATGGCATCGTAGGTCTGGCTTTTCCCAGTTCCGCCCGTCATCAAGTTCTCACGCGCCTTCGTGTTCAAACTAGCCTGATCACTTTCGTCGTCAATAATCAGAGCCGGAACATCTTGTAGCAAGGTGCGCATCTGCCGGAGAGCACCCGCAGCTGCTCGAATACGGCCTGCATGTTTCAAAACAGTAATCAAAACAGCGGGCTTATCACGCATAGTTGTCAAGCCCGCATTCCTCCGCTTCCAACTTTCAACAAGTCGGCGCAGTTCAGGGGCATCGTCGTTGACAGGGTTCTGCTTCCGTGTCCACGCGCTTTGAAGTTCGGTAAGTCCCAGGTCGAGATCCAGCCGGTCTTCCGATTGCTTTTTGAGGTTTTTCGTCGTTCCTGCCAAGACGACGACTATCCCGAAACCGTTGTCCCTAGCCAGTGCAGCCACGGAGGTGAAGGACAGCGTTTTTCCTGACTGCACGTACCCCACAACGAGGACGGCAGTGTCTCCGGGGCCGTCAGCAGGATTTCGACAGTGACCCAGAATATCTCCGGCTTCGGTCACAACGCGGTCCATTTGCTCCGGCGTAAGTTTAGCTGCCTCTCCTTCGGTCTTGAGACCCAGGAACTTGTCTGTGAATGACCCTGGTTCAGGCACCCATGTGCCGGGACCCCTGGGCGTGCCCTCTTCAACTCGCTGTACCGTCATACTCAACTGGTGCCCCTATCCATTAAATTTGACACTTCGAAAGATCCGCGCATCGCAGCATTCAGGAAATCCAAAACATACTGCGACTTGGCTCCGCTACGCTTCCCCATCACAGCTGCAATAGCTACAGCACAACCGAACAACAGAAGCAGTTCGCTATTTTCCGCATTGGCACCAATATACTTGCGCGAAAACGGATGCGCAAAGGATATTCTGACTTCCATTCCGGTACATGTTTCACCGGTTTGATCGTGTATGCGCTCGACGTCCGCCCCTACTTCCAGCCACGAGGACGCAGCATCATCGAAAAGCGCCTGAAGTTCTATCTCCCATAAACCCTGCTCAGTTTTTACGAGTACCTTTTTGTTGAATACTTCCTGCGAGCCAGCCGGGATGAAGTCTGCAACGTACTGGTCATCAGTAGGAAGACCAGCGAGGGCGTCAATGACGCTGGGGTAATTACTTTCGATTACGGCCGCTAGATCATCAACGGCGGATTCAATGATCTTTCGTTCGTCGATCTTTGGAGACTTGGAGCGATAAGCCTCTGCCTGCGCGAGAAGATCCAGTTCCCCAGCCTTGAGTTGCTTCCGCAGTTCGGCAAGAAACTCCTCTTCATAATCTTCCCATTGGAACCCATCCTTAGTGTGGCTAACGTCGAAACCAAGGAAATCGAGCTCACCAAAAAGCCTCTGATATGTGTAACTATTCGAGCGGCCAAATATTTCAGCAGGGCGGTAAGTCTCATCGTGGCTTCCCATAATTAGTCTTCCACGGCGGAAAAGAGCAAAGCCTGCTTCGCTGGTTGAGCCTGTTTCCCGTAGAGCGGCAAACCCAGAAATCTTACGGCCCTGTCCGAGATCAATCAAAAGATTAGTTTTCTTCCACTCCACCGGCTGGCCACCAGCATCCCTCGCGGCCGGTGCCCGAAGAACTGCGACCTCGGTATACTCAAGCGGGGAGCCATTTAAGACAATCTCCATAACGCCAGCCCGGAGAAATTTACGGTAGATGCTTGAAAGGTGAGCGCGAACTTTCGCGATTGTCCGGCCTTGGGGAATATGATTGAGGTCGCTAAGTTCTATGACCGTAAAATGCGAGGACTCGGAAGCCGTTGCTTCATGAACGGGCAAGTGATCGAGATGATTAGCAGCAATGCGTCCCAGGTCAAAGAAGACAGACCGCTGTACGGCTTCTCCAAAAACCGATGTTCGCACTGACCATCTTCCGGCGAACCACGAAGCAGCACTCTTCATCCCCATACCAAATTCTGATAAGCCACTACGATCCGGCGGAGGCTCTGCAGCTCTAAACGCGCGCGGAAAGTCTTCGAGAGATATACCGTAGGCATTATCGGATATCTTTATGGAACCCGTGCCGCTGGTTTCAATATCAATTCGAACTAGAAGTTTGGCCTGAGTATTATCGGTATTACCCGAAGCCCGCGCGTGCAGCACGCTGCCCAGAGCATTATCGACGAACTCAGAAAGCGCAAACCACGGCTTATAGTTTAGATGCTTTAGAACTGCTAATATGTTGACTTCAGGCCGAATGTCTATGGTCGATAGACTGTTCTCGCTCATAGTGCTCCCTTGCGATTCCCGTTTGTATCTACGCTGCAGTGGCGCCGAGCGACCTCGCACCGGCAAAAAGTACGTCAGCGAGAAGTGGCCGAGCAATGGCTTGCACGACGTCAGCGTTTACGGCATTCCCCAATGCCCGATAGGCTGCTGGCCTACTCTCGGGCAGGATGATGTCTCCAAGACTTTGAAGGCGAGAACACTCCCTTGGTGTCATGTAGCGTCGTTCCCATCCTATGATGGGGACTTGTGTGTCAGTCATGGCTACCAAACTAGGAGCCGTCCTACTTCGCTTGATCCGAACGCCGGAAGCGCGAAATTGAAGAACGAAATCCCAGATGTTCTTTTGCTCCCCTTTTGCATTCCACTCAAGCTTCTGCTGACTAGAGGGAAATGAAAGGACCTTAGGTAACCAGGGATCGATCCACGATTTGTTATCGCTATAAAACTGCCGATTCTGTCTTATGAAGTCAATTTTCCATTTCGGAAATTTCTCCTGAGGCCGCCGAGCGTGGCTCGGCAAAGATGCCAACTGCGCGCTTGGATTCAGGCCCTTTAACTGGGCACCGTGAGATCCTTTGTACTGGTCAAGATTTTGCCCGCTTTCAATGAGGGCATAAGGAGTCGTGTCCTCATAAGGGTAAGTTGCACCAAACTCCATGGACCACAAAGGGTATGACGGGAGCTCAAGATGAGGTGGAGAAGCTTGCAGAAATTCATTCCATACTTCGAGGCAGCGAACCACATCAACCGGGAGTTCCTTCGCGCCCGCGGGGTACTCGTCCAGCACACTTCGAATGTCTGTTGAAGTCCGGGCGGGTGTCGGCCAGGTGAAATGCTGAAGGCCCCTCCTGGCTCCTACGATGTATACTCTCTCTCGTATCTGTGGCACTCCGAATTCGTGTGGTGAATATCTGTTCCATTCAACCTCATATCCGAGTTGGGATAGCTCACGGCTTATCACCCTCATTGTTTCACCGCGGCCGTGCTTTAAGATATTTGGGACGTTTTCGAGAATAAAGAATTTTGGCTTTTTCGCGGCAAGGATTTCTGCCACCTTGAAAAACAAATGGCCTTGTTCCGTATGTTCGAAACCAAGTTGTTCTCCTGCCTTTGAAAAAGGCTGGCACGGAAAACCGGCAGTTAAAACGTCATGGTCGGGAATGTCAGCAACTTCTACCGAATTTATGTCCCCAGCAGGGAGAATGCCGTAGTTCTTTTTATATAGAACTCGTAGTCCCTCTACCCATTCAGCGGCGAAAACTGCCTCACCGCCCAGACCTTTGAGCGCCGTGTGGAAGCCGCCGAGGCCGGCGAAAAGGTCGACGAACCGAAAGTAAGGTTGTGGTGTGGGTTCTGTCACCACGAGTTTTGTCGAGTGCTGCGTCAATTGTTTTCCTCTATCCCTGAGCCAGACAACCAATGTTCTCATCTGGGTACGACAGAGTTGCAAAACGAGTGGCGTGTCCTCATCCTAAGACTTCCGGAGGCGTCCGGCTTCGGCACGCCGCCCTGTATTTGCACGTATACGATGAGGGTGCCCAGTAACGTAGCGGCTATGGCCATCATCAGATCTATACAGCCAGATACCCGAAGCATTCGTCCCAACCGGACAACCGCGGACTGTAACTACGCTGTGGTACGTCAGTCCGACGGTTCGCTGCTGTTGAATCTGACGTCCTTTGGATCGGACGCTCGCAGGAACGTTGGAGAGCCGAGCCAGTCGATGCAATTTGACGAGTTGGCGGCGTCGCAACTGCTTTCCATAATCCTCGATGTCTTTCCGCATCTTCGGTGGCAACTGGTGAACTGATACTGGCGTCTTAGGCACTGACGTGTGACAGCTGACAAGCCCGATCAAGGGAGGCGCCTGGCGTAGGCTTGTTCCTCGTGCGCTAATAGGTCGTTCGTCCAACAGATGATGTGGTGCTCTTACGGTCGTTCATGCATTGCATTCGGTGGGCAAAGTGTCAGTCGCAGGCAATCAAGTTCTTCGATTGGAGTAGTCCTGACGGGCTTGGCCCCCTGGGATCCAAGTTGAGGCCGGGCGGCCTGGCCAGCACGAACGGCGAAAGACCCTTCGCACGAGTCTGACGTGCCACTCGCGAGGCCTCACGGAGCGAAAATGGGTTTGGAGCGCCTGATTCAGCCGATGAAAACTAGCCGCCTTAGGCCCGGCAGGCCGGCGCTTGCAGCCGAGCAGCCGAAGAGCAACGCAGGCTCACCAGCAGGAACCCGATTATCGCCGTTGCATTGAGCAGGGGGAAAGAACTCGAGCTCGCCGAAGTTCTACACGCTGGTCAAGTTCACGGCGGTTAGCATCATCGTGAGCAGGAAGACCATCAGCCACACGGCAGCCCCGGGAAGAGGATTGCCAGCAAGCCCGTCGCGCCCAGCAACTGTAGCCACGAGGCCAACCCGAGGGGGACCGTCCCGTAGGACTTGGAGGCCTAGGCGGAAAAGGCCCCATGTCCGGATTGGCGGCAGCCATGTCGCGCAGCGCCCATAGCACCAGGATGGCAATCGTTCCGGCCACAAGGTCGAAGATCAGCACCGCCGGGCCAGCAGCCTGAATGCCGCGCCTGAACCGATGAACGGGCCAGCCACGATGGCACTCCCAGGTCCTTCGTGGTCAGTTGCGGGGCTTGAGGGCCGTGCCGAGCGCGCGGGCGGACGACTGTATCTCGTAGGGATTCCTCTGACTCGTAGGTTGAACGACACCGAGAACTCATCCCGTGCCTCTTCGAAGGCCTCATCAGTCGGCTGTCGCAGCAGGAAGCGCGCCCTCCGGCCTAAGTTCTAGTCCGTGAAGACTGGTTCGGAAGAACGACTGCGCGATATCTCCGGCTGTTCCACGCTTCGCTGTAAGACCCGAAGATTGAACCGCTGAAGCTCACGTCATCCGCTGAGCGTTACACCTTTATGCCACCTGGTGTTGTTGGGCAGAGTATGAAAACCGACAAAGCCGTTCGGACCTCTTGGCGGTTCTGACTTTGTGCGCAAGAGGATGAAATGAGACACCAACGCCGCATCAAAGGCAAAATTCAAGCTCGGCCCGAATCTGCCTCAACATTCCGTCCCGACCGAGAAGCCGCTCCGGGTCTTCCAGATCCCGCCTACAAACCTGCGCCATGAAGTAAGTTATTCCAGTCAGGTAATCCTTGATCTCATCAGCCGACAACAAATCTGGTACCTCCGTGCTGAACGATCTCCCATCGGTACTTCTCACGTGTGCAATGGCATTGCGCCGGATCACAAAATCCCCCCACTGTCGGAGCAACCGCATTTTAACTAAATGAGGAATCAAGCGTGACGATTGGATCATAAGTTTGTCGATTGAGTTCCTCAGGGACTCCCCTTCGGGCATAGCCCCTTCAGCGAGACCAGCGCACCGAATAATGACGGACGTGAAGTCCATTTCGTGCCAATCTGATTCGGGCCCCCTGTGTGACAGGTGTTCTACCAATCCCTTATATGCCAAGCTGACGTCGCGATCGCCCAGGTCGTTTGCGAAGACCACCGGCAGTCGCTGGTCATAGGAATTAGGGTTGGTGTGGCCGAATGACCAGCCCCAAATCGCTGGTCGATTACATAGCCCGGGTTGTTTGAATTCGGCCAGGCTCCTATTTGTGGCAGATAGGACATCTTGGGCGAAGTCGTCACTGCTGCCATCGCCCAGTGCCAGCATCCATGCAGCAAAAAGTGCGTGCTCATCGCCCAACTGGTCTGATTCCGGGAACCACCCATCTTTACGCTTCCCGTGTCGCGCGCTGTAAAGAGTTTGAAGTTCGTCTAACAGCGTCTCATCTTCTCCGAGTAATTCAAGCCGTTGTCCGACCATGTCTTCACAATCCGGGCGGGACAAGCGTTCATAGAGGTGCGCGTAAGCGGATGGCGGTAACTGGCAACTCTCAGCCACTATCGACCGCCCAACTCTTTATCGATCAGATCCCGCAGTGGAATTGAAGTTGTTAGGTCGTCTGACTTGGTATCCGCGGCGGTAGTTTGTAAAGGGAACGTTTCCAAGTTTTTGACCGAAAGATGGCGCACAGTCGTTCCCTGGGAGAGCGCACCAAGGAGATCAGCAGCCTCGGGCGCTGTGAGTGAACGAGCGAGTTCGGTTCCGTCCACTCCCTCTCTTGTTCGCACCACCAACACGCTGTCAGAGGCAACATACTCTTCCTGAGCCACGGTTGCGCGCGGTCGAGTCCCAATGGCTTGAACGACAACGTCGCCCGGTTTGATTCGGGGCAGTCTCTCATCATTGGACCACCATCGTGGCGGGGAGCCCGTGACAACACGTGCTTCCATGACGGGCAAGGTGTCGTCTGTCATTACGCGTGCGGGATTCAGCGGGCGGCGACCCTTGACGATTTGCGCCTTTTGGTGGAGAGGCAGGCCACGATCAATCACTGCCGGGTCCTTCATGAATATCCGCGGAGCCCACGCTCCACCGTTGGGAATGTCGCGTATGGTCCACCAACTCGATTTGCCTGCGCTTAGTCTCGTCGATGAGCGTAGTTCAGCCAAAGCTTTCAGACGACCCAATGTTTGTGCGCTCCCCGCGATGGGAACGATTAGAGAAAGAAGTTCAGCGATACTAATAGCGGGAATCCTTGATCCCGCTTGCGCTGCTTGGCGGGCGCGAAGGCCCGGCGTGGACGATAAGACCGCCCAAAGCCAGAAACCCAAGTCTGGATAAGTCGGACGCAACGCATGAAACTGGGCGGAATACGCATAAGAGGTAACCGACTCTGTAATAACAAACGCTGGCCCAAACCCTGATCTTTGTAACAAGACATCCCCGTACCGGAGGGCGTGATTCCCCTGTCCGACACGATAGACGGGACCGCGATAGTTTGCCTGAAGTCGCTGGATATGGCCGAATAGTTGGTCGATGGATGACGGGGCGACAACCTCTATGCGTTCTACCACCGATTCGGCGGCAGGCAGATACTTGGCCATGCTGGATATCGGGACCAGCTGAACTCGCGTCCCCCAGATATTGATCGCATCCGGCACGAGCAAAGCGGTTGGATCCCAGACCCGGGAAGAGGTTAGCCTGATCGTGCCGTAGACGCTACCCATTCTGGCGACTTTCGAGGTGGCCCCGCAGTGCTTGCCAAGCCGCCCCCTCGGATGAAAGCTCGGACTCCCAGTCCGCTGACAAGTCAGCAATGAAGGTCTGGCCTGGTTTGTCCTTGTCAATTATTACGACGGTAGTGGGGATGGGAGTGGATCTGAGGAGCCCCCCTGGGAGTCCAATCAATGCTTGGACGTGAGTCTTGTTCGTAAGGTAATCGCGGTATCGAAGTCCCGAGTCTCTAATCAGCCAACTCCTACTCGTGAGAAGGACCATGCGCCCTCCCGGCGCCAGCGCTTGCAGACAAACGTCGATGGCCGCCAGTTCCCCATCGTGAGTTGTGTCACCGTTGGACAACTGGAACGGATGTGACAAACGTAGACCGAACGGCGGAGCGCTAATGACAAAGTCAGTGTTCGGAAGATTGTCCTGCAAGGCATTGGCGCAGTGAAATTCAACCCTGTTAGACGCGAAGTTTCCGAGCGCTCGTGTAACATCCACGATGTCCTTGTTCAGATCGCAGCCGTAAAGGATGCACTCTTTGGGTGCAAGTGAACCCGCCCGCAAAAGCAACATCCCGGAGCCACAAAAGGGATCCAATAATGAACCTTTAGGGCCCTCGCTGAGCCGAGCCATAAAATCCGCAATAGGAGCAGGGGTTGAGAGATCCCCCCGGTTCATCCCGGACATTACCGTGGGCAACCAATCTTGTACGACTCGCCAAACTGCTTCGCGGTCTAAAGTAATCCTTTGGTTCTGCTGATGCAGCAAAGAGCCGTTAGCTGCATTGTTAAGCACACTCGCAATTCCAGCGAACGTTACCTTTTCCTGTCCCTGGTGGGAAGCTAGCAGGGACGCCAGTTCCCCGTCCAACGCAGCGCGAATGACGGACTCATCCTCGAGGAGGAGTGCACAGTTGCCGACGTGGTCCCTGACATCTTCCGGGCCGCTCTCCTTCAGTAGCGCCCGGAGTCCCGCATCTGCACGGCGCCAACTATTCCCGGCCACGACATAATGGACCCGTGTGCCCAATGACTGTCGATAGCCGGCCAACCGTTCCAGTGCCTCCTCGTCACCCCTGGAAGATTTTTGTGAGGCCTTAACTTCCACGACCGTGTGGGGCATCAGAACCCCGGATCGAGACGGCAAAAACCCAACAACGTCTGGTCGCAAGGAACCGGCACGATAATTCCTCATTACAATTGGGTAGCCAACTTCGCGAAGACGTGCGGATACGTCCTCCTCCAAGTCTTGTCCGTCTTGCCCAAAATGCACTAAAGTTCCTTTCGACACTACCGGAAGCAAAGCTTCTTACTATCTCAGTAACCAATAACAACGTCAAGTACTAGACGAACCCAAGGGTTCCTCAAAGGTTTCAGCCCTCAGACAACTCGAGAGTATTCCCTTTGAACCAAGCAACTTCACAAAGCATTATAAACGCGACGATTCGTGCGCGGACCAATCGCTTCATAAGCGGAGTTGCACCGACCTCTTATCCAGAAGTAATGGCGTCGAGGGCAAAATTGATACCGAACAACTGACGAAGTACTAAAAACTCACACAATTCTCGCTGAGAGTCTGCGCCCTGCTGATCTGCATCATTTTTCGCCGGACGACGCGAGCGCATCTGCCTGCTCACCGAGGCGGCGACGGGCGAACTAAGACGTCGATGCAGGCTTTGCACGGGAGGATTCCGTCCGGGGATAATTTTCGGAAAGTGTTGCCCGAGGGGCCGCCCACTCAGGCTTATGCCTCCGGCTCCGTTTCCTGCTCCATTTCTCGAGCAGCCCGTTGTCTCTTGTCCTCTTCGTACTGAGCTATCAGTTCCATCTGTTCATCCATGTACTCGTCATATCCCTTAAGGTTCGAGGCGAGCGCTTCGTAGTTCTCCGGTCTCGCCGCCGCCAAATTCGTATGATCTTCAAAGGCTACGAGACGCAACAGCCATTCGTGGACCGTCTTAAGTCTGCTGTGCTCCGGCATGACCATATAGTCGAGGGCATCACGGTCATCCACAAGGCGGGACATAAAGTCTAGTTCGTTTCTAAGTGCCACGTGTTGGATCAAGCTCACCGCTTCGTCGAATCGGATGTGCATCAGGTACTTATCACGAGAAGTAGCGAACCGCGCTTCGTTGATCATGTTGTAGTTCAGAGCCTGCAGATTGCCTACGATGGAGAGGCAGTCACGAAGCATGCGTGAGTCCCCCCGCTGTTGTTCCTGAAGCCGTACCTCTTGGCGGTCAGCTTTCCTCTCCTCGACCAAAATGTGCCGTTCCAGCCGCCAAAGCCAAGCGGCACCTCCGAATGCGACAGCGCTGCCGACGAAACTTCCAATCAGTCCTGACCAAAAAGCTTGGTGCTCGGGAGCCAGTGAGGGGAGGGCGAGGAACCCGGAACACACTAAAGCCGCGGCTAATGCGATGCTCAGGAACGTCGCAATCCATAATTGTCGTGGCATGCTGGACTGCTCGGGCTTGTCTCTATTCGATGCATTCACGGTTCAAGTTTGACAGCTGATAGAATTCCGTTCTAGTCGGTGGTAGATCAGGATCGAATTGCCGAGCTCTTTGCGTACCTCGTCGATGAGGGGTAGATTTTTCGTGATCAAATAAGACCGTGAAAAACACCATGACACTAAGCGATTTCGTCCCGGGTCTTGAACGACTCAACGTGGCTCTCGCGGAATCCACCAACGAAAGCGATTCAGATTATTTCGCGCGACAACGGGCACAAGATGTAGTGGTCATTTGGTGGGATTCCGTTGCCGATGATTATCACTTCATGGAAATGTACGTAGAGTTCGTCCTCAATGATTCTGATGAGATTCGGGACTACAAAGTTACGCTCAGCAACTTGGAGCAATCTATACGTGAGCGCAAGGATCGTGACACGGAGATATGGGCCGACAAGCTCTTAGGCATCCTCAAGTCCTATGCCTCCAAGGTAAAAAGTCTCACATTGCAGCGGGTTCGTTCTGGCGGCGCTAAGCCGGAAGGTGTGGAGCATGCAGATTTCTCAGCCCATATGGAACTTCGTGCCGTCAGCCTTCTTATTGCACGCATAGAGAACGTTGACTACTCACTGCAACTCCGCAAGGCGGTGCGAGACGCTAGGCAGGACGCTGCCGATGCGCATACTGCAGCCGAATCGGCCCGAAACGCAGCTGGGATGGCATCCGGTTCCACGCTGACAGCAAGATTCAACTCGCTGGCAAACCGACACTTCTGGGCGGCAACCCTGTTTCGTATCCTTACTGCGGCCGGCGTGATCTTTGGACTTTGGTTTGCGTTAGAAGTCTCTATTGGGGAGACAGTGGCTGGGCCCGTCGGTTCGCCAGGCCATGCCATTCTTCGCGTTTCACTCCTGGCAGGCGTGTTGGGGCTAGCCACCTACTTCGGAAGGCAAGCTGCGTACCACCGAGACGTAAGTACATGGGCTCGAACAATCAAAGAACAGTTGCTGACGTTTGACGGATACATGGAGCCGGTCACGGACGATGAGCTTCGTCACCAGATGAGGGCGGCTTTCGCTGCACGCGTCTTTGGTCCGTCTCCCGAATCGAAGGAAGACGGGAGTGTCACCCTCAGCTCGCCCGTGCTAAGTGAACTTGCTACAGCGGTTGCCAAAGCAGGGGCGAAACCGTAGACATCTGTCGTGGCACATTTCGGCATGACCTAAAGGCGACGGCCCAAAGAGCCAGGGATTGAACCCGCCCAACTCAGAAGAACTGCAGAACAAAAGTGGGCGGAAGCCCTGATACACGAAGCTGGTTGGGGGAGGCTCCGTCCCTCGGACGGAGCCTCCCCCGCGTATAAGCGAACTCCCACAAAGCCTCGAGATCCGATGTCGAGGCGGTACTAACTTCGCGAGCTACAGCCGCCGCTGCCGGAACATCGGGAACGACTCCCGCACGCGTTCCACCGTCTCCAGCGAAACCTCCACCGCCCGCACGCTGGGCTCCAACCCAAGGTCCGCCTCAACAACCCCCATGGGGTCCACCAGCACGCTCCGGCCCACGGACACCGGCGGCGCATGGCACACCCCCGCCACGTACACGCTGTTCTCGATGGCCCGGGCGGCGTTCAGCGCCAGCCACTGCTCCGTCTTGTGCTCCCCCGGCACCCAGGACGAGCAGACCAACAAAACCTGCGCTCCGGCGTCGGCCAGTGACCTGGCCAGCTCCGGGAACCGGAGGTCGTAGCAGGTCATTAGCCCGAATCGCACTCCCCCACGCTCGAACACCACGGGCTCAAGGGACTCGCCCGGTTTGATGAACGTCGACTCCCCGAAGCCCTGTGCGTCGAAAAGGTGGATCTTCCGGTAGGAAGCCAACCGGCCGCCGTCGGGCCCAAAAGCGACCAGCGTGTTGTACGCCCTGCCCGGCTCGTCCGAGGTTTCCACCACGCCCGCCACCAACGCGATGCGGTGCCGGCGGGCGATTGTGGCGAGCTCCCGGCAGACAGGCCCGTCCAGCGGCTCGGCCACCGCCGGGAACGTCGCGTCCACCTTCTTCTTCTCGTAGGTGGCGTACTCCGGAAAAGCGACCAGCGCGGCGCCGTCGCGCGCCGCCTCGGCCGCGAACCTGTCGATCGCGGCGAGGTTGGCCCGGATGTCGCCGCCCGACTCCAGCTGCCCCAGCGCAATCCTCACAACCGTTCCTTCCCTCAACCAACAGGCCACATCACAAACTGCCAGGATCAGGCGGCGGCCTCGACCGTTGCCTTCTCCGTGGCCGTCATCTCCGGCGGCGAGGCCTTGAAGCCGCGGGTGATCAGGGCCAGGACCAGCACGCCCAGCACCAGCCAGGACACCCCCAGCGTAATGGCGTTGCTGTCCAGCTGGGAGAGCAGGTAGGCGCAGATGATGGCGCCGATCACCGGGACCACCACGTAGGACACCGGGTTCAGCTGCTGCCCGGCCCGGCGCTGGCGCACGTAGTGGAACACCACCGAGGCGTTCACCAGCGTGAAGGCGGTGAAGGCACCAAAGTTGATGAACGACGTCGACGTGGCCACGTCCAGGAAGATCGCGATCAGGCCCACGATGCCGGTGATCACCAGGTTTGCCACCGGGGTGTGGAACTTCTCGCTGAGCTTGCCGAAGACGGCCTTGGGCAGGACGGAGTCGCGGCCCATCGCGTACAGCAGGCGGGAGGCGCTGGCCTGCGCGGCGAGGCCGGAGGCGAACTGCGCCACCACCAGGCCGGCCAGGAACACCGCCCCGAACAGCTGCCCGCCGATCTGCAGGGCGATGGAGCTGGCGGCGGAGGCCGAGTCCTCAAACACGCCGCCGGGGTGCACCAGCTGGGTCACGTAGGAGACCGCCACGAAGATGCCGCCGCCGATCAGGGCCACGAGCATGATGGCGCGCGGCACGGTCCGGCGCGGGTTGATGGTCTCCTCGGTGAGGGTGGTGACGGCGTCGAACCCCAGGAACGAGTACGCGGCGATGGCCGCGCCGGCGGAGATGGTGGCGAAGCTGGACGTGTCGTTGAAGAATGGCTGCCCGCTGGCCAGTCCCGCGGCGCCGTTGGCTGACACCACGTTGCCGATGGCCAGCGCCACAAAGAACACCAGGACCAGCAGCTGGAACGCCATCAGCACGTAGTTGGCCTTGTCCGCCACCTTGATGCCCAGGATGTTCAGCAGGGTGGTGATGACGATGAAGCCCACGATCCAGACGCCGATGGGGATGCCGGGGAACTGGGCGGTCAGGTAGGAGCCGCCGATGAGCCAGATGACCATGGGCAGGAAGAGGTAGTCGAGCAGGACGGCCCAGCCCACCAGGAACCCGACGCGGGGGTCGATGGAGCGGCGGACGTAGGTGTAGGCGGAGCCGGCCACGGGGTGGGCGACGGCCATCCGGCCGTAGCTGTGAGCGGTGAACAGCATGGCCACGAGCGCCACGAGGTACGCGGCGGGCGCGGCGCCGCCGGTGGTTTCGGCGATGATGCCGAAGATCCCCAGGACGATGATGGGGGTCAAGTACGCCAGCCCGAACAGGACCAGCGAGGGCAGTTTCAGCGTGCGGGTGAGGGTGGTTGTCACGGTGTTTCCTTAGGGCTTGTAGGACGGCGGTGTCCAGGTGGCCGGGTTGATCCGGCCTTGATAGACGGAAAGTTCGACGGCGGGCTCCCCCTCGCGGAACTGCGACCAGGGGCGGTTGAGGTTCTCCGTGCCGTGCGTGCGGACGTGGTCGACGGCGGCCAGGTCCAGTTCCGCGGTGAGCAGCTGCGGCTGGTCGTCCGGGGCCTCGGCGAGGGTGTTGCCCTCCGGGTCCACGATGATGCTTTGGCCCTTGCCGGTGGGGCCGGCGCAGTTGACGCTGACCATGAAGACCTGGTTGACGATGGCATTGGCCTTGGCGAGGACCAGTTCCTGTTTGCGGTCCGGGGTGGTGGTTTTGACCACGTTGAGGATCACCTCGGCGCCCATCCAGGCGAGCTGGCGCGACACCTCCGGATACCAGGCGTCGTAGCAGATGTTCAGGCCCATCCTGCCGATCCCGGGCAGGTCCACGGTGGTGAACCGGTCGCCGGGATCGTAGGGCTCGAACGGGCGCCACGGGAAGATCTTCCGGTAGTAGCCGGCCAGTGCCCCTTCCGGGGACAGGACCACCTGGGTGTTGAACAGCTGGCCTTCGGGGCCGCGTTCGCAGACGCTGCCGGGGACCAGCCAGATGTTGAGGTCCTTGGCGAGCTGCCTCAGTTCCGTGACCCGTGGGCCGTCCAGGGGTTCGGCACTGGCCCGAAGCATGTCGGCGCGCTGCAGGTCCGGGTTTTGGTCGCCGAAGAGGTGCAGCTCGGGGAAGACCACCAGCTTGCTGTGCGGCTGGGCTTCGAGGGCTGCTTTGACCTCGTCCGCGAAGGCCGAGACGGGTTCGCCGATGAGCCGGGGCCGTGCCTGGGCGGCGACGAGGGGAAGGGTGCGTTGCATGGTTTTTCTCCGCTGTGGGGGTGTGATCCGGGTTATATTAGATCAGAATGATCCAATAAAGGGAAGGGGCCCGGCGTGGGCCGTAAAGTAGCGGGTATGACCGATCAGCTGGAGGACACCGCCGAGCCCTCACGCCTTGGTCCCGGCGGGATGCGCGGGATGGAGCGGCGCAGCGCCATGGACGCGGTCCGGATGCGGATAGGCATGGCGATATCCCTGGGGCTGCTGAAACCGGGCGAGCGGCTACCCGACCAGGAGGACGTGGCCCTGGGTTTGTCGGTCAGCCCGATCACGGCACGGCGTGCGCTGGCGAGCCTGGCGGAGCAGGGCGTGGTGGTGCGGCGCCGCGGCCGGGCCGGCGGAACGTTTGTGGCGGATTCGCCGCCTATGGAGGTGTTGGCGTCACTTTCCGCGTCACCGGCGGAGTCCCAAGCGGTGAACCGTTTGGTGGACCGGCGGCTGTTGTTCGAATGCGCGGTGACGCACTATGCGGCGGTGAATGCGACTGTTGAGCAGCTGGACGAGCTGGAGCGGCTGACTCGCGAGATGGCGGAGTCGAGCGACTGGTCCTACTACCACCGGATGGACGAGCAGTTCCACCAACTGGTGGGCACGGCGTCGTGCCTGGACACCGCCGTCGAGGTTTACCACGAGACCCTCGCCGAGCTCTACGACTACTTCATCCCCTACCCCATCGAGAAGCTGCACAAGTCCAACCGCGACCACATCGCTTTGGTGGCAGCCCTGCGCGCCCGCAACGTTGAGGAAGCGGTGGAGGTTTCCCGGAAGCACGTGGACATCCTGCACCGGACGATGTTCATGGGGCTGGCGGAGGGTGGAGACTAGGCCTCCTTCTCTGAAGCAAACTCGAAATCGTGCTGAACTCCAGCATTACCATGAGGCATGGATTCTGCCATTCTTACCGCCATCATTACGGCCTCCTTCGCTCTAACCGCCACTGTTGTGGCGTCAGGAATTGCCTTGGTAGCGAGCGTGAGGACGCAGCGCGGCCAAGCCGAGAACAACGAACAGCTAATACGCCTTAAAGACCGCCTTGATGCGGAGAAAGCAAATCAGGACCGACAACTGAGCGCGAAGGCTGAACTCGATAACCTTCGGGAACCGCTAATGCTCGCTGCCAAGGACCTGCAGAGCAGAATCTACAATATTCGCAACAAAAACTTCTTTTCTTACCTCAATAGCGAAGACGACCACCGACGTGATGTGGCCCTACTTGGAAGTCTGCACAGGTTTGCTAGATACTGGGCAATTCAAGAACTC
This sequence comes from Pseudarthrobacter phenanthrenivorans, assembly GCF_000813845.1. GTDB lineage: Bacteria > Actinomycetota > Actinomycetes > Actinomycetales > Micrococcaceae > Arthrobacter > Arthrobacter phenanthrenivorans_B. Next base: position 62,167 of record NZ_JWTB01000029.1, read on the forward strand.
CTCTATAGCCGCACTAACTTGCTGCGTTTCGAATCCGACCCAGATACCCGCGATGTAGCGGATGATGTCAGACGCCTGGCACGCACCTTCGCTTCAGACAGCTCTGTGGGACTCAACCTCATCTTTTGGCGAGAGGAACAGCGCGCCGTCGCTGAGCTTATGGTCGAGCTAGACAGCACCGACCCCGTACCAACAGTTATGGGATTCGCAACGTTCAGGAAGCGGTATCGCGAAGACCTTCGAAAGGATACCCCTGAAGACCTCGCCCTCTGGCTAGGCGGCTTCGCTCAGGACCTCCGTGTGGCGACGATCGCTGAAAACCGTCGGCTGGATGAGTTACACGCGAACCTTGACGCTCTGGTCAAGACGCTGGAAAAGGGCAAGAACGCGCCATAAGACCCCGGGTCAACGCTGACCGTTAGTTTTCACTGCTCCGTTGGTCCTTTTCGCATTTTGCAGCCGTAATCGGGGCGCCCCTCGCTCCAAGGACAGGCCTTTACAAACCATAGTCGTGCGATCGTCAGGATCGAGGCCAGTGCCCGCGGCCGTCGCGGAACACGGCCAAAAATGCTGCGGCTAATAGCGACAACTGTCGCAGACACGCCAGTTCGAGGCTTCACGGAACCAGTGCGACAAGGGGCCGTACGTGCCGCTATCAGTGAATCCACGCTGAAAATGGTCGACTACGGCGATACTGCAAACATCTTGAATGACATGCATTTAAAAGTCCGCTGCCAACATCAGGTAGCCGTCAGTCTTGGCGATTCGAAGGGGAGAACCCAAGAACACCAGTCCTTGCAAGTTTGTTTTCCCGATCCGCAAGATACCGGAACGTTCCCGGTCTGGTCCCATCCGCGGATCCCATGTGGCGGTAAATTCAACGTCCTCGACGATGACCTGCAGGTGGGCTCGATCAGGCGGAAAGTGGTGTTTCGATCTTGCCGGAATTCTGATTTGCCCGGCGTCTAGGTCGGCTTGGGTGACCACCTGAGTTGTCGATAGGGCGCCCTTTCCCTCACCCAGCGCCTCATAGGCGGGATCTGATTCGCTGACTTCGTCGGTAGTGGGTGCAGGTTCCTCCGCGGAAGGACGAGGCCCTTCGACCCTCTCGCTTGTGTCTACGTCACCGACGTCAACGTTTGGTGCTGAGAGCACATTCTCCTGGATTTCACGTGGCGACCCCCAGATGGTGAGGGCAAGGTCGGCAAGGATATCCCCCCGCACACGGATTCGTTCTTCGTCCCATCTTTCAGTCCAAGAGGCGTCGTCGAAACCAAGGACGCCGGACGGCGCCGACAGCACCGTGGACGTGGTGAGACGCAGCAGGCTGTGCCGACGGATCTCGCTTTTCTTATGCTCCCATTCCCTGTTGCTTACGGAGGGATTCAGCTTGGACGTTAGCAGGGTCAGGTTTCCGAGTCTGTGGATGCTTGAGGTCCGCAGCAGCAAGCGCGATTCGTCAGCATCCTCAGGCAACGGCCAGTGCTTTTCCCATGCCCGGGGAAGGAGGTGTTCAATGGTCAGTTTGCGCTCGGCGCTGAAAAGCAACGAGCTCGGTTCGGTCTTTCCGGTCCGAAGACGGTTTTCCAACGCGACGAGCAAGGCTTTCAGGCGTGCCCGGTTGAGCGAGGTGTACAGAGGGTCATTTCGGAGGGCGGACGAGAATTCTGCGTCTGTCGGCCAACGCCGTGACTCTGCAGTCTGTGCAGAAAGTGAACGTTCAACCGCGTCCCCGGCTTCAGTCGGTGGGCAGTCCATGCAGGCCGTCAGAACCTGGAGGAAGAGACGGTTGTAGTCACCGGTGGATAGCCGGCACACTCCCCGCCTCATGAGAAATGAATCAATCGCTCGAACGGCTATGTTTCGCTGCTCGGGCGGCACGTCAGCATTGCCGTAGAGGTAGAGGATCACCGGCCAGGGTGTCGTTGTCGTCGTGGCAGCCATCCGGTCGAGCAGTGCTGTGGCGGGGTTTGTCGCCGAAAGATGCTGAATCTCCCAAAAGGTGTCGGCGTAGTGCCGGATATTGAGGATGACCTCGGCGGCAATAGCCTCGCTCGTTGACATCCAGGCTTTAAAATCTGCGAAGAGATGATCGACGATGACTTCCTGACGGCTTTGAATTGTCAGCCAGTAGGACAGGAGAATATCGATCCGGGACCGTCTGAGTCGGCCGGTGGTGATTTCGTCCCGCCATGGCGAGTCGTCCAGGGGAAGCCAGCCTTTCATCAGCAAGTCGTTCGCGCGTTTGTGATCTCCCTGGATGTCCACGGTCTGGAAAAGGAGATTCTTGATCAGGTCAGCCGCATCCAGTGGAACGCCCCGATGATTGAGTGCTTCGAAGATAACCTGCGGGTCGTCGTTGGGGTCAAGGACGATGTGCACGAGCTGCATCCGATCCCGGAGAGTCGTGAACAGGTTCTCCATCCGTATTTCAGGGTCCCGCGACTCGCGGGCCCACTTCTCGACCCGACTTTCGAACCACAGACTGGCTTTGACGATCTTGTGGTCCCGTCGCGACGGCGAGGCATCTTCGCTGACAGGGCGCAGCGCCCACTGGAAGGCTTCATTGTCCTGTGGGAGAGGCCAGACCTTATACCTGTCTTCAGGATGAGCATCATGGATCGTTTCGGGCCTGTTTTCGAGCAGGCTGGTGAAGCGGCCTACCGTGGTGGGGGAAGCAATGCGGCTGGCAACCCGGCGGGCTGCGCTTAGGAGGGTCTGCAGTGTAGTGAGGCGCTGCTGACCGTCGATGACATTTGATGAGGAGAGCCGCCGCGGCGTTTGCCTGCGGGCTTGGCTGACGATCGCGCCCAGAAAATATGTCCTTGAAGGCCGTCCATCAGCTTCCGCTGCCTGCTCACGCTCAAATTCTTCGACCGCTGTTTTAATGTCTTCCCACAGAGGCAGCCAGTTGTCGTCCTCGTCCCAGACATAGGGCCGCTGAAAGAGCGGAATGAAGTTCTGGTGGTCATTGGCAAAAATTTTGCCTAAAGAGACGTCCCCGGCTTGCATTGACAACTCCTACTGTTATTGGCGTGAAGCTTCAGCCCAGTTTATGTACACGCTTTAGTCTCAGCCATTCTGCTTGTCACGGTCAGCTTCGTTTACTCAATCCAAGCACGGACCCAAGAAGCGGACTTGGTGGACGCGCGAGAAGACGTATAGGCAACGTCCCGTTATCGAGAGTTTCCGGATGCCTGGTGGGGTTCGCGTAAGCTCCTCATATGGAACTGAACAGAGCGCTAGAGCAGCACATTGCAGTGTTTGGCGAGAGCGGGAGCGGCAAAACAGTCATGCTGTCCTCTTTTTACGGGGCCACTCAAGAACCCCAATACTTGCAAAAAAGTCTGTTTCACGTCCTACCAGGCGACATCGGTCAAGGCAACAGACTACATAGAAACTACTTGGGCATGAGAAATTCAGCCCGGCTGCCACTGCCCGACCGTTTTGCTGCTACATCCTACTCTTTCGCACTCAAGTTCAAGGCTGGCTCCGATAATAATGCGCTGAATGCCAAATCGTTCGACGCCCTCCGTCTGGTTTGGCACGACTACCCCGGAGAGTGGTTCGAGGAGGACGTTAGCGGGCCTGAGGAGGCACAGCGACGAATCGACACATTCAAAGCCTTGTTGGGTTCGGATGTGGCCTTGCTGCTGGTGGATGGTCAGAGGCTACTCGACAATGCAGGACAGGAGGAGCGCTACTTCAAGTCCTTATTTGGCAACTTCCGGAATGGGCTGCTGACGCTGAAAGATGACCTGCTGGAAGATGGAAAGCCTCTTGTCGACTTTCCTCGCATCTGGATTATCGCCCTGTCAAAGTCAGATCTTTTACCGGACCTTAACGTGTACAAGTTTCGTGACCTTCTCATCGAAAAGGCTTCCGATGATGTAGATGAACTTCGCAAGGTGATTGCTGGGTTTGTTGAGTCCAGCAACGCGCTGTCCGTCGGCGAAGACTTCGTGCTGTTCTCTTCAGCGAAGTTCGACACCGACAAGATTGAAGTGGCCGAGCGGGTTGGTCTCGATCTTGTCCTTCCTTTGGCCGCCGTACTCCCGTTCGAGCGTCACGCCCGGTGGGCCGAAGCGATGCATCTCCCTGCAAAACTGGTCGAGAATCTGCTGCGCGGCGCAGGCTCTCTTGCTGCCGGCCTCCTCGGCAAGGCCCGTATGCCTGGCCCATTGGGGCTCCTGCTTAACCTTGTCGGCCCAGATGTAGTGCAAGAAGCGGCCAATATGGCTGAGGAGAAACTCAAAGACATCAATGCGCAGGCAATGGCCAAACGCGACTTTATAACTGCTACTCTGACCGGCTTCAAGATGGACTTAGTCAAAGGCGAAGATGAGGAGACTCTCCTCAGGAGCCGTAGATGAAGCTCATCTGGGCCACCCGTGGGCGCATGTGGGGCTTCCGATTCCTTTATAAGGGCGGATTCTCAGACCCTCTCGTGGAATATGACAAAGTCTTCTCCGACGCTGAAGGTGAGCTGGAACTATGTCGTCATTTTGGTGAGATTGTGGCCCTACGTTTCCCTGACCCATACGGCAGGCACGACAGGGCGGGCCGCATCATTCAACATGACTTTGTTGTATTCCCTCCTCTCGCCGGTTCTGTAGGTTCAGTAGGTGACGGTATGCGCCATGTCTGGCCGTTTGTTGCCGAACAATATGCAGAAGTGTGGAATCTCCCTAAGCCGCCATCAATTAGCTAGGCGATGGCGGAATCTCAAGGTCATCCGGCAGCTACCTATTACTCAACAATCCTCTGGCGGCCGCGAAGAGCGCATCCGGCCTATGCCGAATGCGCTCTTCACTTGAGGTGGTATAGCGCCCTATTCAGTCGATGAGTACTGGCTGCTTGCCGGTTGGCGAATGAGGAGCGGTCGAAACCTTCCTGTTCCTGTGGTTCATCCAGCACCCCACCGCAAGAACCGCCACGAGCCCGAACGTGCTCAGCAGCTGCGGACGGGAATCCTCGCCGATGAAGCCCACCGTGAAGATCGCCGCCAGGATGACCAGGCCAAGCCCCGTGAGCCACGGGAAGCCGGGCATCCGCAGCGGAAGAGCAACTTCGTCACGGTCGGCGCGGAGGCGCAGCGCAAGCTGGGCCAGAAGCGCGGACGTCCACACCAGCAGGCAGGTCGAGCCCACAATGTTGAGCAGGACGGGCAGGACCTTCTCCGGGAACGCGAGCTCCAGCACCACCGTGACAACGCCGAAGGCAACGCTGGCCAGGACCGCGGCCACCGGAACCCGGGCCTTGGAAACGGAAGCGAGCCAGCGCGGCGCCTCACCGCGTTCTGCCAGGGAGAACGCCATCCGGGAAGCACCGTAGAGGTTGGCGTTGAGGGCGGAGAGCAGTGCCGCGACGGCCACCAGGGTGATGGCGGTGGCCGCGCCCGGCATGCCGGCGGCGTCGAGCACGGCGGCGAACGGGCTCTTCAGCCCCGCCGAACCCACCGGAACAACAGCAGCAATAACGAAGATGGCACCGATGTAGAACACCAGGATCCGCCACAGCACCGTCCGGACAGCCTTCTTCACGCTGCGGGCCGGTTCGGCCGTCTCGGCGGCCGCGACGGACACAATCTCGGTGCCGCCAAACGCGAATGCCACCACAAACAGCGCCGTCGCGATCCCGGCAAACCCGCTCGGCGCGAAGCCGGCACCGGTGAAGTTGGACAGGCCCGGCGACTGCACGCCCGGCAGCCAACCGAACAGCAACGCAGCACCCACCAGCAGGAACCCGACAATCGCCGCCACCTTCAGCAGTGCAAACCAGAACTCGAACTCGCCGAAGTTCTTCACGCTGGTCAGGTTCACGGCGGTGAGCACCACGATGAACACGAAGGCCATCAGCCACACTTGCAGGGCCGGGAAAATGGTGGCCAGCAGGCCCGCCGCACCGAGCGCCTCGGCCGCGATGACCACCACCAGCTGCAGCCACCACAGCCAGCCCACGGTGGCGCCGGCCACCGGGCCGTACGCCTTGGCGGTGTAGACGGAGAAGGCGCCGCTGTCCGGGTTCGCGGCCGCCATCTCACCAAGCGCCCACATCACCAGGATGATGAGCGTGCCGGCCACGAGGTAGGAGATCAGCACCGCCGGCCCTGCTGCCTGGATGCCGGCCCCGGAGCCGATGAACAGGCCGGCGCCGATGGCGCTGCCCAGGCCCATCATGGTCAGCTGCCGGGGTTTGAGGGCCGCGCCGAGGGCGCGGGCAGACGTCGTTGTCTGGTGTTCCATAAAGGGGTTCCTTTTACTTTGTAGGTGGAACGGAGGGAGAAAAAGGTCAGGAAGTTGCCAGGGCCGCGTGCGCTGCCAGGAGCTTCAGCACCCGGTCGTTGGAGGCGGGGTCGGCAACGGTGATCCGCATGCCGTCGCCCTGGTACGCCCGGACCAGGATGTCGGCGGCATCGAACGCCTCCACCAGCCGGCCCCGGAGGTCCTCATCGGCACGGATCCACAGGAAGTTGCCCTGGCTCGGCTGCAGTTTCCAGCCCTGCGCTTCCAGCGCAGCGGCCATCCGGGCGCGCTCCTGCTTGACCAAGCAAACACGCGCTGCCATCTCCTCCCCCGCGTCCAGCGACGCGACGGCCGCCTTCTGGGCCAGCGCGCTCACGGCGAAGGGCAGGGCGGTGCGGCGCAGTCCTTCGGCGATTGCCGGCGTCGCAATGGCATATCCCACGCGGAGGCCGGCGAGGCCGTAGGCCTTGGAGAACGTGCGCAGGATGCAGACATTCGGGTACCTGCGGTACAGCGCCAGGGAGTCGGGGCCGCTGCCGGCGTCGGCGTATTCCACGTAGGCCTCGTCGATCACCACCAGGACGCTGGACGGCACAGCCCGCAGGAAAGCCTCCACACGCTCGTGGCCGATCGGCACGCCGGTGGGGTTGTTGGGGGTGCAGAGCAGGATCACCTTGGTGCGGTCGGTGACGGCGGCGGCCATGGCGTCGAGGTCGTGGCCCTCGAACTCGTCCAGCGGGATGCGGACCGGCCGGGCGCCCGCCAGCTCCACCAGGATGGGGTACGCCTCGAAGGAGCGCCATGCGAAGACCACTTCATCCCCGGCGTCGCACAGCCCGGTGATGATCTGCTGGAGGACGCCCACGCTGCCGGGCCCCACCGCGATCTCCTCCGGGGTGACGCCCAGGTGCCGGGCCAGCCGTTCGCGGAGTTCGACGGCGGCGCTGTCCGGGTAGCGGTTCATGGTGCCGGCCGCGTGGGCCACCGCTGCCACGGCTGAGGGCAGGGGGTCGTAGTGGCTTTCGTTGCTGGCGAGGGCGGCGATGTCCGCGCCGGCGCCGCGCCTGCCGGGGACGTAGGCCGGGAGTCCGGCGACGGCGCCCCGAAGGGTGGGGAGCGCGGCGTCCGGAAGGATAGGGGCCGGGTGGGCCGCGATCTGGTCAAGGGTCATGAGCACCGATCATGATTGTGACCCCGCCCACAATGCAAGATACCCTCAACCCATTGGGACTTCTGCTCAACTTCTAGTACCCCTGGTGAAAATATGACCATCGCAACTTCCCGCGCCCTCGATTCCCTGGATGGCAGGATCATCCTGGCCCTGGACAAGGATCCCGAAGCCAGCGCCCTGGCACTCTCCCGGACACTCGGCGTCGCACGCAACACCGTCCACGCCCGGCTGGCGCGGCTCGAGCGCAGCGGCGCGCTCCGCACCTTCAGCCGCCGACTGGACCCCGCCGCGCTGGGCTACGAACTCACGGCCTTCCTCTCCCTGCATATCAGCCAGACCCGCGCCGGCTCGGTGGAAAACGGCCTCGCCGCGATCCCGGAGGTCATCGAAGTGCACGCCACCGCCGGCGACGCGGACCTCATGGCCAAGGTGGTGGCACGCGGCACCAGCGACCTCTACCGCATCACCAACCAGATCCTGGAGATCGACGGCATCCAACGCACCAGCACGGCCATCTCGGTGCTGGAACTCATGCCGCCGCGCTTCGACGGCCTCCTGGCCCGGCTGTCCGAGCAGGAATCCCGCGCCGCCGACTAAGGCTTGGTGATGCGCGCCACAATGCCCGCAGCGCACACAGCAATGGCGGTGCTGGATCAGCCATTGTCAGTGGTCACGGATAACGTCTATGCGTGACCACGTCCCAAGAGAAACTCTGTTCAGTTGGAAAAGAAGAATGCGGCCCGCAGACACGACTTCACGGCGGGATGTGCCGATACCATCGCTTCTACGCAGATGCTCCCTCCTGCATAGAGCCAGGCTGTGACATTGTTCCCACCGCCACTGCAAACAAATTTGTTGGGGGCAGGTGCCCCCTCCACTACCAGCGCTTCCGCAAGGCCAAGAAAGCCGCCGAAGCTGGCGAACAAAGATGCCGAGTCGGCGCAAACTGCGGCGCCCAGAACAAACTTTATGAGGGTCTGTGCCGCAAGCACTGGAATCTATGGGACACCTACGGCACCTTCGAAGTTCCAGTATGTATGGAAGAGGGCTGCGAGGTAACCGCAGACACCGACCCCAGCAGGCAATTCACGTCCGGACGATGCAACATGCACTATCTCCGTTTCAAGCGAGCCCTGGACCGGGCCAGCGAACTCGGGCTCCGGCTGTGCCCTCACTGCGGTTCCGACATGTCCACGGCACGCCGCAACGCCATCTACTGCAGCGTGAAGTGCACCCAGGCTGCCAGCATAGCTCGGAACATTGACGATGTTCGTTTGCGTAAACGCATTGCGCAAGCACTCCGCAAGGCGCAGAAGCTGGAGAACCCGGGAAGCATTCCGTTCACAGTTGCCGACTGGCTGGAGCTGGCTGAGCGGCTCGAATACCGCTGTACCTACTGCGGCCGCGTCACACAGCCCGAAGACCTCCAGATGGACCACATTGTGCCTTTGCATAAAACGAGCCGAGGCCCGCATGCCCTGACCAACATCACCCCAGCGTGCTCCGGCTGCAACAGGTCGAAAAAGCACAGGCCTCTGCTGATTGCATGGGCGCCGCCTCTCTTGGGGGGTAAGCCACGCTGGGACAAAGCCGCTCCCCGGGGCAAGAAAGGCAACCCGTGGGTGCCTTTGGCTTGGAGGGACTCAGACGGCCCGCTATCCTCCGTTCTGGAAGCGGCCCAGCCATTTCCTGAGCTGCTGCGGGCTATCAGGGTCAGCGAAGATTTCTACCAGCGAAAGGATCTGTCTCCTTCCGAACTGCGAGCGCTGGAATCCTTATCCAGCGCTCGTTGAGTTATCCCGGCATACCCAGAATCATGGGAGTCGACATTGTCCTCGGTCGTATCACTGATGGCACTCTCCCGGACACTCGGCGTCGCCCGCAACACCGTCCACGCCCGGCTGGCGCGGCTCGAGCGCAGCGGCGCGCTCCGCACCTTCAGCCGCCGACTGGACCCCGCCGCGCTGGGCTACGAACTCACGGCCTTCCTCTCCCTACACATCAGCCAGACCCGCGCCGGCTCGGTGGAAAACGGCCTCGCCGCGATCCCGGAGGTCATCGAGGTGCACGCCACCGCCGGCGACGCGGACCTCATGGCCAAGGTGGTGGCCCGCGGCACCAGCGACCTCTACCGCATCACCAACCAGATCCTCGAGATCGACGGCATCCAGCGGACCAGCACGGCCATCTCCGTCCCGGAACTCATGCCGCCCCGTTTCGACGGCCTCCTGGCCCGGCTGTCAGAGCAGGAATCCCGCGCCGCCGACTAAACCCGGGTGACCTGCACCACAACTGGGCAGATTCTCAGTTTCTGCTGCTTCTACTGCCAAAAGTCCCAGCCGAAGAAGAGCGTGTTGCCGATCTGAATGGCGGGGCGCACGATTCCTGCATGACTTCACTTACCGTCTCCGGCCGCGTGGCACAGGTTCTCAGCAGCTACGTCAGTGACGTCTTCGGCGTCATGGGCAACGGCAACGTCTACTTCCTGGACGCCGCGGAGCAGCAGGGCCTGCGCTTCACCCCTGTCCGGCACGAGGGCGCCGCCATCGCCGCGGCCGACGCCTACTACCGGACCTCGGGCCGGCTCGCCGCGGGCACCACCACCTACGGCCCCGGCTACACCAACGCGCTCACCGCCCTGGCCGAGGCCGTCCAGGCGCAGATCCCGGTGGTGCTGGTCACCGGCGACGCGCCCACCAGCGGCGCCCGGCCCCAGGACGTTGACCAGGCCGCCATCGCCGCCGGCCTCGGCGCGGCCACCTTCACCGTCACCCGCGACGCCGCGGGCGCCGTCAGCCGGCAGGCGGTGGACTACGCACTCACCCGGCGCACCGCCGTCGTGCTTGCTATCCCCTACGACCTCGCGGCACTCGAGGCCGAGGACGAGGTCCTACCGGAGCCAACGGCTTTGACGGTGACGGCCGACGGCGGCACGGACCTTGCGCGCGTGGCCCGCCTGCTCGCCGGGGCACGTCGGCCACTGATCCTCGCCGGGCGCGGCGCGCACCTCGCCGGCGCCGGCCCGGAACTCCGCGAACTCGCCGACCGGATCGGCGCACTGACCGCCGGAACCGCCCTGGCGCTCAACCTCCTCAATGGCGAGGGGTACCTGGGCGTTGCGGGCGGTTTCGGCACCAATACCGCGGCGGGCCTCATGGGCGAGGCCGACGTGGTCCTGGTGGCCGGGGCCAGCCTGAGCCCGTTCACTATGCGGTTCGGGCACCTGCTGGGCCCGGACAGCACCGTCATCCAGATCGACGCCGCGCTGCAGCCGACCAACCCGCGGGTGGACCTGTTTGTCCACGCGGATGTGAAGGCTGCCGCTTCGCGGCTTCTCTCTTCGGTTGAAGGTGGGGCTGCGGCTGCTGCTTGGCGCGAGGAAGCTTCCATGCGCCTGGTTGCGGGGCCGGGGCATGACGTGGGTTCGACCGAGACGGTGGACGGCCGGCTGGACCCGCGCGCCCTCGCTGCCGCGCTGGATGCTGTGCTGCCGGAGCGCCGCACAGTGGTTCAAGACGGCGGGCACTTCATCGGCTGGGCACCCATGTACTGGAACATCCCGCGGCCGCAGGACCTGGTGATGGTGGGGACCGCCTTCCAGTCGATCGGGCTGGGACTCGCGAGCGCCGTCGGGGCAGCGCGTGCGTTGGAGGACGGCCGCACCCTGGTGCTCGCCTCGGGCGACGGCGGGTTCCTGATGGGCCTGTCTGACCTCGAATCGCTGATCGGCGCCGCCCGGAGCGCGATTGTGGTGATCTACAACGATGCCGCCTACGGGGCCGAGATCCACCAGTACGGCTCCCAGGGGCTGACGGAGAATCCGATGCTGATTCCGGAGGTGGACTTCAGTGGTGTTGCCCGGGCGTTGGGAGCTGAGTCGGCGGTTATCCGCTCTCTCTCTGATCTGACTGCACTGCAGGACTGGATCGACGCCGGCGCGAAGGGCACCTTCGTGGCCGACTGCCGGATCACGTCCAGCGTCCGGGCCCCGTGGATGAGCGAGTGGATGAACGCCAAGCAGGCTGCGACGGCGGCGGTGGCAAGGTAGGGCTGCGAGCGAGTGCAGCCGGAGGCCCGGCAGTCCGGACCTATGCCAGGCCGCGCGCCGGCGCCTCCCCGATGGCATGCAAAAGGAGGCCGACGGCGACA
>NZ_JWTB01000003.1 GCF_000813845.1 Pseudarthrobacter phenanthrenivorans
ACGACAAGTACGCAGCAGTCGATAGGGGAGGCTGTGGGGAGAATCAGCCGAAGTACTTCGGCAGGGTCCCCTCGTGGGCTTCGCGGAGGGCGTCCAGGGACAGGCCCTCCACGCCGTTGATCTCCAGCTTGCCGCTGGCCGCGTCCACCACGCCGATGCGGGTGTGCGCGAAGCCGCGGGCGGTGCACATGTCCGTGAAGCGGACTTCCTCGGAGCGGGGAACGCCCACCACGGCACGTCCCTGGGACTCGGAGAAGAGCGCCGTGAACAGGTCCACGCCGTCCCGGTCCATGACGTCCTGCAGCGCGATCCGGGCACCCACGCCGTAGCGCAGGGACGACTCCACCAGGGCAGCCGCGAGGCCGCCTTCGGAAAGGTCATGCGCAGAGTCGATCATGCCGTCACGGGACGCGTTGATCAGGATCTCGCCCAGGGCACGTTCTGCCTCGAGGTCCACCTTCGGCGGCTGGCCACCCAGGTGCCCGCGCATGTTGGCCCACTCGGAACCGTCCAGCTCGGCCCCCGTGGTGCCCAGCAGGTAGATGGCCTGGCCATCCTCGCGCCAGCCCGACGGCGTGCGGCGCGCGACGTCGTCGAGCTTGCCCAGCACTGCCACCACGGGGGAGGGGTGGATGGGCGTGGTGCCCGTCTGGTTGTACAGCGAGACGTTGCCGCCGGTGACCGGGATGCCCAGCACCATGCAGGCGTCCGAGAGGCCACGGATGGCCTCGGCCAGCTGCCACATGACGTCCGGGTCCTCGGGGGAGCCGAAGTTCAGGCAGTCGCTGACGGCCATGGGGATGGCGCCCGCGGTGGCCACGTTGCGGTAGGCCTCAGCCAGTGCCAGCTGCGCGCCGTGGTAGGGGTCGAGGTAGGTGTAGCGGCCGTTGGCGTCGGTGGCCAGGGCAACGCCGAGGCCGGTTTCCTCGTCCACGCGGACCACGCCTGCGTCGTCCGGGAACGCCATGGAGGTGTTGCCGCCGACGTAGCGGTCGTACTGGTTGGTGATCCAGGACTTGGAGCACATGTTCGGCGACGCCACCAGCTCGGTCACGGCCTTCGCCAGCTCGGCGGGAGCGGCCGGGCGGCCGGCGTCCTGCACGGAGCCGGTGAAGGTGTCGGCTTGGACGGCGTCCTGCCACTCGGGGCGGGCGTACGGGCGGTCGTAGACCGGGCCGTCGTGGGCTACGGTGCGGGGATCGACGTCGACGATCACCTCGCCTTCCCAGGTGATGATGAGGCGGCCGGTGTCGGTCACCTCGCCCAGCCAGGAGTACTCCACGGCCCACTTGTCCATCACCGCCTCGAACGCTTCCACGTTCTCCGGCGTGACGACGGCCATCATGCGTTCCTGGGACTCGGACATGAGGATCTCGCCCGGGGTCAGCGTGGGGTCGCGCAGCAGCACGGAGGTCAGCTCAACCTGCATGCCGCCGTCACCGTTGGAGGCCAGCTCGGATGTGGCGCAGGAGATGCCGGCCGCGCCGAGGTCCTGGATGCCTTCCACCAGGGAGCCCTTGAAGAGCTCCAGGCAGCATTCGATGAGGACCTTCTCGGCGAACGGGTCGCCCACCTGCACGGCGGGGCGCTTGGACGGCTTGGTGTCATCGAAGGACTCGGAGGCCAGCACCGACGCGCCGCCGATGCCGTCACCGCCGGTGCGCGCACCGAACAGGACCACCTTGTTGCCCTTGCCGGAGGCGTTGGCCAGGCGGATGTCCTCGTGGCGCATGACGCCCACGGCGAGGGCGTTGACCAGCGGGTTGCCCTGGTAGACGGAGTCGAAGACCATCTCTCCACCGATGTTGGGCAGGCCCAGCGAGTTGCCGTAGCCGCCGATGCCGGCCACTGCACCGTGCATGACGCGCGCGGTGTCCGGGTGGTCGATCGCGCCGAAACGCAGCGGATCCATGACGGCCACCGGGCGGGCGCCCATCGAGATGATGTCGCGGACGATGCCGCCGATGCCCGTTGCGGCACCCTGGTAGGGCTCAACGAACGACGGCGAGTTGTGCGATTCGATCTTGAAGGTCACGGCCCAGCCGTCCCCCAGGTTGGTCACGCCGGCGTTTTCGCCGATGCCCACCAGCATGTCCTTCTTCATTTCCTCGGTGACCTTCTGGCCGAACTGGCGCAGGTGGTTCTTGGAGGACTTGTAGGAGCAGTGCTCGCTCCACATGACGGAGTACATGGCCAGCTCGGCGCCGGTGGGGCGGCGGCCCAGGACCTTGACGATCTCGTCGAACTCGTTCCGCTTCAGGCCCAGCTCGGCCCAGGGCAGCTCGGTGTCCGGGGTCTTCGCGGCGTTCTCGACGGTGTCGATGTTGAACTTCTTGGTGGTTTCGGTGGTCACTTGTCGCCTCCCACAATCTTGTTCAGTACGGAGGTGAAGAACCCGAGTCCGTCGGTGTCGGACCCGCCGATGCCGTCCAGTGACTCGGGGCCAAAGCCAGGCTCAACGGCGTGCTCGGGGTGGGGCATGAGGCCCACCACGTTGCCGGCGGCGTTGGAGATGCCGGCGATGTCGCGGCGCGAACCGTTCGGGTTGAAGCCGACGTACCGGAAGACTACGCGGCCCTCGGCCTCAAGGGCATCCAGGGTCTTTTCGTCCGCGATGTACTGGCCGTCCTGGTTCTTCAACGGGATGGTGATCTCCTGGCCCGCCTCATAGTCCAGGGTCCACGCCGTGTTGCTGTTCTCGACGCGCAGCACCTGGTCGCGGCAGAGGAACTTCAGGTGGTCGTTCTTGATCATCGAACCGGGCAGCAGGTGCGACTCGGTGAGGATCTGGAAGCCGTTGCAGATGCCCAGGACGGGCAGCTTGGCATCGGAGTTCGCGGCGTCGATGATTTTGGACATCAGCGGGGCGAAGCGGGCGATGGCGCCGGCGCGCAGGTAGTCACCGTAGGAGAATCCACCGGGGATGATGACGGCATCGACGTCACCGAGTTCGGCGTCGCCATGCCACAGTTCGACGGCGGTGGCACCGGCCAGGCGCACCGCACGGGCGGCGTCGCGGTCATCCAGGGTGCCGGGGAAGGTCACGACGCCGATTCGGGCGCCAGCGAGGCGCGGCTCCGCCGCGACGGCGACGGCCTCGCCGATCAGGGGAAGTTCAGTCATCTCAGGCCTCGACGACCTCGACGTTGACGACGTCTTCGATCACCGGGTTGGACAGGAGGGTCTCGGCGGCGTCGCGGGCCTGGGCCAGGATGTCCTCCGTCACCTCGCCGTCGACCGTCAGTTCGAAACGCTTGCCCTGGCGGACAGAGCTGAAGCTGGTGAAGCCCAGCCGGGGGAGAGCGCCAACGATTGCCTTCCCCTGCGGGTCCAGAATCTCGGGCTTGGGCATGACGTCAACAACGATCCGGGGCATCCGGTAACTCCTGTGCGTGAGCTTGGGTAAGGGCGCAGCGGAGTGGTGCCGTCTCACGCCGTACCGGGGTTTGGGGGACTGGGGTCACCTGCGTTGGTTCACCATGAGGTCGGGCGCTCCGCGAGCTTGCCCTATCATTCTACCGGCCCGGGCGCGCCCCTCTGTATTCGGTGGATCCGGACCGGCGCAGAGCGGCTGGAGATTTCCGCGCAGGCCTCCTGCAGGCGTGGTTCTGGAGTTGCCGGAAGGCCTTCACTAGGATTGCTGGATGGCTGAGAATTCGAAGTCCGTGCTGTTGCCCATGGTCGCCGCGGCGGTATTCGCGGGCCTCGGCAGGATGGTGTTCCAGAAGATAAAGGCCGACCGCGTCGCCCGCCAAACCCGGCTGGCCGGCCCGGTCGATGAAAAGACGCGGCAATGGATCAGTGACGTGGTCCGCACCCCGCGGCAGTAGGGCGCCACCTCTTCATCCGTCCTTGGCAGGGCATCCTTCGGGATGCCCTTTTTTGTGCAGCAGGAGGGCTATCGGCGCACCGTGTGACAAGCGAAAATTTCCGGAATGTGCCCTATGTCATAACGCGCTATCAGTCTGTACTCTTTGAACAGTCTGGTCTCAGCAAATTACAAAACCTGTAATTTTCTCTGCGGATCCAGTCGTTCGGCGCCCACCAAGGCTGGGCGGCACATCGTGAAAGGGTTGCGCGTGAAATCAACTGGAAAGAGCCCCACGCGGGCTGGGGGACTCCGGAAAGCGGCCGCACTGGCCGTCGGGTTGCCCCTTCTCCTCAGCTCGCTGGCAGTCGGGCCCGCCTCGGCCGCGCCCGGTGGCCAGGGTCGGGAGAATCCCTCCTCCGCTGCCACGGACAGTCAGTTCAAGGACGGCAGGTACATCGTGGTGCTTGCCGGGCCGGCTGCCGCGGCGTATGAAGGGGGAACTGCCGGCCTGGGTGCTACAAAGCCGCAGCAGGGAAGGAAGCTGGACGCCGGCAGCCCCAACTACCAGGCCTACGACGCGCACCTCCGAAAGCAGCAGCGGGACGTTGCCGCTGCCCAGGGCGTCAGCCCGGCCAAGCAGTACACGGCGGCTCTCAACGGGTTCACCGCCGAGCTGACCGCCGGGCAGGCGGCAGCCCTGTCCAAGGACAGCCGCGTCCTGGTGGTGGCGCCCGACGTCGAAAACAAGCCTGACTACACCACTACCGACTTCCTCAAGCTCACCGGACCCGAGGGTGCATGGGCCAGGCAGTTCGGCGGCGAAGCCAACGCCGGCAAGGGCGTCGTGGTGGGGGTCATCGACTCCGGCTACGCGCCCGACAATCCCTTCCTGCAGGGCGAACCGGTGAAACCGCTGCAGGGAAACCCGCAGGTCGGCGTCCCCTACCGCACCGGCGACGGCAAGATCGCCATGCTCAAGGCGGACGGCACCACCTTCGAAGGCGAATGCCAAAAGGGCGAGGGATCCGGGGCCGCCTTTGACGGTTCCCTGTGCAACTCCAAGGTCATCGGCGCCCGCTATTTCGCCGATTCCTTCCTCCAGTACGTGGCCCCGGGAAACCGGGCGCCGGAAGAACTGATTTCCCCCGTGGACGTCGGCAGCCACGGTACGCACACCGCTACCACGGCAGCCGGCAATGCGAATGTCGAGCAGGTGATCGACGGAACCAGCTTCGGAAAGAGCTCGGGTGTGGCTCCCGCGGCCAAAGTCTCCGTCTACAAGGTCTGCTGGGAGGACACCAACCCGGACACCGGAGGGTGCTACTCCTCCGCATCGGTGGAAGCCGTGGATGCCGCCATCAAGGACGGGGTCGACGTCCTGAACTACTCCATTTCGGGCAACAACAACAGCACCACCGACCCCGTGGCGCTTGCGTTCCTCAATGCCGCTGCCGCGGGCATTTTTGTTTCGGCATCGGCCGGCAACTCCGGCCCTGCGGCCTCCACCGTGAACCACGCATCCCCGTGGCTCACCACGGTTGCTGCCTCGACCTTCCCCAGTGATCTGGTGGGGACCGTCAAGGTCTCGGACGGTTCGCTCTACCGCGGCGCGTCCATCATGAAGTCCGAGGTCGCGGACAAGCCGGCCGTCCTGGCTGCGGCGGCCGCGGCCCCCGGGGCCGCAAACGCCAATCTTTGCGGGCCCGGATCCCTTGACGCGACCAAGGTGGCGGGCAAGGTAGTTGTCTGTGACCGCGGCGTGGTGGACCGCACTGCCAAGAGCCAGGAAGTCCTGGACAAGGGCGGTGTGGGCATGATCCTGGTGAACCTCACCAGCAGCTCGGAGGACGCGGACAACCATGTCCTTCCCACAGTCCATGTCAATGCCCCCAAGAGCCTGGAGCTGAAGTCAAAGCTGGAAGCGAATCCGGCGCTGACGGTCAGCCTGGTCAAGGGCGACCTGACCGGGCTGCCCCCCGCTGCGGCCCCCCAGATCGCAGGCTTCTCGTCCCGCGGCCCCACCCTCGCGTCCGGCGGGGACCTGCTGAAGCCGGATATTTCCGCCCCGGGCGTCAACGTCCTGGCCGGTGTCTCCACGATCGGCAACGACGGTGACCAGTTCGGATTCATGTCCGGGACCTCGATGGCTGCCCCGCACATCGCCGGTTTCGGCGCCCTGGTCTTGGGCAAGCAGCCCAAGTGGAGCCCCGCAATGGTGAAGTCCGCCATGATGACCACCGCCTACCCGCTGGTCAACGCCGACGGTTCGCCCAACACCGACCCCTTCCAGGGCGGCGCGGGCCACATCGACTCCACCCGCGTCACCGACCCTGGACTGGTTTACGACTCCGGCATCCAGGACTGGCTCGCCTTCCTGAACGGCCAGGGCGTGGAAACCGGTACGCCGCAGGCAGGAACCATTGCTGCCCGCGACCTCAACCTGCCCTCCATTGCACTAGGCAGCCTCGTGGGGGAAGTCCAGGTGAAGCGGAAGCTGACTGCACTGGTGCCGGGCATGTACCGGCCGGAGGTGGACATGGCGGGCTTCAGCGTCAATGTCGAACCCAAGGCGCTGAACTTCTCGAAGGCAGGCCAGACCCGTGAAGTGACAGTGACCATCCGGAACGTCAGCGCACCGGTGGGCAAGTTCAGCGCAGGAAGCATCAGGTGGACGGGCCCGCGGACCGTGACGTCGCCCATCGCCATCCGGCCTGTAGACGCCCAGATCGCGCCGTCGTTCTCGTTCAGCTCTGCCACCGGTACCGGCAGCGGCACCATGGAGCTCGTGTCCGGCTCGGACAGCCCCATCGCCGTGGGGGTGGAGGGGCTGGCACCGCTCAGCCAGACCGCCATCACCAAGACCCCGGGTGAGTACGCACCGACGAATGACGCGCACAATGCCCTGCTTCAGGTGAAGATCCCTGCCGGGGCCTCGTTTGCCCGGCTGGGCATCCAGGCGCAGTCGAACGACGTCGACTGGGACATGGTGGTCTACGCGCCGAACGCTGTGGGCGGCCTTACGGCCACCCAGGTTGCCACCGCTTCCGCGAGCGAATTCCTGGACCTGGAAACACCAAGGGCAGGCACCTATTATGTGGTGGCCAACCTGTATGCCACTCCGGACAACGGGCCCGCCACCGCGTCCGTGCAGGCGGTGAGCTTCGCCGGGGATGCCGGCAACCTCACGGTTGACCCGAACCCGATCGTGGCGCCGAACGGAACCGCCACCTCGGCAACCCTGAACTGGACCGGGCTCCCGGAGGGATCCTACCTCTCACGGCTGAGCCTGGGCAGCAACGGCATCAGGACCTGGGTGAACGTGCAGGTGGGACCAGGCTCTGCCTCCGCTCCTGCCGGTGCTCCGCAACTTGACCTTGCGCAGGCGGTTCCCGGAACCTGACCGGAAGAACATGGGGGGAGGTCCCGGGTGGTCGATACGGCCGCCCGGGACCTTTTCTGTTCCTGCCCTGGCTCCATCCCGTTCCGCAACGCCGCCGGGAAGGTTAGACCGCAGTTCCGCCCAGTAAAGGTGCCATGGCCTTCCAGCGCGCAATCTCGCAACCATCGGTGCGGGTGAAGGTTGCGTGCACGGGGCGCCCGTGGAATGTTCCAGTGACCACGGCGACCTGGGGTCCGCCGTACTGCTGGGTGCACAGTTTGGGCGGCCCGGGCTTGGGGAAAAAGATCTCCTCGCCGAACCGCTCCACTGCGGTCAGGGCGGCCCCGGGATCCGGCACAGTGGTGCCGGCGGCCGGCTGGTTGTCCCTGGCCACCAGGCGGAATACGTGTCCGGCCTCCCCGGGCGCCTCCCGGAGGCTAATGGTCAGGTCAATCAATGCTGTGCCCCCGTGACAGGGCCTCGAGTTCCGAGGCGAGCCTTTCCCGCAGGACTCCGGCTTCGGCGGCAAACGCACGCTGGTGTTCGACGTACGCCGCCTTCCCGTGGGGCGTCTCAATGGGAATGGCAGGGTAGCCCCAAGCGGCAAGGTCGTACGGGGATGCCTGCATGTCCATGGTCCTGATCCGCCAGGACAGTTCAAAGCAGTCCATCACCAGCTCGCTCGGCAGGGCAGGCAGCAGCTTGTACGCCCACTTGTAGAGGTCCATGTTGGCGTGCAGGCAGCCGGGCTGTTCCAGGTGGCGCTGGGTTTCACGGCTGGGTGCATGCTCGTTGAGCGGGATGGCATCGGGCGTGTAGAACCGGAAGGCGTCGAAGTGGGTGCAGCGGATCCTGTTCTCCTCCACCACCTTGTCGGTGCCTTCCGCGCCCAGCCGCAACTGAAGATACTCATGGCGAAGGTCGAACTTGTCCTGGCGGTACACCATGGCCCACTCGTGCAGGCCAAAGCAGCCGAACTGTGCCGGCCTGGCCGCGGTGCCCCGCAGGATGACGCCGGCAAAGGCCACCGCATCCTTGCGGTCCGCCAGGAAGGCGCGCCGGTCAAAGGTGACCGCAGTGCTTCCCGCCGCCAGCCCCAGGGAGGCGAGCTCGCCGTCGTCGAGCGTCCGGTAGTGCTTCCAGCCGGACCGCTGGACGGCCTGGCCGCCGGTAAGGACTGCCCCGGCACCAGGGTGCCAGCGCTTCAGCTGGCCGGGCTTTTGGGTGTAGTACGTGAAGAGGAAATCCTCCACAGGATGTTTTTGCCCCGCCGACCGGCGGGCCAGATAGGGATCGGCATAGCGGCTGACGCGCTGCACGTGGGCTTCTTCCCGGGTGAGTGCAGTGTCCGCCGCGAGGAGCTTAAGAGGCTCCACCGGCAGCGCCCAACACATCTTTGGCGGCATCCCAGGCGCTGATCTCGCAACCATTGGTACGCGCGAAGGTTGAATCCACGGCAACACCGTCAACCATGCCCGTCACGGTTGCCTTCTGCGGGCCGCCGTACTGCTGCGTGCAGGGCTGGGAGCTCCCCGGCGCCGCCGGGGCCACGATGCCGGGGTTGGCTTTCAGTGCTGCGCAGGCGGCGACGGCATTGGGGTGGCTGCTTTCCGCTGCAGGTGTGCCGGCGGAACAGACCAGGGTGTAGTCGAGTTCCGGTGCGCCTTGGGACGGCACCACGGTGATGGCAAGTTCAGCGTTCCCCTGGCCCGGCCCGGCGCTGGGCCGCGACGTGGCCGGGGCCGGGGCGGCCACGGTGGTTTCGGTATCAGGCGAAGGAGTGGCGGAACCGGCGGGTGGACTGACTGCCGGGGCTGTGGGACTGCCCGACGTGGAGGGCGCCGGCGGCGCCGGGGACGTGCTGCTGTCCGGAGTGCCGCTGCAACCTGATACCAGCCCGGCGCTTATGGCCAGGACTGCTGCGAGCATCCGAAAATCACGCATCAGGCCACCTCTCCTTGGTCCAGTCATTCTAGCCGTTGCGCTTGGTATGGCCGCGCCTCCGGCCTCCCAGGGTTCACGGCCGGCGCCTACGCGGACGTCGCAGCGATCAGCGCCATCATCGACGCATGCAGGTCCGTGACCTGGTCCCGCGTCAACCCCAGCCGCTCCATCATGGTCCCCGGCACCTGCAGCGCCTGCTGCCGAAGGGCGGCACCCTTGGGCGTGAGTTCGACGGCGAGTGCACGCTCGTTTCCGTCCATGCGGCGCCGTGTGATCAGCTCCGCTGCTTCCAGCCTGCGCAGGAGCGGGGAAATAGTGGCCGGCTCCTGGGCCAGGGCCTCGCTGATGTTCCGTACGGTGCGCGGGCTGTGTTCCCACAGGCAGAGCATCACCAGGTATTGCGGATGCGTGAGGTTGAGTTTCTCCAGCACCGGCTTGTAGGCGCCCACAACGCTTCGGGCAGCCACCGTGAGGGCGAAGCAGAGCTGGTGTTCAAGCAGCAGGTCTTCCTCCTCGGCTGCATCCGCCCCCGCGCGGTCCATCGCCCCGGGGTGGTTGCCTTTGGTCTCCGTTGCTGCTGCATCCGTTGCCGCTGTAGCGGGCATGGCTTCCTCCAACTATTAGTGCACTAATCATTAGTGTACATTTAGTAGTGGTAGCAATGAGTGGAAGGAACCTCTTCATGGCCAGGGACAGGTCTGCGGACAAGGGCAACGCTTCCCAGCGCTTCATGCGTGCAACGGGGAAGCTCAGGGCCGTTTTCGGTCCCGCGAACCGGACCGCCCTGGGACATGACATGTCCGAGGAAAACCGCCGGCTGTTGGCGCAGCGCCAGGCGGAGACCCGGCAGTGGGAGACCATTACCCGGCCCGACGGCAGCACCTACGTCGTACCGAGGAACCCTGAAGACCGCTCCCTGCGCTAGCCGTACCCTCTCTTTGCCGCCCGAATGGACCGGCGCCTTTTTCCTGCCCCGGGCTTAAAATGAGGGCACTGGCTCCTGCCGGAGCCCAGTGCGCTTTCGCCCGGGGATTCGGGAAGGGGGTGGAAAACAGTGGCACATGTCCTCAGCAGTTTCATGGGCCTGACCGAGAGGCTACGCTTCGTCTTTGGTCCCGCCACCCGGCTGGATGCTGATACGCCCGTGGTGCACAAACACGACGAATTCGAGCAGGCTTCCGAAGAAGACCTTTCGCATTTCGTGGTCGAGACCGATTCAACCGGCCATCACTACGCAGTGCGCCGCGAAGACCTGGAACGCGAAAGCTGACTGTCCAGGCCGCACCCGGAACCAAAAATGCCGGGTTGCCCTTCCTGCGGAAAGGCAGCCCGGCATTTCTCTGCGCCTAGCGGCCGGTGCCGCCGTAAACGGTTGCTTCGCTTTCGGTGTCCAGCCCAAACGCCTTGTGGATCACGCGCACAGCCTCATCCAGCAGGTCGGCGTGGGTCACCACGGAGATGCGGATCTCGGAGGTGGAGATCATGTTGATGTTGATGCCGGCGTCCGACAGCGCCTTGAAGAAGGTGGCGGAGACGCCGGGGTGGGAGCGCATCCCCGCACCGATGAGGGAAAGTTTGCCGATCTGCTCGTTGTATTCGATGGCTTCGAAGCCGATCTGGTCCTGGGCCGCGTGCAGGGCGGCCAGGGCGTCGGCGCCTTCCACGATGGGCAGCGTGAAGGAGATGTCGGTCTTGCCCGTGCCGTGGGTGGACACGTTCTGGACGATCATGTCGATGTTGGAGTGGGCGTCGGCGATGACCTGGAAGATCGCGGCGGCCTTGCCGGGGATGTCGGGGACACCGACCACGGTGACCTTTGCTTCGGAACGGTCGTGCGCAACGCCGGAGATGATTGGCTGCTCCAAGGCAACTCCCTCTTGAGTGGTGATCTTGTCATCGGCGCTGGGAATGACCCAGGTGCCTTCGTGCTGGCTGAATGAGGAACGGACGTGCAGCGGGACGCCGAACCGGCGGGCGTATTCCACGCAGCGCAGGTGGAGGATCTTGGCGCCCGAAGCGGCCAGTTCCAGCATTTCCTCGCTGGAGATGGTCTCAATCTTCTGGGCCGACGGGACCACCCTCGGATCCGCGGTGAAGATGCCGTCCACGTCTGTGTAGATCTCGCAGACATCCGCTTCGAGGGCTGCCGCCAGCGCCACCGCCGTGGTGTCCGAACCGCCGCGGCCCAGGGTGGTGATTTCGTTGGTGGTCCGGCTCATGCCCTGGAAGCCTGCCACGATGGCGATGTTGCCCTTGTCCAGCGCGGTGCGGATACGGTGCGGGTCGACGTCGATAATCCGGGCCTTGCCGTGGATGCCGTCGGTGATCATGCCCGCCTGCGATCCGGTAAAGGACTGGGCGGAGGCGCCGAGCTTGTTGATGGCCATGGCCAGCAGCGCCATGGAGATGCGCTCGCCGGCAGAGAGGAGCATATCCATCTCGCGGGCCGGGGCTGAATCGGTCACCTGGGCAGCGAGGTCCAGGAGTTCGTCCGTGGTGTCGCCCATCGCAGAGACCACAACCACAACTTCGTTGCCGGCTTCCTGGGCATCGACCACACGCTTGGCGACGCGCTTGATCCCGTCAGCGTCCGCAACGGAGGAGCCGCCGAATTTCTGCACGATGAGCTGTTTGGTCACCGCGCCGGAGGTGGGTTCCACCCGGGGCTGGGTTGCGTTGTGCACTTCGGTAGTGGGCGTACTCATGCGCGTACCTTCATTGGATCAATTGGAGTTCTGGAGGCCAGGCAGCCTGACGCCGGGCGGCGCGACTTTCCTCCGACAGTTTATCGCCGCGTCCAGAGCCGCGCTGAATTGTGACCACATACCGGCCCCAGCCCGCTATTGGGGCCGGACTCAGCCGCCTGGGCGCGGACCCCATCGTTCCCCATGGGACAAATTCAGCGCTGCCAGCGGCTGCCGTTCGTAGACAAGGCGTCAGGCCAGGGCATTCCGGCGGCCTTCGAAGGCGCGGCCCAGGGTCACTTCGTCCGCATATTCGAGGTCGCCGCCCACGGGCAGGCCGGACGCCAGGCGGGTGACCGCAATGCCGATGGTCTTCAGCATTCTGGCCAGATACGTGGCCGTTGCCTCACCCTCCAGGTTCGGGTCGGTGGCGATGATGACTTCCTGGATTTCGCCGTCGTTCAGCCGGGTGAGGAGTTCGCGGATCCGCAGCTGTTCCGGGCCTACCCCGGCGATCGGATTAATGGCGCCGCCCAGCACGTGGTACCGGCCACGGAACGAGCGGGTCCGTTCCACGGCGAGGACGTCTTTGGACTCTTCCACGACGCAAATGACAGCGGGGTCGCGGCGGGGATCGCGGCAGATGTTGCACAACTCCTGCTCCGTGACGTTGCCGCAGACGGTGCAGAACTTGACCCTTTCCTTGACAGTGGTGATCGCCTCCACCAGCCGCTTCATGTCCTGCGGGTCAGCTTCAAGGATGTGGAACGCCAGCCGCTGCGCGGACTTGGGGCCCACCCCCGGAAGGCGTCCGAGCTCGTCGATCAGCTCCTGGACTGCACCTTCGTACACTTTTCCCTCTTTAGCTTGGTGTGGATGGCGGGTGGAACAAAACGGCGGGTTGAGCGCCGGGACAGCTTGTCAGGCGTTCAACAGGCCCTAATAGCGCGGCGGAATCGGGCTTCCGTCCGGGGACCGCTCTTCGATCAATTTTCCACCGAGGATGCGTTCCACGGCCGCGCGGCCGAACACGCCCGATTCCTCAATCGTCTCGTCGTCCGCGCTCGGGATGTCCTGGATGTAGGCGCTGGGTTCGGCGACGGTCCTCGCGGGCGCCTGGGCCCGGCCTGCCTCGGCCTCCGGGCTGTTGGACAGCCGCTGGTAAAGGCTTTGCCGTGTTTCCGTCCGAACCGCCGACGACGCAGCGGCCGTTGGCTGGGGACGGGCGGGGACAGCCGTGGTCGCGGCAGCCGCCGTGGGTGGGGCTACGGCAGGCGCGGCGGAGGCCATGGCGAATTCGGGCGCCGGCGACCGTTCGGGGGATGCAGCCTGGAAACGTCCGCCAGCCGGGCCGCTGCCGGAATTGGCGGCGGTTCCAGGCTCCCAGCCTGCCCCCGCAACCGGGGCAGGGGCCGCGGCGGCGACGGGGATGGAGGGCTGCGGCACCTGCGCCGTGGCAGGAGCGTAATGGGGAACGGTTGCCTGTGTTCCGAGGTTGTCAGCTGTCGCCGCAGGCGCGGGCTTGGCGCCTACGTTGCTTTTGTCGCCAACCACCCACACGCCGGGAGCCTGTTCCACGGCCCGGGACCAAGGATCGTGCGGGGCACCCGCCGGCGGTGTGGCGGCCCGGGCAGAGGCTGCCGTGCTCGAGCCGTTCCTTTCAGTCTCCCGGCTGGGCGCAGCACCATTGCGGCCACTGGTGCCGTTGTTGCTGCTGCCGGTTGCAGACGGGGAAACAGCAGGGGAAGCAGCTCCTGGACGGTTCCCTGGACGGTTCCCTGGACGGGCGGAGGGCTCCCAGTCCATGGGAGGTTCCTCGTCCAGCGGGGGAGCGTCCTCGTCCCGCGGCGGGCCCCAGTCGTCATCCGAGTACGAGTAGTCGCCCCCGGCCGACGGGTAGGGGGACTGCCCTGCGTCCGCGCCGGCTGCGTTGGCAGGGGTTCCCAGGCCTTGGCCGGCTGGTCGTGCAGGTGCAGCACCAACAGCGGCTGCGGCTGACGGACTGGTGGCAACAGCGGAGCTGCCGGAATGTCCGGCCAGTGGAGAACCTGGTGTCGTGCCGGCAACGGCGGAGCTTGCGGCAGCATTGGCACTGCCAGGGCCGGTTGGGGCGCCGGCAACGGCGGAGCTTTCGGCCGACCCGGCCGCCCCGGCCGGGGCAGCCTGTCCCTGAGCCGGTTGGGCAGGTGCGGGGGCAAGCCCCCATGCAACGTCAGCCGAAGTGGCCTGGACTACCGGGCTGGCGGGTGCTTTTGGGTTTGGCTCAGAGCTCGCCTGGCTGGCGCCGCCGGCCACCGCATGGATCTGGCAGTCGATGCCAACGGTCTTGTGGATGGCTTGGCGCAGGTTGTCCGCGTGGTCGGCCCGGCCAAAGGCTCCGGCAAGTCCCTGGGTGGTGAAGGACAGCGTCAGCACTGTGCCGTCGAAGGCGCTGACCTGTGCATTGGGCTCGACAAGGGCCCAGGTGCTGCGCTTGATCCTGGTCAGGGCCTGGAGGACATCGGGCCACGCCCTCCGGAGGACCTCGACGTCGCCCATGGCCGGGGGAGCGGCTGGACTGGAGCCGGCAGGTGGCTGCTGGCTCGGGCCAGGCGACTGCGGTGCGGATGCCTGCGGTGCTGGTGCCTGCGGGCTTGAGGCTTGCTGGCCGGCTGCGTTGGGCTGAGATGCGCCGTCGGCGCGGGGTCCAACAGGTGATTGGGGTGCTGCATCGGGTTGCGTTGCTGCGGGGATGCTGGCTGCGGCAGCACCCTGCGCGCGCTGGCGGCCCGGTTCTTCCACAGGCCAGTCGTTGGTGCTTACCCGGGGCGGAGTGAGTGAACTCCGGGGACCGGCAGCAACCGGGGAAACGTCCTGGCCGGCGGCGGCCTCGGAAGGAGCATGGACGGTAGCGGACTGGGCAGCCGGTGCCTGGGCCGCCGGCTGGTGTCCGGCCGGGCCATCGGAAACCGGAGGCTGCGCAGGGGTGCCCTGTTCGGGACGTGGAGCAGGATGGCCCTCCTCGGAGCCAGGACGGGATCCAGGCGGGGAGATGGGGGAGGCTGCGGCAGGAGCCGCTGCCGCGGGGGCTGCTGCCGGGACAGGTGCCGCGGGGGCTGCTGCCGGGACAGGTGCCGCGGGCACAGCCGCTGCGGGAGCACCGACGTCGTTCCCTGCGTAGTTCAGCCGCCGCTCCACCCGGTCGATGCGTGCGGCGAGGCCGCGCTCATTCTGCTCTGAGCTGGGCAGCAGGATCCGGGCGCACAGCAGTTCCAGATGCAGCCGGGGCGACGTGGCACCGGTCATCTCCGTGAGGGCGGTGTTGGTGACATCCGCGGCACGGGACAGCTCAGCGGCGCCAAGATTGTGGGCCTGGTTCTGGAGGCGGGCGATCTGGTCCGCCGGCATGCCCCGCAGGATGGCGTGGGCGCTCTCCGGCATTGCCTGGACAATGATAAGGTCCCGGAACCGCTCCAGCAGGTCCTCAACAAAGCGCCGGGGATCGTGGCCGGTCTGGATGACCCGGTCCACGGCACGGAAGACCGTGGCGGCGTCGGACGCGGCAATCGCCTCCACGACGTCGTCCAGCAGCGATGCGTGGGTGTAGCCCAGCAACGCGACCGCAAGCTCATAGTCCAGCCCGTTGGGTCCTGCCCCCGCCATGAGCTGGTCCAGGACGGAAAGCGAGTCGCGGACGGACCCGCCGCCGGCCCGGATGACCAGCGAAAGGACGCCGGGAGCCACGGGAACGTTCTCCTGGCGGCACAGGAGTTCCAGGTAGGCCATCAGGGGCTCGGGCGGGACCAGGCGGAACGGGTAATGGTGCGTCCGTGACCGGATGGTTCCGATGACCTTCTCCGGCTCCGTGGTGGCGAAGATGAACTTGATGTGTTCCGGCGGTTCCTCCACGATCTTCAGCAGGGCGTTGAACCCCGCGGAGGTGACCATGTGGGCCTCATCGATGATGAAGATCTTGTAGCGGTCCCGCACGGGCGCGAAGGTGGCCCGTTCGCGCAGGTCCCGGGCATCATCCACGCCACCGTGGCTGGCAGCGTCGATCTCAATGACGTCCAGTGAGCCGGACCCGCCGCGTGCCAGCTCCACGCAGCTTGGGCAGGTTCCGCAGGGGGTGTCCGTGGGCCCCTGGGCGCAGTTGAGGCAGCGGGCCAGGATGCGGGCGGACGTGGTTTTGCCGCAGCCCCTGGGGCCGGAAAAAAGGTAGGCATGGTTCACGCGGTTTTTCCGCAGGGCCGTCATCAGCGGCTCGGTGACATGCTCCTGTCCGATAACGTCAGCGAACGAGTCGGGACGGTATCTGCGGTACAGGGCGGTAGTAACTGTCACAGAGAAAACCCTACCAATCCGGGCTGACATCATGCCGCCCTGTGGGGGAATAGTAAAGACCCCCCATGCACCCGCCAGAGCCCGCCTACCCTTGCTACCTTCCGGTCCTGGGGGAGTTCAACAGGATGACGCCACATGAGGGGCCGTCAGATACTTTACCCGATCATCCGGCACGACTCGAATCGGCCTTTACGCTTGCCGCCGGCCCGGCCAATGTCCTGCGGCGGACTTCGGGCAACCGGGTGTCTCCCGGATTTTCATTGCTTATCTTTGGCCCAGCGACGATCATTGGGCTTGTACACCGATTGGGGCAATCTCAAGGTTGTGAGCTGCGTGGCCTGGCGTGAAGATCCGGACCCGGCAGCTCAACGGTGCAACAGGGAATGGGCGCGTTGGGGGCGTCCATTTTCCGATTAAGGCGACCCGGCCCGGCAGGCGCGGCGGGCAGCGGCGCGGGCGTGCAAAAAGCGCGCTGCAAAGGCCAATTGGTCCACGCGGAAAAGTTCAGGTAGTCTTGTACCTGCTTTTGATTCAGAAGCAGTTGGAGAATTCGCCTAGCGGCCTATGGCGCACGCCTGGAACGCGTGTTGGGTTAACGCCCTCGGGGGTTCAAATCCCCCATTCTCCGCCGGTCAGGAAGCCGGTCCCGGTAATCCCGGGGCCGGCTTCCTGCATTTCCAGGCCAGAGCTGCCCGGTCCCGGGGGATTCCCAGGTCAGGCAAAGTCGGCAGCCGGTACTCCAAGCCGTTTCAGGCGCTTCCGCGCCGCCGCTTCGCTGGGTCCCATCCCCCGATGGAGTCCGCCCAGTGCGAGATGCACGACGCCGAGCACCACCTTTGTGGCCAACCTCACCGGCAGGGGGAGCGGCCCCAGCCGTGGAACGGACAGTCCCAGCATCTGCCGGTGCCTGGGCTCCAGGCTGTACACGGCGGCGGCAAACAGGATCCGGTAACCGGGCCTGAGCAGGGGGTGAAGCGGGGCGTCACGGATGAACTCCACAGTTTCCCTGACCCTGTCGTCTGCCCGCAGATCTCCGCTCCGGTACCACTCGTCGAGCTGGCTGCGCATCTCCGCCTCCGTGACCGGCGGATTTGCCACCCCCATCAGCTGCCCTGCCTGCGCCCACTCGCGGACGTAGGCGTCCGCGCCGCCGGGAATGGGTCCACCCCAGATCCTGTGCGCCGACAGGAAGCCGTCCGTGAAGGCGATGTGGATCCAGCCCGCGAGCCCGGGATCGTTGGCACTGTAAGTGCGGAGGCCGCCGTCGTTGTCCCTGTAGTTGCCTTGGACAGGCTCATGCAGCAGCCGGACGCGCCTCGTTGCCTCCTGCGCCGCTGCCGTCGAGCCGTAGGTCACGGTGAAGATCCAGCGGATGGTGTTGGCCAGCCTGCGCAGCGGATCTTCGCGGAAGTTGGAGTGCTCGTGCACCCCCGCCAGCGCGCCCGGGTGGAGCGACTGCATCAGCAGCGTGCGGATGCCTCCGACGATCGGCGTCATGGAACCGTGCACGGCCCAGACCGCCGAGCCTGGCAGGTGGTAGCCGGGATCGTCTCCTTCGGCCAGCCGCACCGTCCAGTCGGGCGGGGCATCGGCCCTGCCCGAGAAGGTCTTCTTGATCTCGTCCCGCCAGGTACGGAAGACATTGCGCATGGAACATTGTTGCCCATTTTGGCGGGAGCAGTATTCCCGCTGGTGACAGGGGCATCCCCCTAACGCCCCCATTGTCCGGCGATGGGGTTTCCAGCTCTGCGGTCCTGTGGTCCCATGGGGAATACCGTCGAGACACCGTGCGGCAGGCCACATTGTGGAGTCAGTGTATTGGGCAAGAAAACCGTGCCCGGCGACAGCAGGCCGGGCAAGCGACCCTTAGCACCGGTTACCCGTGCCGTCGCTGCTGCCGGTGTCCTTGCTGCCTCCGTCTGCGCCGTGAATCTTTCCGCCAGTTCGGCAGACCAGGCATGGATGGCCGCGTCCATGGCCCGGCCCGGCGCCTCGCCGGCCGCGGCTCCCGCCGGAAGTTCCGGTGCGGGCCATCCGCAGGGTGGGATAGCCCCTTCGGCCTCGGATGTGGTTGGTGCCGGCACCCTTCCCTCTGTCGTTGAGTCCGACCCGCATGCCGCGCTGGCTTTCCCGCGGACGTCACTGCAGACGTCCCTTGGGAACGCCGAGCACGGTAACGCGGGCGCCCTGGCGGTGGGCCCCACAGGTGCGGACCGGCCGTTATCCGGGTTCCTCATGGCACCGCTGCAGGTCCTGGCGCCCAGTTCACCCTTCGGTCCCAGGGTCAGCCCGCTCAGCGGGGCAGCCGGCGACTTCCACCTGGGCCAGGACTACGCCGCAGCGTGCGGCACCCCGGTGTATGCCGCGGACTCGGGGGTTGTGCGGGCGGCCGGCTGGCATCCCTGGGGCGGCGGCAACCGGGTGGAGATCGACCACGGCGACGGCCTCATTACCACCTACAACCATCTCGAATCCATTGCCGTCCGCACGGGGGACAGAGTCCAGGCAGGGCAAGCTCTGGCGCGGGTGGGGACGACCGGCTGGTCCACCGGATGCCACCTGCACTTCGAAGCCATCATGAACGGCCGCTACACCAACCCATTGCTATGGACGTTCCTCCCGCTCCGCACGCTGAACCAGGCGATACCGGGCGAGATGGTTTCCTACGCCTCCGGCCAGTTCTCCGCGGCATGGATCAGCTGGACCATTCCGCTCCAGATTGACAATGGATTCCCCGCGGCCGGGCTCCAGGCGTCGCCCTTTCCTCCTGTCCCGGAGCCGTCCACGGCGTCTTCGCCGTCCGAGGCGACGGGGGTGGTGCTTCCGCCGCCTGACGCGCAATTGACGACGGCGGCACCACCATCCGCCGATCCTTCAGTCAGCGCCGGATCGCCGACGCCCACACCGACCACGACTGCGACTGCGTCGCCGACACCGACTGCGACAGCGACTGCGTCGCCGACACCGACTGCGACTGCGTCGCCGACCACGACACCGACTGCGACTGCGTCGCCGACACCGACTGCGACTGCGTCGCCGACGCCGACCACGACTGCGACTGCGTCGCCGACGCCCACTACGACTACGACTGCGACTGCGTCGCCGACGCCCACACCGACCGAATCGTTAACCCCCTAATCTTTATCGCGGACCCGTACGCCGCGCGCTCGGCAACGAACCTACGGTATGAACAATCTTTCGCAACTGCGCCGCCCGCGTCCCCTGTATCCGATCCCGCTGATCCTCAACGACGGGACCAGGACCAATTTCGGGCAATTCAAAGGAAAAGTGGTGCTGGTGGTCAACGTGGCCTCCAACTGCGGCTTCACCCGGCAATACGCCGGCCTGGAAGCTCTCTACGGCAAGTTTCGGGACCGTGGGTTCGAGGTCCTGGGCGTGCCGTGCAACCAGTTCGCGGGGCAGGAGCCGGGAACGGACAGCGAAATCGCGGACTTCTGCGAACGGAACTTTGGTGTCACCTTCCCGCTGACGGCCAAAACCGACGTCCGTGGAAGGAACCAGCACCTGCTGTACACCGAGCTCACCAAGTTCAAGACCGGCCTGCTTCCGGGGCTGGTGAAGTGGAATTTCGAGAAGTTTCTGGTCAACCGGGAAGGTGACGTGGTAGCCCGTTTCGCCCCAACCGTGGAGCCGGATTCCCCTGAGGTGATCGACTCGATTGAAGAAGCACTCGGGTAAACGCGTTCTCAGCGAATCAGATCTGCAAAAGCGCAGTTCTTCCAACTTTTTCCACATCAGCTCCGGCGATTTACCCCATGTTTGCCAAATGTCTGATTGGATAAATATTACTGAAGGGTACAAGGGAAGAGAGCCTTCCCACCGACCATAGAGGTAGCAATGGAGCACATCGAGGCCGAGCATCCCCGGCCACGCCACTTCCTACTCCACCTGAGCGATCCCCACCTGTTGGGAGGTCCGGACCCCCTCTACGGATCAGTCGACAGCGAAGCCAGGCTCATCCAGCTGTTCGACGAAGTCAAAGCGTCCGGGGCAAAGCCTGAAGCCGTGATTTTCACCGGTGACCTCGCTGACAAGGGCGACCCGGAAGCCTACGTAAAGCTCCGGGCCATTGTCGATCCTGCCTGCAGGGAACTCGGCGCCCAGGTCATCTGGGCCATGGGCAACCACGATGACCGGGCGAATTTCCGTCGGGGCCTGCTTGACCAGCCCGGCAGTGACGAACCTGTGGACCACAGCTACTTCATCAACGGGCTGCGCGTCATCACCCTCGACACCACCGTGCCCGGCTTCCACCACGGCGAACTGAGTGCGGCACAACTGGAATGGCTCGCCGGGCAGTTGGAGACCCCCGCCCCGGACGGCACCATCCTGGCCCTGCACCACCCGCCGGTGCCGTCCGTGCTGGACCTCTCGGTGCTGGTGGAACTGCGGGACCAGGCGTCGCTGGCCGCCGTCGTCCGCAACTCGGATGTCCGCACCATCCTGGCAGGCCACCTGCACTACTCCACCACCGCCAGCTTCGCCGGAGTTCCCGTGTCGGTGGCCTCCGCATCCTGCTACACCCAGGACCTCAACGTGCCGGTGGGAGGGACCCGCGGGCAGGACGGCGGCCAGGCCTTCAACCTGGTGCATGTGTATGAGCACACCATTGTGCACTCCGTGGTTCCGCTGGGCAGCTCACCCACCGTTGGCGAGTATGTATCGCCCGAGGAAACGGCCCGGCGGCTCGAGGCTGCCGGCATCCGGATCCCGGAGACCACCAAGCAGCGCGGCAACTCCAGGCTCGGGGCTTCCACGGGCCGCTAGGGCAGTTAACGCAAAAGGGAGCCGGTCCTGCCACAGGACCGGCTCCCGACGCGTGTGCTGCGCGGCTACTTCTCCCAGGGTGCCTTGATGGGGAAGTACCGCTCCAGGAAGTCCGTTACGACGTCGGCACGTTCGTCTGCGCTGACCTCCGGGAAGCTGCCGTCGTTCAGGCAGAAGAAGTCCATGTTCCGCTTGGCCAGCAGTTTGGGCAGGTACTTGAGTCCGGAGCGCATCGTGGTGTCCACGTAGCGCACCTTGGCGGCCGTCTGCGTGACCGCGCGGCCGGTAAGCAGCGCGTAGTAGTGGTAGAACGAGTTGGTCACGGAGATGTTGTCGGCCGCACGGAAGCGGCTGGCCGCAGTCTTGCGGAACTCCTCGGGGAACTCCTCCTCCATCTGCGCCACCAGGCTGCGGCGCAGCGGCGCAGCGGTGTGCTCCAGGTGGCGGGTGGTGATCCGGCCGAACCGGTTCCAGAGGAGCTTGCGGTTCACCCGGGCCGCATTTTCGAACCCGCTCCGCTCGGCGGCATTCTCGCCCAGGCCGATCCTGGTTTCGGCCTCGATGAACTTGGTGATGCCGCCGGGAGTGAAGAACATGTCCGGCCCCACGGGGCGGCCAAAGAACATGTCGTCATTGGAGTACAGGAAGTGCTCGGACAACCCTTCGATGTGGTGCAGCTGGCACTCCACCGCCTGCGAGTTGTGCGTGGGCAGCACTGACGGATCGGCAAAGAACTCTTCGCTGCGGACGATCGTGACGGACGGGTGGTCCGCCAGCCAGGCGGGCGCGGGGGAGTCCGTGGCGATGAAGATGCGCCGGATCCAGGGTGCGAACATGTACACCGAACGCAGCGCATACTTGAGTTCGTTGATCTGCCGGAACCGGGCTTCGTGGTCGTCACCCTCGCCCAGGACGTGTCCCTGCTGCTGGGCCCGGCGGGCGGCAATGTATTCCGGGGAGCTTCCGTCCACCCAGGAGAAGACAAGGTCGATATCGAAGCTGATGTCGCTTGCGTGGTCGGCGAACATGTTCTCGATGGTGGGCCAGGTGTGGCCGTAGCGTTCCACGGTGCCGCGGACGGCGTCCTGCCGCAGCAGGGTCCTGCGGGTCAGGGAGTTTTCGATGGGAAGGATCAGTTCGTCGCCCTCGAAGGACCACAGCTCGATTTGGACCCCGGCGGAGGCGCCGAACTCGAAGCCGCCCACCGGCTCGACCCGGGGCCGGTACAGGCGGAAGATACGTGCCTGCCGGTTGGGGGAGAGCTCGCCGTCTGCCACCAGCACCGAGGTTTTCTTCTTGGCGTCCACGGTCATGGAATAGAAAGGCTCGTCCCGGCACGCTTCCACCAGGGCAGCCCGCAGCTTCTTCCGGTCCTTCCAGTCCAGGGCCAGGACGGGACGGTCGTTGTTGCCCCGGACCAGGAGGTACGCAAGGTTGGCGTTCGCCAGGACGTTGCGCATGAACAGCAGGTCCTCCACCATGGCCTGGTAGGGCGTCCTGGTGTCATTGATCAGGGCATACCGGCCCTTGTGCCGGATGACGTCAGGCCGGTGGCCGAGCCGCTGCTCAGCCGCCGCCGATGTGATCTCGGCGTGAAATTGTTCCTCCACGGACGCCTGGCCGCCGTAGTAGACCTCGTCCTGGACCGGTGCTTCTGTAATGGTTGTCTCCGTGCTGGTGGATGTGGGCATTCTTACCTGCATGATAGTCCTGCCAAGGTAACGGCAGGTTTCCGGGACCACACAGGCGTCCCGTGGTGACTTGTGCGGCGGCGGCCCGGCAGGGGCTCAGGCATCCAGCGCCTCGCGCCAGGCGCGCAGGAAGGCGCCGCCGGCGTCGTCGTGGATCACTGTGCCGTCCAGCCCCAGGTCCGCCGCCGTCAGCACCGGGTAGGGCTTGCTGGGCACACCGTCCGCCGGCCGCACGTCCACGTGCTTGACCGGGTGGTCGTTGTGGTGCAGCCAGTCCGCCATGGCATAGTCGGTGCGCGAGTCTCCAACCGTCCGCCACGCCTGGGGCGTGATGCCCTGGGCCGCCAGGAGTTCCACCGCCCGGCTGGCGCCGAGGTCCTTGCCCAGCCGCACGGACTCGATGTCCGTGGAGATGATGGTGGGATCCACGCGGTAGTCCACCTCGTCGTCGGAATCGGGGGCATGGTGGTCCAGCCGCACCACGCCCAGGCCGTGGCGCACCATGAGTTCCATGGCGTCGGCGTCGAACAGTTTCTGCTCGGCCAGGTAGTCGGCGCTGGGCACGTCGATGTGCTGCTCCACGGACACCATGGCCCGCTTGGTCTCGTCGAAGAACATGTGGGCGGCGTAGTCCTCGGCCACCAGGCGGCGGACATCATCCCCGTACGCCGCCGGCACGGCGAGTTCCCGGTCCACGTGGATGGGGCCGGGGCCGGCCGCCGTGTAGCTGAACCAGACGGCACCCTTTTCGCAGATGGCATGGATGATGGTGCCGGCCGGGATGCCGGCCGCGATCATGGGCTCCATGACCTGCTCCCGGATGAAGGCATCGGAGCGGCCGGTGTTGAAGATGACGGGAATTCCCGCAGCTGCCAGTGCCACCAGGTCAAGGATGATCTCCGGCTTGACGTCACGGGTCACGGGGCTGGCCACGGGCCCGTCCACGTCCAGCAGGAGCGCCAGCGGTGGTGCGGACGGCAGGCGGATTCCGGGCACGGGAACGGCAGGGGACTCGGATGCTGTCATGGCTCCATTCTGTCAGCAGGAGCGGGACGCCCGGTGCGGGTGCTGCCCTGCCGCCGCGCAGCCGCCCTTCACTTCCCTGGTGTTGGTCACTGTTTGGCTACAACCTGCCGCCGGTCACCCCTGCTACTTTCGCTGGAGCAGCGCGGTGCCTACTGTGGCATGGTGATATTCAAAGCTGTGGGCGAGGGCCGCCCTTACCCCGACCATGGTTACAACACCCCCAAACAATGGGCGTCGCTGCCCCCGCGGCCGGTCCGGCTGGACGAGCTGGTGACCACCAAGCGCACCCTGGACCTGGAAGCCCTGCTGGCGGAGGATTCAACGTTCTTCGGGGACCTGTTCCCGCACGTGGTGCAGTACCGGGGGACCCTCTACCTGGAGGACGGGCTGCACCGCGCCGTCCGCACCGCACTGCACCAGCGCACCGCCATCCACGCCCGGGTCCTGGTGCTCGATGGCTAGGACGCGGACGAAGGACCCGGGAGTCCTTCACGGCCACCACGTTGTCTCCGGTGCTGAGCTGCGGGCGGCCATGGCTGCTGCCCGGGACGCCGATGAAACGGCCCGCGTCCGGCGCCGGGTGCTGCACGGGGCGGTGCTGGTCCTGCTGGTCGGCTTGATCGCCGCCGGCATCATCGTGGCACTTGCCGTCATCAATGGCCGCCTGAAGATCCCGACTGCCGAGCCCGCCCCCACACCGGTGTCCTCGTGCCCGGCCACAATCTTCGACTACGCACCCAACGACAAGGTCAACGTCAACGTCTTCAACTCCACCGGCCGTGCCGGACTGGCCCGCTCGGTGGCGGACGAGCTGCTGGCGCGGAAGTTCGCGGTGGGGAACGTGTCCAACACCAGCGCCGGATACCGGGGCGTGGCGGCCGTGGTGTCAGGCGCTGCCGGGCAGGCTGCTGCGTTTACCGTGCAGCGGAACCTGCAGGGCTCGGATTACTTCCAGGACGGCAGGACGGACGCCAGCGTTGACGTGATCCTGTCGCAGGACTACAAGGCGCTGGTCCCGCCCGAGCTGGTGGATCAAACGCCCGGCAAGCTCAGCTGCCCCCGGGAAAGCCGGCGCACGGCAGACCCTGACAAACTGCCCGTCGCACCGGTGCCCTGACGGCCGGCCGGAACCTACCCGGCCGCCGGGGGAAGCTGCGCCACGCGAAGGGGCCGCCCGTCGTCGTCGAACCTCGCGCCGGCACCCAGCTGGATGAAACGCACCGTCCGGGCCACCCGGGCTTCAAGTTCCGCAGGCTCGTCGCTGCCCCTCGCGGCGCTGGAGGACAGGGTGCCCAGGATCAACTGGGACTGCTGGCCCACGTCCGCCACCGGCAGGTAGCCCTGCTCCATGCCGTCCCGCAGGATGCCCTGGAGCAGGACGCTGAGCTCACCCACATGGTCGGAAAGTTTGGCGAAGGACGACGGCGAGAGTACCGCCCCCATGGCAGGTCCCGGCGGGAGGTGGCGGCGGCTGAGGTCAACCACCTGGGCGCGGACGTACAGGGCCAGCCGCTCCACCGGGTTCTCCAGGCGGTTCAGCGACTCGCGCAGGTCGGAGAGGAACTTCTCCGTCTCGTCCAGCGCGTAGGAAATGAGGAGTTCCTCAATGTCCGCGTAGTAGTTGTAGACGGCGGTGCGGCCAATTCCCGCATGGCGCGCCACATCCGTCATGGTCAGCCCTGGCAGGCCGTGGGTGAAGAGGAGCTCGCCAAACGCCGTGAGAATGCGTCGCTGGGTATCCGCACGCTGTTCCGCGTTGCTGGCGGCTGTAATCCGGGGCATACAGACACTTTACCGTGATGTGTCAGTAAAAGACCGCTACACCGCGCAGCCGTCGGGACCACAGGCCCCGGCGTCCGTGGAGTTCACCAGGACCAGGGGGTTGGCTTCCTGCCATGCCTGGTTGAGGGCGGCGGTGAATGTCTCGGTGGGCTGGGCACCGGACAGGCCGAACTTGCGGTCGATGACGAAAAACGGAACGCCGCTGATGCCCAGTGCCCGGGCCTCCTGGAAGTCGAACCTGACCTCATCGGTGTACTTGTCCGTGGTGAAGAGCTCCTCCACTTCGCCGGCAGGCAGGCCGAGGTCAGCGCCGAGGGAGGACAGGTACCCGCGGTTGCCAATGTCCTTCCCGTGTTCGAAGTGGTCGCTGAGCAGCCGTTCCTTGGCGGCATCCTGCTTCCCATGGGCTGCAGCAAGGTGGATGAGGCGGTGGGCAGTGAAACTGTTGGCCACCACCACCTTGTCGAAGTGGTAGTCCAGGCCTTCGCCCTTTGCCTGCTGGGCTACGTGGTCGAACATCCGGGCGACCTGCTCGGCTGGCATGCCCTTGCGGCTGCCCAGGTACTCGAGTTCGGTCCCGTCGAAGTGTTCGGGCAATGTGGGGTCCAGCTGGTAGCTGCGCCACGTGACGTCGACGGCGTCGCGGTGCGGGAAGGACGCCAGGGCTGCCTCGAAGCGGCGCTTGCCGATAAAACACCACGGGCAGGCAACGTCGGACCAGATCTCAATCTTCATGCCTTGCACAACCGTGGCGTTGCTGCGGCAATTCCGGCCGCCCGCTATGACATGCCCCACAAACAGGTCTTGTGGCGCAGGCCATGGTGGGCAATAGTTCTGAAGTAGGTGAAGCAGTCGCCACAAACCTAGACCACCACGGGATTGCACTTTCCGTGGCGGGAAGTGCCTGGCAGCTGGGAGTCCGGGCCTCGTGCCCTGGAGGCCAGATATGCGTATTGGACTTATTGCCGGACCATGGATTCCCATTCCCCCGCTGACGTACGGCGGCATCGAAAGGGTGGTGGACACCCTGGCGCGCGGCTTCGCAGAGGCCGGACACGAGGTCCTGCTCGCGGCGCCGTCCGAAAGCACCTGCCCCGTGCCGCTGGTAAAGGGGATGCGGCCGGCATGCCGGGATGAGCTCGGCTTGACCATGTCCGAGCTCAGCCACGTGATCCGGGCCTACGACGGGCTCAGGGATGTGGACCTGATCCATGACCACACCCTGGCGGGACCGCTCTATGCACGCCGGCCGGCCAACATCCCCGTGGTGACCACCATCCACGGTCCGCTCCACCAGGATGCAGAGGACCTCTACCGGGCCATGGCGAAGGACGTGGCCATTGTGGCGATCTCCCGTGACCAGGCGTCGCATGCCCCGGAGGTCCCCGTGACCCAGGTGATCCACCACGGCATGGACGTTTCCGCGGTTCCCGTAGGCAATGGCCGCGGTGGCTATCTCTGCTTTGTGGGGCGCGCCTGCCAGGACAAGGGGTTGTTCGAGGCCATCACCGTCGCCCGGGAGGTGGGCATGCACCTCAAGATCGCCGTCAAGATGCGGGAGCCGGATGAGATCCGCTATTTCCGGGAAGTCATCGAACCGATGCTCGGTCCCAACGAGGACTTCGTAGGGGAAGTCGACGATGCCGAGAAGTACCGCTTGATGGGCGAGGCCACCGCCTTCCTGAACCCCATCCAGTGGTCGGAACCCTTCGGCCTGGTCATGATCGAGGCGTTGGCCACCGGAACCCCCGTCATCGGCACGAGGATCGGCTCAGCCCCTGAGATCGTGGAACACGGCCGTACGGGCTTCCTCGGAAAGACCGAGGAACTGCCGGGCTTCGTCGAGGCGGCCGCGTCCCTCAGCCGGGAACGCTGCCGTGCGTCAGTGAAGGAACGGTTCAGTGCCCAGCGGATGGTGGCGCAGCACCTCAGGCTCTTTGACGACCTGCTGGCCGGGAGATTGCCGGGAGGGGTTCCGGTTACTCCGCCGGTGCACCAGAATCGTTAAGGGGCACGGGCGGGCATCGGGCTCCCCGGCAGCATCCAGACTGAGAAGGGAGTCCTTCCATGACCGCCTGGAACGAAGACAATGAGGCCTCCGGCTCGGATGTTGGTGCCGTCACCGTGCTGGAAGGCTCCTCGTTTTGCATTTCTGCAGGAACCGGCGACATCAGTGCTGACGGCGGCACGAACGGCGCGTTTTACCAGGACACCCGGATCGTCTCGGGCTGGGTGCTGCGGATCAACGGCTCACGGCGCGAACCGCTGTCGGCCCAGAAGGCCCAGCCTTTCGAAGCAACCTTCGTTGGCCGCGCCACGTGGCCGGGAGGCCGGTTCGACAGTCCGCTGGTGGTCCGCCAGGTCCGCCACATCGGACCGGGCCTGCAGGACGACATCATCCTGGAGAATTACGCAGCGGAACCCGTTGAATGCGACATCGAGCTGCTTGTGGACGCGGACCAGGCCGACCTCTTCGAAGTGAAAGGCGGCCGGACCACGGGCCCCGATGACACCACCCGCAGTGTGGTGGACGGAAAGCTCATCATCGAAGCATCCCGCCACGGCCAGCAACGCGGCTCCGCCATCGGGGCCAAGGATGCGGAGGTGGGCACCGACGGACTCCGCTTCCGCGTTACCGTCCCGGCCCGCGGCAAGTGGAGCACCAGCGTGATTGTGGTGCCGCTGGTCAACGGGGAGGCCCCGGAAAAGCCCTTCACGGAGGGCCAGCTGCCGCACCACCGCGAGGGCGTGCGGCGCCACCTGGCCTGGGAGGAGAACGTGCCGCGGATCAGCATCGAGGACACCAGTTTCCAGAACGTGCTCAACCGCAGCCAAAGTGACCTCGGTGCCCTGAGGATCTTCGATGCCCACCACCCCAACCGCGCGGCAGTCGCGGCGGGTGCGCCCTGGTTCATGGCGCTGTTCGGGCGGGATTCGCTGCTGACGTCCTACATGAGCATGATGGTCAACCCCAATCTCGCTCTGGGCACGCTGCAGACCCTGGCCGGGATCCAGGGGAAGAAAGTGGACGTGGACTCCGAAGAGGAACCCGGACGCATTCCGCACGAGGTCCGGCTGGGCGTCACTGCGGGCCTGTCGCTGGGCGGCACCGCGTACTACGGCACGGCCGACGCAACCCCGCTTTTCGTGGCAACCCTGGGCGAGCTGAGCCGGTGGGGACTGTCCCGCGACGCGATCCAGCCGCTCCTGTCGCACGCCGACCGGGCCCTGGAATGGATCGAAAAATACGGCGACCGCGACGGCGACGGCTTCGTGGAGTACCTCCGGCCCAACGACCACGGCCTGGTCAACCAGGGCTGGAAAGACTCCTGGGACGGCATCAACTTTGCGGACGGGACCATCGCGGAAGCCCCCATCGCGCTCTGCGAGGTCCAGGCCTATGTCTATGCTGCCTACCTCGGCAGGTCGCTGCTGGCCCACTGGACCGGGGACCCGGACCTGGAAAAGCACTGGGCCGACAAGGCCGCAGCCTTCAAGGAGGAGTTCAACCGGAAGTTCTGGCTGCCGGACAAGGGTTACTTTGCGGTGGCACTGGACAAGGACAAACGGCACGTCGATGCGCTGACGTCCAACATCGGCCACTGCCTGTGGACGGGCATCGTGGACGAGGACAAAGCCGTGTCCGTCATGGAAAACCTGATGTCCCCTCAGATGTTCACCGGCTGGGGCATCCGCACGCTGGCCTCCGACATGGGCGCCTACAACCCGGTCAGCTACCACAACGGCTCAGTGTGGCCACACGACACCGCACTGGTGGCTACGGGGCTGATGCGTTACGGGTTCGTAGACGAGGCGAAACGGGTGGCGCTGGGCATCCTCGACGCAGCCCGGCACTTTGATGGCCGGCTGCCGGAACTGTTCTGCGGGTTCGACCGCGGCGAGTTCCCAGGCCCTGTTCCGTATCCCACCGCGTGCTCCCCGCAGGCGTGGGCGGCGGCGGCCCCTGTGCAGCTCGCACGGATCCTGCTGCGGTTCGACCCCGTCTTCACCCGCCGGGTGGTGCATCTGGCGCCGATCCTGCCGGAGTCCGTGGGAACCTTCCGGGCTGAAAATGTCCTGCTGGACACCAGCAGGGTGACCATCAGTGCCACAGGCTCCAGCGGCACCATCGACGGACTGCCGCCGGGCCTGAAACTGCTGGATGAACCGCGCCCGCCGCTGGCCTACCCTCTGGAAGAGTCGATGGCAGGCCCGGACATCCGACGGCTGCATCAACCGGAAGCCTGAGAGGCTACGGCAGGGGCCGCTCCAGTACAAAGTCATGTTCCACCGTGCTGCCCAGCCGGAAGGACTTGGTTCCCACTTTGCGGAAGCCCGATTTTTCGTAGAAGCGGATGGCGCGGGCATTCTGGCTGTTGACCCCCAGCCAGGCTCCCGCGCCGCCCAGCGCGGCGGACGCCTCCAGGCTTGCGTGCATCAGCTCAGCGGCGGCGCCAAGCCCGTGGTAGTCGGGGTGGACGTAGCATTTGCTGATTTCCACGGAGGGCAGCAGGGACAGGACGGAGGCAACGTCCGGGTCCGTGGCGGGCCTGTTCACCAGGAGGCTGTAGCCGGTGAGGTCCCCGTCTGCGTCGATCGCCAGGATCGTGATGTCCGGATCCGCCAGGTATTCGTTGAAGTGGTCTTCGCTGAGCGTGTTGGCCAGGTGGGCGGCAATGTCGTCAGGCGACGACGACGGCGGGCAGGCCAGCGGAAAGGTGACGGCCGCCAGCTCGGCGAGGCGGCCGGCGTCGTCTGCTGTTGCTTTGCGGATGGTGTGGGTCATGGTGCTTCTTCCGGGTCGGTTCTTCCCCGCTCAGGCGGTGATTTTGCGGATGGGGGAGCCGGCCAGCCACGCGGTGATGTCCTCCAGGGCGCCGCCGTAGAACTGGCGGTAGCTTTCCTGCGTGACGTAGCCAAGGTGGGGGGACAACACGGTATTCGGGGCGGCAAGGAGCGGGTGCCCGGCCTGCAAGGGTTCCTGGTCGAAGACGTCCAGGGCGGCGCCGCGGATCCATCCGTTGGTGAGGGCCTTGACCAGGGCATCCTGGTCGACCAGGGGACCGCGGGCGGTGTTCACCAGGATGCCTTCGGGGCCCAGCAGGCGCAGCTCGGCCTCGCCTACTGTGTTCTCCGACCTCGGGGAGAGCCGCAGGTGGAGGGTGGCGACGTCGGCGACGGTGAAGAGTTCCTCCTTGGAGACCAGCCGGGCTCCGGCGTCGGCGGCAGCGTCCGCGGTCAGGTTCTGGCTCCAGGCCACCACGTCCATTCCGAAGGCCTGGCCGTAGGCCGCGATCCGCCGCCCGATCTTTCCCAGCCCCACGATGCCCAGGGTCTTCCCGGCGAGCTCCACGCCGACCGTTGACTGCCACGTTCCGGCCCGGAGGGAGTTCTCTTCCGCCGGGAGGTGCCGCGCGATGGCGAGCAGCAGGGCCCAGGTCAGTTCCGGTGCGGCCGTGGGTGAGCCCGCGGTGCCGCACACGGTCACTCCGTGCTCGGCTGCGGCAGCGAGGTCGATCGCGGCGTTGGCCATTCCGGTGGTGACCAGCAGCTCAAGTGCGGGCAGCTTCTCGAACACCTCGCGCGGGAACGCCGTCCTCTCGCGCATGGCGATCACCATGGTGGTGTCTGCCAGCGCCGAGACCAGGGCGTCCCGGGAAGGGAACGGCTCGCGGTAGGAGGTGACGGCCACTCCCTCAGCCTCCAGGGCCGCGAAGTCGGCGAAGCCGTTGGCCACGTCCTGGTAGTCGTCGAGGATGGCAAGGCGGTGCGTCATGGGTATCCTCCGCGGGTGCTTCGTCCTGGGCTCAGGTTCATCGTATGGCAGCGCCGGCGGACAGGGCGCCTGAAACTCCAGCACCGCGGGGCGTGATAGCAATGGAAGTGATGAATCCACGCCCATTCCCGATTTTGCCGCTGTGAGCGGCCGCGTCCTGTCCCGCGTCCCGAAGAGCTGGGTCCTGCTGGCCTGCATCGGCCTGCTGGCGCTGAACCTCCGCGGCCCGTTCGTGGCCGTCGCGCCCCTGGTGGGCCCGATGCAGGCGGAACTGCACTTTTCGCCGGTCCTGCTGGGACTGCTGACCAGCATCCCCGTGCTCTGCTTCTCGCTCGCCGCACCTCTGGCCTCCCTGGCAGCCCGGAAGTTCGGCGCCGAGTTCGCCGTCACGCTGACCATCCTGGGCGTGCTCGCCGGGGTGCTGGTCCGCTCTGCGGGAGGACCGGTGCTGGTGGTGGCCGGAACGGTGGTCATCGGTGTGGCCATCACGGTGGGCAACATCGCGGTGCCGCTGATCATCCGCCGCGATTTTGCCCCGCGGCGGCAGGGGACAGCGATGGGAATCTACACCGCCGCCCTGAACATCGGCTCGTTCCTGACCTCAGTGGCCATGGCCCCGCTGGCGTCCCTGACGGGCTGGCGGGTTGCCCTCGCGTCCGTGGCGCTCCTGGCCGTGGCCGCGGTGGCGGTGTGGGTCCTGGCCGTGGGGCCGCGGACCGCATTCCTGGTGGACGGCGGGGACGGGGCAGGGGTGGCAGCGGCCCGGGTTTCCGGCTCGGGCTGGACCACATTCGGGCTCACCGCAGGATTCGGCGGCCAGGCGTTTTCCTACTACGGCGTTACGGCGTGGCTGCCCAGCTACCTGCACGACGAGCTGGCCATGTCCACGTCCGAGGCCGGCGCCGCGTCCTCGATCTTCCAGATCCTGGCCATTGTGGGCGGCCTTGGGGTGCCCTTTGCGGCCAAGTACATGAGTACGACGGCGGTGGCGGTCACCCTGGGCACGCTGTGGCTTGCCGTTCCCGTGGGGCTGCTCTTCCTGCCGCAGCTGTGGTGGCTGTGGTCCACCTCCGGCGGGATTGCCCAGGGCGGCGGCATCACCCTGATCTTCATCGCCATCATCAAGCTCGCCCGCGACCAGGCCTCCGCGGGGCGGATGTCGGCTACGGTGCAGGGCCTGGGCTACTGCCTCGCCGCCGTCGCGCCGCCGCTCGTGGGCTTCGTCCATGACAGCTCCGGATCGTGGACGCCGGCACTGCTGGTCATCCTGGCTTCCGTGCTGACCTTCTTCGTCAGCACCACCCTGTCCGTCCGGAAGGTGCCGAAAGGGCGCTGAGGCGAGGGCCGTCGTCGTACGTTCCCTGGACGCCCGCTCACTTAGCGCAATAAACACGACAACGCCGCCCACATTCCTGGGGAAAGTGGGCGGGCGTTGTGGGTGGTGCTCCGTCGCCGGGCCGGCGCCCCGGATTTCGGGGGGCCTGTTGCGAAGGGCGTGCCGGCCCGGCGGACGGAAGTCTTGCTATGCCGCGGCCAGCTCCTCGACCGTGGCCTTTTCACGGGCCTCGGTCAGGTAGCGGGCGTAGGCGGGGAGGGTAAGGAAGGACGGGAACTCGCGGCTCAGC
This sequence comes from Pseudarthrobacter phenanthrenivorans, assembly GCF_000813845.1. GTDB lineage: Bacteria > Actinomycetota > Actinomycetes > Actinomycetales > Micrococcaceae > Arthrobacter > Arthrobacter phenanthrenivorans_B. The sequence goes on from NZ_JWTB01000003.1 coordinate 32,830, forward strand.
GTGACCTCTTCAAAGATGTCGCGGGCGTCCTCGAACCGGTCGCCGTCGAATCGCTCCAGCCGGGCGAATTCCTCGTCCAGGAGTTCCTCCACCCACTCGTGGCTGATGATCTCTCCGTGGTCGGTGATGGCCCGGGCGTAGATCCACTGCCAGAGCTGGGAGCGGGAGATTTCGGCGGTGGCGGCGTCCTCCATGAGGTTGTGGATGGCCACCGCGCCGTTGCCGCGCAGCCAGGACTCGATGTAACGGATGCCCACTTCGATGTTGTTCCGGATGCCCTGCTCGGTGATGGTGCCGGTGGTGGCGGCAACGTCGATCAGGGCGCGGTCGTCCGGGGTGACGTCCTCGCGGAGCCGGTCCAGCTGGTTGGGCTTGCTGCCCAGGACGCCGTCGAACACCTCACGGCACACGGGCACCAGGTCCGGGTGCGCCACCCAGGAGCCGTCGAAGCCGTCGTTGGCCTCGCGGGTCTTGTCCGCCCGCACCTTTTCGAGGGCGTTGGCGTTGGCTTCCGGGTCCTTGCGGTTGGGAACTGCTGCAGCCATGCCGCCGATGGCCATGGCGCCGCGCTTGTGGCAGGCCCGCACGAGCTGTTCGGTGTAGGCACGCATGAACGGCTGCGTCATGGTCACCTGGCCGCGGTCCGGGAGGACGAAACGGGGGCCGCGGGTGCGGAAGTTCTTGATGAGCGAGAAGATGTAGTCCCAGCGGCCGGCATTCAGGCCCGAGGCGTGGTCGCGCAGTTCGTAGAGGATCTCCTCCATTTCGAACGCGGCGGTGATGGTCTCGATCAGCACCGTGGCGCGGATGGTGCCCTGCGGGATGCCGAGCAGGTCCTGGGCCAGGATGAAAATGTCGTTCCACAGCCGGGCCTCGAGGTGGTTCTCGATCTTCGGCAGGTAGAAGTACGGTCCCTTGCCCTGGGCCAGCAGGCGGCGGGCGTTGTGGAAGAAGAACAGGCCGAAGTCCACGATCCCGCCGGCGATCGGCTGGCCGTCAATGAGCATGTGCTTCTCCGGCAGGTGCCAGCCGCGGGGCCGGACCACGATGGTGGGGAGTTCACCGGCGGGCTTCAGCTTGTATTCCTTGCCCTCTTCGCTGGTGAAGTCGATCCGGCGCTCCAGTGCGTCGGTGAGGTTCAGCTGGCCTTTGATGACGTTCCGCCAGGTGGGGGTGGAGGAGTCCTCCATGTCAGCGAGCCATACCTTGGCGCCGGAGTTCAGGGCGTTGATGGTCATTTTCTTGTCCACCGGACCGGTGATCTCCACGCGGCGGTCCTCCAGGCCGGGGGCCGGGGGAGCAACCCGCCAGGACGGATCGTTGCGGATGTGCTCGGTCTCCCGCAGGAAGCGGGGGTCGGCGCCGGCGGCGATGTCGGCACGCCGGGTACGCCGTGCCTGCAGCAGCTCCTGCCGCCGCTCGGCGGTGGCCCGGTGCAGCTTGGCAATGAACTCCAGCGCGTCCGGGGTCAGCACCTCATTCTGCCGGCAAATCGGCTGTGCGGTGAGAGTAATGCCATTGATCGTAAAGCTATCGGTAAAGCTGTTCATCTCAGTCTCCTTAAAGACGAAAGGGAAGTTCGACGGCGGGTAGCGGCAGGGTGGCGACTTGGGCACGAGGCCGAGGAGCCGGTGTCGCGGCAGCCTGCGTAAAAGGGGCCCTGCGTCCGGCCTCGGCGAGTTCTACGAGCCCAAGGCCGGACGTGGGGAATAGCAGGCAGAGCGATGCCGGTCCGAAGGCCGGACGGAAGCGCCGCCGTCGTAAGTGTTAGTGGAACTGGCCCTCTTCGGTGGATCCCACGAGGGCGAGGGTGGACGCGTTCGGGTTGAGCGCCGTGGAGATGGTGTCGAAGTAGCCGGTGCCGACTTCGCGCTGGTGCTTGGTTGCGGTGTAGCCGCGGGACTCGGAGGCGAATTCCTTTTCCTGGAGTTCGACGTAGGCGCTCATGCCTTCCCGGGCGTAGCCGTGGGCGAGGTCGAACATCGAGTAGTTCAGGGCGTGGAAGCCGGCCAGGGTGATGAACTGGAACGTGAAGCCCATGGCGCCGAGTTCACGCTGGAACTTGGCAATGGTGTCGTCGTCCAGGTGCTTGCGCCAGTTGAACGAGGGCGAGCAGTTGTAGGAGAGCATCTGGTCCGGGAACTCGGCCTTGACGGATTCGGCGAACTTGCGGGCCAGCTCCAGGTCCGGGGTGCCCGTTTCCATCCAGATGAGGTCGGAGTACGGGGCGTAGGCCTTGGCGCGGGCAATGCAGGGTTCGATGCCGTTGCGGACCTTGTAGAAGCCCTCGGGTGTGCGCTCGCCGGTGATGAATTCCTGGTCCCGTTCGTCGACGTCCGAGGTGATCAGGGTGGCTGCCTCGGCGTCTGTGCGGGCGATGACGACGGTGGGGGTTCCGGCGACGTCGGCTGCCAGGCGGGCGGCGTTCAGGGTGCGGACGTGCTGCTGGGTGGGGATGAGCACCTTGCCGCCGAGGTGGCCGCACTTCTTCTCCGAGGCAAGCTGGTCTTCCCAGTGCACGCCGGAGGCGCCGGCCTGGATCATGGATTTCATGAGTTCGTAGGCGTTCAGCGGGCCGCCGAAGCCGGCCTCGGCGTCGGCGACGATCGGCACCAGCCAGTCCTCGACGGTCTGGATGCCTTCGGAGAACTCGATCTGGTCTGCGCGGAGCAGGGCGTTGTTGATCCGGCGGACCACGGTGGGAACCGAGTTGGCCGGGTAGAGGGACTGGTCCGGGTAGGTGTGGCCGGAGTTGTTGGCGTCCGCGGCGACCTGCCAGCCGGAAAGGTAGATGGCGCGCAGGCCGGCCTTGACCTGCTGCACGGCCTGGTTGCCGGTGAGGGCGCCCAGGGCGTTGGTGTAGCCGCCGGTCTTGTGCTCCTCGGTGAGCTGCTTCCACAGCTTTTCCGAACCGCGGCGCGCCAGGGTGTGCTCTTCGGAGACGCGGCCGCGGAGACGGACGACGTCGGAGGCTGAGTAGTCCCGGGTCACACCTTCCCAGCGGGGGTTGGCGGCCCACTCGAGCTCCAGGGCGGCGGCCTGCTGTTCGGGCGTCTGCTGGGTGGGCTCAAATGCTGCAGTCATCGTTGATCTCCTTGATTGAGCTCCGGAGGAGGTAGGTGGGAACCGCGCCGTTGAGGTTCCCACCGGCTTTTCCGGTGCAGTGTTTCTTTCCGTGTGAACTACTTTTCAGTACTTTCAACCGCCTTTCCAGATAAAAAGGGTGGAAAGAAATGCAGTTCTTCGCGTATTCTTCAGAAATGTCGCCTTCAAGCTGGAACAGGGACGTTTCCCAGCCGCCGTCCGCCTCGTCCACGGACCTTGATGTCATTTCCCTGGGCCGCCGTGTCCGCCATCTGCGCAAGCAGGCCGGGCTGACGCTCGATGACTTGAGCGCCGCCGTCGGAACTGCCCCGAGCCAGCTGAGCCTGATCGAAAACGGCAAACGCGAACCGAAGCTGACCCTGCTCCAGCACCTTGCGGCGGCGCTCAACGTCAGCATTGACCAACTGCTCGGGGCGGAGCCGCCCAGCCGCCGGGCCGCCCTGGAAATCGAGCTGGAACGGTACCAGCGCGGCCCGCTCTACGAGTCCCTGGACCTGCCCAAAATCCGCATCAGTTCACGGCTTCCGCTGGATGTACTGGAGGCCCAGGTGGGGCTGCTGCACGAGCTCGAACGGAAGATGAACGAACAGGTGGCCACCCCCGAGGAAGCCCGCCGCGCCAACGGTGAACTGCGGGCCATGATGCGGGAGCGCGGCAACTACTTCCCGGAGTACGAGGCTGAGGCGCAGAAGGTCCTCAAGGAGGTGGGCTACACCACCGGTCCGTTGAGCCAGCACGTCATCGCGGACATCGCCGCGCACCTCGGTTTCACCCTGCACCACGTGGGCGATCTGCCCCATTCCACCCGGTCAGTGACCGATTTGAAGAACCGCAGAATTTACCTGACGCAGAGCCAGCGGCAGGACCACGACCCCCGCTCGGTGCTGCTGCAGGCCCTGGGCCACTACGTCCTGGGCCACGAAACCCCGCGGAACTACGGCGACTTCCTGGCCCAGCGGGTGGCCACCAACTATTTCGCCGCCGCCCTGCTGCTGCCCGAGCAGGCCACAGTGGAATTTCTGCAAAAAGCCAAAGCGGCCAAGGAAATTGCCGTGGAGGACATCCGGGACGCATTCGCCGTGTCCTACGAGACCGCAGCCCACCGCTTCACCAACCTGGCCACGAAGCACCTTGGCATCACCACACATTTCCAGAAGACCCACCAGAGCGGCATCATCTACAAGGCGTATGAGAACGACGGCGTGAACTTCCCGCAGGACCACACCGGCGCCATCGAGGGCCAGCCGTCGTGCAAAGCCTGGACGTCGCGGGCCGTGTTCGACGTCCCGGACAAGTTCAGCGCCTACAGCCAGTACACCGACACCCCGTCCGGCACGTACTGGTGCACGGCCCGCACCGAGCGCTCACCCTCCGGGGAGTTCTCACTGAGCATCGGGGTGCCGTACCAGCACGTGAAGTGGTTCCGCGGACGGGAGACCACCGCCCGGGCCACCTCCAACTGCCCCGACCCCACCTGCTGCAAACGGCCCCCCGCCGAGCTTGCCAGCCAGTGGGCCGGGAACGCCTGGCCCTCCGCCCGGGCCCACTCCCACCTGCTGGCCGCCATGCCGCCGGGCGCCTTCCCCGGCGTGGATGAGACCGAGGTGTACAGCTTCCTGCAGGCCCACTCCGGCTCATAGGAAACGCCCGATCAGCTCCTGCCGGTTTCCTCCCGACGCCCGATCAGCTCCTGCCGGTTTCGTCCCGACGCCCGATCACTTTCCTGTTGAAAGTGATCGGGCGTTTGGGTTTGAGCGGCCAAAAGTGATCGGGCGTTTGGGTTTGAGCGGCCAAAAGTAATCGGGCGTTTGGGTTGAGCGGCCAAAAGTGATCGGGCGTTTGGGTTTGAGCGGCCAAAGGTGATGGCGCGTTGGTCAGCCGTGGAGCGTCCGGTAGGCGTTGCCCGCTGCCGGGTGCAGCGGGACGCCCGCGGTGTTGATGAGGCTTTCCGCGCTGAGGAACTGCACGCCCAGGCTGGACTGCGGGATGAGTTCGGCGGCAGAGTGCACCAACAGTTGGACGGTCCGCTCCACGGTGGCAGTGTCCAGGTCGCGGCGGCACAGGAGCAGGTTGGGTGCGCCCACCGTCCAGACGGCGGGGATGCCGGGATAGCTGCCCTCCGGAACCAGGACGCGGTCGTACAACCCGCCGTACCGCCGGCGAAGCTCCGGCAGCACGCTGGAAAGGTCCAGCAGGGCCAGCGCCACCTCCTGGGTGGCGGCGGCGATCGCCGCGGTGGGAACTCCGCCGGACCAAAACAGGGCATCCAACGTTCCGGCCTTGAGCGCGGCGATCCCGTCATTGAGGCCAAGGTTTTCGACGGCGGCTGTTCCGGCCGCGGGGACGGCGGCATCCGCTGAGGTGCCCAGCCCGGCTGCTTCGAGCAGGCGGGGAGTGGTCAGGGACGTCCCGGATCCGGGTTGGCCAACCGCAACGCGTCGCCCCGCCAGCCCGGAAAGCTCCCGGATGCCGCTGTCTTTCCGGACTACGCAATGCACATAGTTTTCATACACCTTGCCAATGGCTGCGATCCCCGCAGAATCCCCGCCGGGCTGGCCCGCAGCGTCGGCCAAAGCCACCGCGAAGGCGGCCCGCCCCGCCCGCAGCTCCGCAATGTTGTCCAGGCTCCCACCCGTGGCGACGGCCCGGGCATGGGCCGCCACTCCGTGGCGTTCCAGCGCCGTCGCCAGCAGGGTGGAGAACTCCAGGTAGAAACCGCCGGGTTCGCCGCCGGCCACCACCAGCTCCTCCGGCCGGTCCGCGCCGGTGCAGGCAGCAAGGGCAGGCGGCAGACAGGCGGCGAGTCCGACGGCGACGGCTGACTTCAGCACGGACCGCCGCGCCGGCAGGGCGGTGCGGCAGCCGGGCGAACCAGGTGTGTCCGAAGCGGCAGGTTCACGCACGGGCACCACCCCCACCGGATTCAGGTCCCGGGGCCGGCCGGGCAGGCGGCGGAATGGGAAACAGGACGCGTGCCGACAGCCCGTGCGGTGACGCGTCAGCCAGCACCAGGCGCGCTCCGTTGGCGGCTGCGAGTTCGCCCACGATGGTCATGCCCAGCCCGGTCCCCGGGATTGAAGCATGCCGTGGGGACCGCCAAAACCTGGTGGCAGCCGAGGCGCGTTCGGCGGCGGAAAGCCCCGGACCGTCGTCGGAAATTTCGACGGCGACCGTGCCGGCTTCCTGCCGGACCGCTGCCGTCACGGTGGCGCCGGGCGCGTACTTGGTGGCGTTGGTGAGGAGTTCGCCGGCCATCTGGGCCAGCTCTGCGGGGTGGCACGCCACCAGGACCGGCGGCCGCGGGGGTGGCTCCAGCACCAGCCGGCAGCCGGTCTGCTCCGCCAGCGGTGCCGCCCGCTCGATTTCCCCCTGGAGGACGGGGAACGGGTCCATTGGCGGGGCCGGAGGCTGGTGCCCGGTGCCGGCCGCCCGCAGGGAGCCCTCGGACGCCCGGTGCTCCGCGGCGGCGAGCTTCAGCACGCCATCCAGGATCTCCTCCACCCGGTCCAGTTCGGCCACCGCCCGCCCGGCCGCGTCATGTTCCCGGTCGGTCTTCAGCTCGAGCTGGAGCAGGTCCAGCCGCAGCCGGAGCGCCCCCACCGGGTTCCGCAGCTGGTGCGACGCATCCGCGATCAACTGCCGCTGCGCCGCCATACTGGCGCTGACGGTGTTGGCCATGGCGGTGAAGGACCGGCTCAGTTCGCGCAGCTCCGGCGGCCCGTCCTCGGGCAGGCTTCCCGTCCGCCCGGTCCGTTCCAGTTCATGCACGGCCGAATCGAGCCGCAGCACCGGCCGCAGCACCCAGCCCGTGACCCGGGCGGCCCCCACCAGGAGCACGGCGGCCAGCACCAGGGCGGCAACCCCCACGCCCAGCCATCGCTCACGGAGTTTCTGCTGGGCCGCGTCGGCGTGGACGTCCAGGACCACGGCGCCCAGGACCTGGCTGGCGCTGCCGAAGGGACGGAAGATGACGCGGGGACCGGAACCGAAGGGCTCCAGCTGCTCCAGCGATGTGTTGCTGACGTTGAGCCGGGCCAGGGCCAGCGCGTTCTGCACATCGGGCCGGTCCGCCGGGAGGCCGCCGGAAGCCAGGGTCTGCTGCTGCACCCGCACCACGATGCCCTCGCCGTACAGGCCGGAGTAGGTGTCCATCTCCTGCTGCAGCCGCACCGTGTCCCCGTCGCCCGCGGCATCAAAGGCCACCTGCGCCAGCCGGTTCACGGATGCCGCCCGGTTGATCTGCAGCTCCTGCGTGAGCTCGCGGGACGCCGAACCCAGGATGGTGCCCGAGATCAGGAAGACCACCACCAGGCAGAGCACGCTGAGGACACCCAGCACCCGCAGCCTCATCCGGACGCCGCCTCCACCCGGTACCCCACGCCGCGGACGTTGATGATGAAGCCGGGCTTCTGCAGTTTGGCCCGCAGCCCGGTGAGGTGGACGTCCAGGGACCGGGAGGACGCCAGGAAGGCATCACCCCAGAGCGCGTCCAGGATCTGTTCCCGGGTGACCACGGAGCCCGCGTGGCGTGCCAGCAGGGCCAGGAGCTCAAACTCCGTGGCGGTCAGGGGCAGGGGCGTGCCTGCCCTGGAAGCGGTGTGCCGGTTCAGGTCGATGGCAAGGTCGTCCAGCACAATGACGTCCTCCCGCGGTGTTCCGCGCTGCCGCCCCGCCCGCCGGGTCACGGCTTCGATCCGGGCCAGCAGTTCCACCAGTTTCACCGGCTTGACCAGGTAGTCGTCCGCGCCCGAGCGGAGCCCCAGCACCACGCTGCGTTCGTCGTCGCGCGCTGTCAGGATCAGGATGGGGACGTCGGTGACCTGCCGGAGCTTGCGCAGCACCTCCAGGCCGTCCATGTCCGGCAGGCCCAGGTCCAGCAGGATCACCTGGAAGTCCCGGTGCGAGAGCAGCGCGTCTGCGCCGCGGGAGAGCCGCTGAGGGTGGTGCCCGGCGCTTTCGACGGCTGCGGCCAAGGCACCGGCCATGGCGTCGTCGTCCTCGACGATCAGCACGTCCATGGCCATCTTCCTTGCTGCTTTTCCTGTATGTCCGGTTCATCCCTGCCCCGTGAGATTACCGCGTGGCGCCAGGATATGCCCGACGGCGGCAGGCCCGGCAGGACAGGCAAGGGAACCCGGACTGCAAAACCTAAGGAAGTGTTAGGAAAGTGCCGTCCGCGTTGGTTGTGCGGTGGATCACCCATACCGTGGATGGGGCCCTCCGGCGTCGGAGGCCGCCGTCACCACCAGGAGGAACTCACCGATGAGCACCCAACAAACCGCGCCCCTGTCGGAGGCCGCCCAGACCCGCAGGGCGGTGGGCAACATCCTGAAGGGCTCCGCCGGCAACCTTGTGGAGTGGTACGACCTTTACGTCTACACCGTCTTCGCCGCCTACTTCCAGGCGCACTTCTTTAACTCCAAGGACGAGCTGCAGGCGGGGCTGGAAGCGATGGCCGTCTTCTCCACGTCGTTCCTCATGCGTCCCATCGGCGCCTGGTTCTTTGGCCGGTACGCCGACCGCAAGGGCCGCAAGGCCGCCCTGACGCTGAGCGTCACCATGATGTCCGCCGGTTCCTTCGGCATTGCCGTGCTGCCCACGCAGGACGTGATCGGGCTGTGGGCCATGATCCTGCTGGTGCTCATCCGCGTGATCCAGGGCTTCTCCGTGGGCGGCGAATACGGCACCAGCGCCACCTATATGTCCGAGGCCGCCACCTCCAGGCGCCGCGGCTTCTTCTCCAGCTTCCAGTACGTCACGCTCGTGGGCGGCCAGATGATGGCCCTGCTGGTCCTGGTCATCCTGCAGAACGTGATGCCCAAGGGCGACCTGAACGAGTGGGGCTGGCGGATCCCGTTCGCCATCGGCGGCGTTGCGGCCCTCGTGGTCCTGTGGCTGCGCCGCTCCATGGAGGAAACGGTCTCGGCCGAGCAGATCGAGGCAGCCAAGACCCCGGCGGTGGCCGGCCAGGCCCAGCCGGGCACCATGAAGCTGCTGTTCACCACCTACTGGAAGCCGCTGCTGGTCTGCATCGGCATTACCCTGGGCGGCACCGTGGCGTTCTACACCTACACCAACTTCATCCTGAAGTTCATGAACGATACGTCCGGCATCGCCAAGACCGACACGTCCGTGATCAACTTCTGGGCCCTGTTCATCTTCATGCTCCTGCAGCCCGTGTACGGCATCATCTCGGACAAGGTGGGCCGCAAGCCGCTGCTGCTCTGGTTCGGCATCACCGGTGTCCTGTTCACCTGGCCGCTGCTCTCCACGCTGGCCGGCACCAAGGATCCGTTCACCGCGTTCCTGCTGATGATGGGCGGCCTGCTGATCGTGGGCGGCTACACCTCCATCAACGCGCTGGTGAAGGCCGAGCTGTTCCCCGCCTCCATCCGCGCCCTGGGCGTGGGACTGGGCTACGCGATCGCCAACTCGCTGTTCGGCGGGACCGTTCCGCTGATTGGTGCGGCCTTCCAGAAGTCCGGCCAGGAGGAGCTGTTCTTCACCTACGTCACCGTGGCGATCGCCATCTCGCTGCTGGTCTACATCTTCGCGCTGAAGAACAAGAAGGCCACGCACCTTGACGCGGAGCAGGGCCACGCCTGGGTGCAGGCCGGTGCCGGCGACGGACAGGACAAGGACCGGCTCGGCGTCTAGCGCCGGGGCCTGCTAGAGCACCTGGTCACCAGGGAGGCGTACGACGGCGGCTGCCCGGCCGCCGTCGTACGCCTCCTTTTTGCGTTGCGGGGGAGTCCTAGCGGCGGATGCTCCGCCTGGCGGCCAGGAAGCCGTGCGCGGCGAACAGGCGCGGGAGCACGAGATAGACCGCCGTGGGAACAACCACCATGGTCAGGGCCATCGCCCGGAAGATGGGGTGCCAGTTTTCCATCAGGGGAGCGGCCACCATCATGCCGGTCGCCACAAGCGGAAAAATTGCCAGCCAGGTAATGGCGGCGCGGACATGGATCGATGGCGGCGCTGCCGGCGCCGGGGTCGCCGACGAGGGCGCGGACGGCTCGGCAATGGCCGGGGCTGCGGGCTGTGAAACAGTATCCATGGAAACTCCAACTAGTTAGTTGCTTTTGCTTGCAATGACAATAAGCGCGCTCGGAAGCAATTGCAACTACCTGGTTGGAATTGCGTAGACTGACGTCATGGCATGGAACACGGAGCGGACCAAAGAGCTGCTGCTGGCGGCTGCAACGGAAGAGTTCAGCGCCAAGGGCCTGGCCGGCGCCCGGGTGGACCGCATCGCGGCGGCCGCAGGCGTCAACAAGGAACGCATTTACCAGTACTTCGGCAAAAAGGATGAGCTGTTCGACGCCGTCCTGGCCGCCGAAATGGTCCGGGTCATGACTGAAGTACCTATCAACGGCAGGGGGCCGGGGGCGTTCGGGGACTATGCCGGACGCCTCTTCGACCGGCACACCACCGATGGCGTCCTGCCCAGGCTCCTGTTCTGGGAAGGTCTGGAACGGGGCGGCGAGACTGTCAGCCGTGCCACCCGGTCCGACCATTGCGCCATCAAGGTGGGCCAGGTCCTGGACGTCCTGCCCGGGATCGACCGGACCGACGCCGCGGACCTGTTGATCACCGTCATCACCCTGTGTGACGGCTGGCCGGTCCTTCCCCAGATCGACACCCTCCTGGCGGGCAGCAGCGAAGACCGCACCACCCGCCGTCGTGCATTTATCGTGCGCACCGCAACCCTGCTCGCTGAAGCCCTGACAGCCGAGGCAGCGGCCGTGCCGCAAGCCGCGCGTCGCTAAGCGGACCGTTCCTCCGGGGGAGCGGGCCTGGGAAGGCGGCCAGGGCGGGCGGACTATATTGGCCATGTCAGCACACCACCACAAACGCGGGAGTCTGCCACCCATGGCCAAGGAACTTGCCACCCAGCTCATCGAACAACTCCAGGCTGCCGGCGTGCAGCGGATCTACGGGATCGTGGGGGACAGCCTCAACCCGATCGTGGACGCGGTCCGCCAGACGGGAGGCGCCGCGAAGGGCGGGATCGACTGGGTGCATGTGCGCCATGAAGAAGCCGCAGCGTTTGCGGCTGCCGCCGAAGCCCAGCTCACGGGAAAGCTCGCGGTGTGCGCCGGCTCCTGCGGCCCCGGAAACCTGCACCTGATCAACGGGCTGTACGACGCCAACCGCTCCGGGGCGCCGGTGCTGGCCATCGCCTCCCACATTCCCAGCAAGCAGATCGGCAGCAGCTTCTTCCAGGAGACCCACCCGGACCGGCTGTTCAACGAATGCTCGGTGTACTCGGAACTCATCAGCACGGCCGAGCAGGCACCACGCGTCATGCACAGCGCCATCCAGCACGCGCTGGGACTCGGGGGAGTCGCCGTCGTGACCCTGCCCGGCGACATCGCCGGCCTGGAAGCCGCGGCACCCACCCCGCTGCCTGCCGCGTTCCGGCCCGCCAGCCTGGTTCCGGACCCGGCCAGCGTCCAGGCGCTCGCGGATGCCATCAACGACGCCGGCAAGGTGGCCATCTTTGCCGGTGCCGGCGTGGAGGGCGCCCACACGGAACTGATGGCGCTCGCCGAACTGGCCAAGGCGCCCGTGGGCCACTCGCTCCGCGGCAAGGATTTCGTCCAGTATGACAACCCCTTCGACATCGGCATGACCGGGTTGCTGGGCTATGGGGCCGCAGCCGAAGGCATCGAGGACGCCGACCTGCTGGTCCTCCTCGGCACGGACTTCCCCTACGACCAGTTCCTGCCGGACACCCGGACCGCGCAGGTGGACCGGGCGGCCCACCGGCTGGGCCGCCGGACGGACGTCGACATCGCCGTCCACGGCGACGTGCTGCCCACCCTGCGCGCCCTCCTGCCGCTGGTCAAGGCCAAGAAGAGCCGGCGCTTCCTGGACCAGATGCTCAAGAAACACGACCGCCTGATGAACAAGGCCGTGGGCGCCTACACCCGCAAAGTGGAGAAAAAGCAGCCCATCCACCCGGAGTACGCGGCCTCCCTGCTGGACCAGGTTGCGGCCGAAGACGCCATCTTCACCGCCGACACCGGGATGTGCAACGTCTGGACCGCCCGCTACATCAACCCGCTCGGCACCCGCCGGCTGATCGGATCCTTCCTGCACGGCTCCATGGCCAATGCCCTCCCGCATGCCATCGGCGCACAGCTGGCATTCCCCGGCCGCCAGGTCATCTCGGTGTCCGGCGACGGCGGGCTGTCCATGCTGCTGGGGGAGCTCATCACTGCCGCCGCCTACAAACTGCCCGTCAACGTGGTGGTCTTCAACAACTCCACGCTGGGCATGGTCAAGCTCGAGATGCTGGTGGACGGGCTGCCCGACTTCGGCGTGGACGTGCCGGACGCCAACTACGCGGCCGTTGCACAGGCGCTGGGCTTCCACGCGGTGCGGGTCACGGATCCCGCGCAGATCGAATCGGCCTACCGGGAGGCGTTTGCGCACCCGGGACCGTCGCTGGTGGAGCTCATCACCGATCCCAAGGCCCTCTCCATCCCGCCGAAGATCTCCGGCTCCCAGGTGATCGGCTTCGCCACGGCCATGTCCAAGGTGGTCCTCAACCGCGGCGCGGGCGAGGCCGTGAGTATGGCCCGCAGCAACCTGCGCAACATCCCGCGGCGCTGACCGGGTCCAGACCCGCCATCAGATCCTGCCCCTAAATCCGGAACGCGTCTGCATAAAGTGCAGACGCGTTCCGGATTTTCCGGCGAAAAGTGATGGGGCGTTTGGGTTTTAGGGCCAAAACGAGATGGGGGATTGGTCAGCGGGCGCCGCCCTGCCACAGGGCGTCGAACGGGGCGCCGGAGGCCACGCGGTTGCGGATGCCGGCGGTGACAAAGTCTTTGGCGGTCCGTGCGGCTTCCAGGGGGCTGGCTCCCTTGGCGAGCTCCGCCGTCACCGCTGCTGCGAGCGAGCAGCCGGCACCGGAGACGGCCACCTCGCCCACCTTGGGGGCGCTCAAGACTTCCAGGGTGTCGCCGTCGTAGAAGACGTCGACGGCGTCCGGGCCTTCCAGCCGGACCCCGCCCTTGGCAAGGACTGCCGCGCCGCTGAGCTCGTGGATGCGGACGGCGGCGGCCTTCAGCGACTCCACATCCGTGATCTCCAGGCCGGACAGTGATTCCGCCTCGAAGTGGTTGGGCGTGACGACAGTGGCCAGCGGCAGGATCTGCGCCTTCAGGGCCTGGTCCGTGTCCAGCGCGTGCCCCGGCTCCTGTCCCTTGCAGATCAGCACCGGGTCCAGGACAACGTTGGCGAAGCTGTTCTCCTGCAGGGCGGACGCCACCGTGCTGATCGTGGCGGGGCTGCCCAGCATGCCGATCTTCACGGTGTCCAGGGCGGACGGCGCGCCCGACGCCGGACCGTACGCCGCCGTCGTCGCCTCCAGCTGGTCGGCAATCACCTGCTGGTCCACCGGCACGAACCGGTGGTTCCAGCTGTCCTTCGGGTCGAACGAGACAATGCACGTGAGGTTGGCAATGCCGAAGACACCGAGTTCCTGGAAGGTCTTCAGGTCGGCCTGGGCTCCGGCGCCACCGGTGGCTTCGGAGCCTGCGATGGTGAGGACGACGGCGGGGCCGGCGGCGGACAGCGTTGCGTCAGTGGAAGCGGAAGTCATGGGCCCATCCTGCCACCCGCCGTCGGACGCCTGCCATGTGGCGGCGTACAGCGGATGACGGGCCGCAGTGTTCAGGACCACAAGGGGCGGGCGCCGGGAGCGGTGCCCGCGTCAGGCCCGGCCCTTGGCGATCTGCAGCAGTGCCCGTCCCAGCTCCGGCTGGCTGTAGACGAAGCCCGCGTCCAGGAGTTTCTGCGGCTGCACCCACCGGGACTTGAACACCAGTTCGGTTTCGGTGCGGATCAGGACCGCTCCGGCGCGGAGCAGCCACGAAGGAGTCGGCAGCCCGAAGCGGGCGCCATAAGCCCGGCGCACCAGCCGCATCAGGTCCCGGTTGGACACCACATCCGGCGACGCCACATTGACAGGCCCGGTGACGTCGGTCCGCGCGTGCAGGAAACGGATGCTGCGGTACAGGTCCTCCACGTGGATCCAGCTGAATTTCTGGTTGCCGTCGCCCATGTGGCCGCCCAGCCCCAGCCGCGCCAGGTTGGCGAAGGGCTGGAGCGCACCACCGCCGCGGCCCAGGACGATGGCGATCCGCAGCGGGATCTTCCGGGTTCCGGGGGTATCCGCCGCCTCCAGGGCTGCCTCCCACGCCTTGGCGACGTCCACCGAGAATCCGCTTCCCAGCTCGCCACCGGCCTCGGACTGCGGCCGGTCCCGCGCGTCACGGTAGATGGTGCCCGTGCTGGCGTTGAGCCAGGTCGACGGCGGTTCCTGGCAGCGTGCGATCGCCCGGCCGAGTGCCTGGGTCGTGGCCACCCGGGACTCCAGGATCGCGGCCTTGTTCCGGTCGTTGTAGCGGCAGGAAACGGAACGTCCGGCGAGATTCACCACCAGGGAAGCGCCGTCAAGCACCCGCTGCATGCCGCCGTCGTCATCCCAGCCGGCGGAGGAGCTGCCGTTCCCCTTCCGTCCGATGGTGCGCACGGTCCAGCCGTCCTGCTCGAAGCGCCGGGTGAGGTAGCTGCCGATGAAGCCCGAGGCGCCCGCCACCACAACCGTTTTTGCCCTGCCCATGTCTTCCCCCATTGTTCGTACTTACTGTCCGCCGCGGATGCTGCGGCTCAGGCCCAGGACGTCGTCGAGGACCTTGCTGACACCCGGGATGCGGGCCAGCGCGAGTCCCCGGGCGATCAGCGGCGCCGCGCCGTCCACCAGCGTCCTGGTCCGTTGCTGCCCTTCCGAGGTGTCGTAGACCCAGAAGAGGGTGATGCCCAGGTAGCAGAGCCACAGCAGTTCCGGCAGGTCGGCCCGCAGTTTCTTCGGCAGCGCCGGCCGGGCCCCCTCAACCGCGGTCCTGAAGATGGCCAGGGATGCTTCGCGGGCGGACGTGGAGTTCGCCGAGAACGGATTCACGGGGGAGGTGGGCCGGATGGCCGTGGCCACAAAGTCGGACCCGAACCGGTGGTACGGCGCCATGACGTCGAGTCCTGCGTGGAGGACGGCCCGAAGCCGGTCAGCCAGTCCGCTTGCCTCCAGCAGGGCGTTGGCAGCCAGGCCGGCATGCTCTGCCTGCACCTGGACGTACAGCTCATGGACCAGGTCGTCCTTGGAGGCGAAGTAGTAGTAGGCGTTTCCCACGGACACGCCTGCCTCAGCTGCGATGCCCCGCATGGTGGTCTTTTCGAACCCGATCTCACGGAACATGCGCAGGGCGGCCTCCGCCACCTTCTGCCTGGTCTGCTCACTCTTGGCGGCCATGGTTCCCCGATTCTTGAACGTGTTCAAAAGCAGTGTGGCACACATAGTTGAACATGTTCAATTCCTGGCTTCCGGGGCAGCCGACACGAAACCGGCCGGCCACAGCGGCAATGGAAGAATGGCCTGAGTGCTAATACAACCGGCCGCCCCGTTCCGGGCGCCGGCCAACCACTCCTGAATGGATGCCTTTATGTCCCCTGCCTCCGGCCACAGTGCCGCGCCCGAAACCGTCCACGCAGCTGACCCTGCCTCCAGTGTCCGGTTCGCCGCCGTCGGCTCGCCCTTTTTTGGAATCATGCTGGCGTCCATGGCAGTGGTGCTGATCCTGTCCAACATCGGGGCGTCCAAAGGGGTCGCTTTCGGCCCGATCGTCACCGACGGTGGCTTCTTCCTCTTCCCGCTCGCCTACATCCTGGGCGACGTGATCAGCGAGGTCTACGGCTTCAAGGTGGCCCGCAAAGCCATCTTCACCACCTTCGCGCTGTCCGTCTTCGCATCCCTCTGCTACTGGGTGGTCATCGCCCTGCCGGGCTTCGACGACGAGTACGGTGCCGCGAAGCAGTCGGCGCTGGAGGGCGCGCTGGGTCCCGTGCCGCAGATCGTGTTGGCGTCACTGCTGGCATTCCTGGCCGGGCAGACCATCAACTCCTGGATCCTGGTCCGGATGAAGGCCCGCACCGGCGAGAAGTCGTTGTGGGCCCGCCTGATGGGCTCCTCCGGCGCCGGCGAGTTCGTGGACACGCTGATCTTCTGCAGCATCGCGGCATCCGTCATCGGCATCGCGGACCTGGGAAGCTTCGTGAACTACGTGGTGGTGGGCTTCGTGTACAAGACGTTGGTGGAGTTCCTGTTCGTTCCCATCACGTCGCTGGCCATCAACTGGGTCAAGAAGCGCGAGCCCAGTTACGGCGTCCCGGACCGGGCCGCGGCAGCGGCGGCAAACGCCGCGTAGCTGCCGCCCGGCGCCGTCCCTTCTGGCTGCTGATCGCCCGGCAGCCCTGGTTCGGCGGCGGGAGGCCGGCTTAGGCCTTCAGCGTCCCGTCCAGGAGGTCCCGCAGCTCCGTGAAGTGCCGCTCCGTTGCTTCCGAGTGGAAGGCAGACGTGTCCGCCATGGTGTAGCCGTGCGGCGCGCCGTCGTAAATGCCGTTGGAAGCCGCCAGCCCTGCGGCCTGCAGCGCTTCCCCCAGCCGGGCGACGGCGTCGGGGGCCATGCTCCGGTCGTGGTCCGCGTGGCCGAACACGAACCTCGCGCGGGCCTTCCCCAGGCCCAGGTGCGGACTGTCCGGGTCTTCGGTGGCGAGGCCGCCGCCGTGGAAGCCGCCGCAGGCAGCCAGCACGTCCGGGTGGGAAGTTGCGGTGCGGACCGCGAGCCTGGCGCCCATGCAGTAGCCCACGGTGCCGATGGGACCGGGCGCGACGCCGTCGAGCGCTGCCAGTGCCGAAACCCAGGCATCGATGTCCGGCAGGGCTTTGTCCGGGGTCAGGCGGCCGACCCGCGGGAACGCAGCCTTGCCGGCGGCTTCACGGCCTTCCTGGGTGGTCATGTCAGCTGCGGGAGCGAGCTCGGCGGCCGTTCCTTCGCGGTAGAAAACGTTGGGCGCCAGCACCACATAACCCCAGTCCGCGATGCGCTGGGCCATGTCCTGGATGCGGGGGCGCAGGCCGAAGGCATCCATGTACAGGAGGACGCCGGGGAACGGGCCGGTACCGGCGGACGGACGGGCGACAAGGGCTTCGGCAGGGCCTGCAGCGGCCTGGATTTCGATGAGCATTGGGTCAGGATAGCGGAGGCACCCGGGAGCAGGGGTCAGGAGTAATACCGGCCCAGGGTTTCGGCCTTGAAGTCAAAGAACGTGCCGGACTCGATGGCCAGCCGGGCGTCGTCCACCATCTTCACCACGAACCGTTCGTTGTGGATGGAGATCAGGGTGGCGGACAGCATCTCCTTGGCCTTGAACAGGTGGTGGATGTAGGCCCGGGAGTAGTTGGTGCAGGCGTAGCAGTCGCAGCCGTCCTGGAGCGGGCCGAAATCGCGCTTGTATTTGGCTCCGGAGAGGTTGAACCGGCCGTACGGGGTGTAGAAGGCGGAGTTGCGGGCCACCCGGGTGGGGGAAACGCAGTCGAAGGTATCGGCACCGTTTTCGATGGCAGTGAAAATGTCGTCCGGCTCGGAAATGCCCAGCAGGTGCCGCGGCTTGTCTTCCGGGAGTTCCTCGTTGCACCAGCGCACGATGGTGCCCAGGTTCTCCTTCTCCAGTGCCCCGCCGATGCCAAACCCGTCGAACGGCATGGCGCCGAGGTCGCGGCAGGCCTTCCGGCGCAGGTCCTCGTACTGCGCCCCCTGGATCACGCCGAACAGCGCCTGGTACGGCTTGGCCGCCCGTTCCCCGCTCAGGCGGAAATGCTCCGCGATGCACCGCTCTGCCCACAGCCGGGTGCGCTCCAGGGATTCCTCCTGGTAGCGCCGGGAGTTCTGCAAGGTGGTGAGCTCGTCGAACGCGAACATGATGTCCGCGCCGATCCGGTGCTGGACCTGCATGGAAATCTCGGGCGAGAAGCGGTGGCGGTCCCCGTTCAGGTGGGACTTGAACCAGACACCGTCGTCATCGATGTGCGCCAGGCGTTCCTTGCCGGGGGCAACGGCGTCGTCCGGGCCGGAGGCGTCCACCGATTTCATGTCAATGACCTTCTTGAACCCGGACCCAAGGCTCATCACCTGGAACCCGCCGGAGTCCGTGAAGGTAGGGCCGGGCCAGTTCATGAACCTGCCCAGGCCGCCGGCTTCGTCCAGGATGTCCGGGCCGGGCTGCAGGTACAGGTGGTACGCATTGGCCAGCAGGGCCTGGGCACCCAGGTCCGCCATGGATTCCGGGAGCACGGCCTTCACGGTGGCCTTGGTGCCGACGGCGATGAACGCCGGCGTCTGGATGTCACCATGCGGGGTGGTGATGGTGCCGGTCCGGCCCAGGAACCCGCCGCCGTTGCCGGCCACTTGCGCGTCCGTGGGCGGGTTGGACTCCGCCAGGCGCGTGCCCACCGTGAAGGAAAACTGTGACCGGGTATCAGGCAGGGCGAAGGCGGGGTTGGCTGGCACGGTACCAGTGTGCCAGCAAACCGGGGCGCCCTAACAAACCAGCCGGGTCCTCAGCTGGCCGGGTCCGACTCCGGATAGTTGCTGGACCGCCAGGAATCCCAGGACGACCTGATGGCCTCCAGTGCGCCCGCACCAAGGTCGTAGGTGGAAGCGATCACCAGCGAACCTTCGCCTTCGGCCCGGACATCCTTGATGGCCGGATGGTCGGCCACCACCAGCAGTCCCTCGCCGTGCTCGGCGTAGCCGTGGACCGTCAGTCCCACCTGGTGGCTGGTCCGGAACCAGACCTTCCCGCTGATCTCCTCACCGGTGTCCAGCGTGAGCTGGTACGGCTCGCCGGGCGCAGGAAGGCTGGCAAGCCCGAGCTTTTCAATCGCGGAGCCCTTCCCGTCCGTCAGGTGCAGGAACAGGGTGTGGCGCTTGCCGTGCGGGTGGCGTTCCAGGGCGAAGCGGAGCTGCTGCAGGAAGGTCAGCCACCCTTGGGTGATGTCCTCATCCCAGGCCGCCCACTCCGAATCATGGTCCAGCGCCCCGCGGGTGACACTGACCCGGGTTCCTTCGGGCACCGGGTGGAGTTCAAACGTGTCCCCGCCGTGCACGGTGAGCCTGGTGTGGTCGGCGGATTCCTCCACGTCGCTGGAGAAGTAGATCTCCTTGATCTCGGATTCCAGGTCCTCGGCCTGCCAGCCGTGCCACTGTGCCACCTTGGACGGTTCGCGCAGCATGGTCCAGACCTGCGGCGCGTCGGCGTTGATCACTACGCTGAGATTGTTCGTCATAGCCCCGAATGTACGCCCCGGACAGGGGCCCGGGTAGGGGGAAATTCCCGTATGGGGACAGCGCCCGGGAGGTCAGGCGCGGACCGCCTCCAGCTCATTGCTGATGCGGCGCTCCAGTTCGGACATCCCGATGGTCTCCGAGCCCCCGTGGGCCCGCAGGAACAGCAGGGATTCGAGCCGCAGCAGCCGCCATTCGCGTTCTGCATCATGGTTGGAGTTGTCGATCGAGCGGAAGATTTCCTTGTCGTACAGGTTGGGCTCGTTGAGCGAGCGCTGCCGCACCTTGGCGGCCATCCGCGCCTTGAACGGGTCCGTTTCCTGGTTTTCCGGGGTGCGGATCAGTTTTTCGTACACTTCCGCGCGTTCATCCTGGCCGTCCTGCCGGCAGATGTAGCTGGCCAGCGCCAGGGCGGCCTCCACCGAGCTCCACCGGCCCGGGTTGCCGTCGTAGGGCAGCACCGTGAGGAGGTCCGCCACCGAAAGGGCGCCGTTCGGGTCCTTGAGCGTGATGAACAGTTCGTGCGCCAGGTCGCTGAGGTCCTTCAGGCAGCTTCCGGACTTGAAATTGACGCCCTTGGACAGCCGGTCCGCCAGGAGCAGGACACCCTGGGCATCCGGGTGTGCCTCGGCGGCGGCTTCCACCACGGATTCGGGAGTGCCGGCCGGTGCCGGGATGAGCGCAAGTTCCTCGTCGCTGGGTCCGGTCACCGCAGGCGGGACCGGCGGCAGCGGAGGTACGACGACGGCGGGCGCCACGGCGATCGGCCCTGTCCCGCCGCCGGGCTGCTCCTGCCCCCTGTCGCTGGGCGCGGCGGTTTCCGCACGAGGGGCGGCCTCCGGAAGGGTGGCCGGCAGCGGAAGCTGGGTGACGTCGTCGTGCGTTCCCTCCACGACCGTGACCGTGGTGCCGACGGCGACCCGCAGCGTCCCGCCGCCGGAAAGGCTTGCCAGCACCAGGGCGGGGGAGCCGAAATCGTCCCGTTCCAGCTCCACCTGGTCGATTTCGGCAGTGCGCTGGCCGTCGGGAAGGAGGATGTGGCTGCCGGTGGTCAGAGATCCAGCCTGCTGTTCACGGTGGTGCCTGGCGGCTGGTGTTTCGGTCATGGGAGTCCTTAAGTTCTCTTGCGGTCCGCCCTACAGTCTACAAAGGCGGAGCCCTGAAACCGGGGACCCCCACGTCCCGGCGGGGATGTCAGAAGCCCACGCCTGCAAACGCCAGGGCCTGCCGGATGAGGCCGCCGCGGCCGCCGGCAAACTCCATCTGGACGCCGGGGCTGAGCACTTCCTGGGGGGTCATCCAGGTCAGTTCCAAGGCGTCCTGGCGGGGCTCGCACTCACCCGTGACGGGAATGACGTAGGCCAGGGACACGGCGTGTTGCCGCTCGTCGGTGAAGCCGGTCTGGGACGGCGCGGGAAAGTATTCGGCAACGGTGAACGGTACGGGGCTAAGCGGGAGCTGCGGAAACGCCAGGGGGCCGAGGTCCTTTTCCATGTGCCGCAGCAGGGCGGCGCGGATGGTCTCACGGTAGATGACCCGGCCGGACACCAGGGACCGCACCATGGTCCCGTCGGCATCCGCCTGCAGCAGCGTGCCCACCTCGTTGACGTACCCCAACGGATCCAGCCGGACCGGCACTGCCTCCACGTACACCATGGGCAGCCGCCCCCGTGCCTCAAAGAGGTCTTCTTCAGAGAGCCAGCCGGGATTCGGGTCAGGTGTGCGCACGTTCATGCTTAAGTTCTACCCCATGGGGCGCCGCTGGGAGACCCACACGGTGGCGGGCGCGTTGGGGCTGCCGGCGTCCGGGTTGGCCACGTGCAGGGTGCTGCCGAAGGCCTCTTCGGTCAGGCTGGCGGCGAATCCTGCGGCGGCCAGCCGCTCCTGCAGGGGTTCCAGTCCGCCGCCGTACTCGAAGCCCAGCCCCGCGCGGGATGGCCCGGACGCCGGACGCACCAGGAGGACCCCGCCGTTCTTGGCCGTGAAGTCGGCGGTTTCATCATTGTCCGGCACCGGGCGTGGCCGCGCTCCGATGTGCAGCAGCGTCCGGGCGGCAGCCTCGGGGTCGGCGGTGTACCAGACGCCGACGACGGCCAGCAAGGGGTCGGCGTCCGCGCACTGGGCAAAGTGGCCTGCTTTGTCCGCCATGAAGCTGAACCCGTCCGGCGCGCTGATCCGGCAGGCCCCGCCGGCCGGAGCCAGCTCCGCAGGTCCGGTTCCGTCGTCCGGCGCGCCGTCCTCCTGCGCGGCCAGGTTGGTGCGGCGGGCAAACTCCGCCACGTCCCCCACCTCAACCGCAAACACTGTCTTGCCGTCCTGCCCGGATCCCGCCTCCGCGGGCTGCAGCACCAGGCGTCCTGACGCTGAATCGAAGACCTGGCGCCCGCCGTCGTCCTCTGTCTGGACCATCCCCAAGGCCGTGAGGAACTGCGTCCAGGACCCGGGGCGGGACGTGGAGTGGACGGGGCGGACTCGGAGCATGGCGTTGTCCTAGGGTGGGGAACTGGTCTGTAGGGGCAATGATGCCACGTGGAGCGGCGCTGCACACGGGGCTTGTGGACGGGGTTTTCAGCGGCAGAATTAGGCCATGGCCGAAGACCTTGAGGAACTGCTGGTGCCCGATGCCGCCGCCTGGCGCGCCTGGCTGGAGGAGAACCACGCCACCAGCCCGGGAGTGTGGCTGGTCCTGCACAAAAAGGGCGGGACGGTGACCAGCCTGGATTATCCGGCGGCCCTTGACGAGGCCCTGTGCTTTGGCTGGATCGACGGACAGTTGCGCCGCCGGGACGGCGAAAGCTCCTTCCAGCGGATGACGCCGCGGCGCCCCCGCAGCGTCTGGTCCGCCCGGAACGTGGGCCACATCGCCAGGCTGGAGGAGGCAGGGAAAATGACCGACGCCGGCCGCGCCGCAGTTGCCGCTGCAAAGGCCGACGGCCGGTGGGACGCAGCATACGGCGGCCAGGCCGATGTGCAGGTCCCGGCAGACCTCGCCGCCGCCATCGCTGCCAACCCGGCGGCGCAGGCGATGTTCGACGTCCTCACCAAAACCAACCTGTTCGCCCTGGTCTACCGCACCAACTCGGCAAAGCAGGCCGCCACCCGGGAACGCCGGATTGCAGGGTTCGTGGACATGCTGGCGCGGGGGGAGACGCCGTTTCCGCAGAAGAAGCGGCCTGCCGGGGTGGACCCGGAGCCCGCGGGGTAACGTCATACGGTTGGGGTGCCGGGAGCGGAACCGGTAAACTCGATGGTTCACTTGCGCTGGTGCCGTTCCCCGATCCGGGGGACGGCATTTGTGCATTCAGCGACGGATCGACACCACCATGCCCCCCACCCTCCCCCGAACAGTCCTTGCCGCCCTTCGGCGCCGCCCGTTCCTGTGGTCCGCGGTAGCCGCCGTGGCAGTCCTGGCCCTGGCCGTTTCGCTGGTGCTTGCCGGAAACGGGCAGGAAGGCCGGCAGGATGGGGCCCGGCCCGGACCTGCCGGTTCCCCTGCCGCCCCCTCCGGCCCGCCACCCCCGGAAACCGCTCCGGGTGAGGGGCCCGGTTACCGGCCCGCCTACCACCTCACCCCGGACCAGCGCTGGATGAACGATCCCCAGCGGCCCTTCTTCCTGGACGGGCTGTGGCACTACTACTACCTCTACAACGCCGACTACCCCGAGGGAAACGGCACCGAATGGTTCCACGCCACCAGCACGGACCTGGTGCACTGGAAGAACGAGGGCGTCGCCATCCGGAAATTCCGCAACGGCCTGGGCGATATCGAGACCGGCTCCGCGGTGGTGGACGCCGAGGGCACGGCGGGATTCGGCAAGGGGGCGGTCATCGCGGTCCTGACCCAGCAGCATGACGGCGTCCAGCGCCAGTCCCTGTTCTATTCCACGGACAAGGGCTACAGCTTCCAAAGCTACGGGCAGAACCCGGTGATGGAGAACCCCGGCGCCGAGCATTGGCGGGACCCGAGGATTGTCCGCGACGACGCCAACAACCAGTGGCTGATGCTGCTCGCCGAAGGGTCGAAGATCGGCTTCTACACGTCCAAAGACCTTAAACAGTGGACGTATGTGTCCGGATTCCGGCAGGACGGCCTGGGCATCCTCGAATGCCCCGACTTCTTCCAGATGGACGTTGACGGCGACCCCGCCAAACGCACCTGGGTCCTGGCCGCCAGCGCCAACGGCTCCGCCGAGGGCCGCACCACCGGCCTGGCGTACTGGACCGGCAGCTTCGACGGGAAGGCCTTCACCCCGGCGGGCGGGCACCAATGGCTCGACGGCGGAGCGGACTTCTACGCCGCCGTCACCTGGGACGATCCCCGGCTTCCCGACGCCCAGCGGAAGGCATCCCGCCACGCCATCGGCTGGATGAACAACTGGGCGTACGCACGGCAACTGCCCCCGACGGACTGGCACGGGGCCGCGTCGGTGGTCCGCGACCTCCGCCTGGAATCGGGCAGCGGCCGCCCCGTGCTGGCATCGTCCCCCACCGCGGCGCTGGCGTCGCTGGAAGGGGAGGCGGCCCAGGTGCCCGGCGGTGACTTGGGCGACGGGAGGGAACTTCCAGTGCCGGACAGCGGAGCCTTCAAGGCCGAGGTCGAACTGGCAAGACCTGCCAGCGGGACCGGTGAGGCCAGGCTCCTCCTGCAGAGCGGGGGCACCACCTACGCCACGGTCGGCTACGACTTCACGACGGGACGCGCGTTCGTGCTCCGGGACGGCGACGCCGTGGCCGGGGGCAAGGACCGGCAGGGCGGCTCCGGCGTGGACGACAGCTACCGCGCGGCCCGGTCCGTGGAGGTCCGGCCCGCCGGGGACACCGTGCGCCTGACCGTGTTCGTGGACCGGTCCTCGGTGGAGGTCTTCGTGGCCGGGCAGGCGCTGACGTCGCTCGTGTTCCCGCCGCCGGGCCACCGGGAGGCGCGCCTGGCAACGGACGCCGGGGTGCAGCTCAAGGGCGGCACCGTCACTGCGCTGGCCGGCATCCGCCAGCCGTCCAGCTAGGCGGCCGGCCGCCCCGCCGCACTGACCGACGCCGCGGCCTCAAGGGTCATCCAGGCCTGGAGCTGAGTGGAAAGCTCGACGGCGGCTCCCTGCGGATACGTCGCGGCCGCCGGTTGGGAGGCATGCATGGAAAAGATGCTGCTGGTGGCCAGCCGCGCGCCTGCTTCCTCCGTGCCGACGGCTCGACGGCCGGACCAGAATGCCTCCGCGGTGTCCGTCACCAGCCGGGCTGCGGTGGCCCGTGTTGGGCCGGGGAGCCGGGGGTCCACTGCGGCGAGCGCCAGGTAGCGGCAGAGGATCCCTGTAAACAGGCCGCCGTCGCCGGTTCCGTCGCAGCGGAGCACGCTGCCCTGCACCGCGCTCGCTTCCCGGACGGTAAGCCTGCGCCGCACGGACTCAATCAACACCGCGGCCCGGGCCAGGTTCGCGTCGCCGCCCACTTCCAGCAGGGCCCCCAGCACCGGCCCCTGGTTGTACGTGTAGACGGCGCGCTCCAGCACCACCTCGCCGGCGGCGTTCAGGCGCGCGCCGTCCAGGTACAGCTCCTGGTCGGGGTCGAAAAGGGTGGCGTCCAGCCAGTCCAGCAATGCCTGGGCCTTGGCCTGCCGGCCGGTACGGGCGTAGAACAGGGCTACCGGCGCCGTGGCCGGGGTGTTCTTGAAGTCCCGCTTCTTGCTCCAGAACGCGCCGCCGCCCAGGTCGTCGGTGCAGGCGGCATCAAACTGGAGCGTGAGCGATGCGCGGACGGCTGCGTTGCGGCGGCGGCCCGGACGCCGGCTCTCCTCGGCAAGGCGGTCCAGCCGCAGGGTGGCCAGGGCAAGCCACGCCATGTCGTCGTAGTAGTTGTTGACGAAGGTCAGGGCGTTACGGAGACGGATTCCGGTGACCAGGCGTGAGGCCAAATGCCCCGCGCTGGGCCGGTCCGGGCCGTTGAACCGGGCCGCCGGAGTGGCGCCTCCGCCAAGCTCCCGGCGCCCGGCGTCCACCAGGCAGTCCACATAGTGCGCCTGCCACCAGTAGTGCCATGGCAGGACCAGTGCTGCGGCAGGCCTGGCACGCCGCAGGGCTGCCAGCCACCACGGCGCAGGTTGGCTGCCCGGATCCTGCGCCGGCACCGAAGGGCTGTCCTGCCGCGCCGGTTGACTGCCCTGCCACAGGATGGCGCCGAGGTGGGTTCCCGGCAGGAACAGCAGCTTCCGGCCGAACAGCGCGGTCACGGACCTGGCCGCGTGGTTCGCCTTCTCCTGCCATCCGCCGTGGTCGGTGCTCATGGACGTCATGCCGTCCACCCTAACGGGGGCACCCCCGCGTTCTTCGCCCGTGGCCCCAAAGGGTGCGGGCGCGCCGGATTTCAGTTAACATTCATTAACTGTTGCCCGACGCCGCGCCGCGGCATGGGGACGCATCAAGGAGGATGTATGGACATTGCAGGCAGCGTCGCACTGGTGACAGGCGGCGCCTCCGGGCTGGGGGCAGCCACGGCACGCAGGCTGTTCGACGACGGCGCCTCCGTAGTGCTCGTTGACCTCCCCTCCTCTGCCGGGCAGGCCATGGCAGAGACACTGAACGCCCGCGCCGCGGCCGGCCAGTCCGCCGCCTTCGCGCCGGCGGACGTGACGGACGAGGCGGACGTCCACGCCGCCGTCGGGACCGCCGTCGGGTTGGGGCCGCTGCGGATCGTGGTGAATTGCGCCGGCATCGCCACCCCCGGGAAGGTGCTGGGCCGCGACGGCGTGCTGCCCCTGGAAACGTTCAGCCGGGTGGTCCAGGTGAACCTGATTGGCACCTTCAACGTCCTGCGCCTGGCGGCCGAAGCCATGGTGGGCACCGAACCCGCCGTCACCGCCCTCGGCGGTCCCGAACGCGGCGTCATCATCAACACCGCCTCCGTTGCTGCTTTCGACGGGCAGATCGGACAGCCCGCCTATTCAGCCTCCAAGGGTGCCGTGGCTGCCATGACGCTGCCCCTGGCGCGGGAGCTGGCGCGCTCGCTGGTCCGGGTGGTCACCATCGCGCCGGGCATCTTCGAAACCCCCATGATGGCGGGCCTGCCGCAGGAGGCGCAGGATTCCCTGGGCGCCCAGGTTCCGCACCCTTCCCGGCTGGGAAAGCCCGCGGAATACGCCAACCTGGTGGCGCACATCGTGGACAACGCCATGCTGAACGGTGAAACCATCCGCCTGGACGGCGCCATCCGGATGGGACCGAAATGAGCGCGCAGGGCATCCGCCAGCTGCCGTCCGCGGACTTCTTCGCCGTCGAATCGATGCTCGGCCAGGCCGAACGGAACAAGCTGGCCGAACTCCGGGACTTCCTCGCCGCCGAGGTCGCGCCGCACGCCGCCGACTGGTGGAACAAGGCCGAATTCCCTGCCCACATCCTCCCCAAGCTCGCCGCCCTGGAACTGAGCACCCCCACCCACCGGGGATACAGCCACCTCTTCGCCGGCCTGGTCATCGCCGAAATAACACGGGTGGACACTTCGCTTGCCACGTTCTTCCTGGTCCACCACGACCTCTTCGTCGAGTCGCTGCACACCTTTGGCAGCACAGACCAGAAGGAACGGCTCCTGGCGGACGCCTCGGAACTGCGCACCACCGGTGCCTTCGCCCTGACCGAACCCCTGCATGGCTCCGACGTGGCCGGCGGGCTGGAGACGCGGGCCCGGCGGATCTCCTCCAGCACCGGAGAAGCGGACGACGACGGCGACACCTGGGTGCTCAACGGCGCCAAGCGGTGGATCGGCAACGGGACGTTCTGCGACTACATGCTGGTGTGGGCGCGGGACGAGGCGGACGGCTCCGTGCGCGGCTTCATCGTGGACGCCACCCTGCCGGGGGTCAGCCGGAGCAGGATCGAGAACAAGATCGCCCTGCGCACCGTCCAGAACGCCGACATCGTGTTCCAGGACGTCCGGGTGCCCGAAGCGGACCGGTTCAGCGGGATCAGCAGCTTCGAGGACACGAAGGAGCTGCTCCGCAGCTCCCGCATCATGGTGGCCTGGCAGACGGTGGGCCAGCAGCTGGCCGCGTTCGACGTCGCCCGGCAGTACGCCGTCGAACGCTATCAGTTCGGCCGCCCGCTGGCACACTTCCAACTCATCCAGCAGCAACTGGTGACCATGCTGGGCAACACCGTGGCCAGCATGTCCATGATGGCAGGAATCGCCAGGCTGCAGGACGCCGGCGGGGCCGGCATGCCGCAGGTGGCCCTGGCCAAGTCCTACCTCAGCGCCCGGATGCGGGAAACCGTGGCCCTGGGCCGTTCCATCCTGGGCGGAAACGGCATCGTCACCGACTACCGGATGGCAAAGATTTTCGCCGACGCCGAGGCCATCTACACCTATGAGGGCTCGTTCGAAGTGAACACCCTGATTGTGGGCAGGGCCATCACCGGAATCTCGGCCATCTCCTAAGCGGGATAGGGCTGCTTCTCGCCTGCCTCCACCCGGATATCGAGGCTGTTGTTCTTCACGGGCATGGGGCAGGTGCCGTACGGGGTGAAGGCGCTGGGGTAGTTGATGGTCCGGTTGAAGTCCAGGACAACGGACCCGTCCGGCCGGGGCCGGGGGAGCGAGAGCTTGCGCCAGTCGTCCGTGGTGTCGCCGTTGGTCTCGTCATGGAACGTGACGGTCAGGGCGCCAAGCTTTTCCTCTTCCGCCTGGAGCCGGAACTCGTGCCTGCTGCCCGGGAGGCGGAAGACCACCTCGCCCACCGAGCGGTGCATGCCGTCCACCAGCGGGTTCGCGGTGCCAATCGGCACGTCCACCGGGGCCGGGTAGGGCTCGAACCGCCCCACCACTTCCCACTCCGGGTTGTAGGGGTACGTGGGGACGCCCTCGAAACCCGTAAAGACCGGCGAGGCCGCATCCCGCGTGCGGACCGCATAGCGGCCGCCGCGCATGGCCAGTTCCACCACCACCTGGTTTCCTTCCGGGCCCCCGAACTGCACCCACATCAGCGATTCCTCATCCGCCAGGACCGCGGAGATGGTGCCCTCCACCTTTTCCCCGGACTCCACCAGCGTGAGCCCGTCGGACGCGGTTGCAGTGAGGAACGCCGTGGTGGCCGGCGCCGAATCCGTGCCGTCCGTGGACCACAGGCCCGGAACAAGGTCAACGGTGGCCGGCGAGTCCTCGAGCCACTGGAACGAGGTGAGGGTGAGCCAGCCGTACGGGGCTGCCAGGGCCTTGTTGCGGTTGGCACGGAAGCGCTGCCAGCGCTCCTGCCGGGCGGTTGACGTGGCGGCGGCTGGGGTAGTGGTCATGGTTCCTTCCGGTTGCATCTGCCCCCGCTACAACCGCGGCCCTTTCCCGTTCATTCCGGCTGCCGGTACCGGCCCGCGGGTATGTGCGGTGCGGACTGCCCGCCGGCCGTTACGGGGGGTAGCGTTCTGCCATGAGGATCGCAGTTCTAGGTACAGGCACTGTAGGGCGGGCGCTGGCGGCAGCGTTCAGCAGGCTGGGACACGAGGTTGTCCTGGGGACGCGCGACCCCGGCGAAACAGCCGCCCGCAGTGCACCCGATGCCATGGGTGGACGGCCCTTCAATGAATGGCTGGAAAGCCACGGCGGCATCAGGCTGGCAACATTCGCGGACGCGGCAGGCAGCAGCGAACTGGTGGTCAACGCCACGAACGGAGCGGCATCGCTGGCAGCCCTGGCTGCGGCGGGTGAGGCGCGGCTGGCAGGGAAAATCCTGGTGGACGTGTCCAACCCGCTGGACTTCACGCAAGGGATGCCCCCGGTGCTGAACCCCGTGAACACGGAAAGCCTCGCCGAGCGCATCCAGCGGGCATTTCCCGAAGCCCGGGTGGTGAAGACGCTCAACACCATGAACGCCGGGCTGATGGTGGACCCACGGCGCCTGGCGGACGGGGAGCACTCCGTGTTCGTGTCCGGCGACGACTCCGACGCCAGGAAAACCGTCACCGGACTCCTGGCGGAGCTCGGCCACAAGGACATTATCGACCTTGGCGACATCACCACCGCCCGCGGTGCCGAAATGGTCCTGCCGCTGTGGCTGCGGCTCTTCGGCGTGCTGGGAACCCCCGACTTCAACTTCAAGGTGGTCCGCGCGGGTTGATTTGCCGGGGTTGAATGGGTGGGTGGACATCCTTGCAGGAGTGAACCGGGAATGGCTGGCGGCACTGACCTGGCTGGCTGCGCTTTGCGCCGGGGTGGCTGTGCTGCTTTGGCGCCGCCGCCGCCCCGACCTCGCAGCCCTGGCCGCCGTCGTCGTCTTCGCAGCGGTGAACGTCGGTGCCGGCATCTACGTCCTGGACCATCTTGCCGACGGGCGCTGGGGCGGGGACGCGCACTCCAGGCTTGACCCGCCGTCGCTCTCCGGAGCGCCGGTGGTGGGCCAGTTCCTGCAGCCGCTCGACGCGGCAATGGCTGACCTGGCGGGAAGGGCCAACGATTTCATCGACTTCCAGGCCGCCTTGCCGGTGGCGCTCGGCTTTTTTGCGGCCGCAGGCTGGGCGCTGGCGGTCCTGGTGCCGGTGGGGCTGTGGGCCGCCGCCGTGCAGGCCCGGGAGGGCCGCCGCCGGAAGGCCGAGGCCGCCGCCGTGCAGCACGAGGTGGAAAAACTACGGGCTGAACTGGACGCGGTCAAACGCCACGTGGGGTACCGCGACATCTTTTGAGACGGATTCCACTGCGGCGCGGGACCGGGGGTAGCATCTTTAGCTAGTAACGTGGCTCACAGTATCCAGCGCAGTGTACGAGCCAAGTCCCGAAACCCTCGAAAGATTGCTTCCATGGCTCACACTGCAACAACGCCCGAAACCGACCTCGCCGCCGAACTGCGTGCGGATGTCCGGCGCGTCTCCACGCTGCTGGGCGAGTCCCTGGTCCGCCAGCACGGCCCCGAACTGCTGGACCTCGTGGAGCAGGTCCGGCTCCTCACCAAGGAATCCAAGGAAGCTGCGCGCGGCGGCGCGCATGCCACCGGGCCCTGGAGCGCGCACGACGTCGTCGCCCAGGTCCGCGAACTGCTGGGCTCCCTGCCCATCGAGCAGGCCACCGACCTGGTGCGTGCCTTCGCGTTCTACTTCCACCTCGCCAACGCCGCTGAGCAGGTCCACCGGGTCCGCGGGCTGCGAACCCGTGCCGAGAAGGACGGCTGGCTGGCCAAGACCGTGGCGGAGATCGCCGGGCAGGCCGGCCCGGACGTGCTGCAGGAAGTGGTCAACGGACTGGATGTCCGCCCCATCTTCACCGCCCACCCCACCGAGGCCTCCCGCCGCTCGGTGCTGGACAAAATCCGCAAGCTCTCCGACGTCCTGTCCCGCCCCACCGCGGAAGGCTCCACGGCCCGCCGGCGGCAGGACCGGCAGCTGGCCGAAATCATCGACCAGATGTGGCAGACCGACGAACTGCGGCAGGTCCGGCCCACCCCTGTCGATGAAGCCAGGAACGCCATCTACTACCTGGGCGGCATCCTCACCGACGCCATGCCGGAAATGCTGTCCGAGCTCTCCGAACTCCTCGGCGAGCACGGCGTCACCCTCGCTTCCAAGGACGCCCCCATCCGGTTCGGCTCCTGGATCGGCGGTGACCGCGACGGCAACCCGAACGTCACCGCCGCCGTCACCCGCGAAATCCTGCAGATCCAGAACCAGAGCGCCATCCGGATCAGCATCGGCATGATCGATGAGCTGATCTCCATCCTGTCCAACTCCACGGCGCTGGCGGGTGCCGACGAAGCGCTGCTCACGTCCATCGACGAGGACCTGAAGAAGCTGCCCGGCCTGGACAAAAGGGTCCTGGAGCTGAACGCGCAGGAGCCGTACCGGCTGAAGCTGACCTGCATCAAGGCCAAGCTCATCAACACCGGCAAGCGGGTTGCGGTGAACTCCAACCATGAGCACGGCCGCGACTACAGCGGAACCGATGAGCTCCTGGCCGACCTGCACCTGCTGGAGCTCTCGCTGCGGAACCACTCCGCTGCCCTGGCGGCCGACGGCTCGCTGGCCCGGGTCCGCCGCGCCATTGCCTCCTTCGGCCTGCACCTGGCCACCCTGGACATCCGCGAACACGCGGACCACCACCACGACGCCGTCGGCCAGCTGATGGACCGCCTCGGTGGACCGGGCGTGCGCTACGCCGAGCTCTCCCGGGAACAGCGCTTCGAGGTGCTGGGCTCGGAGCTGGCCTCCCGCCGGCCGCTGTCCGGCCACCCGATCAGGCTCGACGGCGCCGCCGACGGCACCTACGACGTCTTCCGGGAGATCCGCCGGGCGCTGCGCATGTACGGTCCGGACGTCATCGAGACCTACATCATTTCCATGACCCGGGGCGCGGACGACGTGCTCGCCGCGGCCGTGCTGGCCCGTGAAGCCGGGCTGGTGAACCTCTTCGGCGACAAGCCCTACGCCAAGATCGGTTTCGCGCCGCTCCTGGAAACGGTGGAGGAACTGCGGGCCTCGGCCGAAATCGTCGACCAGCTTCTGTCCGATCCCTCCTACCGGGAACTGGTGCGCCTGCGCGGTGACATCCAGGAAGTCATGCTGGGCTACTCGGACTCCAACAAGGAATCCGGCGTGATGACCAGCCAGTGGGAGATCCACAAGACCCAGCGCAAGCTGCGCGACGTCGCCGCCAAGCACGGCGTGCGGGTCCGCCTGTTCCATGGCCGCGGCGGTTCCGTGGGCCGTGGCGGCGGCCCCACCTATGACGCCATCCTGGCCCAGCCCAACGGTGTCCTGGAAGGCGAAATCAAGTTCACCGAGCAGGGCGAGGTCATCTCCGACAAGTACTCGCTGCCGGAGCTTGCCCGCGAAAACCTGGAGCTGTCCCTGGCCGCGGTGCTGCAGGGTTCGGCGCTCCACCGCGACCCACGGACCTCCGAGGACCAGCGGGAGCGCTACGGGCACGTCATGGAGGCCATCTCGGACGCCGCTTTTGACCGCTACCGCAAGCTGATCGACCACCCGGACCTGCCCGCCTACTTCATGGCGTCCACGCCGGTGGAGCAGCTCGGTTCGCTGAACATCGGCTCCCGCCCGTCCAAGCGCCCGGACTCCGGCGCCGGCCTGGGCGGACTGCGGGCCATCCCCTGGGTGTTCGGCTGGACCCAGTCCCGGCAGATCGTGCCCGGCTGGTTCGGCGTGGGCTCCGGGCTCAAGGCGGCGCGCGAGGCCGGCCACTCCGCCCAGCTGGTGGAAATGATGGACCAGTGGCACTTCTTCCGCTCGGTGCTGTCCAACGTCGAAATGACGCTTGCCAAGACGGACATGGACATCGCCGGA
This sequence comes from Pseudarthrobacter phenanthrenivorans, assembly GCF_000813845.1. Taxonomy (GTDB): domain Bacteria; phylum Actinomycetota; class Actinomycetes; order Actinomycetales; family Micrococcaceae; genus Arthrobacter; species Arthrobacter phenanthrenivorans_B. The sequence goes on from NZ_JWTB01000003.1 coordinate 65,384, forward strand.
TACTACGTCTCCACCCTGGTCCCGGAGGAGCTGCACCACCTGTTCCGGACCATCCGGGAAGAGTACGAGCTCACGGTGGCCGAGATCCAGAAGCTCACCGGCGAGCACGTACTCCTGGACGCGCAGCCCACGCTGAAGCGCTCCCTGGAGATCCGCGACCAGTACCTGGACCCCATCAGCTACCTGCAGGTGGAACTTCTCCGCCGCATCCGCACGGAAGGCGAAATCAGCGGAGCCGAAATCGATGAGCGACTCCAGCGGGCCATGCTGATCACCGTCAACGGCGTGGCCGCAGGCCTGCGCAACACCGGGTAACCCCCGCGATTTGCTCCATCACTTATGGTCCTCAGACAGCCCGTTTGGGGACCATAAGTGATGGAGCATCCGGGTTGGATAGGGTGGAGGGCATGCCTTCCTTCCAGACCCGCCTCAAGATCACCGGGCTCAGGCCAGGCAATCCACCGGAATCCGTGATGGACGCGGCCGTGGAGGCGCTGGGCACCCGGCACCACGTGGAGGCGCACCAGCTGCAGATCGCCGGCGGCGTGCCGCAACTCAACCTGCGTTTCCTCGTGGAAGCCAGCGAATACAGCGGGGAGAACCGCCAGGCGGTGGAGTCGGCAGCCATGATGCGCGACGCCGTCGAACGGGTCGCGCTGACGGGCCCGCTGAGCGTGCTGCGGCGCAGCCGCGGCAAGTGGCTGCCCGTCTAGCCTGCGTCCGGGATGGGGTCGTCCTCCACCGGCGAGCGGTCGCCGCGGCGCCGGGTGACCACAACTCCCACCACCGCGCCGATCACCAGGCCCACGGCCACGCCAATCAGCGAGCTGGCCCAGAACGGCAGCTTCGTGGCCGAGCCGGTGAAATAGCCCAGCCCCACCAGCCAGCACGCCCACAGGACCGCGCCCAGCCCGGCGCACAGGCTGAAGCCCCGCACGGAAACGTTCGCGATGCCGGAAGCAGCCGACGTCGCAAGCCGGCCGCCCGGGATGAACCGGGCGCCGATGATGGTGCCGTACGTGGATGAACGCCCTGCCTTGGCCAGCGCCGCATGGATGCCTGCGTGGACCCGGCGGCCCCACTTCCAGCGGTCCAGCACGTGGCTGAGCCGCCGCCGGAAAAGCTGGAACACCACCATGTCGCCCAGCCAGGAAGCCAGGGCGGCGAGCGCCAGCACCAGGAACACGTTTGCGCGGCCGTCCGCGGACAGCGCGCCGCCGGTGATCACCACCATCTCGGATGGAATGGGTGGAAAAATGGCGTCGCCGATCACCACCGGGATGACCCAGAAATAGAGGGCCGCCCCCCAGCTGTCAACGCCGCCGAAGTCCATTGCCACAACGTACCGCACTTGGGAAACTGGCGGCATGCGGGTCTCGGTTCTGCAGGGCGACATTACGCAGCGGCGGGTGGACGCGGTGGTCAATGCCGCGAACGCGTCCCTGCTGGGCGGCGGGGGAGTGGACGGGGCACTGCACCGCGCCGCCGGGCCGGAACTGCTGGCGGCCTGCCGGCAACTGCGGGCCAGGGAGCTGCCGCACGGACTGCAGACCGGCGCCGCCGTGGCCACCCCCGCGTTCCGGCTGCCGGCCCGCTGGGTCATCCACACCGTGGGCCCCAACCGCCATGCGGGCCAGACCAACCGGGCGCTGCTGGTGTCCTGCTTCAGCGAAAGCCTGCGGCTGGCGGACACGCTGGAGGCCGGCGGGCTCGCTTTCCCCGCCGTGGGGGCGGGGGCTTACGGCTGGAGTCCGGCGGCTGTGGCGCAGGCGGCAAAGGATGCCCTTGAAGGCTTCCGTGCATCGCATCCGGGCAGCGCCCTTGAGCTGGTGGAGTTCGTGCTGCACACCGCGGAGGTGGAGGCGGTGTTCAGGGACGTGCTCGGGCCGCTTCGCTGAGTTCCAGGCCACTGCGGTATTCCACCGGCCTGCCGGAGACCGGGTCCACGAACCGGATGCCGCGGGCCAGGAGCTGGAGCGGCTTGGCGTAATTGTCCGGGGCCTTGTCCAGGAGGTTCGGGTAGAACGCGTCATTGACGATCCCCAGTCCCAGCGAGGCCATGTGGACCCGCAGCTGGTGCGTCTTGCCGGTATGCGGTTCCAGCCGGTACCGGGCCAGGCGCTGCCCGTTGCCGTTCACAGCGGCGCCTGGGGCACCCGCCGCGGGGCCGCCGTCGAACGTTTCCAGCCGCTCGATCCTGGTTTCGGCGTTCGGCTCGCCCTCAACCACCTCGGCGAGCAGGTAGCTGCGGGACTTGGTCATCCGGTTGCGGACCACGACGGGAAAGTCGACGGCGGGATGCCCGGGCGCGGGGTCGGCGGCGGACACACACTCGTATTCCTTCTGCACCTGCCGCTTCTCGAACAGCACCTGGTACTTGCCGCGCGTCTGCGGATTGGTGGAGAAGAGCAGCACGCCGGCGGTCATGCGGTCCAGCCGGTGCATGGGGATGAGGTCGGGGAGGTCCAGCTGGTTCCGCAGCCGTACCAGGGCCGACTCCTGGATGTACGTCCCGCCGGGCGTGGTGGGCAGGAAGTGCGGCTTGTCCACCACCAACAGATGGTCGTCCCGGTGCAGGATGCTGATCTCCACCGGCAACCGGGTCTCCGCCGGAAGCGTGCGGTAGTACCAGATAAAGGTGTGGTCCTGCAGGGGAGTGGAGCGGTCCAGCGGGACGCCGCCCTCACCAACGATCTCGCCAGCGTCGAACCGGTCCTCGATGCCCTGCGGATCGATGTGCCCCCACCGGTGCATCATGTAGTCCATTGCGGTGTCCCACGGGCCCTCGTCCGGAAGGCGCAGGCGGGTGGCGTTGACGCCGTCGCGCACGGGGAGGGGGGATTGCATCACCGGTCCATTCTACCGGCGGCCCCGTGTGCGCCCTCCGCCCAGGATACGCGCGAGGATCCTCACCGACGATAAAAAAGTTCTTGACAATAAAAGTTGTCGGTATGCAAACTGGAGGCATGCAGGAAATCGCAGTTATCGAGGACGCGGCCACGGCCGAGGTATCCCTGGACCCCATCCGGACCCGGATCCTTCGGGAACTGGTCCAGCCGGCCTCGGCCACCCAACTGGCCGTCCGCGTCGGGCTGCCCCGGCAGAAGGTGAACTACCACCTCAAGGCGCTGGAGCGGCACGGCCTGGTGGAACTGGTGGAGGAACGCCGCAAGGGCAATGTCACCGAGCGGGTGGTGCAGGCGACGGCAGCCTCGTACCTCATTTCGCCGCTGGCGCTGGACTCCGTGGCGCCGGATCCGCGCCGGTTCGCGGACCGCTTTTCCGCGTTTTGGCTGCTGGCGCTGGCCGGCCGGATGGTCCAGGAGGTCGGGAAACTGATCGCCGGCGCCGCCGCCGCGCGCCGGAAACTGGCCACCTTCGCCATCGACGGCGAGATCACCTTCCGTACCGCTGCCGACCGTGCCGCCTTCGCCGAGGAGCTCGGCGTGGCCGTCACGCACTTGGTGGACAAGTACCACGATGGCGGCGTGTCACCCCAGGGGCGCCGGCACCGGCTCGTCGTGGCACTGCACCCGGCCCTCAAAGAAACCAATGCCCCCACGTCACCCAACCCATCCGATGCAGGCAAGGAGCAGGACCAATGACCGACAACCGCAACTTCGAGATCGTCTACGACACCGAGCTTCCCGGCACCCCCGAGCGGGTGTGGGAAGCCGTGACCAACGGGACGTCCGGCTGGATGTTCCCCACGGACCAGTGGCCGGACGTCAAGACCGTGGAGGAGTACCCCCACCACCTGGTCTCGCGGATGGAGGGTCCGGACGGATGGTTCAACCAGCTCGAGCATGTGCTGGAGCCGCTGGACGGCGGCCGTGCCCGGCTGCACTACGTCCACAGCGGCATCTTCGCAGACAACTGGGACCAGCAGTACGACGGCGCCAGCCGCCACACCGAGTTCTACCTGCACACCCTGGGCCAGTACCTGGAGTACTTCGACGGCCGGCCCGTGGTGTTCACCGACATCCAGGCCCCGGCCGCGTCCCAGGCCCCGGACGGCTTCGCCCGGCTCCGTGAAGCGCTGGGTGCCGGATCTGCCGGGCAGGGCGCCCCCCTGGATGTTGAGCTCGACGGCGTGGGGCGGCTCAGCGGTGAGGTGGACTTCTCGAACGAGCACTTCCTGGGCGTGCGCACGGCGGATGCCCTCTACCGGTTCTTCGGCCGCAACGCCGTTGGCGCCCCCGTGGGCATGACCGTCCACGACTTCAGCGGCACCGGAGACCCCGAAACCACGGCCAAGGCCTGGGGCAGTTTCCTGGAACGCGTATACGGCTAGCGTGCCTTCCCGCCCCTCCGGCGATCCGCGTGGCGGTTTGCCTCAAGCTATGGCCATGGCGGGGGCCCTCTTCAAGGTCCTGCGCAGCTGGGGGGCCGCGTCCAGGCGGTCCTGGGCTGCCCGCAGGCCCATGACGGCGGCTTCCAGTTTCCCGGGCGGCAGGGTGAACGGCACCCTCAGATGGCGTTCGAACGCTCCGCCGATTCCGAACCTGGGACCTGCGGCCAGGCGGATGCCGTACTCCGGAGCCAGTGCGGCCAGCGCGGTGCTTGACGGTGCGGGCAGCCGGCACCAGACGGACAACCCGCCGGCCGGCGGAGCCACCTCCCATTCCGGCAGGTGCGTCCCCAGCAGCTCGAGCAGCGCGGCGCGGTTTCGGCGGAGCATGTCCAGCCGGGCCGGCAGCGGCTCATCGAGGGCGCGGACCAGGTGCGCCGCCGCAAGCTGCTCCATGATGGGCCCGCCAAGGTCCACCGTGGTGCGGGTGGCGGCCAGCCGCTGGATCATGGGCCGCGACGCCCGGATCCAGCCAGTCCGCAGGCCGCCCCAGTGGGATTTGCTGAGCGAGCCGATGGTGATGACCGACGGGCTGAAGCCGGCCATGTGGGTGGTGCCGATGCCGTCCAGGTTCAGCTCGCGGAGGGTTTCGTCAACCACGGGCACTGTTCCGGAGGCCGCCGTGGCCCGGAGCAGGCGCCGGCGTTCGAGGTCCGGCATGACCATCCCGGTGGGATTGTGGAAGTCCGGCACCAGGTAGGCCATCCGGGGCCGTTGCTGTGCCAGGGCCGATTCCAGGGCGGGCAGATCCCACCCGCCGTCGGTGAACGCTACCGGTACGGGCCGGCACCCGGCGGCGTGAATGGCATCCAGCGCGTTGGGATAGCTCGGGTGCTCCACCAGGACGCGGTCCTGCCGGTCCGCCAGGGTCCTGATGACCAGGGTCAGGGCATGCTGCGCGCCCGAGGTGACCAGGATGTTTGCCGGATCGGTGGGGACACCGGCAGCGGTGTACCGGTCGGCGATTGCCTGGCGCAGCGGGAGCAGCCCGACGGCGTCGTAGCCGAAGCCCGGAAGCAGGGCGGGGAGCTCGGTGACCGCAGCGGCAAACGCCCGGTGGACAAGCTCGCCGCTGGCGGGCAGTGCCGCGTACGCCAGGTCGATCAGGCCTTCCGGGGACACCAGGCCCGGTGCGGAAAGGGTGCTCACCGGGGCGGGAATCCTCGCCGGATCCGGATCCGGATCGGCCTGCCGGCGCTCGCGGGCGCCTGCGCCGGCGCGCGGCCCGCCGGGCGTGCTGTTCCCTTCGCCGTCCGTGGGGCCCGTGGAGCCCTCTCCAGCGAAGCGGGGCCGGCCGAACGGGGCCAGTTGCGGAATGCAGGTCCTGGCTCTGCTTCCTTGGCGGCTGTAAAGGAAGCCCTGGTCGCGCAGGCTCGAATACGCAGCCGTGACGGTGGTCCGGCTGATGCCGAGCACTGCGCACAGGGACCGCTCGCTGGGGAGGGCGCTGTCCAATGCCACCCTGCCATCAAGGATCAGGAGCCGCACCACGTCCGCCAGTTCGCGGTAGGCGGGCCCGGTGCCGTTGTTCCAGGTGCCCAGCAGGCGGGCGAGGGCGGTGGCGCTCAAGGTGGTGGACATGTAGCCAGTATCTCAAACTGGCTATGTATTCCAATGCCAGTTGCATGGAAAGGTTGGTTGCATGATGACCCGCAGACTCCTCCAGCTCTTTCTTGGCCTTGCCATGTACGGCATCTCCCTGGCCATGTTCATCCGGGCCGGGCTTGGCCTGGACCCGTGGGACGTGTTCCACCAGGGACTCGCCAACCGGACCGGCCTTAGCATCGGCGTGGTGGTCATCATCGTGAGCTTCCTGGTCCTGCTGCTGTGGATTCCGCTCCGGCAATGGCCTGGTTTCGGGACCCTCTGCAACGCTGTGCTGGTGGGGGTGTTCGCGGACATTGGGCTGGCCCTGATCCCGGCCGTGTCCCAGATCGCCGGCCAGTTCGGGCTCCTGGCCGGGGCCATTGTGTTGAACGGCATCGCCTCCGCCTGCTACATCGGCGCGCGTTTCGGTCCCGGGGCCCGGGACGGCCTGATGACCGGGCTGGCGCGGCGCACCGGCTGGTCCGTCCGGTTGTCGCGCACGCTGATCGAAGTGACCGTGCTGGCCGTCGGTTGGCTGCTGGGAGGATCGGTGGGTGTGGGCACGGTGGTCTATGCCTTGGCCATCGGCCCCCTGGTCCACGTGCTGCTGCCACGCTTTACGGTTCCGGCTACCGTGCCGAAGACCGCCAATAACGCCGCTCCCGCCACCTGTTGACGTCCGCCACCTGTTGATGTCCGGCCATGCCGGTGCTTTTCAGGATCCGCGTTTCAGGCAGGGGCCGGCTGGCATGTGGGACAGAAGTAGATGTCGCGCTCCTCTTCACCGTTCGGTTTGCCCAAAAGGCCGCGCTGGATGGGTGTGCCGCATTTGAGGCAGGGCTGGCGTTCCCGCCCGTACACCCAGTAGCCGGGCCTGCCCGCCATCCTTCCCACGGGCATGCCCCGGGCGTTGAGGATGGTGACGCGGCGGCCGGGGCCGAGGTTCACCTCCAGGAGCTGCTTGGCGTCGGTCATCATGGTGCGGACATCCGGTACAGCGGAAACAGGTGTGGCAGGATGCACCCCGGAGAGGAAGCATGCTTCGCACCGGTAAATATTGCCGATGCCCGCCAGGTTCCGCTGGTCCAGCAGCGCCACGCCCACGGGGACCCCGGGGCGGGAGCGGATGCGGCGTTCGGCCTCGTCCAGGTCCCAGTCCGGGCCCAGGAGATCCGGACCGAGGAACCCCACGATCGAGTCCTCGTTGGCGGTGGCCACCACTTCCAGGATGCCCAGCGAGAATCCGACCGCATCGGCGGCGGCGGTCCGCAGCACGCAGCGGGCGGTATAACCGGGCTTGCGCCACCGGCCGCCGGGCGGATACACCTGCCAGGTGCCCTCCATCTTCAGGTGTGAGTGGATGGTCAGCCTCTTGTCCTCCGGGCTGACCACGCGCATCAGCAGGTGCTTGCCCCTGGGAATGACTTCGGCAACCGTCCAGCCGGCCAGGTTCAGGGTGGCGAACCGCGGCACGCGGAAGTCGGAGGCCAGCAACGTCTGTCCGGCCAGGGCTTCGTGCAACTGGTGGGCGGCGCGCCAGACGGAATCACCCTCAGGCACGGATCCTCAATCCCTTCGGGGTGGAATAGGCGCCGGCGGCGCTGAGCGCGGCGGCAACGGGGGTGTCCAGGATGCCATGTCCATTCACTTTCTCCATGATCAGCTTGTCCACGGCTCCCCGGGTCACCACGCCCACCAGTGCGGCAGCCGCGGCCGCCAAGATGGCCTGGTCATCGCTGAACGCAAGGAGGGTCTTTCCGCCGCGCTCGACGTACAGGACCAGTGCGCCGTCCACCAGGACAACCAGTGCACCCGCCTTCCGGCCTGGGCGGTGGCCGGTGCCGGCGTCGTCCTGCACGGCGGGCCAGGGGAGCGCCGCACCGTAAGGGTTGGCGGGATCGGTAGCGGCGAGTGCCAGGGCGACCGGCTCGGCCTTGGCCAGTTGCGTGTCCTCGGAGTAGGAACGGAGCCTGTCCACGGTGGCGGGAACGGCGAACTGGGCGGCGCCAAGGTGCTCGATGAAGTAGCCGCGGCGGCAGCGGCCCGCCTCCTCGAGCCGGGCCAGTACCTTGTACATCAGCCCGAAGCCGCCCAGGATCTGTTCCGCCATGACGGAGCCCCTGGTCACCACGCCGTACCGGTCCAGCAGCAGCTCGGCGGTGGCCCGGGCATGGATGGTGGCATCCAGTTCGGGCTCAGGAAGGGCTGACCAGCGGCCCGCGGCAATGGGCGGCGTGCTTGCGGCCTGTGCCCCATACCGGCCCCCGCCCAATCCAGGAGAGCCCATCAATCCCGTGCCGTGGGACCGGCCCAGCCGGCTGAGCCGCGGTGCCCTGGCCCGCGGGGCGCGCGCCACTTGCCGGTGGGCGGTGTGGCCGCCGGCGATCAGCGCCCGCACCGGGGCGAAGGTGTCACCGGTGATCCTGCCGGCCCACGCAAGGTCCCAGAGTGCGGTGGCCACTTCCTGGTCGCTCAGGACAGCGTCCATGCCGCCGGCCACGTCGGTCAATTGCCGGAAGAAGTAGCCGCCGCCGTTGTTCCGCAGATGGTCCAGCAGCCGCCGGCTGGCGTCCCCCGGCTCGAAATCGGGCGCCGGATTCAAGGTCAGTTCCGCGGAGTCCGCCAGGTGCAGGCTGATCCAGCCGTCGTTTCCGGGCAGCGCGCCGGCCCCGGACCACAGGACCTCGCCGGCTGCCATGAGTTCGTCGAGCATGGCGGGCTGGTAATTGGAGACCCGGGTGGCCAGCACCAGCGGCTCCCATGCCGAGGCGGGAACCGGCACGCCGGAGAGCTGGTCGATGGCAGTGATGATGCCGTCCAGTCCGCGCAGGGTGGGCTGGCCGCGGCCGCCTCCCGGGGTCCTGACGTGTTGCCACGCCGGCAGGAAGCGTCCGTAGGCGGCGGCGTCCACCGGTTCCACTTCCGCCCGGAGGGCGGCCAGCGAACGGCGCCGGAGCTTGCGCAGCACGTCGGCGTCGCACCATTCGCTGGCAATGGCATGCGGAACATCGGCCATCGGGGCGCCTGCTGCCGGTCCCGCGCCGACATCAGCCTGGGCACCCCCGCCCGGTTCGGCATCATCCGGTTCGGCGTCATCCGGTCCGGCCCCTGGCCCGGCTTCCTGCGGCGGTGCGTCCGGCGGGGTGACGTGGGGACGGAACTCACCTTCCACCACGCGCCCGTCCGCCGCGAGGCGTTTCAAGGCGGTGCCCACGACGGCGACGCCGAGGCCAAGCCGCCCGGCGGCTTCGGCCGCGGTGAAGGGTCCGTGGGTCCGCGCGTACCGGGAGACGAGGTCGCCCAGGGGGTCGGCGACCGGTTCGATGAACGCCAACGGAACACCCATGGGCAGCGGCACGCCGATGGCATCACGCAGGCGGGCGGCATCTTCCACGGCGGCGAAGCGTTCCACTCCGCCGATGTTGACCTTGATGGCGCGGTTGGCGCGTTGGAGGGCTGCGAGGTGGGCCGCCGCCTCGGGCACTGTTGCGGCCGCTTCAGCAGGCGGAGTTTCAGCGGGCTCGGGCATCTGGACGGTTTCCCCTGCCGGTGCAGTGCCCTGCAGCCGGTCCGCGGCTTCCTCCGCCGTCAGCGGGCCGAGCAGCCGCAGCAGGTCGGCCACCCCTTCCATGCCCCGCGCTCGCCGGTCCGGGGCGAGCCGCTGCAGTTCGCGTTCGGTGGCCTCGATGACCTTGGCGTCGAGGAGTTCGCGCAGCTCCACCCGGCCCAGCAGCTCGTTCAGGAGGGTGGAGTCCAGCGCCAGGGCGGCGGCCCGCCGCTCGGCCAGCGGCGAATCGCCCTCGTAAAGGAACTGGGCCACATAGCCGAACAGCAGGGACTTGGCGAAGGGGGAAGGCTGCTGCGTAGTGGTCTGCACGATGCGCAGCTCACGCCGTTCCACGGAAGCGGCGATGTCCTTCAGTGCCGGCAGGTCGTAGACGTCCTGCAGGCATTCGCGCACCGTTTCCAGCACGATGGGGAACGTCGGGTACTTCCTGGCCACGTCCAGCAGCTGGGCCGACCGCTGGCGCTGCTGCCACAGCGGCTGGCGCTTGCCGGGGGTCTGGCGGGGAAGCAGCAGTGCGCGGGCGGCGCACTCACGGAACCGCGACGCGAACAGGGCGCTGCCACCCACCTCGGCGGTGACGATCTGCTCGAGTTCTTCGGGATCGAAGAGGAACAGCTCTGCGCCGGGTGGTTCGTCCTCCATCATGGGCACCCGCAGCACGATGCCGTCGTCGGCCGCCATGGCGGAGCCGTCCAGCCCGTAGCGCTGGTGGAGACGCTGCCCGACGGCGAGGGCCCAGGGGGCGTGCACCGGCATGCCGAACGGGCTGTGCAGGATGACGCGCCAGTCGCCCAGTTCGTCGTGGAACCGCTCCACTACCAGGGTGGTGTCGCTCGGGACCACCTCGGTGGCCTGCTTCTGCTCGCCCAGGTACTGGATGAGGTTGTTGGCGGCATAGTCATCCAGGCCGCTGGCTTTGCAGCGCTCGGTGGCCGGGCCAACGTCGGACGCGGACAGCTCCCGGACAAACGCGCCCAGCGCCCGGCCCAGGTCCACCGGCCGCCCCAGCGAATCGCCCTTCCAGAACGGCAGCTTGCCGGGCTGGCCGAAGGCAGGGGAAACCAGGACGCGGTCGTGCGTGATGTCCTCGATCTTCCAGCTGGTGGCGCCCAGGGCAAAGACGTCGCCCACGCGGGACTCGTACACCATCTCCTCGTCGAGCTCGCCCACACGGCGGCCGCCCTTGGGCGCGCGCGCAGGCTTGCCGTCCTCGGCGGGGGATGCTGCACCTTCCTGTTCGGTGCCGATGATATAGACGCCGAACAGGCCGCGGTCCGGGATGGTGCCGCCGGAGGTGACCGCCAGGCGCTGGGCCCCGGGCCGGCCTTCAATGGTGCCGGCGTTGCGGTCCCAGATGATCCTCGGCCGGAGTTCGGCGAATTCGTCCGACGGGTACCGTCCGGCGAGCAGGTCCAGCGTGGCTTCGAACGCTGACCGGGGGAGTGAAGCGAAGGGCGCGGAGCGCCGGACCGTGCTGAACCATTCCTCCACATCGATGCTGCCCAAAGCGGTGGCCGCGACTGTCTGCTGGGCCAGGATGTCCAGGGGATTGGCCGGGATGCTGAGGCGTTCGATCTTGCCGTCCAGCATCCGTTCCACGGTGATGGCCGTATGCACCAGGTCTGCCCGGTGCTTGGGGAAAAGGACGCCCTGGGAGATTTCCCCCACCTGGTGCCCGGCGCGGCCCACGCGCTGCAGGCCGCTGGCCACCGACGGGGGCGACTCCACCTGCACCACCAGGTCCACGGCGCCCATGTCGATGCCCAGTTCCAGGGAGGACGTGGCCACCACGCACCGCAGCCGCCCTGATTTGAGGTCGTCCTCGATGAGTGCCCGCTGGTCTTTGGAAACGGACCCGTGGTGGGCGCGGGCCAGCACGGGGTCGGCCCCGGCCGAGCTGCCGGCCTGCGCCATCATGTGCGCGGGCGTTGCGGTTGACGCGGGAACGGCCGACGGCGGCGCCCCCTTTCCGGAGGCGGCCGCGGCTTCCAGCCCTCCCGCGGCGGGCTCGTTCCAGCCGCCGCCGACCGCGATCAGCTGGCGTTCGGCGTAGATCTCGTTAAGCCGGGCTGTAAGCCGTTCCGCAAGGCGGCGGGAGTTGGCGAAGACAATCGTGGACTGATTGGCCAGCACCAGGTCCACGATCTTTTCCTCCACGTGGGGCCAGATGGACGCCTGCGGCTGCAGTCCGGATGCCGGACCGGAATCGAACGCCCCGGCGGCGCCCTGCAGGTCCGACATGTCCTCCACCGGCACGGAGACCGTAAGGTCCCAGTTCTTCTTCGCGGGCGGGGCAACGATTTCCACGGGAGCCGAACCGGCCAGGAACTGGGCCACCAGCTCCCGGGGCTCCACGGTGGCGGACAGTCCGATGCGCTGGGCGGGTTTGGGCAGCAGGGCGTCCAGCCGTTCGAGGGAGACGGCCAGGTGCGCTCCGCGTTTGGTTCCGGCCACCGCGTGGACTTCGTCGATGATGATGGTGTCCACCTCGGTGAGTGTTTCGCGGGCCCGGGAGGTGAGCATCAGGAACAGCGACTCGGGAGTGGTGATAAGGATGTCCGGCGGGTTGGTCAAAAGTGTGCGCCGGTCCGCGGCGGGGGTGTCCCCGGACCGCACCCCCACCGTGATCAGCGGCGCGGGAAGGCCCAGCCGCTTGGCGGTCTGGGTGATGCCGATCAAGGGGGCGCGCAGGTTCCGTTCCACGTCCACGCCCAGGGCCTTCAGCGGCGAGATGTAGAGGACGCGGGTCTTCCGCTTGGGGGCCCGGGCCCGTTTGCCTTTCACCGGCGCTTGGGCCTCCGTTGCTTCGGGGGCCCGGGAGGCGTGGTCCAGCAGCCGGTCCAGGGCCCACAGGAAGGCCGCGAGGGTCTTGCCGGACCCGGTGGGTGCAACCACCAGGGCATGGGAGCCGGAGGAGATGGCATTCCACGCCCCGGCCTGGGCCGGTGTGGGCGCCGTGAAGGCGCCCAGGAACCAGTCGCGCGTGGGCCGGCTGAATTGGCCCATGGGTGCGGCCTTGCCGGAAGCGCCGCGGCCGGCTGAACGCTGTTCCTGGTTCATGCCTCCATCATGCCCCACAGCACCGACAGCCAATCCCGGCCCGGCGCCCGCCTAGGCAGTTCCGGCCTTCGGCAGGTCCTTGGTTGCCGGGCCCTCGAGCAGTTTGCCCTCATTGCTGAACCGGGAGCCGTGCAGCGGACAGTCCCACGTCATGTCGCTGTCGTTCCAATGCAGGATGCCGCCCAAGTGGGTACAGACCGCCGACAGCCGGCAGGTGGTTCCGCCCACCGTGGACACCGCCACCGGCCTGTTCCCCTCACGGTAGACCCGGCCCTGGCCTTCAACGGGGGCTGCCACCGGAACAGCGCCCGCAGGAGCAGCGCCCGCCGGAGCGGGCTGCGCCGGAGCAGGCTGCCATGGGGCAGGTTGCCCGGGAACAGGGGAACTGCCCGTCCTCCGCCTGAGTCCGTCAATCTTCCGGCCCTCGGCGCCCACCCGTCCCCAGTCGGTGGCCATCCTCGCGGCCACCCCCGCGTTGAGCGCCACGGCGGACAAGGCGCCGGCCGGCGACGTGACGCGGTGGTGGATGGTGTCAGCCCACGGGACCTGGCCGCCCAGGATGTCTGCCGAGATGCCCAGGGCGGCGGCGACGGCGTTGGTCATTCCCCATTTGTTGTAGCCGGTGCCGAAGTAGATCCGGCCCCGGCCGCGGGGGAGCTTGCCGAAGAACGGCATGAGGTTGGTGGGCATGTAGTCCGGGGCCGACCAGGTGTGCGTGGTGGCTGCCCCGGGGTAGTGCTGCCGGGTCCAGTCCAGCAGGCCGGCAAGGTGTGCCTTTTCAGAGCCGGTCCGGCCCACGTGGTGGCCGTGCCCGCCCACCAGCAGCAGGCTCCGTCCATCCAGCTGGTAGTCACGGAGGGAATGGGTGGGCTGCTCAACAGAGATGTACATGCCCGGAGGCGGGGCCTGGTCCTCCTGCAGTTCCAGCGCCGCCGCATAGGACCGGCTGGGTTTGAGTTTGGCGAAATACAGGCCGCGGTCAAGGACCGGGACGCCGGTGGCCAGGACCACCTTGTCCGCCCTGACGCTGCCCCGGTTGGTCCGAACGGCAGAGGGGGTGCCTCCGGTGACATCCTGGAGCCGGACGTCGCCGACGATGCGTCCGCCACGGCTGCGGATGTCGGCCACCAGCGCATCGAGGACGTCCATCGGGTTGATCTGGGCCTGGTCCCGCAGGCGGACAGCGCCGTGGACAGGAAACGGCAGGCCGGCGTCGCGCACATAGTCCACGTCCAGGCCCGCAGTTCCCGCGGCTTTGACTTCTTCCCGCAGTTTCTCGGTGCCTTGGGCGGAAGCGGCATAGGTGTAGGCGTCGCGGCGCTGGAACGGCACGCCCTGTTCCGCCAGGTAGCGCAGCAGCCAGGCCTGGCCTTCGCGGTTCCCGTCCACGTAGGCCTGGACCTGTTTCTGCGAATACTGCCGGGCGAGCTGGGACAGGAACGTCCCCTGCAGCAGGGTGACCTTCGCGGTGGTATTGCCCGTGGTGACGGCGCCCGGATAGCGCGCTTCCAGCACCAGCACGCGTTGGCCCGACCTTGCCAGCAGCAGTGCGGTGACCAGGCCGGTCAGGCCTGCACCCGCCACCACCGCGTCGTACCTGGAGTCGGGTTCAAAGGGATCAGACGTGAAGGAATCCCTGCGGTCCAGCCAAATCGACGCCATGCCAGTCCAACCTGCCTCCGGTCCAAGGCCCTTTTGGGGGCCGTTTTGTGATGGGTCTGTCAGGGACCCCTGCTATCCGTGGCGGATTTGATAAGTCTACTTACCATAACGGGGGTTAGGTCTACGGCCAGGCACTATCGGTCGCGCATCGCCCGGCGGCCAAGAACGCACCACGACACAAGCAGGAGAAATCATGACAACCATGAATTCCGGGCGGTCGCACTGTAGGCCGGACCAACGTCCAAAAAGCCACCCTCGCCGTGGGCGCGGTCTTCATCCTGGTAGGAATTCTCAGGTTCATTCCGGGTATCACCGCCAACTACGAATCCCTCGGATTCGCGGGGCACGGCTCCGGTGCCCTGCTCCTGGGCGTTTTCCAGGTGTCCATACTGCACAACATCGTCCACCTGCTGTTCGGCATCGCCGGTGTCGCCATGGCGCGCAGCGCGGCTGCGTCGAAGAACTACCTGGTGGTGGGCGGCGCCATCTACCTTGTGCTGTGGCTCTACGGCCTGCTCATCGGCCAGGACAGCGGAGCCAATTTTGTCCCGGTCAACACTGCCGACAACTGGCTGCACTTCATCCTCGGCGTCGCCATGATCGGCCTGGGCGTTGCCTTGTCCCGCGGCACGGCGGCCGCCGGACGCACCACCACGGCAACGAGGTAGCCCAACATCCCGCTGCCGGCACCCAGGAAAGAAGGCCCGACGGCGGCACCACAGTACTGAAGGCGGCCCGGCTTGATTGCCGGGCCGCCTTCGGCCGTTCCGTAACATGGCTTTGTCCAGGAGCCGGGTGTGTCCAGGGACAGATGGTGTTCGCCGGGGTACCCGCCGTCAGGCGGGCTGGAACGCCCCGATGCTGAGCAGG
This sequence comes from Pseudarthrobacter phenanthrenivorans, assembly GCF_000813845.1. GTDB lineage: Bacteria > Actinomycetota > Actinomycetes > Actinomycetales > Micrococcaceae > Arthrobacter > Arthrobacter phenanthrenivorans_B. Next base: position 80,482 of record NZ_JWTB01000003.1, read on the forward strand.
GTGATGTTGGCGTTGCTGCAGGCCCTGGTGGGCTGCGGAAGGAACAGCGAGTCGGTGTCCTCGGGCGGGTAGATCCGGTATCCGGCAGCATCCACGGGCGAGCAGTCCATGTAGTTGCCGGCCTGCGTGTATCGCAGCACCGCGGTGCCGGTCTGGCCGGGAGCGAGCAGGACGTCGACGACGGCGGCTGACTCGTCCCGGGTGGCGGCCGCACCGATCGGGGCGCCTGCAGCGTCGGCCACCAGCGAGACGCCGGGGAAACCCCGCAGGATGCAGGGCTCGGAACCCTTGTTGGTGAGGTTCAACTTCATATACACACTGCCTGCAGCGCCTCCACCGGAAGCGTCGGTTGCCGCCGTGAGCCCTGCCGCCTTGCAGAGGCCGGGAGCGCCAGCGGTGGTTCCGGGCGCAGGGGATTCCGACATGGCAGGCGTTGACGTGGCCGGGGCCGGCGAAGCCGGTGGCGTGGATGCCGACGACGAGGGGGACTGGCTGGCCTGCCCGGTGGCGGGAGACGTGGTGGTTTGGGACTGCGGCTGGGTTGGACCGCACGCGGTGAGCAGCAGCGCTGCCGCTGCGGCCGCCGTCGTCATGGCAAACCCCGGGGACATTTTCTGAGACCTCATGGCACCACCTTCGCTGTACCGGTTGCCCGCGTCAACGATGCTGCCTGCCGCGGCGGCAATTTGATGCCCGGATCGTGATGATCCGGCCGGCACCAGGGTGCCCGCAGGCCGGTCGGCGCATCCAGGTGCCGGCGTCCGGTCAGTCCGTCTCCGGGCCGCTGCAGTAGTGGCAATCCTCCGGGCACTCCATCACGCCGGCACCTCCGCCAGGTCGTAGCCATCGGCGATATGGAACAGGCGGCGGCCTCCGGACGGCGCGGTCACCCATACAACGTCGCCGTCGTCGGTCCTGGTATCCACCACGCCGCTGTACACGGTGCGGCCATTCCTCTTCAGGTCCACGGTGTCGCCGGGTTCGACGGCGTCCCAGCGGACGGGGCTTTTTACGCGGCTCGTCATTGAAGTCACGGTTGTTCCTTTGCACGGGGTGGCAGGGCGGCCGTTGCCGCCCTGTGATGCCATCAAACAGTCGGGCTGGGGCGCGGCTCAATAGAGGAATGGCCACCGTCGCGTGGACGCCTTTGTGCAGGCCTCCAGCAACGGCCCGTGACGGCGTGGAGGGGCAGGGTTAGACTGCCTGCGTACGTGTTGGCGATCGAAGGAGAAGTTCATGGACTACACCGGAAGCCAGTCGGAAAAGGCCGTTCCCGCCGGGGAACTGGGCCGCAGCCACATCGGCCAGACCATCAGCTTCCAGCCGAATGAGTTCACCGTCGTGTTCGGAAAGCTTGCCGGAATCGCGCGGACAGAGGCCATGGTCTACCTGTCCCTGACGGGGGTGGGGAACGGCACGCACCTGAAGGATGAATACGACCTGCCGGTGACGCACGAGGTCTTCGTTCCCGTGGACGTCATTACCAACGCTGAGTCCACCATCAAGGACCTGTTCGGGAAAGTCCAGGAGAACCTGCGCGGGTCCAGCCACAAGGGCGGCGAGGACCGCACGGACCGGCTGTAGCGGATCAGCCCGCCAGGGAAGGCCGGCACCCGCATGCCGGCCTTCCCTGGTGCGCTAGTACGCCTTGACGCGCTGTTCCACGACGAGGTGGATCAGCGCGAACATGCCGTCCCGGTCGATCGCCGCCAGCGCCGCGTCCAGGGCGGCCGGCACCTCCCAGTCCGCGGTGACGGTGATGCCGAAGCCGCCGAAGGCCCTGGCCATCAGCGCAAAATCAGGGTTCTTCAGCTGCGTGCCGGACACCCGCTGCGGGTAGTGCCGCTCTTGGTGCGTCCGGATGGTGCCATACTCCTGGTTGTCCATGACCACCACCAAGGGAGTGGCGCCGTACTGGGCAGCAGTGGCCAACTCCTGCCCGTTCATGAGGAACTCACCGTCGCCCGCAATGGTGACCACGCGCCGTCGTGGTTCTGCGAGCGATGCGGCGATGGCCGACGGCACGGAATAGCCCATGGAGCCGTTGCGGGCACTGATCATGGACGCGTAGCGGCGGGTGGGGAAATACCGGTGGGCCCAGTTGGTGTGCTCACCGGCCCCGAACGTCACCATGGCATCCGCGGGCAGCCGGGGCACCAGGTTGGCCATCAGGGTGTCCATCCTCGCCTTGCCCGGGCCGGGCGTAGCCGGGGGCAGCGCCGCGAAGTCCTCCTGTTCGGCCCGCATCTTCGCCGTCCACGCTTTCCACTCTTCCTTGACCGGCAGCCCGATGTTCTCGAGGTCGCGGACGAACGCGTCCGGTTTGGCCAGGATCTGCCGGGATACAGGACCGGAGCGGCCGCGCAGCGACGGGTCCACCGTGACCAGGAAGTTCTTCTTGCTCCAGTCCTGGCGGCAGACGAACCCGTCGGTGATCACATCCCCGGGGACTGTCCCCACGAACACCAGGAGGTCGGTCTCTTCCAGCAGGTCATAGGTGGGGCGCGGCCGGCCATAACCGATAGGCCCCACGTAGGAGGGCGAATCGAAGGGAACGGTTCCCTGCGTCCGCCATTCGGCAGCAGCAGGAATGTTGTGCCGCTCCAGCCACGCGGTGAGCCTCCGGGCAGCCTCCGGGGTCCAGTCATTGCCGCCGGTGACAAAGAGCGGCTTGCTGGATTCAGCCAGCGCGGCCTGCAGCGCCGCTGAATCCGCGCCGTTCATGCCACCCGCCGCCACGGGAATGGGAGGGTGCAGCGCCGGGCTGATCTGCTGCCGGATGATGTCCTCCGGCAGGCCCACCACCACCGGACCCGGCCGTCCGCTCATGGCGGCAAACATGGCTTCTGCCACGATTTCGGAAGCCCGCTCGGCATGGTCGAGGACCATGACCCGCTTGGCGCCAGTGTCGAACCAGGATTTGATGTCGAATTCCTGGAAGGCCTCCCGGTCCCGGTGGGCGAACGGGATGAGCCCCACGAAGAGCAGCATGGGGGTGGAATCCTGCCAGGCCGTGTGGAGGCCCACGTGCGCGTTTGCGGCGCCGGGACCCCGGGTGACCATCGCGATGCCCGGGCGCTGTTGCATCTTGCCGTCCGCCTCCGCCATGTAGGCGGCCCCGCCTTCGTGCCTGCAGACGATGGTTTCGATGTCGGAATTGTGCAGGCCGTCCAGCACGTCGAGGAAGCTCTCGCCGGGAACCACATACGTGCGTTCCACGCCGTGGGCTACGAGCGAATCCACGATGACGTGCCCGGCGGACTTCAGGGTCGGGTGCCCGTGGTCCGGCGTCTCCGGGTGGTGCGGGTTGAGCGCCGGCGCGTTACCGGCGGGTGCGGGCTGGGTCTGGGTTTCGGTCAGGATGGGTTGCGGCTCTGGTGTCATGATCTTTCTTCAGCTCGACGTTGGTGGAGGGGCGGAGTCAGGAGATGGGGGTCCGGTTGGCGATGACGGGCGCTGTCCCGGTGTAGCCGTCGCGGGTT